>JBBDMZ010000057.1:42709-56196 GCA_040877955.1 Dehalococcoidia bacterium | reverse complement strand
CGCCCGTGCCCGAGGGGAGAGTCTTCGTCGTCATCCGTCCTGCATCATCATACGCGTAGGCGATCGCGTTCGAGTCCCAGTCAGTGACAGACGTGAGTCTGTTGGCGTTGTCGTTGCCGTAGGTGGCCTCGTCCGTGCCCCCGGGGTAGGTCATGGACGTGCGGCGGGCTTGGATGGGACTCACTGTCCTGGCCGAACGACGATGGCCTCGATCACCGATGAACACTTATGACGGACTCCGATTTCGTTGAGTTGGTCCAGAAGCTCTCCGGATGAGCGTCGGGGGCGATTGTCCAGAGCCTGAAGGAGTTCGCCCATCAACGTGTGCTGTACCTCTGTGACGCACTCAAGCAACCTGCGAGGGTCGGCAAATTCCTCATCCAAGTACACGCTGCGAGCGACTGCGGTGGCTCGGTGAGCGAGATTAGCCAAGTCTCTGACCTCATCATAACGGAGCTTCGATACCGTGATTTCTCGATCATCCATGTGTTCGGGCGTCCTAAGGATCGGGGAACGTGATCTTAGGAATGATCTCCTTTGGTATGTTCAGGTTGTCAATGTCGATACCGCGTTCCCTCAGCACGGTGAGCCGATGGTTGCCATCGATGACGGTCCCGTCCGGGCGAACTTTGATCGGCTGCTCCCTGAGGTGCTCCAGTATCTCGGCGGTTGACTTCTTCCGCCAGTACTCAATCGAGGCGCGGCTCAACGCGTCTTCGCCGTGGAGTATCTTCAAGCTGCCGAGAGGGAAGAGCGAGATGATGTCGTAGAGCTTGTAGAGGTCATATAGCTTGTCCCAGACGTTGCTCCCGTTGGCAAACGGCGCGCACTTCTGGTCGGATTTCTCATCATTGAGCTTGCACATCTCGTAGACGAGATTCCCAGCCTTCGTCCAATAGGAGACCAAGTAGTTGTTGAACCCGGGCAGCCTGTCATAGCTGCATCTCACTCCCACGGACCTGCTGCACGGCTGGAACGTCGGCTTAGTGCAGTCCGGCGTGGAGCAGGGGACAGTGCCCTCCGGATCGGCGAGATTAGACGGATTGCCGTTGGCATACCCATGAGCGGGCCAGGTCCACAACGGTGAGGCAGCTAGCGGATCCCGGCTCAGGAACACGCCCGTCTCCGGGTCCATGTAGCGGGCGCGGAGGTATTGGAGGCCGGTGGGGTCCGTCTGCTGGCCGGCGAAGTCGAACTCATTCGCCAGCGTGCCGGTGGCGGTCGCCTTCCCGTAGACGTCGTACGTGTACGACTTCTGGACCGTGCCCGTGTCATCGACGATCGCCATCGTCGACCCCAGCCCGTCCGCCAGGTAGTAGTAGGGGTCCGCCCCGTCGACCATCGCCTCGAGGCCAGCGCCGTAGACGTAGCGGCTGCCGTCGTCGATGAGTGCTGGCAAGCCAGACGCGATGTCCCACGTGAAGGTGGTGGTCACGGAGTTCGTGGTCCGCGAGTCGCGGAGGCCGTCGCCGCGATAGGCGAAGGTGGTGGTGACAGAGTTCACTGTCGCGCTCGTCATGCGCTCCTCGTAGTCCCACGCAAAGCTGTCGCTGCCACGCGCCGTCAGACTCCCGTTGTCGTCCCACGTGTAGGCGACCGGGCTCGCCGCAGGCGGGTCCACAGACGTCAACCTGTCCGCATCGTCGTACGCATACGTCGTCTCGTCTGCCCCGACAGTCATCGATTCGCGATTCCCGAAGGCATCGAACTCGTACGTGGTCGTGGATGGACCCGGGTACGTCACGCTCGTCAACCGGTAGAGGTCGTCGTAGGCGTAGGTGTGGGTGCCTTGCTGGTCCACGCGCTGGGTGCGGTTGCCCACATCGTCCAGGGTGTATGCGACGCTCGCGAGCGTGGTCGTCCCGCCCTTGACGTGCTCGATCTCGGTGAGGCGGTCGGCGTTGTCGTAGGTGTAGGCGCTGACCACGCCCGTGCCCGAGGGGAGCGTCTTCGTCGTCATCCTGCCTGCATCATCATACGCGTAGGCGATCGCGTTCGAGTTCCAGTCGGTGACAGAACTGAGGCGGTTGGCGTTGTCGTAGCCGTAGGTGACCTCGTCCGTACCGCCCGGATAGGTCATCGACGTGCGCCGGCCGGCGTCGTCGTAGGCGTAGCCGACCGTGCGGCTGCCGGGGAAGGTGACGGAGGTGAGGCGGTAGAGGTCGTCGTAGGCGTAGGTGGTCGTGCCGGTGCCGTCCACCATCTGGGTGCGGGCGCCGGCGTCGTTGTAGGCGAAGCTCACGTAGGCGAGGCCGGGGTAGTCGATGCGCGTGAGCTCGTTGCGGTCGTTGTAGGTGTAGTCGATCTGGTCGAGCTGGGCGTTCGTGCGCGAGGTAAGGCGCCCGCCCACGTCGTAGGCGTAGGTGCGCTCCTGGCTCAGCGGGTCGCTCTCCTCGACGAGGCGGCCGAGATCGTCGTAGGTGTAGCTGGTGGTCTTGCCGCGCGGGTTCACCTTGGAGGTGAGGTTCCCGACCACATCGTAGTTGAAGTCCCAGGCGCCGCTTTCGGCGTCGGTGATCGTCTGGAGCTGGTCCTTGTCGTCGTAGGTGTGGTGGTGACGTTGCTGTTCGCGTCGGTCACGGTGAGGACGTTACCGTTGTTGTCGTAGGTGTACGTGGTCGTCTTGCTCAGGGCGTTCGTGGCCGCGAGCACCAGGTTGGCGTCGTTGTAGGTGAAGGTCGTGGCGTGGCTCAGCGGGTCGGTGACCGAGGTGACGCGGCCCTTCGTGTCGTAGGCATACGTCCAGGTCTTGCTCAGCGCGTTCGTGACCGTCGTCCGGTTTCCGTACGAGTCGTAGCCGAAGGTCGTGGCGTGCGTGAGTGGGTCCTCGACCTCGGTCACGAGGCCGTCGCCATTGACCGTGAAGGTCGTCACCTCGCTGTTGGCGTCGGTGACGGAGGTAAGGTTGCCGTCGCCATCGTAGGCGTAGGTCGTGACGTTCGCGAGTGGGTCCTCGACGGTCAGGACATCGTTGTCTCCGTTGTACGTGTACTCCCAGACCTTCGCCAGCGGGTCCTCGGCGGTGAGCACGTTGCCCTTCGAGTCGTATGTGTACTCCCACGTCTCGCCGAGCGGGTTGGTGACCGTGAGGACGTTGTTCTTGGAGTCGTAGGTCTTGGTGGTGACGCCGCCGTTGTCGTCCATCACGTCGGTGATGCGCATCTGCTGGTCGAAGTAGTACGTCGTCTGCTTACCGCGCTGGTCGGCGATACGCGTCGCCCCAGCGCCCGGCGTGTCGTAGGCGATGGTGGTCTCTCCATCGTCGGCATCGAGCTGCTCGGTGACGCGGCCCTTCGAGTCGTACGTGTTGCGCACGAACACGTTGCCCTTGGCGTCGGTGCCCTGGACGAGCAAGTGGCCCTCGTAGACGTAGTCCACGTCGTTGCCCATGACGTCCGTGATGGTGACGAGGTCGCCGTTGCCGTCATAGGTGTAGCCCACGCTTCGTCCCAGCCCGTCGCTGACCGAGGTGATGCGGTCGCTGGTGTAGGTGAGCGTGAGCGCGCGTCCGCCCGGTTCGGTGATCGTGGTGAGCTGCCCCGAGCTGTACGTGAGGGAGGTGACGTTCCCGTTGCGGTCGGTGATCGAAGTCCATTTGCCGGAAGAGTCGAAGGCGTACACGAGCTGCCCGTGCGTGGTGAGCGTCCAATCCCCGCCACCGTTCTTGACGAGCGTGCCGCGGATGCCCGGGGGCGGGACGTAGACCGAACTGACCTTGGACCAGCTCTGAACGGCGCCGTTCGGGAGCGTGATCAGTACCGTCTTCTCCGCGTCGAGCGTCGTGAGCGCCGCCTGCCAGTTGTGGGACCACTTCTGACCCATCACAGACGGTACGCCCAGGGTGGCCGTGCCTCCCTTCGCGGAATAGGCGCGGGTCCAGGTTAGCGGAATACCTTTGCCAGGGATGGCGAGATCCGTGTGGCCCATGTAGTAGTTGCCATAGACGACATCGACGGGATCGGTAGTTGCGGGAAGAATTGGCGTGCCGCCCATGTCGACGGGTGTCGCCATGATGTTTCGCGGGAGCGTGGTCGAAACGGGTGCGAGGGCCCCTGGGCCATCGACGCGCTCGACACGGCGAATGATCGGAGTGCCGCCGCAGCTGGGGTCAGCCGAAGACCGTCGGTCCCCAGAACTCGAACTTGAGCGCTCCGGGATACGGGTTCGGCTGGTAGCCGTCGGAGGGGTCGGTGACGAAGAAGTATCGTTCAAGCCAGACCCGCACTGGCTCGTAGGGTGCGCCCGTGGAGCTTCCCGTGTAAGAGGTGATAGTTGCGCCGTTGAATTTCACCCGAAGGATAGAGCCGAGGTCACTGCCCCCATTGTTCCAGTTTTCGAACAGCATGAACTCGATGCGGAACCAGTTGCCGCGGAGGTTGCCCTTGTAACCTTGCCGGTCAAGGCCGATGGTTGGGGAGAGCACGTCACCCGTGGAAGTGAAGTGCGGGATTCCGGAAGTGGAACTGCGCGTGATCGTGCCCGAGCCGCTGGCTGCCCACCCCGGGACGACATTCTTGGAAATTGCCGCCTTGTCGAGCAGCACAACGGTGTTGTTGCTAGGGGTCACTCTGAACTTGATGGACTGGCCTGCGAAGCCGCCAATCCCGAACTTTTTCGTCCCCCACGCTGAGGAGTCTGCCTGAGCACCCGAGTAGACGGTGGTGGAGGTAGAGTACGTTGGCCCGGATAGCACCTGGATGGTGTACGAGCCACTGCCAGTGTCAACCTTGAGGTCGACCTCTGCCTCCTGCGCGTCGGCGCTGAGGGTGTAGGCCTGCGACGTGATCGCCGTGGTCGTGGTCTTGGCGTAGGCTCCGCTTGGTCCACCTGTCTCGCGCGAGACACGGTGGCCACCGGCCGACGCCGGGTCCCAGGACGGAACGGCTTCAGTCTGTACCGCAACTTCGTCGAGCTTCAGGTCCCCGAGGTATCGTTCAATCTCGACCCTGATGCTCTGCCCGCGCCACTGGACCGCGTCGATCGAGTACGCATTCCAGTTGGTGCACGTGGTCGGACACGATCCGATGTAGTTGGTCGTCCCGCCGCTCGTGTGTCCGGCACCATGCCAGATGCGGTAGACGACTTGGAAAGTCCCGGCGTTCACCGCGGCCATCTGCCACGTGAGGGACTGCGCGTTGCTGGCTACCGTGAAGGAGGCGGACCGCAGTTCCTCGCTTGCGTCGAGGCGGGCGTAGTCTCCGTTCGGGCCGCCGGTCTGAATCGTTGGTGTCCCGGTCACCGTCCAATCCGTGAAGTCGCCCGTCCCGAAGCCGTTGTTCGAGGGCGGAGTGCCCACAGTGCCGCCCGTGGTCTCGAAGTCGTTGTTCGTGGGCGGGGTGCCGACTTCGCCCAGCCCCTCGCCCGAGAAGTCGCCGTTCACGATGTCGGTCGTGATGGCGCCGCTTAGCGCAGGGTCCGCCCGCGCGATGGACGCCTCAGGCGGGAACTCGAGCTTCGAGCCCGGAACCACGAGAAGGAAAGCAGCGATGAGTACGGCAAGGGCGGTGCGTCGCATGGGGAACCTCCGCTCTCGTCCTGACGCGCCTGGCTCGCTGGGCCGCTCCGAGAAGTTGGCGCGAACGCTACTCGGTAGCGAGTTGTGGTTACAATGGGTAACACGACTTCTTCACAATCCCTAAGGGGATTCCCCTATACAACTGTCAAACGGACCGAGGATACCCGACGATAACCACGTTTAATTCATGCCGCTCCAATTAGCGTCCGCTAAACTACTTAACGGTAACTCAATGACTGAACAAATGCGCCACAATGTTGGATCGTCACCAAGAGGCAGTACGAATGCGGCCCGTCATTCGTCCAGCAGGTGCAGCATGCGCTCGACCCGGAGGGGGACCTGCCACTCCATGCGCGCGCCAAGGGGATTCGTGACGGTGCCCTCGCGATAGCGCATGTAGATGCCTTCGCCGATGAGGGTGCCTTTGAACATGGCGAGGAGGAGGTAGAAGCGGATGTCGTCCTTGCCCTGGGGGGCGCGGCCGCTGCGATCGGCGTACATGCCGGCGAGCTCGTCGCGGTGGGGAAAGCCTTCGAGCACGGTGACGGGCTGCGGGAGGGCCTCGCGGTTGTCGATGGCGGTGGGCGACGTACCCGGGTCGCCCCACGACTGCATCAGCCAGCCGATGTCCGAGAGCGGGTCGCCGATGGTGGCGAGCTCCCAGTCGAGGATGGCGAGGAGGCGCTGCTCGTCGAGCGAAAAGAGGACGTTGTCGACCTTGAAGTCGCCGTGCGCGATGGTCTGCTCGCCCGCGCCGGGCTTGTGCTGCTCGAGCCAGCGGCTGACCGTGTCGAGGCCGGGAAGGTCGCGGGTCCGCGGACGGGTCAGCTCCCACTGCTGCTGCCAGCGCGCGAGCTGGCGGTCGACGTAGCTGCCGCGAGGGGCGGTCAGACCGGCGGCCCGCCAGTCGACGGAGTGCACCTCGACGAGGGCCTCGATCATCTCCTCGGCCATGCGGCGGCGGCCGGCGGGTGTGTCGTAGAGCGCGGGGATGGACTCGCGGATCTCGGTGCCGGGGACGCGCTCCATGATGTAGAACGGTGCGCCGATGATGGCCGTGTCTTCGCAGCTGAGGACAGGCCGGGGCACGCGCGCCTGGCCGTGGACGGCGGAGATGAAGCGCCACTCACGGATGACGTCGTGGGCCGTGGGCAGGAGGTGGCCGGACGGCGGCCGGCGCATCACCCAACGGTGGTCGCCGCGGTCGATGAAGAGGGTGACGTTGGAGTATCCCGCCGTGTGCTTGCGGACGGCGATGGGCGCGGCCGGCCCGGGCACGTGCACGTCGAGGTACCGCTGGAGGGCGGGGACATCGACGAGGCCGGCGAGTTCGTCGGGCATGCGGCGGATTGTCGATTTTCGGGTGGCTTGTGGCTAGTGGCCGGGTATCAGGAGGCCGGACTGTTCAGGAACATGCGGGCTTCAGCGAGGAACCGCGTCCAGGCGGGCTCCTGCTCCAGCAAGAGGTGATTGCGGCTGTCCAGGGTGACGAGACGGGCGCCCGGGATGAGGCTGGCGAGACGCCGGCCCTCTTCGAAGCCAACCCGTTGATCTCCGCGCGCGTGCATCACCAGCGTCGGTATCTTGATGGCTGACAGCAGATGCTCGACGTTGATCTGTCCCGCAGTCTCGTGGAACAGGGCCGCGTTCGCCGCGGATGCTGATACGCGTTGGAGGTCGGTCAGCCAGCGGCGCTGCTCCTCCGTTCCTTCGGGGATCATGGTGAGGGTGAAGACCTCGCGGAAGACCTCGTCTTCCTTGCCCCATCCCTGCTCAATCAGGGTGCGCATCGCATTGTGGCGGCTGACCCAGTCAGGCCCCCGGTGCAACCGCCCACGCCCGTAGGCCCCACAGAGGAGGAGTTTCGACACGCGGTGAGGATGCCGGGCGGCGTATGCGAGGGCGACCGCTCCCCCCTGGGAGATCCCCAGCAACGAGAAACGCTGGAGGCCCAACTCATTCACGACAGCCTCCAGGTCGTCCACCCAGCTCTCGAACGAGTAGGCGGGGAGGTCCCAGTCCGAAAGCCCGGAGCCCCGGCCGTCGTAACGTACGAGACGGAAGCTTGCGGAGAGCTCCCGCCAGAAGTGTGCCCATACGGGGCTGCCCGGATCGAACTCGAGGTGGGTGAGCCAGTTGGCTGCCTTCACGAGGGGCGGTCCGTCGCCGCTCACCGCGAATGCGATACGAGCCCCATCGGCGGCCCTGCAGAACCGGACCTCCTGGTCGAACGCCGGGGGCCGGTCGGCCACTGGAATGGGACCGGCCCAGGTGGTAACGACATCTCCCACGAAACGGAACCCGCGGCCGTGCACCGTGCGGATCAGGCGTTGGGCCTGGCCGTCGTCGCCGATGGCTTTTCGCGCCGACATCAGGCGGCTGTGCAGGGCCGCCTCGGAGACGTATTTCTCCGGCCAAATTCGCTCGATCAGCTCGTCCTTGGGCACGACCCGCTCATGCTGCTCCACGAGGTATGCGAGAACGTCAAACACTTGCGGCTCGAGGGCGATCCGCGCGTCGTCTCGACGAAGCTCGAGTCGCTCGGTATCCAACTCAAAGCCGTCGAATTCGTACCTCACTGGTCACCCCTGGAACGCCCTTCGGGCGCCGGGAGAATTGTACGGCCATCTCCTGCCATGGGTTGCGGTGCAGGTCGGTCGAGCTCAGCTCACCTCCGCTGCGACCTGGGCGGATTCACGATTCGGGATTGGGGATTCACGATTCGCGCTTCGAACCGCGAGAGCCACCACGGCGGCGGGAGGGAGGAGCGAGGGGGTATGCGCGCTTCCCCCCCACCCCGCTGCCTCTCTCGCCCCAACGAGAGAGGCAGCGGAGTTAGAGCGCCATCGCTGGTTGGCTAGATAACCACGAGCGCGATAGTGCCCGGGGCGAGCCCGGCGGAGCCAACATTGTCGACGCCTCCGAGCGTATCGATCTGAAGGGTATCGTTGGCAGCTTCCAAGCCGACGATGCCCACGGTCGCGGCGAGGCCGGTTACGGTCACCCCGGATGCATTACCGGCGACGGTGATGGTGTCCACGCCGGCGGTGCCAAGGACCTTCACCAGATCGGCCACTCCATCACCCGTGCCGGTGCCAGCAGGACTGGCGAGGTCGACGTTGACTGCGGTCACATCGGTCGCCGCGAGATCGTTCACGGTGACGCTGTCAACGCCGCCGAGGGCGTTCAGGTCGACGATTTCCACGTCGTCGGTGTCCATGACGATGTTGCCGGGGGTCCGGACGAACCGCAGCCGCCCACCGTTGGCGGAGAGGTCGAACGTCTCGGCGCCGGGTGCGCCGTTGAAGAGCATGGTGTCGGTCCCGGGGCCGCCCTCGAGGGTATCGCTGCCGTCACCGGGATCCCACTGGAAGACGTCGTCGCCGTCACCCAGGAAAGCGGTCTCGTTGCCCTGGTTGCCGTCGACGAAGTCGTTGCCGTCGCCGCCAAGGAGAGCGTCGACGCCGTTGCCACCGAGGAGGGTGTCGTTCCCCGGCCCGCCGTCGACCCGGATCCGAATGAGCGGGGCCAGGTCGCCCGTGGCCGAGAAGCTGTCGTTGCCGCCGCTGGCATTGAGGACCAGGTCTTCCGTCGTGCCGATATCGATAGCGAACGGCGCGGGGCTGGTGCGGTCGAAGCGGACGCGGGTGCCGTTAGCGGTCGCGGAGAAGACCTCCGCGACGTTGCCCCCATTAACTTCCGCCGTGTCGTTTCCGGTGCCACCTTCGTTGAGGTCGGTGCCGTCTCCGGGATTCCAGATCATGCGGTCATCGCCTGCGCCGCCGAACGCCTGGTCGACGCCCACACCGCCTATGAGCGTCTCGGCCCCGGCGCCGCCGAGCAACCGGTCGTCGCCGCCCTCGCCGTTCAGCGTCGTCGGATGCGTGTCGGTGAAGACACCGTTCGACTCATCGATCACGACCTGATCGTTGCCGTCGCGGGCACTCACCACGATCGCGTCGAACCTGTCCCGCATGATCTTGATGTCGGCCATGCCGCCGTGGCCGCCGTCGTCGACCTCGAGGGTTTCCGGGTGGCCGGCACGCAAGCGGAGGGTGATGGTGTCGGCGTCTGCAGTGCCGGTCACTACGAGCATGCCCTGCTCGATGCTTGCGTCAACCTTCTTCTCCTTATCCTGCGCGGAGACGGGCTGGAGCTGGAGGGTCGCGAGGGCGAGCCCAATCGTGAGGAAAACCAGGGCCGCTAAGAGGCGCCTGGGCGTGGTCACGCCACGGCGCAACGCGGTAACTTCTGCGTTCATTTCTGCTCCTATGGGTAAGGTAGTTGCGCGGAGAACAAATTCGCGCTGTGCCCAGCGTCTGTGGCGCGAAGGGAGTTCGACCGTGACGAAGGTCACAAGACCCACGACTGTTAACGTTCCCGTTTACCTCCCGCTCGCAGGCGAAGCTGAGGTGGGTAAAGTCACCCCTGGCTGCGACTTGAACCCGTCTGATGGCTTTCGGGGCGGATCGCCCGGCTCTTTACCGCGGAGGATTGAACCGCGAAGGTCGCGAAGCGTTCGGAGACCGTAGACTCGGGGCTCAGGACTCGGAGCCTGGCGTGCAGTAGGGATTCATATGGATGTCGATGAGATCGGCCCGGAGGTATCTATCGCCCTCGCTGCGTGGGGCATGGCCGCGCCGAACCGCGTCACGCGTGTGGCGGGGGGCACGCTCAACTCGAACTTCCGGGTTGAGAGTGTCGACGGCACGTACTTCCTGCGTTGCTACCGGGCGAACCTGGAGACGGAGCGCATCGCGGGCGAACACGATCTCCTGCGCTTGGTGGCGGACCTAAACATCCCCGCGCCCGTGCCCATCCCTACGGTTGCCGGTGAGACCATCGTGTTGGTTGGCGAGGGACGATGGACGCTCGCACCGTGGATGGCCGGCGAGCCGGTCGAGCGGCGTCCTTCCGCGGAAGGACTCTCGGCGGCGCAGGCGAGGTCCCTCGGGGCCGCGCAGGGCCGCATCCAGGACGTGCTTGCGACCCACCCGGACAGCGACGGCGCACGCATGCTGATGCGCTGGGACAAGGAACAGTCGCTCGGCCTGCTCGAACGGCTGATCGCGAAGGCGCGGGAGCGTCGCGAGCCGGACTGGCTCGTCGAGGGGCTGGAGGCGCAGCGGCGGATGCTGGAAACCTGGGATGTGCTGCCGCCAGAGGCGTACGCGTCGCTCCCCTGCCAGATGCTCCACGGGGACTTCCACGACCAACAAGCGCTGTTCGTGGGCGACGACGTTAGCGCGATCGTGGACTGGGAGATCTGGCACACAGACCCGCGCGCGTGGGACTTGGTGCGGTCGCTCGCGTTCTCGAAGGTGCTGGCGTCGCCGCGGCTCGAGGACTACCTGGCGGGTTACCGGGAGCACATGCGGCTGTCGGGCAGCGAGGTGGACCTGGCGATGCGACTGTGGTTCCAGAGCCGGGTGGTCGGGCTATGGGCGTGGTGGGCTTACCTCATCGAGGGCAACGACCGGGTCGCCGGCTTCTTCCCGGAGATGATCGCGGAGCTGGAGCGCCTCCGGGAGCCCGCCTGGCAGGAAGGGGTGGCCGCGCGAGTGGTGCGGGCGGCTGTGGGATAGCGGCTCGAGGAGTGAGGACTGAGGACTGAGGACTGAGGACTGGCCTGTCCCGAGGAGGACACCACGTCCGATTACAGTTCGTGTTGAAATATCATAGAGAAACCGTATCATTTGGCCGCTCCGAACTGTTCGTTCGAACCTCATCACCCGAGGGCTAACACTGAGACCAGGTCGGCCGGAACGAGATGCGGTCATGTTCGCCTCCTGACTCCCGTGCAGCACACGCCGCATCTCGTCTCTCCTCCCTGGGCTCGTGGAGGTGAGGGGTTGCGGCTACTGCGGGCGGTCCCGGCCACCGTCTATGTCGCGGCGCTGAGCATCGCCATCGCCTACGGGTCGCCCGCCCTGTACCCCGGCGGTGACCGTGAGGGCGGTGCTCAGCGCTCCTTCGCCACCCCTTCCCTCACACCCGGCGACGTGCAGTATCACTTCGACCCGGCGGACCCCTCGCAGATCGGTGCGGTCAGCTTCGCGCTATCGGGCGACAGCGGCGCCGTGAGCGCCACCCTCGCGGGCCACTCGCTCTCCTGCCGGCGCCTCGCCGACGCGCGCTGGTACTGCCCCGCGACGGCCTCCATCCCGGTCGCGAGGGTGACGACCCTGCGCGTGAGCACGCAACGCGCGAGCACGCAACGCGTGAGCACGCAATAGGTGTGGCGGCCAGTGCCGGTACCCGCCTTCGCCAGCAGAGTGCGAGGCTCGGGAGCACGGTGCAAGGCGGACGAAACCACCGGGTGCCGAGGATGGAGCGTGGAGGGATGCGCCTATGGCACGGCCAACCTGGGAACCGCATACCAGGCACGGTGAGCTGGACACAGACGACCGCGAGAAGCTGCCTGAGTCGGTGTTTGCCTTCCCGAAGCAACGCAAGGAACCACTGACGGACGCGAATCACGTGCGTAATGCGCTCGCACGCTTCGACCAGGTGGAGGATGTCTCAGACGCGGACCGCGAGTCCGCCTTCGCCAACATCAAGAAGGCCGCGAAGCACTACCGAGTGGATGTGGCGGAAGACAGCTGGCGCGACCTCGGGAAGCGCCCGCACACGAAGAACGCGGCGAGGGTTAGAGGCTAGAGACTGCGAGTCAAGGGCGGAGAGACAACCCGAAGCCGGCCGCTGATGGCCGACGGCGACCATGGGGGGAACATCATGGCGACGAACGGCATTGCAACCGGCGTGAACCTGGGCGTGCGGCGCATCGACGCTATCACGCTGGCCACGCACGACATGGCCCGGGCTCTCGCGTTCTACCGGCTGCTCGGTGGCGAGCTGGAGCATGGCGGCGACGACACAACCTTCGCCACCTTCCGGCTGGGCGGGACGCACCTCAATCTGGTGCTGGAGCCGAAGCAGATCGAGTGGTCGTTCTGGGGACGCGTGGTCTTCCACGTGGAGGATGTGGATGCGGCCTACGCCGTGCTGCAGAAGGCGGGCGTGCTGGCCGACGGCGAGCCCCGCGATGCCGACTGGGGCGAGCGCTACTTCCACGTCACCGACCCGGACGGCCACCAACTCTCATTCGCGAAGCCGCTCGAGGCGGACGTCGAGGGCGTAGCCCGCGGCCATCATGCGCGCCCGGGAGGCGTGGAGCAGGCGAGCGAGGACTCGTTCCCCGCGAGCGACCCGCCTTCGTCGACACCCACGACGGGGACGGCGAAGGCCTCGAAGACTGAGAGCTGAGGGCTGGGATGTCGAGTCCCGAGTCCCGAGTACCGGGTGCCTCGTTCCACCTTGATTCCTGGGGCTAAGCCAGTGGCATGGCAGTTGCGGATGCTGCCCATGCGTTGCGGTTCGGTGATGCGTCACCACACCGTCACGCAGCGCCTCGGTATGCCTTCACCGGAGGCGGCTTGGGGGGCATCCCGGGGGGTCGAAGTTACCGACAGGTGATAGCCCCACGACGGGGCGAATCCATCTGGAGGAACCAATGAAGAAGACGATCATCCTTGCCCTCGCGGCCGGCGCCATCGTCGCCGCCCTCGCCATCCCGGGGCTCGCAACGGCTAAGCGCGGCGGAGTCCACTCCGTAGCCGCGACGAGTTCAGTTTCAATCGACCAACCTGACGCCCACTTGGGCGACACCGTCACCTTCACGTTCAGCGCACCCGAGGCGCGGTCTCCGCGTATCCAGGTGATGTGCTACCAGGATGGCGTTCTTGTGTACGGTGAAGCAGGCCCGGCCAGCCAGGGCTTCATGCTGGCCGGCGGTAGCTCCGACTGGCTCGTGAAGGGCGGCGAAGCTGACTGCGACGTCACGCTTTACGAATGGGACTGGAAGCCCGTCCAGACGTTCGTCCCGTACGCGACGACGAGCTTCCATGCCGGTGGCGCACGCTGATCCAGGGCGTCCGTGACAAGAGAGAGAGGGGGGGTCCAGTGGACCCGG
>JBBDMZ010000057.1:41511-42699 GCA_040877955.1 Dehalococcoidia bacterium | reverse complement strand
CCCCCCCCCCCCTCTCCGCATTTGGCTGCTCCTGACTCAGTCAGGGGCAGAGGGTGTTGTTGTTGTAGGCATCAAGCGTGGCGCCGATGGCGTTCGCCAGCGCCCGCTGTACCGCTTCCGCCCCCTTCACCTTCGGACCGAGGTAATTCCCAGTGCCGTTGAAGTTGATGAGGTCCAGGAGTGCCTGGCCGTCGGCGATGGCCTGGGTGGAGGCGGCGCAGGTGCCAGCGCCGGCCTGGACGTTCAGCTTCGCCGCTAGCAGCTGCGCGGCCATGTTGTAAGCGGCATCGTTCGACATCTTCTTGCCATTGTTCACGGCAGACTTGTCGAGGATAGCGAACGCCTCCTGGCAGGTGTTTACGAAGAGGTCGCCGATGAATACTCCGCCGCCCGCAAAGCTGGCGAGGGTTTCATCGAGGACGTGATCCTGGTTGCCACCGGTGCAGGAGCTCCAGTTCTTCCAGAACCCGATTGTGCGGGCGTCACCACCCGGAGGCGGCGTGTTGTTGACGGTGAAGACCTTCGTCTCACCGGGCTCGACAGTGAAGTCGATGCATTCGGTGCTGTTGTCGCCGCCCTCGGGTGTTGCGCCCAGCGGCGTGAACCCGTCGATGTCGTTCGACCAACCGGGCATCATCCCTGTTTCACAGAGCTGGTACGTGTCGCCAGGTATCAGGAAGATCGAGAAGTTGATCTCCCCGCTGGCATCCGTTGTGCCCGACTCGAGCACCGTCCCCGCAGCCGTAGTCGAAGCCCCGGTGCGGATCTCGAAGTCAAACCCGGCAGAGAGAACGCCGGAGCTGAACTTCACAACCTCGACCTTGCCGCGCTCGATGTTGGTGAAGGTGCAGGTAACCGTCTCCCCGCCCTGCAGGCTGATGGCACTCACGAGGCTGCCGTCATCGCAGACCGCGGAATCGAGATCCCAACCGGTCGGCACGGTTTCAGACACGTCGAAGGTGCCAGGCTCAAGGTCACCTGAGTTGTGCGACTGCCCATCCGTGAGGACGAAGTTCGTCGTCCAACTGGGGTCGAACTCGAACGACTGGGCGCTGCCGTCGGGAAGCGTTTCCTTGACGATGATGATGACGCCGCAGAGGACTTCAACATCGCCGTCGTCAGAGTCAGACGGGGCGTTGTCGGCATCGCCGAGGGCGTTGAGGTTCTCGACGAGGCCGCAGGACTCTT
>JBBDMZ010000057.1:0-41411 GCA_040877955.1 Dehalococcoidia bacterium | reverse complement strand
TGGCGGTCCCGTCGCCGCCGACGGTCAGTTCGATGGTGAAGACGATGTCGTCACCAGCGTCGACAGTGCCGCCATCGGGGGTCTTCACGACGGTGATCGTCGGGCAGTCGATGGTGACGTCGCCGTCGTCGCTGTCGGAAGGCGCGTTGTCGGCATCGCCGAGGGCGTTGAGGTTCTCGACGAGGCCGCAGGACTCTTCGTCGGTTGGGGCGCTGACGACGACGGTGCGGACCTGGCCGGAGGCGAGGTCACCGAAGTCGCAGGCGAGGACACCGGCGACGACGGTGCAGTCATCGTTGTCCGGGGTCTCGCTGACGAGGCTCCAGGTGAAGCCTGCGGGGAGGGTGTCGTCGAGGGTGACGTTGGTGGCGGTCCCGTCGCCGCCGACGGTCAGTTCGATGGTGAAGACGATGTCGTCACCGGCGTTGACAGTGCCGCCATCGGGGGTCTTCACGACGGTGATGGTTGGGCACTGGACGACGACCGAAGCCTGGTCCGTGTCGGAGCCGTCGTTCGTCGTTGTGACGGACGCGGTGTTGTTGATGGTTGAGCAACTGGCGGCGGTCGTGTCTGAGGTCACGCTCACGGGGCCGTAGGACCCGCCCGCAGCAATCGTGCCGATGTTGCAGGTCAAGACCTCAGCGCCGACCGCGCCAGCGATCGAGCAGTCGGCGGCTGGCTGGCCGCTGATGCTCCAGTCAAGGCCGGCCGTGGTCGGCAGGTTGTCCGTGAGGACTACGCCCGTTGCAGAGCCGGTGCCGTGATTGTGCACGGTGATATCGAAGCCGATGTTGGAACCGGCGCTGACGGGTCCAACCGGGTTGGCGGTCTTGTGGACCTCGATGTTGCCGGTGTTGCAGGTGATCGTGTCCGTAGACGTGTTGTTCGCCAGCACGTCCGCCGGCTCGTTCGTCGCGGCGACCGTGGCGGTGTTGGTAATCGTGGCGCACGCGGCGAACGGCGTCGTGCCGCTGATATTGATGACGATCGCCGGGTCGTCGGGAGCGATATCGCCGAAGCTGCACTCAAGCACGTCCGGGTTAGGGGCGGTGTCGATTGCGCAGGTGCCAGGTCCTGTATAGGCGGGATTGATGGCCCATACGATTCCGGCTGGCAACGGGTCTTCGAGCGTGACGGCCGTTGCCGTCCCTGTGCCGATGTTATCGACCGTGATGGTGAAGGCTGCGGTGTCGCCCGCGTTGATGGGCGAGTTGTCGGCGGTCTTCAGAACCGAAACGTCCGGGTCCGAGACGATCGCGCCGGCCTGCATCTGGTTGTCGCGCTCGCCGATGGAGGCGCCATCGAATTCGCTCAGCGAGACGTGGTAAGGGGAGCCTGGCACGGTGGTCGCCCCTCCGGACGCCCATTCGTCTGTCAGTGCGATGTGCGCTCCGAACCAGAGCACCACAGAGCAGGTCGTGTTGCCCTGCTTCGTCACGCAGGCGTCCGGATCGGTGCCCACCGTAAACGAAATGGTGATCGAGGTCTCGCTGTCACCGGCATACGTGCCGCTGACCACGGCAGGCGCGGTGGCGTTCGTCATGTCGCCGTTGCGCATCGTGAAGTTTCGACCTGCCGGCTGAACGACGTCGGGATTCTCGCCCGCAAATGCGGGGTTCGGATCGACGGGAATGGGCAGAAGGTCATCTGTCCCCCAGTCCTCGCAGTCTGGAATGTCGTCGCACAGGTCCGCGTCGGTGATCCAGTTTTCGGAATAGTCCCACGTGGTCAGGTAGTCGTAGGCGTGCTTTCCGCTCTTGGTGGTGCCGTACTGAAGCGTGACCGTGTGAAGTGAATCCGGCGCCAGGTCATCAAGCCAGAGTCGCTGAACAGTGGCCTCGCCTTCAGCGTAGGTGGAGTTCTGCCCGTTCAGGTTGCCATTGATCCAGTGGCACCCGGTGTCCGAGGGCGGCGAGTCGTATCCATCGCCGTCATCGTTTGAACACTGATCGTAGCCGCCGATCGCTGCGGCAAGTGCCGGGGCCGGCTGGCCGAGGCTGAGCGCGCCTGTGGCGAGCAAGACGGCGAAGAGGCTGAGGAGCCCGCCCAGCCCGAGCACCCAATGGTGCCGGCGGTTGGACCGCTGGCGGCGCGAGTTCGTCCTCGCCGCGGAACGGAGGCCGCGCTGGCGGTTGAGCCAGCAGCGGCTGGGGCCGCACAGGGGCGGCGTACAGATGTGATCTGTCGATTGATGGCTGTCTTTCACAGACTTTCCTCTCCCAAAACCCTGGGCTCCCTTTCGGAAGCTCGTCCCCGCCGTTGGCCCCTCAGCCGGCCCGAATGGTGTGGCGGCTAGTGTCCGCCCTGGTTCCCTGGCTGCCCCTCGTAGCCTCCCTGGCCGTTGTTGCCGTGGTTACCCGGCTGGCCTTCGTAGCCCTTCTGGCCGTTCGAAGTGGCCGCGCTCACAAGCGCGGGTGCGAGGGCGCATGCAAGCGCCGTCGCCAGGACCAATGTCTTGAATCTCATGAGCGTTCCCCCGCTGTTCGATTCCGGGGACGGTCCAGCGCGAGTATGGCGGTACGCGCGCCGGAAACAGTCCCGCACTTTATGAATGAGGTTTGGAGGGCATTTGGTTTATGTGGTTAAGGGAATTTCCCTAGGGGTTTCCCCGGATAGCGCTCAGGCGCTGCCGAGCGAGTGCCCGTGGGGCTGGCCGGGCGAGACGTTCTTGCCGGGCGGTTCCAGGGGCGATGCACCGCCGTTCGACGAGGCGACCACGCCGGTGTTCTTAGAAGCGTGGCCCTCGGACGGGCCGGCGTTGCCGGGCTGGTTGTTCCCGGGATTGCCTGGCTGGTTGGCGCCACTGTTCTGCGGGCCACTGCTGCCGTTCGCCTGTCCCTGGTTGCCAGGATTGGCGTGCGCCGCGGACTGGCCGGGGCGGGGGGTCTCGTCGACGCCGTCATCCGGAGGCTCACCGGAGGTGCTCTCGCCGGCGCCGTCCGTGACTTCGGGCGAGCTCCCGGCTGGCGGGTCGTCAGCGGGGGCGACCGGGTTCGGATGGTCGCTGGCATTCGACGGCGGACCCGAGGAGGGAATCGACGGCGGGGCGTACGCAGCCGGCGTGTCAACGTCAGCGGCCCCTGGCGCCGTTGCGGGAGCGGGTGCGATCGCCGCTGGTTTCGGTGCGGTGGCGTTCGGGTTCGCGAGGGGCGACGGGCCGGGTGCGTGTGCTGACGGCGGGGCTCCTCCCCCGGACGGCGCGGAGAGATCGGCCGGGGTCGACTCCGCCGCGCCCAGCGCTGGATCAGCGATGACTGCGGCGGGGGCGAAGTCGATGGCGATAGGAGGCTCGGCGGCCCAGCTCTCGGAGGCTGACGCCTCACCCGAGCCTTCCTCGGACGCGACTGGCGCACCACCGCTGAGCACGTCCTGGACCACTCCGGCGATCTCGGCGCCCATGGTGTCGCTCACGCTCTGCACGAGGTTCCGCGCAAGCGCAGGATTAATCGCGGAGCCAACCACGAAGGCGGCCGCGACGACTGCAGCGACGCGGCCGAGCATGCCGCCGGCATCGCTACGCGCAGCGGCTGACCCTTCGTCCACGAACCGCTTGCGGAGGGATAGGCGGAATTCCGTGCGGGCGGGTTCTCGCGCGATCTCGAGGAGGGCGGCGAACGCTTCGATGAACGGGATGAGCTCGCGCTCGGTGTCTTCTTCCACGGCGACGATGGGGTCACCCCAGAGGAGCCGGTCGAACGCAACATCGAGCTGGAGGGTCAGTTCGGACTCGTTGCTCATGGCCGTACTGCCCTTCTCATGTTACGGACGGCGGCAAACTGGAGTGCCTTGACCGTACCTTCGGCTCGGCCCTGGATCGCCGCGATCTCCCGCACCTTGAGTCCCGCGAGCCGCAGAGTGAGCACCTCCCGCTGGGCAGGCGTTAACCCGATCAGCAGCTCATTCAGCCCGTGGTCGGCTGGTGCGGTGGTGTCGGCCGCGGGAAGGCCATCAACCTCGCAGGTCGCTATATCCACGACGCGCCAGGCGGGGCGTTTGTTACGGTGCTCACGCGTTACATTCTGCGCGATGCGGATTAGCCACGCACTGATAGGTACGTCACGAGATTGGTACTTGTGTAGAGAACGGAGGGCTCGCTCGAAGGTCTCGGCGGTGATGTCCTCGGCGTCCTCACGGTTCCTCGTGGCCGCGAGCGCCCAGCGATAGACGAGCGGAAACGTCTCATCGTAGAGCTGGCCAAGCGCTGCCCTGTCGCCCGCCTGGCCACGCGCGATGATGTCTGCCTGTCTGCCTGCGTCGAACCCTAAGAGGGCCACGTCGGTTCCCCAACCACTCGTAAGCCGAAAGCCTACCCAGAACGCAACCATAGTGTCACTAGGTTTTAACGGCCTGTGTGAAGAAGCTCTCAGTCGAATTTAGACTCAGATCGTGGCTTCAGGCTAAACGAACCGGTCGTTTCCAACCATATTCCTACAGAGCGACGTGTCTCGGAGAAGCGTCCAAGCGAATGAAACGTCCTGCCGCACGCATGAGACCGGGGCCCGTGGCCTGCCTCGTATTTACGCGAACGGCTCCGGCAGGGCTGCTTACGGCTGCGCTTTTCCGGCAGGGCTTCACCGTCATCGAACGGCAGTTCTCGCGGAATTTCCTCGATCTGCTCGTGGAGGTGGAGCCGGAAGTCATCCTGGCGGCCGTGAACGCCGAGGAGCCCGAGGACCTGGCGGTGTTGCGGTTCATCGCCACGCACGCCGGGGAACACGCCGTCTTGGCGCTGATCGATCCCCACAACGATGAGCTCGCAACGAGCGCGTTGGATGCGGGTGCGATTGCGGTGTTGCCGGCCACGGCCTCCGCCAGCCTTGTCGGGGCCCAGGCGAATGCGATCCGCCGGGCCGCACTCGGCATGTCCGAGGACGACCAGGCCCTGCACATTGTCGCCGGCGAGCTCGCCATCGACCTCGGCCGGCGCGTGGTCATGTGCCGCGGAGAGCGGATCGAGTTGACGAAGAGCGAGTTCGACATACTCGCCCTCCTCGCCAAGAATGCCGGCCGCGTGCTCAGCCCGGCTGAAATCGTCGCTGGTATCGGCCAGATGTCTGGCTCCGCCGCGCAGGCCCGAGGGATGGTGAAGGTCCATGTGAGCCACCTGCGCACGAAGCTCGGTACCGCCGGTGCCCTCGACTACGTGATCACGGTGCGGGGCGTGGGCTACCTTTTCGAGCAGCGGGAGCCAGCAAGCCAGGTCGCCAGCGGCAACGAGAGGGCCACAGCCTTCGCCTGAGGCCACGGGCTAGCTTGAACGTGTCGTGGGACAGATGATAACGCAGTGGTCGTCCTTGTGGAACGCACGATAATCGAAAGCCACGGCACTGTCGTATCAGCATTTCACGACGCTCTCCTCGCCAGGGGCCGGAGCCGGAGCACGGCCAGGTCGTACGCGTCCGCCGCGGGCGCCTTCGTCCAGTGGGCAGAACAGCGCGGCCTCGACCTCGCCGCTGCAGATGCGAGCGCCGGCAACGAGTGGCTCAACGAACTAGCCGAGCGATCGGCCCCCCGGACCGTCGCTCAGCGCAGACATGCGCTCGCCGCCTTCCTCGCGTGGGCGGGCCAAGAGTCCACGCTCGCGCGTCCGAGCGGTGGAGCAGACCGGAGTAGCCCACCCCTGCCTACCGTCTTGGAACAGACCCTACGGCTGATCCGCGGGCGCTCGGAGGCGGCCGTTCGTGACCGGGCGCTCCTGCACCTCACCATAGGCGCTGGCCTTTCCTGCGCAGAGACGTCGGCCCTCGGTCAACAGGACTTCGACCTCCCGCAGGGCGTCGTCCGTGTCAACCGCGGAGGCGGACGGAGGGTTGTGACGATCGACGCACGCGCGGTGGTGGCGATCGAACAGCAACTGGCAGGCGGCGCCGGACGGAGCGAGACGTGGTTGGGCCGCAAAGGCCCGCTGACCGAGCACGGCATCCGGCGCGCGGTGCTTGCCCGGCTGGCGGCAGCGGGGGCCCCACGAGACATAAGGCTCGCGCGGGCGCGAGCGAGCGGCCCGGCGACGCATGAGCCTCAGGCGCCCGCTCCGCGGCTCCTCACGGTCCTGGTCGATCCCACCCCCGCGGCCGGACGGTCCGCAGAGCTCCTGCGCCTTGCCGGGTTGGATGTGGTGGCGGTGGCCTCGCCCGAGATCGCGCTGGGTATGGTTATCGCCCGTCCGGACCGGTTCGGGAGCGTTCTCCTGTCGATCGACGGCCCGGCGGACGAGTGGGCGGCGCGCTTCGACGCCGCGAGGCCCGGCATCGCGCGGACACTCTCGCGCAACGCCTGAGTCATGGCCCGCGGCTCTCCCCACCAAGCAGATGCAATTGCGCTGATAGCCGGGCGGTGGTCGTGCATGGGCGTTGGACATGCAGCGCCACCTACCCTCGCGGCGACTACTCAGGAGGATCTGCATGGCCAGGGTGAAGGAATTCATGACCCGTGACGTGGTGACTGTCGATGGCGGCGACGACATCAGCCAGGTGGCGCGATTGATGCGCGACCACGACATCGGCGTCCTGCCGGTGATGGATGGGCGCGAACTGAAGGGTGTGGTCACCGACCGCGACCTTGTGATCCGCGCGCTGGCGGAGGGGCGGACCACCGCGACGGCGGGCGAGCTCGTCTCTGGAAAGCCCATCTGCCTGGCGCCAGACGACGACGAGAACGACGCCCAGAAGCTGATGTCACAGCACGATGTACGCCGTCTGCCCGTGATGGATGGCGGCAAGATCGTGGGCATGGTGTCCGTCGGCGACATCGCCGTGCGCGCCAGTGACCGCCTCGCGGGCACGGTGATGGAGAAGACGGGCCCGCACAACCACAAATAGAGACGGCCCGACTTGGCGCGACCGGGCGGGACGCCTAGGATCGGCCCGTGACCGAGAGCTCCGCTGCCAGCCTCATCCCGCCAGAGTCCCTCGCGATGGTGGGCGAGCCGCTGGGCGCCGCCGTCTCCGGGACGATCACGCTGAAGGAGTCGCAGCGGTACGCGAAGGCGGTCGACGACCTGAGCCCGCTGTACTTCGACGACGCGGCGGCGAAGGCGGCCGGCTACCGCACGCTGATCGCGCCACCGACGTTCGTCGGGCACGTTGTGGTGGGCCACGGGAACGTCGAGGACCTGCGGGAGGACGGCATCTACCGGTCGACCGGCGGGCGGCGCGTAGACCTGGTGGCGAAGCGCGTAATGTTCGGCGGCGAGGAGTGGGACTTCCTCGAGCCAGCGTATGTGGGCGACACGATCACCGCCCAGGCGCGCCTCCACTCGCTCGAACAGAAGGAGGGCGGCTCCGGCCCCTTCGTGCTCATGACCACGGAGACGACCTACACGAACCAGGACGGCGTGACGGTGGCGCGAGCGCGCGGAAAGTCGATCGCGCGGTGAGCGCCGCGATGACCGGGCAGCGCTACTTCGAAGACGTGCGCGTGGGCGAGGAAATGCCGCCGATGGTGAAGAACGCCAGCCGCGCGCAGCTATTCCTTTATAGTGCGGCGTCCTCGAACCCGCACCGCATCCACTACGACAAGGACTACGCAGCGGTCGAGGGGCACGCGGACGTGCTCGTTCACGGGCCGCTGCAGGGCGCCTGGCTCTCGCAGTTCGTCACCGACTGGATGGGTCCGCGCGGGCGGTTGCTGGGCCTGAGCTGGCAGAACCGAGCCCGCGCCTTCCCCGAGCGCGACCTCACCTTCCGGGGGCGGATTACCACCGCCGTCGACGGCGTGCTCGAGCTGGACGTGTGGGAAGAGGACGACACGGGCGCGGTCTGCATGCCGGGCAGCGCGCGAGTCCGGCTGCCGTTGCGGGACAAGTAAAACCACGGTCCGGTCAGAGTCCTCAGTCGCTACTGAATCGTGATCGTCCCGGACATGCTCGCGCCGTGGACGCCACACTGGTATTCGAACGTGCCGGGCGTGTCTGAGGAGAAAACGAAGGTGCCGCCGCCCGTGAGCCGGGGCGATTCGATCTCCTCCCCGTCGTACGTGCCGACCACGCTGTGGGCGTTGCTCCCGCTCCACTCGAAGATGACGTCGAAGTCCGCCTTCACGGTGACGGCACCAGGCTCGAACTTGTTGTCCGAGATGGCGACCCTCACGTCCTCACCGTCCGCCCCGGCGGGAGCCGTAGCCCCACCATCATCATCGTCGTCATCGTCATCGTCACCGCAGGCGGCGCCGGCAACCGTTGCGAGCAACCCCATCGCGAGCAGGGGGACGAGAACCGAGCGGACGTGCATCCGAGTTACCTCAGGTTGAGATTGCTCGCACTCTACCGAATCCGGGCGTGAGTCGTCATCACGGCCGGTTGCGTCGCGTTTCCTGCCGCAGATCACACCCGTTCGTCGGGCCGTAATTCCGGGCGGACGGTCGATAGTGCCAGCGAGCCCTGCCCGTCGGCTCACACCTTCATTGCGGCGCCGCCGTCGATGGTGAGGATTTGGCCGTTGACGAAGCGGGACTCGGCGCAGGCGAGGAAGAGGACAGCGTTGGCCACGTCCTCGGCGGTGCCGGGACCGGGGGTGAGCTGGGCCATGGCGAAGGGGCGCTCGAAGATGCTGTGCCCGTCGGGCATGGCGAGCGCGGGCGTCAGGATCTGGCCCGGGCGCACGCAGTTCACGCGGATGCCGGGGCCGGCGCCCTGGGAGGCGGCGTAGCGCGTGAACGCCTCGACTCCCGCCTTCGCGGCGGCGTAGGCGGCGGGCGGGATGCCCGGGTACATCGCGCGCATCTCGGTGCTGATGCCCGCGACCGCCGCCTCGGATGACATGTTCACGACGGTGCCGCCGCCTGCTTCGACCATGTGGTTCCAGCAGGCCTTCGTCATGCGGAAGGTGCTCGTGAGGTTCAGCGTGAGCACGCCTTCCCAGACCTCGTCACTCTCCTTCGGGAACTCGCCGGGGAAGGCGCCGCCCGCGTTGTTGAAGAGAGTGTCGATGCGGCCATAGCGCGCCATTGTGGCGGCGACCGCCTCCTTGATGGAGTCGCGGTCCATGACGTCGCAGCGGATGAAGGTCGCCTCCCCACCGGCCGCGCAGACCTCCGCCTCGACGCGCTTGCCCTCGTCCTCACGGCGGGCCATGAGGGCAACGCTCGCGCCCTCGCGCGCGAACAGCCGCACGGTCGCCTCGCCGATCCCGGAGTTGCCGCCCGTCACTATCGCCACCTTGCCCTCGAGCCGTCCTGCCATGAGTCCCACCTCTGTTGGAGTGGGCGGAGTATACAGAGGTGCTCAGTGCTCAGTGCTCAGTGCGAAGGGACCTACTCGATTGGCTCAAGTCCCAGGGCGTGGCGGCCGGTGAAGGCCATCTGCTGCTTCGCCGGCAGCGGGTGGTAGTGGCCCGCGCGCACGTCGCGGAGGAGCCGTTCGAGGCCGTTCACCCGGTAGAAGCCCGCGCCACCGGAAGCCTCCATCGCCGCTTCCACAGCCTTCTTCGCCTGCTCCACTGCGTGGGTCTTCAGCATGAAGACCTCGCTCGTGAGGTCGACGGTCGGCGTGAACTCGAAGTCGTTGGTCAGGCTCACGAGCTTGTCGTGCGTCACGCCCGCCACCTTGGCTGCGCTCAGCATCTCGCCCACCGCCCACTGGACGGTCGGGTCGTTCGCGCGCTTGCGGGCGAGGCCGAGCGCGATGTCGGACGCTTTCTCGGCGATGCCGACGTAGACGCCCGCGATGAACGGCATGGCGACGAGCGCCACGATGTTGAACACGGGCGCGAATCCGCCCCGCGGACGTTTCAGCGAGATGCCCGCGTCGGCGACGAACGCGTTCTCCATGACAATGGTCTGCGAGCCGGTCGCGCGCATGCCGTGGGTCTGCCAGTCGTTGTGGAGGCTGACGCCGTCTGCCTTGAGGGACATGCCGAAGTGCAGCACCTGCGGGCCGTCGGCCGGGTCGTCATAGGGAGCGCTGGTCACCGCGACCGCGCCAGCCGGGCTGCCGCTGGCGAACGACTTGCGCGCCGTGACGCGGTAACCGCCGTCCACCTTCGTGACCGTCCCGTTGGACTCCATCCAGTCGCGCGCGCCCGTGCTCACGAGGACGATGTTGTCGGCGCCGACGCGCGGCAGGAGCGGCGCCGGCCGGCCGTTGAGCTGGTTGAACACCTGCGCTGCCACCAGGTGCTGGTGCATCGAAAGCGCCAGCGAGGCGGAGCTGTCGTGGTAAGCGAGGCGCCTCAGGATGGCGGCCATCGTCGAGTAGGTCGCTCCGCCACCGCCGAACTCCTTCGGGACGAGGGCCGAGATCAGCCCCTTCTCCTTGAGTACGTCGTAGTACTCCGGCACGAAGAGGTCTTCCGCGTCCCGCCTCTCGGCGTCCTTCGCGAACTCAGGGCCGATTTCGTCAACGATGCTCAGCCAATACTCGGTGTCCATGGTTGCTCCTTCCGCAGTGGATCGCCCTGCCGACTGTCTCCGGTCGGAGAGCGCAGCGATGTTTAAGCTAGTGTGATGTTGTCCAGCCAGCGCCGTCTGTGATCCCTATCTCCTCCGTCAGGACCAGCCGTCGATGGTCAAACGGGGCTGACGTTGTCCCACGAGGAGGCTATACCTGTCCACGGCCTAACGCTGGCGTCCGCGCGCCTCGGTCGTGGCTCATCGTGTCCAGTGAGTCCTGCTCCACCATGAAGACGTGCTTTGCGACGTGGCGATAAGTCCAGGCGCCGGGAGCGGTCTCGCCGTTGAACTGCTCGTCGGTTAGGCCAACGAGGGTTCCGATGAAGCGGGCGCGCTCCTCCATCCACTCGGCGATGAGACGGGCCATGGGCGACTGCGTGGTGCGGCTCTCGTAGCGCGCTTCGAGCACCTGGCCCGAGTGGATCTTCTCGTGGTCGATGTCGTTGGTGATGAGCGTCCAGGCATCCTTCTCCTGCGCGCAGACGTGCGAGGACGGCATCGGCAGCTCATCGTCCGTCGCCTCTAGCAGTGCGTCCAGGGTGCGCATGGTGGACTCCAGAAGCTGGCGGATGGTCTCGTTTACGGTTGCAGGCATGCTCATCCTCCATCCGCCCGTGCTACGCGGAGTCTACGCCGGTTTGCGGGCGAAAACGGTCACACCACGCGTATCGAACTCAGCAGCGTCCGACTCGTGCCTGCTCCCCGAGAATACGTCGACCTCGTTCGACATGACCACGTCGACGAAGCCGGTGAGCTGAAGCAATTGCCGCCACTCTGCGTACAGCAGAGCACCGGCAATTCAGCCACTCCAGAGCTCGATGTCATCCTTCGCCGACTGCGGCACCTCGCGGTGCACAAGTATGTCGCCGACCTGGATGCGGCCGCCCGGCTTGAGCACGCGGAACATCTCGCGGAAGACCGCCTGCTTGTCCGGACAGAGGTTGACGACGCCGTTGCTGATGACCACGTCGGCTGCGCCGTCCTCCAGCGGGAGCGACTCCGCGAACCCTTCCCGGACCTCCACGTTGGCGAGCCCGAGGGCGGCGGCCCCACCCGCGGTCTTATCGCGCATCTCCGCGGTCATGTCCACGGAGATCACGCGCCCGGAGGGGCCGACCTGTTGCGCGGCGATGAGGGAATCGAAGCCCGCGCCGCACCCGACATCGACTACGGTTTCGCCCTCCGTGAGATCGCCGAAGAGGAACGGATTCCCGGTGCCGGCGAAGCTCGCGACCGTCGCGTCCGGCAGTGCGGCGACGACGACGTCCTCGTAGCCGAGCATGCGTGCGAGGGGTGCGCCAGTGTGGAAGTGGAACCCCAATTCGGGGTTGAGGGCGACATCGCGGTATTTCTCGCTCACACGGCTGCGAAGCTCTTCGCGGTCGAGATGGGCGACTCCGATGCTCTCTGTGCTGGCCATTGCTCTTCTCCTTGAAGGTAGGGTCACGCCACGGAACGGCGGGGTCGCTTCGTCCCGTGCTCGGCGTGCCACTCAACCCACCCGCCATCGAGCCGATGGGCATCGAATCCCCGATTGCGCAGCAAGGCGACCGCCTCGTCCGCAAACAGGCAATAGGAACCCCGGCAGTAGGCCACGATGGGCCGATCACGCGGCAACTCGTCGATTCGCCACTCCAGTTCCTCGGGTGGGAAGGAGGTCGCGCCGGGGAGATGCCCGTGCGCAAACTCCTCGCTCGGTCGAACGTCGATAAGAAACACCTCGCCCTTGCGGGCGCCGCTGACGGCTGCATCCGAGGGTTGCGTGGCACCCCCGGCCCCCGCGATGGCGTGCTCTTGCGCAATCAGTCCGACTTCCGGCAGGCGCCGCTCAGCGACGCTCCTCAGCGACAGCCAGAGCCGGAGCACCGAAGGGTCCGCGAGGCGGTAAACGACTCGCGTGCCTGCCTTGTCGCTCTCCACGAGGCGAGCCTGCTTGAGCACCTGGAGGTGCTGCGACACGTTGGCCACCGACATCTCGGTCTCCTCGGCGAGGGCTTCGACGTGGCGCGGCGCCTGGGCGAGCAGGTCGACGAGCTCGAGGCGGCGGTCGCTGGCGAGCGCCTGGCCGATGCGGGCGAACTGCGGATAGACCCGCTTCTTGAATGCACGGTGTCCCATGGGCGCAATCATAGTCCCCGCGGCCTTGTCCGACAATAGTCAATTGATCGATTGACAAACGAGAGACACGGACGAAAGAATCGAGACCATGGCCACTGCCGCGTCCGCGACTGCGCCGCCGGTCTCTCTCGGGCTGCGGGCAAACTGGAAGCAGTGCTCGCTCCTCGTAGCCATCAATGCCTTTGTGGGGGCGATGGTTGGTCTTGAGCGTTCGATCCTGCCACTGCTCGCCGAGCGGGAGTTCGGGGTGACTTCCGCCGCCGCGACGGCCTCGTTTGTCGGCAGCTTTGGCGCCGCCAAGGCGCTCGCGAACCTCTCCGCCGGGGCGCTCTCCGAACGGTTCAGCCGGCGCTCGATCCTGATCGCCGGCTGGCTGGCCGCGATTCCGGTGCCGCTCATCATCATCGCCGCGCCGTCCTGGGGGTGGGTTGTGTTCGCGAACCTGTTCCTCGGCGTGAACCAGGGACTGGCGTGGTCCATGACCGTGAACATGAAGATCGACCTCGTCGGCCCGAGGCGGAGAGGGCTCGCCCTCGGCCTCAACGAAGCCGCTGGTTACCTCGCGGTTGCAGCGGCGGCGTTCGCCTCCGGCATCGTGGCGGAGCGATACGGCCTGAGGCCCGAGCCGTTCTACCTCGGGATCGCAGTCGCGGCTGTGGGCCTCGCGCTCTCGGTGCTGTTCGTGAAGGACACGGCCCTGCATGTGGCCAGTGAGGCAACGAGGCATGTATCGCAGGCCACCATTACGCTGCGGCAAGCCTTCGCGGAGGCGACCTGGCGGCGGCCGCACCTCGTGGGCGTGAGCCAGGCGGGCTTCGTGAACAATCTGAACGACGCGCTTGCGTGGGCGATCTTTCCGCTCTTCTTCGCCTCACGGGGGGCGAGCCTGGGCGAGATCGCGGCGCTTGCCGCGGCATATCCCCTGCTCTGGGGGTCCTGCCAGCTCGGGACCGGCTGGATGAGCGACGTCCTCGGCCGGCGACCGCTCATCGTTGCGGGCATGTTTCTGCAGGCTGGGGCGATCGCCGTCGTTGGCGTGTCGAGCGCGCTCCCTGGTTGGTGGATTGGGCTTGTGCTCCTCGGCGTAGGGACGGCCATGGTCTACCCGGTGCTGCTGGCGGCTATCGGCGACGCCGTGGCCCCGCTGGAGCGCGCGACCGTGCTTGGCGTCTATCGCTTCTGGCGCGACGGCGGGGCGCTCGCTGGGGCGGTGGTGGCAGGCGTGCTCGCGGACGTCTTCAGCTTCACCCTCGCGATCCTGACGGTCGCGGTGCTCACGGCCCTATCAGGCCTGCTCGCCGCATTCCTTATTAAAGGAAAGGAAGACTCGCCATGAAGGTGATCCCGTTTGTCCATGAAGGTTTGGGCAACAGCTCGTATCTCATCGACCTGGGAGGGGGCGAAGGCGCGGTGGTCGACCCCGATCGTTCGGTCGCACGGTACATCGCAGCCGCCCGCGCGAACGGCCTGGAGGTCAGCTACGTCCTGGAGACCCACCTCCACGCCGACTTTGTGACCGGAAGCCGCGAGTTGCAGCAGCTCGGGGCTCGGCTGCTCGCTCCCGCGGCGGGCGCGCTGGGCTACGAACACCAGCCGCTGTCGCCGGGGGCAGTGGTGACCCTGGGAGAGGCACGCGTGGAGGCCGTGGGCAGCGCGGGTCATACGCCCGAGCACCTCTCGTTCGTAGTCGAAAGCCCGGATTCCCTTCCGATGCTCTTCAGCGGTGGCTCGCTGATTGTGGGAGGGGCCGCGCGGACCGACCTCATCAGCCCGGAGCTCACGGATGGGCTCACGCGCGCGCAGTTCCGGACCGCGCATGAGGCATTCGCGAAACTCCCGGACGAGACCATTCTCTATCCGACGCACGGCGCAGGCTCCTTCTGCTCGACAGGCAGCGGCGGCGAACGCATCTCCACGCTCGGCGAAGAGCGCCGTACGAACCCGGTCCTTCGGCCGCAGAGCGAAGACGACTTCGTCTCATGGTTCACGGCATCGTTCCCGGCCGCGCCCTCCTACTTCTTCCGCCTTCGCGCGGTGAACCAGGAAGGCCCGCGTCCGCGCACCTCCATTCCCGCGCCTCCCGTGCTCGAGCCGGCAGAGTTTGCGCCAACCATCGCGCGCGGCGTGGTGGTGGATACGAGACCCCAGGCCGACTTCGTCGCCGGGTACATTCCTGGCGCCATCTCAATCGCCTTTCGGCCCGCGTTTGCCACGTGGCTCGGCTGGCTGATCCCGCCGGAGGTTCCGGTTCACTTCGTGCTCGGCGACGAGCAAGCCGGGGCCGTCATCGACGAGTGCCTCCTCGTCGGTCACGAGCGGTTCGGCGGAATCCTTCGGGGCGGGATGACTGCCTGGGAGCGGTCAGGCCTTCCGGTGCAGCGGCACTCGCTCGTGGACGCCGGCGCCGCGGCCCGGCTGCTCAGCGAGGGCGCCCTTGCAGTCGATGTCCGCGAGCCATCTGAGGCGGGTTCGCACCTTCCTGGAGCGAAGTTCCTGCCGCTGGGCGAGCTGATGCAGTCGAACGGCGTGATCCCTCGGGGGGGCCCCGTGGTCGTCTACTGCGGACACGGCGAGCGGTCCGCCACGGGCCTCTCGCTTCTCGCGCGTGCCGGGTTCACCGACCTCTACAACCTGGACGGCGGCATCGGCGCCTGGCAGGCTGCGGGACTCGACCTCGCCCGGCAGGAATCCCGAACTGACTAAGTAGTGGCCCGGGGTCAAGAGAAGTTGTAGAGGCCATCTCGGGGCGACGGCGATCCCTCACCCCCTCTCCCAGAGGGAGAGGGGAGTTGTCGTGGCTGGTTAGTACCGCCCCGGCGTGAGGTAGAAGTGATAGGGGTCGAGGCGCCGGAGGAGGGACAGCTCCTCCGCGGTTGGTGGGTCGACCTCGCGAACCTGTGGCGCGACGGCGAGGTCCCAGCCGGTCTCGATCTTCACGGCCTCGGGGTCCAGGTTGGGGAAGATGGCTTCGAGCACCATCTCGCAGGAGCCAGTCTCGCCGCCGTCGGGGGTGTCGAAGCCGAAGACGCCGAAGGTGGAGAGCACGCGGTTCGGGCCCTGGGGATCGAGGCCGGCGCGCATGCGGGCGCCCGGCCCGTCGATGTAGCCCGGGCTCGTGTTGAAGTCGACCCGCTCGACAAAGCGGCGGCGCTCCTGGGGCATAACCGTGAGCACGCGCTTCGCCAGGCAGGCGATCTCAGTGTTGCCGCCCGTCCCGCCAAGCCGCCGTTCGGGTGCGCGATAGTCGCCCAGCACCATCGTGTTGAGGTTGCCGAAGCGATCGATCTGCGCGGCGCCGAGGATGCCGACATCGACGTTGCCGCCCATGAGCAGCGTGCCGAGCGCGTCGACCATGTCGGTCACCATGGCGGCGCCGTCGTTGAGGTTGAAGTCATGGATGCCGATGGGCGCGCGGGCCACGTCGGGGCTCGGCGACCAGTCGAACGCGCCCACCTCGGTGCAGAGGGAGATGCCGGGCGCGTGCATGAGCTTGGCGAGCGTGCCCGCGAGCACGGGCAGCCCCATCCCGAGCATGACCACGCCCGTTGGCGGCATCTCGCGTGCAGCCACGATGCACATCAGCTCGGCGAGGGTGTAGTCGTCGGCGGGGTTCGTCATCGTGTCCTACTCACAGCCGAAACCGGAGCTGGTCGGCGTAGCCGTAGTGGACCGGCGCCTGGGGTGACTGGCCGGCGTTCACCCTGATGGCGTCGAGGGCGTCATCGCCGAAGTGCTCCTTCAGGTGACGGATGTAGCCCGCGCGGTCGCCGGGCGCGTGGATCCACTCGTCCGCGAACGCCTGCCAGTCTTCGCGCGAGCGGTTGATGCGCGTCGAGGTCGCGGCCTGGAAGGCATAGTCGAAGTCGTAGTAGCCGAGACAGCCGCTGGGGTGGGCGCCGAAGGGCATGTGCACGACCGCCGACACCCGGAACCCGGGCACGACCGTGCGCCCCGGGTCGGCGGCGATGACCTCGTGCGGCACGATCTCCTCGACCGAGACGATCACCTTCCTGGCCGCCCAGAAGGCCCACTTCGCGTCGCCGATGTGGCCCCAGGCCTGCACGTTGCCGTCTTCGTCGGCGCGCTGGGCGTGGAGGACGGCGACATCCGGGCGGAGCGCCGGGAGAGCGACGAATTTCTGGCCGTCGAAGGGCGACTCCATCTCGGCCCACTTCTGGCCGGGGCCGAGGAAGCCGCCCGGGTGGTCCTGGTAGTCCGGGCGGAGGTAATCGGTGCCGAGGAAGGAGCGCGTGGGGATGAAGGGGATGCCAAGCGCGCCGGCCATGAGCATGAGGGCGATGCCCTGGTTGCTGTAGTCCTCGTACTTGAGGGAGCCGTCCTCCATCATGTCCTGCACGAGGCCGGGGCGGAGGGCGCCGGCGATGTAGCCCGAGCGCACGCGGTCCGCGCAGCCCGCGAGGAAGAGCATGGTCCCCTGCGGCCCGACGCTGCCGCCGACTGCCTCGAGGCCTTTCTTCCCGGCGCGGACGATGGCGTGGCATAGCCCGTACGCCGCCGCCGTGTACCCGACATACACTGTGTCGCCATCGTCAACGAAGCGTTCGATGGCTTCGTTCTCGGACATGAGCTTGCTGACCGCCATTCGCTCTCCCGGTTGCGGCGCCCGCGCGGCGCGTGGTTGTGCGCCAACTCTAAGGGAGGCGCCTCATTTGCGCCGCGCGGGTGCGTTTCCGCTGCGACAGCCGCGCGCGGTTCTATTCCTTATATATGGTGAGCGCGGGCTAGGCGCTCCAGCGGCTTGGGCGACGCGATGTGCGCCACGACAAGTGTTGACCAGCCCCGGTCGCTCGGGTGTAGATTGCTCGCAGTGCGGGCGGTTCGGGCCGTTCCACTGGAAGCGGGTGAGCCATGGGTGCGGCCACGAGACTTCGATCGATCCGGCGGCCCATCGCGTGGGCGGCTGTGGCCGCTGTGCTTTCGGCGGGCGTTGCGGGCGGCGCGTGGCTTGCGCGGGATGATGGGGACAAGGTCGACACCGCGAACCTCGTCACTGCGAACGTCCGGCTCTGGACGTTCTTCGAGACGGCGCCGGTCCAGCTCACGCTGGGGTACGAGCCGCTCGGCGAGGTGCTGGCGCCCCGGGCGGGAACAGTGACCGGGATGCACATGGACGAGGGCCGGTCGGCCCAGCCCGGGTTCAAGATCATGACCATCGATGGCCGCCCAGTCGTCTCCGCCGTGGGGACGGTGCCGTTTGCGCGCCCGCTTTCCAGCGGCTCCGAAGGCGAGGATGTGGGCCGGTTGCAGGAACTCCTAAAGGAGGAGGGCTACTACGACGGTGACCCCACGGGCCGGTTCGACGCGGCGACGGACGCGGCCCTGCGCGAGCGGCAGGAGCAACACGCATACCCGGTGGACGGCGTCTTCCTCCCCGGTGACGTGGCCCTTGGGGCGTGGCCGGCGCTCGTGGCGCCCATTTTCGTCCGCGCTGGTGATGTCGTTACGGCCGGGGAGCCCGTCGCCGAGTTGTCCGCGCCCGGACTGTACGGGCGCATCGCCCCGCTCGACGGTCAACCGCTGCCGGAGATGCGACCTGGCGTCCTCGTCCGGTGGGATCAACCGGGCGCGAGGGGGCAGGGAAACGTCCACCAGCTTGACGACGGAAGTTGGGGGGTGTTTCCGGTTTACAGCAGTTCTTCCGCCGCCGGACAGGTGGTCGACGCCAGGGTCGCACTACGCGTGCTCTCCGACCAGCTCGCCGTCCCACCCGGCAGCATCCAGCGCGACGGAGCGGAGACGTACGTCGAGGTGCTCGAAGCAGGGGAGGCGCTGCGAAAGGTGCGCGTCGAACAAGGGCTCACGGACGGCGAGTATGTTCAGGTCACCGGCGACCTTCAGCCGGGGCAGGCGCTTGTTCTGGCCGCCGGAGGCGAGCGAGATGCATCCGATGTGGTGCTGCGTGCCACTGTTGGCCCTCGCGATTGCCTGTGGAGACGGGGACTCGGGGAACGATGGCGCGCAGAGCACACCAACCGCGGCGGCGATGTCCGAGGAGGGGCAGCGCGCGGATGCGCGCTCGCGTGCGTCAGAGATGTTGGCTTCACCCGACTACCAGGCCGCCCGTGAGCGCGTGCAGTCCTGCCTCGAAGCTCTCGGATATATCGGCGAGCCGAACCAGGGCGAGGAGATCATCGCACCCGATGGCCGCACGTTCACAATGCCCGGCCCGGACAATCCGGGCGTCTCCCTCTCCGGGGCGTACCTCCGCTATCAGATCGACGCCGAACGCTGCCAGCAAGAGAACGGCTGGTTCGAAGTCGTCCAGCGCTTCGGGTTCGCCGGCCGGCCAGAGATCGATCCCGCCAGGCTCGCGGAGATGAACGCTACTGCCATCGCGGAGATGCAGTGCATGGAGGCAAAGGGGTGGGCCATCCCGGAGGCGGAGATGCTTCAAGGCATGGTGGTCTTCGAGATCACCCATGAGAGGCCGGAGCAAGAGGCAGCCTGGGACGCGGACTACGCCGCGTGCGAGGCGAGCCAATGAAGGGGCCTCAGATCCCGGTCGTGCTCGCCTTTTTGGTTGCCGCTTGGATCGGTGCCTGCGGCGGCAATGGCGACGAACCTCCGGGCGGACCGACGCCTTTCGACGACCCGACGGTGCAAGGCGAGAAGTTCGCCGAGTTGCGCGCCTCGCAGGAGTATCAGGCCGCGGTTGAGCAGATGGAGACATGCCTGAGTGGACAGGGATATGTCGGCAACCCGTACGTGGAAGGAATAACGCTGTCCGACGGGACGGTCTACAAGGCGACGGCGGGCCAGGGGGAGCAGTTCTCAGGCGCAGTCCTGGACTTCCGCATCGCGCAGGAGCAGTGTCGGGATCAAGCGGGGTTCGAGGCCGTCCTCCAGAACTATGGGCTTACGTCCAAGCCACAGGGGATCACACCGGAGAGGTTGCAGCAGCTCAACGAAGACCGTGTCGCCGTCATGCAGTGCATGGGCGGGAAGGGCTGGGAGATACCCGAGCCGGTGACACTGCAGGGGACGCTGGTGTTCGACGTCGTCCACGACAGCGACGAACGCGAGGCGGCCTGGAACGTCGACCACGCGGCATGCAACACCGAGCTCTTCGGGAACATTCGGGGGCGGGAGTAGTGACGCTGACCGCAGCCCCGGTGCGACGACTGCCCGCGTGGACCCGGCTCGTGGTCGTCGCCATCCTCTGCGCCGCGCTCGGGGGTCTCGCCGTGTTGCTGCTGCTGCGCGATGCGGGCGGCGGTGCGGCCGTCACCAGCCGCGTGGAGCTGCGCACAATTCGGCAAACGGTGCCGGCCCGCGTGTCGTTCGCCTTCACGCCGACGGGCGAGGTGGTCGCCCCGGTCTCCGGGACCGTGACCGAGGTGAAGACGCAGGTTGGCGATGTGGTGGGTCGCGGGCGGGAGCTGCTGGTGGTCGATGGCCGTGCGCTGGTCGCCGTGAATGCTCCCGCGCCCTTCACCCGCGAGTTGCGCAGCGGCGACTCCGGGGAGGACGTGGCCGCGCTCCAGTCGGCGCTTGCTGAGGAGGGGTACTACCGCGGCCCGGCAACCGGTTTGTTCGATGACGCGACGCGGGTCGCCCTGGAGGCCTGGCAGCGCGTGCACAAGTTCCCTGTGACCGGGGTCTTCGAACCGCGCGACGTACTCGTGGGGACGTGGCCCGCCAGGGTTGCTGAGGTGCGAGTAACGGCCGGCAGCCGCGTCGGCGCAGGGCAAGCGGTCCTGAGCCTCTCCGAGAGGGTGACCACCGTGGGCACACTCTCGCTCGCGAGCGAAGCCGACCGGCCGCGCGTGCTCCATGGGATGCGAGTTGAGTGGCCGGGCGGCGGGGGCATGATCCAGCGCGAAGGCGACCGCCCCTCGCGGTGAGCTTGGAAGGCGGCGGCGGCTACACCTCCGAGGTGACCAGCCTCGACGCGACGGTCGTCCTGCGCGAGCGCGACAACGCGCTCTCCGTCCCGGTGGAGGCGGTGTCACGCGACGGCGAACAGGCGTACGTCACCGTCATCTCGCCGGGCGGCGACGAGGCGCGCATCCCCGTGCAAACCGGACTCTCCGATGGGACGTACATCCAGGTAAGCGGCGACATCCGTGTCGGCGACGAGGTCGTGATTCCATGAGGGACGAGTGATGACCCGGGCGACAGCGGGAGCATATTTCTCATGCATGCTGCTCCTGGCCGCCGTGCTTGCCGGAGTCGGCTGCGGCTCGGATGGCAACGAAACCACCAGGCCATCCCCGGCCCTCCCAACGGTCCAGGCCGAAGGTGAAGACCCGGAGTGGGATGCGCGGGTCGCGAGGATGCGCGCGCTGACGGAGTCGGACGAGTTCCAGGCCGCGTCCACGCGCATGCGGGAATGCCTGGAGGCTGCGGGTTTCATCGTGGAGGATGGCGCCACTATCCTGCGGGACGGCACGCGTTTCGGGGCTGCCGAGATTGCCCGGAGTGGGTTCCAGATGAGTCACGCCGTGGCGGAGTACTTCGGCGCGAATGAGCAGTGCGAGGAGGCGTCGGGAGTGAGCGCGTTGAGGCGCGAAGCCGGGGTCGCGGACGAGCCCCTCGACGCTACCAGCGTCCAGAGGGTCAACCAGCACGCGGTGGCATTCACGGTGTGCATGCAGGCGCGGGGCTGGAAGTACCACGATCCCGTGACACACCGGGGCATCATCCAGTACTACCCCGACCTTCAGTCCGGCGAACAGGACGCGTACGACCTCGACGAGGCCGAGTGCCGGGCGGAGACCACGATTCCATGATGCAGTGCCGCTGTCTATGGCAGGTATAGGCGAATTGACAGGCGAACGTCGCTCGGGTGTACGATGCTCGCGACGGAGCGGGGCGCGCGGGGACGCCCTCACCGCGGCGGAGGTGAGCCATGCCGATCGCGAAGGGCGAGATCTTCGTCCTAATCACGTCGCGTCGCGCCGAGATCCTCGCAGGTGTCGCATCGGGCAAGCACGCGGCACAAATAGCCAGCGGGATGGGGATCAAGGTGTCTACGGTGCGCACGCAGGTGGCATTCCTCGAGAGGCTCACGGGCTGCGGCGATATGGCGGAGCTGGGGGAGTGGTGGAGGCAGAACCGGGTCCGTTGGATCGCCTGGCTGCGGCGCATCTCCGGAGAGACGGAGGAGTGCCGCACGCTGGCTGCGGGCGGGCTAATGACGATCATCCCCTCAAGGAGAGGACGAAGATCATACGCCAGAGAGGATGAAAGTAGCGCACGCGAGGATGTACGGTGCGGTGGCCTACCTGCAGGTGGCTTCGCATCCTTCCCCGGAAGGATGACGCCATCAGGAGAGGAAACTCATGGTCACCACCATCCTCAGGCGAGGAGGCGCGTGGCGCATGGCTGCGCTCGTCGCCCTCGCCGCCAGCATCCTATCCTTCGCCCTTACGGGGGCCAGCGACACCGCGGATGCCCACGAAGGGACTGGGCTCTGCTCAACAGTCGACACCCCAGTGGCCGACTTCCAGTACATGTGGGACTACATCTGGGAAGTGCCACACAGCCACTACCACACCTGGCAAACGGGCGGTGGTCTCTACGACCACTGGTGCTACTACTGGTACCCGTAATCTTGTGGTGGACCGGTGGCGGGGACAAAGGGGGTTCATGATGCCCGTTCGAATGGCTCTTCTCGTCTCGCTTGCGTTCGTCGCAATCTCCTGCGGCGGCTCAAGCAGCGAGACGCCCCCAGAGTCGCCGCCACCCCCCCCTGCAGCCACTTCAGTCAGCGAATCCACGCCGCGGGTGGTCAGCGACGCAGACGCCGCGGCTACGTCCTCCGCCCGGTTCCGTGAAGTCCGGGAGTCGGCCGAATACAAGGCAGCCGTGGCTACGGCCGAGAGCTGCCTGGCAGATGCCGGCTATCAGCGGCAGACGGATGGCGGAGTCATGCTCAAGGACGGGACTATCTTCAAGCCTGGCCCCGGCGGCCAGGCCGTGCGCGGCGCCTACCTGCAATACCGCCTCGACCTGGAGCGGTGTAGCGAGGACTCGGGCCTCTATGACGTCGCGGCGAGGGCGGGTTACCAGATGCGCCCGCAGATCAGGCCTTCCGACCTCACGTCGATGAACACCCAAACGATCTCGGTAGTCCAGTGCATGAAAGGCCAGGGCTGGAACGTCCCGGAGCCGCGTACATTGCACGGACTGTTGGTGCTCGAGATTCCGGAACTGAGCGCCGAGGAGGAGGCAGCCTGGTTGGAGGACCAGTTGGCCTGCTACGGAAGTGCACGATGACCCTTCGGGCCGCGAGGAGCAGGGCGCGGGCGAGCGGTGGGACCCCGGCATGGGCGGCGCCAGGCCGATGCCGCATAATCGGGCCGCATGAGATTCGTCCGGCTGCGGCGCATCTCCGGAGAGACGGAGGAGTGCCGCACGCTGGCTGCGGGCGGGCTAATGACGATCATCCCCTCAAGGAGAGGACGAAGATCATACGCCAGAGAGGATGAAAGTAGCGCACGCGAGGATGTACGGTGCGGTGGCCTACCTGCAGGTGGCTTCGCATCCTTCCCCGGAAGGGTGACGCCATCATGGAGAGGAAACCCATGGTCACCAACATCCTCAGGCGAGGAGGCGCGTGGCGCATCGCCGCGCTCGTCATCCTCGCCGCCAGCATCCTGTCGTTCGGAGCGGGACGGCCAACCACGGTTTCGGCCCACGACGGCGACGGGTGGTGCGACGTCTGGAACACGCCCGTTGCGCAATACTTGGGGCAGTGGACGGACTGGGGCTTGTATCCGTCGCCGCACTATCACGAGTGGAACACCATTGGGGGCTTCTACCGCCATACCTGCTATTACATCGCCTAAGGGAGGCGCGTTCGCGAGCCGGCTGCCGTGCAGCGCAGGCTCGCGTGAACGACAATGAAACGTTTCGCTGAAGGACTGCTCTGCCTGGTCACCGCCGGCCTGTTGCTGGCATGCAGTGGCGGCGCTGAAACCCCGTCGCCGGACTCTGACGACCACGGCGACGAGCAGGCGGAGCAGTCCCGCAAAGCCGCCGAGATGCGCGCCACTGAGGAGTACCAGGTCGCTGTACAGCAGATAACTTCTTGCCTTGCGGAGCGGGGCTACGTCGGGAACCCACACGCGGAAGGCATGTCGATGCCCGACGGCACTGTGTTGAAGCTCGGTCCCGATAATCCGGGCCAGCTCCTCAGGGGCGCATACCTCGACTATTCACTGGCGCAACAGGATTGCCAGGAGAGAGCTGGCTTCGAGGCCATACTGCAGCAGCATGGCCTCACGTCCCAGCGAGAGGGAGTAAGCCCGGGACAGGTCGCAGCCATCAACCAGCAGCAGCTTGCCATCATGCGATGCATGAAGGATGAAGGCTGGGAGATTCCCGAACCCGTGACCCTGCGGGGATTGCTGGTCTTCGACCCGAAGCTCGACAGCGCCGAGGACCAGGCGGCCTGGGACAGCGACTACGCCACATGCTTCACCGAGTCCCGGGACGGCCCGTGACTAGCACCGAGCCGGCCTGCGCCTCGTACAATCGGCGGCCATGGGGATGAGGGTGCTACGCGCCGCTGTCGTTGTCGTCATCGCGGTCGCCGTGCTCGCGGGCGGCGTCTACGCCTATGACCGCTGGCTGAGCGACGACGACAGCGCGGAGGCGCGGCCGCTGGTGACTGCGCCCGTCGAGCGGCGGACGGTGCGGCAGACGGTAGTGACACGCGGGACCGTCGCGTTCGCGCCGGCCGCCACGCTCCTCGCCGCGTCGCCCGGGCGCGTGACTGGCGTCCATGTCGCCATCGGGACGGTGCTCGAGCCGGGAATGCCAGTGGTCTCCGTGAACGGGCGGCCCGCGGTCGCGATGGCTGGCGGGTTCCCGTTCTGGCGCGACCTGGCGGAGGGCGATGAGGGGGCCGACGTGACGCAGCTCGAAACCGCCCTCGCCGCGGAGGGCTACCACCCCGGCCCGGTGGACACCGACTTCACCTTCGCGACCGAGGCCGCACTCGAAGACTGGCAGGCCGCACACGGCTTCCCCGTGGACGGCGCATTCCAGGCGGGAGACGCATTCGTGGGCGCGTGGCCGGCGCGCGTGGGGGCGGTGCGCGTCGGCATCGGCGACTTCGTCAGCCCGGGGAGCGCGCTCGTCAGCACGAGCACCCAGGAGCTGGAGGTGACCGTGCAGCTCGCGCCCACGCAGCGTCTTCGTGTGAAGGCCGGGCAGGAGGTGATCGTCGAGCTCACGGCCAACCGCACGACCGTGCGCGGCATCCTTGGCGAGCCGACCGAAGCGCCCGCCGCGACCGGTGGCGGACCGCCGGGGGCACAGGGGCAGGACCAGGGGCCGAGCTACGTCGCGAAGGTCACGCTGGACGGCGACCTCGGCGCCGTGGACGGGGCGCAGGTGTCGGCCACCATCCTGCTGGCGGAGGTGCCGGACGCGCTGGTCGTGCCCATCGGCGCGATCGTGCAGGACGGGCAGGGCGGCGCGGCCGTCCAGGTGCAGTCCGCGGACGGCAGCGTCCACGTGGTGTCGATCACGACGGGGCTGAGCGAGGGCGCGTTCGTGGAGGTGAAGTCGGGTCTGCAGGGGGGCGAGACCGTGCTCCTGGAGCAGCGCTAATGGGCGGCGGCCCTGTGCTCGACCTCGCGGGGGTGTCGCGGACCTACCCGGGGGCCGTGCCGGTCGAAGCGCTGAAGAGCGTCACCTTCTCGGTCGAACCCGGCGAGATGGTGGCAGTGGTCGGGCCGTCCGGCTCGGGGAAGTCGACGCTGCTCGGGCTGCTCGGCTGCCTCGACGTCCCGACCGCCGGCCGGCTGCTGGTGGCCGGCCGGGACGCTGGGCGCATGAGTGACGGGGAGCGCTCGCGGCTGCGGCGGGAGTTTATGGGGTTCGTGTTCCAGCAGTTCCACCTCGTCCCGTACCTGACCGCGCGCCAGAACGTGGAGACTGCGCTGCTGTATCGCGGGCTTTCGAAGGCGGAGCGCGGGCGGCGTGCGTTGGATGCACTCGAACGCGTGGGGCTAACGGCGCGCGCGCACCACCGGCCGTCGTTCCTCTCCGGGGGCGAGCAGCAGCGGGTGGCGATCGCGCGCGCGATCGTCTCGAGCCCGCAGGTCGTGCTCGCGGACGAGCCCACGGGTAATCTCGACTCCCAGAACGCGGCGATGGTGCTCGACATCCTCGAATCGGTGTCGCGGAACGGGACGGCGGTCGTTCTGGTGACACATGACATGGACATCGCCGCCCGCGCCAGCCGCCGCATCACCATGCTCGATGGCTCGATCACAAGCGACGTGCGCGCGGCGGCAACGGCATGAACGCGGGTGAAACGCCTTGAGCAGCGCCACAGAGCTCGTCGGGGTGGCTGTCTCCGGACTGGGCGCCCGGCGCGTGCGGACCGCGCTGGTAGTCCTCGGACCGATGCTGGGTGTCGCGGCGATCGTGGGCATCATCGGGCTCTCCGAGAGCGCGAAGGGGGACGTGCGCCAGGCGCTGCGCGAGCTGGGCACGAACCTCGTGGTCGTGGACGGCAACCCTACGGGCGGCAGCAGCACGCTCCCGGAGGAGTCGCTCGAACGCATCCGGCGGGTGTCCACCGTGGAGCAGGCATCGCAGACGACGATCGTGCGTGGCGCGCAGGTGGCGGTGTCGCGCGAGTCGCAGGGCACCCTCACGCTCGCGGCCACCCTCCAGGTGCGGGCCGCAGAGGCGTCGATGGTGGAGGTGCTGGAGCTGGACATGGCGCACGGGCGCTTCCTCAACGGTTTCGACGAGCAGCCGGGCATCCAGGCGGCCGTGCTGGGCGCGGGCGCGGCGGAGCTATTCGAGGTCGTGCCCGGCCAGCCGCGCACAATCCTCCTGAACGACGAGCTCTTCGGGGTGGTCGGTGTGCTGGAGGAGACGTCGCTGCTCCCGGAGCTGAACGACGCGGTGGTGATCACGTACCCCGCGGCCGAGTCGCTGTTCGCGGCGGAGGCGGCGCCGTCGCAGATCTACGTGCGCGTGCGCGGTGGCACGACCGAGGCGAGCGCGGACGCGGTGTCGCTGGCCATCACACAGGGGGCCCCGGGCGTGCCCCTCGTGCGCGTGCCGACGGACCTGCTGGAAGCCCAGGCGGAGGTGGACGCGACCTTCCGCGCGATCGTGCTCGCGCTCGGCGGCCTGTCCTTACTAATAGGCGGGATCGGCATCGCGAACGTGATGACTATCGCAGTGCTGCAGCGAGCCTCCGAGATCGGCATCCGGCGGGCACTGGGGCACACCCGCGCCATAATCGCGTCGCAGTTCCTGCTGGAGTCGGCGTTGATCGGGGCGCTCGGGGGCGCGCTCGGGTTGCTCGCGGGGCTCGGCTTCGTGCTGGCGGCGGCCGACTACCAGGACTGGGTGGTCGAGTTGCCTGCGGTGCCTCTCGTGTCGGCGGCGTTGGTCTCGGTCGTGGTTTCGGTGCTGGCGGGGCTGTACCCGGCGGCGCGGGCCGCGAGGATGGAGCCGCTGGAGACGTTGCGCCGGGCGTAGAGCGTATAGGGAGATTGCGAGGACTGAGGACTGAGTCACTCCCGCATCATCGCGGCCACGCGTTCGCCGATCATGATGGCGGTGAGGTTGGTGTTGGCGCGAGGGATGTTGGGCATGATGGAGGCGTCGACGACCCGGAGGCCCTCGATGCCGCGGACGCGGCCCAGAGAGTCGACGACCGCCATGGAGTCAGCTGCAGGGCCCATCTTGCAGGTGCCGACCGGGTGCACGAGGTGGGAGACCCGGTCGTGGAGGAACTGGCGGAGGGCATCGTCGTCAGCTACGAGCGCCGCGGTCGGCGAGATGATTTCCTCGGTCATGGCGGCGATGGGCGGCGAGGTGAGCAGCTCCCAGGCGCGGCGCACGCCATCGGCCATGCGACGTTCGTCCTCCTCGTCTGCGAGGAGGTTGATGTCGATGGCGGGCTGCTCGCCGGGGTCGGCGCTGCGCAGGCAGACGCGCCCCGCGGACTTCGGGCGCTGGAGGGTGACGCAGAGCATGAACAGGAACTGCGAGTCGGAGACGAAGCGGAGCTGGGGCGTGAGGTCCGCGTCGTGGCTCCAGATGTACATCTGCATGTCGTTCGGCTCGTCGCTCCCGCTGGCGGTGTAGCGCAGGCCCATCTGCTGCAGCGGCTCAGCGGGTGAGATCACGCCCTCTTTCGGGCGCGCGATGAGCACGACCGAGGGATGCTCGCGCAGGTTTTCGCCAACGCCCGGGAGGTCGAGGACGGCGGGGATGCCGAGCGCTTCGAGCTCTGCCCGTGGCCCGACGCCTGAGCGCAGGAGGATGGCCGGGCTGTGAAGCGCACCGGCGGCGAGGATGATCTCCCGGCCGTCGACGTACTGGACGACCCCCTCCACCTCGACTTCGACGCCAACCGCGCGCGTGCCTTCGAACACGACGCGGTGCACGTGGGCGCGACCGCGGATGGTGAGGTTGAGGCGGTGGCGGGCGGGCGCGAGGTAGCCGATGGCGGTGGAGATGCGCAGGGTGCCGTTGCGGTTCATCGCCCAGGAGCCGACGCCGGTCGCGCCGGGGACGTTGTGGTCCTCGGAGGGCGGGTAGCCGGTAGCGATGCAGGCCTCTCGGAAGCCTTGCTGAAGGGGCGCGAGCTCGTCCGGGCGCCAGCGCATGATGGGGATGGGGCCGCCCTTGCCGTGAAAGTCGCCGCCGAAATCGCGGTCGTCCTCGAGCTTGCGGAAGTAGGGGAGGCACTGCTCCCAGGACCACTCCGGGTTGCCGAGTGCGGCCCATTCGTCGTAGTCCTCGGGGACGCCGCGGATGGCGACGATGCCGTTCACCGCGGAGGAGCCGCCCGTAACCTTGCCGCGCGGGTAGTGGACGGCGCGGCCCGCGCGGGCGTCGCCGGTCCAGTGCCAGTCATGGGCGTCGAGGGAGGCGCGGGTGCCGAGGGCGAGGTCGGCGGGGAGAGCGTCGAGGTCCGGGTAGTCGGGACCGGCTTCGAGGAGGAGGACGGAACGCCCCGGGTCCTCGGAGAGGCGGGCGGCCAGCGCCGCGCCCGCGGAACCGGCTCCAACGATGATCACGTCATAGGCAACGGGCACAGGCACCGCTCCAGCGTCACAGGGTGCCCGATTCTATCAGGCGGCGCTGGCATACGCGTGCGTGCCCTGCTGGCGCACGCAGCGCGATGAGATACAGCCGCTTCCCTAAGGGTGGAGACATCTGGTGGCTGCCGCCCGTCGACACGGAGGTCGACGGCTACCGCTGCGCGGCGGTGGTCGCGGGTTCGAAGCGGAGCATGCGGCCGGCGCCGGCTCCGGTGTGGCGGCCGTCGTCATAGGCGACCTCCCCGTTCACGACGACGATCCGGATGCCCTCCGGCTCCTGCTTGGGGTCCTTGTAGGTTGCGAGGTCGCGGACGGTGGCGGAATCGAAGAGGACGAGGTCGGCCCAGGCGCCCTCGGCGATACGGCCGCGGCCCGCGAGGCCGAAGCGGTCGCAGGGCAGGCTGGTCATCCGGCGGATCGCCTCCTCGAGCGGGATCACGCCCCGGTCTCGCACGTACTTGCCGAGCACACGCGGCATCGTCCCGAAGAGGCGCGGGTGCGGGCGCCCCTTCAGGTCGGGGATGCCGTCGGAGCCAATCATCATCATCGGGTGGCGCAGGTTCGTCTCGATATCGGCTTCGTCGATGATGAAGTGGGTGCAGATGACCTGCTTGCCGCGGGGGCTGGTGAGCACCTGGCGCACGGCCTCGGCGAGGTCCCAGCCCTTCGCCTCGGCGATCTCGGGCATCATCATCCCTTCGAGGTTCGAGTCGTCGGGGCAGCTGTTGAGCATGACATTCGCCGCCCATTCGAGGTCGATGTTCTCGAGGTTCACGTACTGCCACATGGGTCCGCTGCCGGCTGTATAGGGATAGACGTCGAAGGTGACCGACTGGCCGCTGGCGTTCGCCGCATCCACGAGCGCGAGCGACTCGCCGACCCGCCCCCAGTTGCGGCGGCCAGCCGACTTGTGGTGGGAGATGTGCACTCCGACGCCCGCGTCGCGGCCGACGCTGAGCGCCTCCTCCACCGCTTCAAGGAGCTTGTCGCCCTCGTTGCGCATGTGCGTGGCGTAGAGGCCGTGGAAGGGTGCGGCCTCAGCCGCGAGTGCGACCACTTCGTCGGTGGCGGCGTAGCGGCCCGGCTCGTAGATGAGGCCCGTGGAGAAGCCCACCGCGCCCTGCTCCATCGCCTGGCGCACGTGCGATTTCATCTCGGCGAGCTCGGCCGCGGTCGGAGCGCGCTTCTCCATGCCCATGGCGACAGCGCGTACGCGGTTGTGGCCGACGAGCATGGCGTTGTTGATCGCGGGCCTCGCGGCGATGCAAGCGGCGAAGTAGCTGTCAAGGTCGGTCCACTCCGCATGGCCGCTGTTGAGGTCGCCGGGGATGACCTGCTTGCCGGGGATGTTGGGCATCGAGCTAAAGCCGCAGTTGCCGCTGATCTCGCTGGTCACACCCTGCGCCAGCTTGAACTCCATCCCCGGGTAGCGGATGAACGCTGCGTCATCGTGCGAGTGCGTGTCCACGAACCCGGGCGCGAGTACGAGCCCGCTGCCGTCGACCTCGCGCGCACCCGTCGAGGCTGAACCCACGTGCGAGATGCGGCCATCGGTGATGGCGACATCGGCCGGATATCCGGGCGCGCCGGTGCCATCGATGACGGTGCCATTGCGAATCACCAGCGATGGAGGCATTTCTCACTCCTCATAGGAAAGTCGCAGTTCCGCCGCGATGAAGGCGAGCCGGCGGTCGAGAGTCCAAAGGCGCGCGCTTCCTGATAGCGCGGCCGAGGCCAGCAGATGGACACCGATATACCCAATCCCGCGCCCCATCAAGGAGCGTGAGTCGATGAACGCAAGCGCTTCCCGCTCGGTGGCAACTGGCGCGACACGAAGGCCCTGCATAAGCGAAATCACCTCATCGCGGTTCGAGAGGTTCCCACATGCCAGCTCACCAATGACAAACGGATGGGTCTCAACGAGGCCTTCGTCGAGCGCCTCGTGGAGAGTGGGGCTCCCGGAGCGCAGGTGGTCTATCCAGACGGACGTGTCGACGAGGATCACGCCGTCCCGCCGCGTTTCCGGGCCACCCTCGTGAGCTGGGGTTCAGTGCCCCCGAGCCGCGCTAAACGCCGGGCGCTCTCGCGTTCGATGAGGGCAACCAGCCCCGCACGAAGGAGAGCCGCCCGCTCGGTCAGCCCTGTGACACGGCGGGCGTGGTCGAGCAAGTCGTCGTCGAGCGTGACCGTGGTTCGCATGGTGCCTCTATGCACTCAATTCTGGCATCAGGTGATGCTGGCTATGGTGCAACGATCATGATGCGCCCGACCAGCACGCCCTGTCCACCTCCACCTGGTTGGCCCGGCGCCTGGGAGGCGCGAAGCTCGGCGGCGCCAGCGTTCGCAGCGTCCCGGGGGCGTAAGGTATCGTTGCCACTGACGAGGACGGCTTGGATGGAACCACAGACCCGCTTCTGCCGAGCAGCCGACGGGACACGCATCGGGTACGCCGTACTGGGAGAGGGGCCGCCGCTCGTCCTCGTTTACTCATGGGGCAACACCATCGAGACGGAGTGGCGAAACGCCGGCGTGCGAACGGCGTATGAGCAGCTCAGCGAAGGAAGGCAATTGGTCATCATGAGTCGGCGAGGTTTCGGTGCCTCGCAACGCGACGTGGATGACCTCTCACTGGACGCGCAAACGTCGGATCTGGAAGCGGTCGTCAACGCTTTGGAGTTGGACCGGTTCGACCTGTGGGGCTTCGGCGATTCCAACGGAGCCTGCGTCGCGTATTCCGTTCGCACCCCGGCGAAGGTCTCCCGGCTCATACTCTGGGACGCGTATGTGCGGGGTAGCGACTTTATGCCAGAGGGCGCCATTCGGTCGCTCGTGGAACTCGCGCGTGAGAACTGGGGCATGGCGCGACGGGCGATGGCGGATGTCGTCCTCCCGTCCGGGCCTGTCGAGGACCAGCGTTGGCTCTCGGACCAGTGGCGCGAATCGATTACCGCAGAAATGGCTGGCCGGTATGTCGAGTTCTCCCGGCTCCTTGACCTGAGCGACTACCTGCCGCGGCTAACCACGCCAACCTTGTTGCTGACTCGCCGGGGAGACCGCTTCGCGCCCGCCAGTTATGCCCAGGCCGCCGCAGCGATCATTCCGAACGCCAGGTTCATGCTGCTCGAAGGGAACATCGCGTACTCCTGGCTCGGCGATATCTCCTACATCGAATCCGTCAAAGCGTTCCTCGACGAGGCACGTCCCACGGTGCGCTTGTCCTCCTCCGAGCCGGCACCAATCCAGACCATCCTCTTCACGGATCTCGAAGGCCATACCGCGATGATGTCGCGGCTCGGCGATGCGAAAGGGCGCGAAGTGTTGCGCGAGCACGAACGGATCACCCGCGCCGCCCTCGCCGGCCACGGCGGGCACGAGGTGAAGTCCATGGGCGACGGGTTTATGGCCAGCTTCCAGTCGGCGCAGCGTGCCGTGGAATGCGCGATCTCGCTGCAGCGTGCGATCTCCGCACTGCCCACCGCCGAGTATGGATTGCCTGAGGGTCTCCGTGTGAGGGCTGGGCTGAACGCCGGGGAGCCGATCGCGGAGGATGATGACTTCTTTGGCGCCAGCGTCATCGCCGCAGCGCGCATCGCAGCGAAGGCGACCGGCGGGCAGGTGCTCGTGTCCGAGGTCGTTCGCCAGCTTGTCGCCGGGAAGGGGTTCCTCTTCCACGACACGGGCGCGCATGATCTCAAGGGTCTGGAGGAACCGATCCGGCTCTGGGAACTGCGTTGGGAGCAGTGAACGCGGCACCGAGGGTTTCGCCCCCGCGCCGGATGGGCCTACCGTAGATCCATGCCCAATCGCCTTGCGGACGAGACCTCGCCCTACCTCCTACAGCACAAGGACAACCCTGTGGAGTGGTATCCGTGGGGCGATGAAGCCTTCGCGAAGGCACGGGACGAGGACAAGCCGGTCCTGCTTTCGGTCGGGTACAGCTCGTGCCACTGGTGCCACGTGATGGCGCACGAATCGTTCGAGGACGAAGCGACCGCGGCCCTCATGAACCAGTGGTACGTGAACGTGAAGGTCGACCGCGAGGAGCGCCCGGACGTCGACGGTGTTTACATGACGGCCGTGCAGGCGATCACAGGCCAGGGCGGCTGGCCGATGACAGTGTTCCTCGCGCCGGACGGCCGCCCCTTCTACGCGGGCACGTACTTTCCCCCGAGCGACGGTCACGGGCGCCCCGGCTTTCCCCGGGTGCTCGAAGCGCTACACGATGCTTGGACCGGCGAGCGCGAGAAGCTGCTGGCGTCGGCTGAAGGCATCACCGAGCACCTGCAGCGGGCAGCGAGCCGCGTGCCGGGCGCCGTGCAACTCCCAGACGACGCCGCTGCTCGGGCGGTCGACGCGTTCCGGTCGCTGCACGACGCCGAGTGGGGCGGGTTCGGCGGGCCACCGAAATTCCCCAGCCCCTCGAACCTGGAATTCCTCCTGGTATACGCCGCGGCGCACAAGGCCGAACCGCGCGCGCGGGCCGGGCTGGAGGCGACCCTCCATACGCTGCGCATGATGGCCCAGGGCGGGATGTACGACCACCTCGGCGGCGGCTTCTCCCGCTACAGCGTGGACACGATGTGGCTGGTCCCCCACTTCGAGAAGATGCTCTACGACAACGCCCAGCTCGTGCGCGTCTACCTGCACGCCTACCAGCTCACGCACGACCCGCTGTTCGAACGCATCGTGCGGGAGACGCTCACCTACCTGCAGCGCGAGATGCGCGGCCCCGAGGGCGGCTTTTACAGCGCCCAGGATGCCGACACGGAGGGCATCGAGGGCAAGTACTTCGTCTGGACCGTCCCGGAAGTGGAGGAATTGCTGGGCGAGGACGCGCCCCTCTTCCTGGCGTATTACAACGTCACGGAACAGGGCAACTTCGAGGATCCGCACCACCCGGAGTTCGGGCGCCGGAACGTGCTCAGCACGCCCCGGCCCATCGAGGAGGTCGCGCGCGCGCTCGGCATCGAGGACGTCGAGGCGGAGGCGCGGCTCGTGGGCATGCGCGAGAAGATGCTCGCGGCGCGGGAACTGCGCGTGAAACCCGGCCTCGACGACAAGGGCCTTGCGAGCTGGAACGGCCTCGCGCTCGCCGCCTTCGCCGAAGCGGCGCGCGTGCTTGGCGACCCGGAGTACCGCGCGATCGCCGAGCAAAACGCCCTCTTCCTCATGTCCAAGCTCTGGGACGGTGAGCGCCTGCGCCACACGTACAAGAAGGGCAAGGCGAAGGTGGATGGCCTGCTCGAAGATTACGCATACGTTGGCCTCGGCCTGGTCGAGCTGTACAAGCTCGATGGCCAACTCGCGCATCTCGACTGGGCCCGGGCGTTGCTCGGCATCATCCTCGAACGCTTCCGCGACGCCGAGACCGGCGGGTTCTTCGAGTCGCCCGCGGACGGCGAGGCCCTCATCATCCGCCAGAAGTCCTTCTTCGACGCGGCCACGCCCAGCGGCAACGGAGCGACCGCGCTCCTCGCCCTCTGGCTCGCCCGCTACTACAACCGCGCCGACTACGAGGCGGTCGCGCCGGAGGTCTTGCGCCAGGTCAGCGACCACCTCCTCCAGGCGGTCACGGGCTTCGGCACGATCCTCCAGGCGCTCGAGTTCGCGTCCTCGTCTCCGCGCGAGCTCGTAATCGTGGGCGAGCCCGCCGCCCGCGCCCCACTCGAACGCGAGGTCGCCCAGCGCTTCCTCCCCTGGCTCGCCTTCGCCCCCACGAGCGACGGGCGTGGCCTGCCGATGTTCGAGGGGCGGGACTCGGTGCCTGCGGGCGAGGCGCGGGCGTACCTGTGCGAGAACATGGTGTGCGGGCTGCCCGTGTCGTCGGCGGAGGAGCTGGCGGCACAATTCGATGTGTCCATGCCCTGACGGCCGGCCACCTTCCAAGCCCAGGAACCTTCGAGCATGCGCGTGGTGTCACTCAACGCCTACGGGCAGGCCCGAGGAAGCACGGCGCTGTCTCCCTGTTCCGCGGCAAAGCGCGCGCCGAACTCGTCCCCGGGCGTTCCCGGGATCAGGTCAAGCTCGCCGGCGACATTTGTGTTCGCGGCGGCGGTCTCCGGCAGCGAGACGGTATTATTGCCACCCACATTTATGCATTCCCCTGAGGGCAGAATGACGTGGCCGGCATTGTGGGCCTGGACGGCGGTCCCGCCAAGCAGTGCGGGTGTCAGTGCGGCGCCGATTGCCGCGATGAACATCACCTTCCGGAACATGGGGCTACTCCTACGGCTGTTGCCGCATCGCGAAGGTAGTCTCTGCCGGGGCCAAAACTCCAATACATACGAAGCCCAAGTGATATAACCTCAGATTATGGAATTGGAACTCGACGCTCGACTTCGTGCGTTCGCAGCATACGCACGCCGCGAGTCGTTTTCCCGCGCGGCTGATGAGCTGGCGATCAGCCAGCCAGCTGTCTCGCGACACGTCGCTGACCTCGAAGCCCGCCTGCGCCTCACGCTCGTCGATCGGCAAGCGCGACGAGGCGGACTTACGGCCGGCGGAAGGTACCTGGCCGAGGCCGTGCTTCGGGCAGAGGGGCTGCTGTCTCAAGCCGAGCGGGGAGTCGCCGCGTTCCGCTCCGACGGCGTGGCGAAGCTGGCGATCGTGGCGTCGGGAACGCCGGGCACGTATCTCGTCCCGGCGCTAGTGTCCGAGTTCCACGCGGCGCATCCGGGCATCGAACTCGAGGTTCTAATGGCGACGTCCGCAGCGGCCGTGGAGATGGTGCGGAACCACAAGGCAGAGGTCGGCATCGTCGGCGGATTCGCCGACAGCGCGGAGATGGAGGCGTCGCCGCTCGTGGACGACGAGATCGTCGTGGTGGCGGCGCCGGGTGCGGCCGATGGGCGGTCGCGGCGCGACTTCCTCTCGGTTGCCACCTGGGTATCGCGGGAGGAAGGTTCGGCGACGCGCTCGGCGTTGGAGGCGGCGTGGCGCGACCTCGGGATCACACCGCGCTCGCGCCTTGAGCTACCATCATGGGAGGCTGTGAAGCTGCTTGTGGCGAGAGGAGGGGCTGTCGCCGCGTGCAGCACCCTGGCCATCGATGTTGAGTTGCGCGCGGGCGTCCTCGAAGTGCTCGACGTACCTGGTTGGCGCATCCATCGGACCATTTCGGTCGTGCGAGCTCGGGACGCGCCTCTGACACCCCCCGCGCGCGACTTCCTTGACCTGCTGAAAGGGCTTGCCAACGGCGGTGCCGCTACCCAAACACCGACTCCACCGGCGTGACCACCACATCCCTCGCAGTCACCCCCAGCCGCCGCGACCCCACCACCGCATCCTCCGCCAGCACCTCGTCCGGCTTCGGCGAGTCGTAGGTCATAGTGGTGTCCCCCTCCGCGAGCAGCTCCTCGCGCAGACCGGCGGCGTCCTTGGTGATCATCACCACCTGCAGGTCGGTCGCGCTGAAGTGCCGGTGCACCGCGTCGTTCACCTTCTCCCGGGTCAGCTTAGCCAAGCCCTCGCGCATCCAGCCGGTGTACTCGGGGAGGCCGTACCACTCCTGGTCGAGCGCGTAGCCGAGCTGCTGGTCCTGGGTCTTCGTCATCACGAAGACGTTCTTCGAGAGGTACTCGAGCGTGGCCTCGAAGTCATCCTCGGAGATGCCCTCGTCGATCAGCTTCTGCAGCTCGAAGAGGGCGAGCTTGAGCGCGAACACCGCCTGCTCCGGCGGCACCGGCCGGATCCAGACCTCGAAGATCTGCGCCCGGCGGGCGAGGTTTGGGTCGGGCTGGAACTGGTACATGCCGCGCGGAAATGCCTCGACGTAGGCGTAGTCGCCGTAGTTCATGCCGCGCAGCTCGCGGATGCGGTTGTAGAGCCGCCCCACGGACGCGCGGTGCTCGCCCAGGTAAGCGCGGGCCAGCCAGAGCGCGGGGAAGTCCGGATGCGTGCGCGTGACCTCGGTGGGGTGACCCAACGAGATGGCCGTCGACCGCGTCTCTTTTTCGATGATCTCGACCCGCATGCCATCAAGGAGTCGCGGCCCTCCGTGGCCGCTGGGCGTGCTGCGATCGCCCGAGGGAAACCCTCCGAGCGTCCCCAGCATCCCCGACATCCGCTCCTCAAACCCGGCCGGGAACGCACCCGAGAGACCGACCGTGAGGTTCGCGGTTGTGTAGTGCTCCGCGATGAACGCCTTCACGTCGTCGAGGGTGATGGTCTCGATGCCAGAGACGGACCCGAGCGTCGGATGGCCGTAAGGCGTGCCTTCGAAGACGAGTTGCTGCAACCGCTCCTTGCCGAGCTCCTCCTCGTTGTTCGCGCGCAGGTCCTGCACGAGGGCGTTGCGCTGGTGCTCCTTGAGGCGCGCGAAGTCGTCCTCGCGGAACCCTGGATCGAGGAGCTGCGGCATCACAATGTCGATGAAGCGCTCGAGCGTGTCTGTGTGCGCGACGCCGGTGAAGGTGGTCATCTCGCGGTCGACCTGCGCGCCCATCCCCGCGGCCAGGGGGAAGAGGGCGCGGTTGATCTCGTCGATGCGCTGCCGCTGGCTGCCGGCCTCGGTGATCATGCTCGCCGCCAGCCGCGCGAGGCCCTCCTTGCCCGCCGGGTCGTGCGCGGAGCCGGCTGTGAACAGCAGCTTCAGGCGCAACAAAGACGACTCGCTTTCCTGCACGAGGAACCGTGGCGCGGCGCCCTCGGCCGTCGTGCTGGTCGAGCCTTCGAGGTCCGCGAGCCGCGGCGCGGCGGTCGTTGCAGTGGCGAGCTCGCCATGGGCGAGCGTAGTCACGACCATGTTCCCGTCGGTGAGGTACTTCCGCGACGCTGCCTGAAGGTCCTCGGGCGCGAGCGCGTCGTAGACACGGAAGAGACGGTTGAGGGTGCCGTAGTCGCGGTCGTAGCGGACGAACCGGGCGAGCGTGCCCGCGATCGACTCGGAATTGTCGAACGCGCGGGCGAAGGCGTAACGGTTGTGGGACTTCGCGTCCGCGAGGCGCCTCGCGTCGACCGGCTTCGTGCGCGCCTCCGCGACCGTCGTGAGGATGAGGTCGCGCACGTACACCGCGTCGTCCGCCGACTTCACCCGCGCCATGATCGTGGCGAGCTCCGGGTCCTGGTTCGAGGGCATGTAGGGGAAGAGCTGGTCGACCTTCTGCTCGCGCTCCACCAGCCGCTGGTAAAGGTCGGACGTCTCGCCGAAGAGGAGGTCGAGGGCGGTGTCGAGGGCGGCGTGGTCCTTCTCGATGTCCGAGAAGGCTGGGCCGTGGAAGGCGACCGTGACCCACGGCAGCGTCTCCGTCGGCCACGGCACGTGCGCGGTCTCCGGGCCCTCCGCGGGCGGCTCCTGCGGGATGTCGAGCGGCGCCGTCTTCTCCGGGAGGGACCACGCGCCCCAGAGCCGCTCGACCAGCGCGATCGTGGCCGCGGGGTCGACGTCGCCGGCGACGATGACGGTCGTGTACTCCGGCCGGTACCAGCGCTCGAAGAAGGTGCGCGAGTACTCGAACTGGTTGGGCATGTCCTCGATGTCTCGCAGGAAGCCCATGGTCGTGTGCTTGTAGGGATGCGCCGCGAACGCCGTGTCGCGCTGCACCTCGATGAGCTTGTTCAACGGCTCCGCGTTGCTCTTGTTGTACTCACCGAGGACGGCCCGCGATTCCGTCTTGAAGGCGGCCTCGCTGTACTCCAGGTTCATGAAGCGGTCGGCCTCGAGGTCGAGGATGGTCTCGAGGTCCTCTTTGGCGAAGGTGATGTGGTAGTTGGTGTAGTCGTCGGTGGTGTAGGCGTTCTGGCGGGCGCCCGTGCGCGTGATGACCGCCTGGTACTCGTCCGCGGGAAAGCGCTTCGTGCCGCGGAACATCATGTGCTCGAAGAAGTGGGCGAAGCCGCTCTTCCCCTCCTCGACCTCGTTCCGCGACCCCGTCTGCACCGGGATCTGGAGTGACACGAGGTTCGGGAACCCCGTCGGCACGACGATGACCTTCAGGCCATTCGCGAGCGTGGCCTCAGTCGCGGTGAAAGGGAGGATGTCGCCGGGCTGGGGGGTGCGCGTGGTGGTGTCCGTCATGGTGTGCAGGGTAGCGGGCGGGAGGGGTTGGGGGCGAGAGCCGCCGAGCCAGCGCTCATCAGGCAAACGCCTCCGGGTATGAGTCGACCAACCTCTGGGAATCCCAGCCGTCGATCACCATGTATTGGATTGGCACGCCGACGAACGAGGAGCGAGCCAGCGCCAGAAGTTCCAACTGAGTAGGCACCGAGTCGTCGATTTGACGCACATACTGAACGACAAATAAGCGGCACGGAGCCTGAACAAGCCGTTGTAACTGGTCCCCGTTTTTGCCCATCTTCCCGGGGGTGAGTTTCCCCGACGTGCCCGGCCCCTTAAAGGCGAAGGCGGTTGGCATCCGCTTGTTGCCCAGGAGGAGATTCGCGGTGGACAAATCGCAAATCTCACCTCCCCAGTCCTTGAATTCTCCCGACTCGCCAAGGATGGACTTAACGCCTTCCTTAAAGGCTGTCTCGGAGAGAGCATCTGCCAGCGCCCCAACCCTGGGTGCATCGCGAACGCGCGAGAAGGACTCGACATCGTCGAGCATGATCCGTTTGGCCGATGCTTGCGGACTCACGGTCACACGCACGTCGATGGCTGGCACCGCCGTTGCCGTTGCTGCGGCGCGGCGCTTAGTAGGGATCTCAGAGATCTTCTTGGGGTTGCGAGCGAGCCTCAGTATCTGGTTCTTGCGCCCGGCGTAGAAGTCGATCTTCTCATAAGCTGTGCCTCCGCCCTTCATCGTCTGGCCGACTATCTGATGATGCGCTAGGAACTTTCCCGCGGTGAGCACCTGCTTAGTCGTGAGCTGCGTCGTAGTCGCGAGTTCCTTGACGGACTTTGTCTTCGCTTTCCCTCGGTAGATGCCGTCGAAGACACGCAGGCGCTGCCCAGAGGACGCCAACGCGGTGGCGATAAACTCAATTTGCTCATTAGCGTTGCTGAGGTGGTCGCTAACCGAGAGTGCCATCGGCCCCGACGGCGGGAACCTTGCTCGCCGCGCGTGTCGACTTTGTGTTCTTCGGCTTCGCGAACGTCGTACTGACCGTGCTTTGGCTAATTTGCAACGCGTCGGCGATCTCCCGTTGGGTCGTCCCTCGCTCCATGAGGGCCAGAACTAGGAGTCGCTTAATGGCAACAAGCTCGGCATAAACTTGGTGAAGCGGATCCTTAGCGTTGGCGGACTCCGGCATCACGCGTTGGCCTCCGCTTCGGGTATAGCTGTTCTTGCCTTCTTCGCCTTGTTGCTCGCGCTTCGAACGGTGTCCTGGGAGGCGCCGCAGATGATGGCGAGCTCGGCGCGATCAGTCAGTCCGAGAGCTTCGAGCTTAGTGACCTTCGCGGTGAGATTCGGCTGGTCGGAGACCAACTGAGCGGCATACAGCCGGATGAGGACGTCCAGCTTGTCGGCGATTGGGTCAGAGTGATTTCTGGCGGCCATTGGTGCGCTCCGTTGCGATCGGTGTGGTCTCAGCGAGTGGGTATAGGTGCAGCAACCGTAGCTCCTTGCCGTCTGGGACCCGGTGAACGATGCCAGCCTGAACCCAAGCGCCAACCGCCTTGCTCAGCTGCCCCTGGTCGATCTCGGCTTCCTTCGCGACCTCCGATTGGGTTCGCGTGCCGTCGCATAGGTTGTATGCCCGGACCTGCTTGTCGCCGCCGCGCGGTGCGACCGCGGCGCGCAGCTTCTCTTCGGGGAATGCGACCCGGCCCATGACTCCGACGAGAACCCTGAGCAGGATCGCCTCTTCGCTCGCCATCTCAATCTCCATGATAAGTATCCGCTCTATCTATCAATCTAGCACTCTCGGCCGAGCAGTGCTAGTGCGAGCGGTAAGCGCCTATGCGAGTGAGCCGATCGTGCCCGCGACGACTACCCGTATAGTCTCCACCATGCGCATCGGCATCTCGCTGACCTCCGCCCACCCTGGCGTCGACCCACGCACCGCCGCAGGCAACATGATCGAGCGAGCGCGGGCAGCGCGCGACGCCAGGCTGGACTCGTTGTTCATTGGGGACCACCACTCGACCGGGCCGGGGGCGTACTACCAGAACGTGCCGATGCTCGGGCGGCTGCTGGCGGAGTGGGGCGACCGGCCGGCGGGCTGCCTGTTCCTGCTGCCGCTGTGGAACCCGGTGCTCGTCGCGGAGCAGATAGGGACGCTCGCGGCCATCCACCCGGGGCGGTTCATCATGCAGTGCGCGCTCGGGGCGGGGCGTGCCCAGTTCGAGGGCATGGGCGTCAACCAGAAGCAGCGCCCGTCGCTCTTCGAGGAGGGGCTCGACATCGTCCGGCGGCTGCTCGCGGGCGAGACGGTCAGCAGCGGGGGCCGCTACCGCCTACGCGAGGCCCGCATCGCGCCTATCCCAGCGGAGCCGGTCGAGGTCTGGATCGGTGGGAGCGCGGAGCCCTCGGTCGACCGCGCGGCGCGCCTCGGCGACGCCTACCTCGGCGGCCCGGAGCTTACGCTGGAGCAGGCACGGCGGTGGGTCGACTTCTACCTCGAGCGCGCCGCCGCGTATGGACGCCAGCCCTCGGCTATCGGCCTTCGGCGGGACGTGTACGTGGGGGAGAGCGCGGATGAGGCGCGGGCGGTAGTCGGACCGATCGTGGAGCGCGGCTACCGCGGCATCGACTCTTCGGCCCTGGTCTACGGCTCGGCGGAGGAGGTCTCGGAGTCGCTGCGGGCGTACGGGGATATGGGCTACACGGACATCCTCATCCGGCACATCACGAACGAGCAGGTGCACGTGCTGGGGTCGATCGAACGCGCGGGCCGCCTGCGGGAGATGGTGGCGTAGTCCCAGCGCGACCGTCAGGACATCCTTCGTCGTCCGTCAAGCTGAAGTGGTGA
>JBBDMZ010000056.1:201849-230174 GCA_040877955.1 Dehalococcoidia bacterium | reverse complement strand
TGAGGATCCAATTTGGATCCTCAAGCCCGGACCCGGCCGTCGCCATCCACGCGGGCGACGAGACGTTTGAGGTCACAAATTGTGACCTCAAGATCGTGGGCTCGGAGTCGAGGACGCCGTTTGAGGTACCAATCTGGTACCTCAAGTGGAAACGACGAAGCGCGGAGCCCGCTCCACGCCTCTCTTCTGGGCGGTTCGGCCAGCCTACATCGCCGGCTTGTCGACCTTGTAGTCGCCCAGCTTGCTCTTGTCGAAGGCGAGATCGACGCGGTCGCCGCCGACCGTGCCGCCGCGAATGCACTCGGTGCTCAGCCAGTAGTCCGGCTGCATCGAGACGTCGACCTTGAAGTAGTCGCCCCGCACTTCCTTGATCTCGCCGAGCTTGTCGCCGTCCATCGTGTAGACCATCTGTCCCGATCGAATGCCGTAATCCATGAAACGTACCTCCTGACCTTAACCGTGCCCGAGGGTGCGTTACGAACGGCCTTTGCGCGTGACACGCGGATATCGAGGGCGTAACAGAGTGTCGGAGTAACGGGGTCACGGAGACACTCCGACACTCCGACACTCCGACACTCCGACACTCCGGCACTCCGGCACTCCGGCACTCTCCTACGGAATCTCCATGTCGAAGGCGTCCGTCCAGTTGGCGAGGACCTGGCCGCCGTCCGCGACGATGACTGCGCCGTTGATGTAGCGCGCGGCAGGGGAGCAGAGGAAGGCGCAGATCTCGGCCACCTCCTCCGGGTCGCCGAGTCGGTGCGCGGGGATGTCCTGCAGTTGCAGCGGCTCGTAGTCAGCGGTCTCGAGCTTCGCGTACTCGCGTTCGCGCAGTCCCTCGGTGGCGATGGAGCCGGGTGCGAGGGCGTTCACGGTCACGTTGTGGCGCGCCCAGTAGCCGGCGAGCGTGCGCGTCAGGTTCACCACGCCCGCGCGAGCGGCGCCGGAGTGCGCGAACGCAGGCGCGCCCCGGTCGAGCGTGTACACATGCACGATGTTCACGACCGCGCCCGACTTCTGCGCTGTGAGGTGTGGGCCCACGCGGCTGAGCATGTTCCAGGTCCCGTTCAGGTTGAGGTCGACGACCGAACGCCAGCCGCGGTCGGAGATCGCGGACGGCCGCGCCGGGAACTGCCCGCCCGCGTTGTTGATCAGGAAGTCGATGCGCCCGAAGCGCTCGACCGTCGCCGCCACGAGCGCATCTACCTGCTCGACCTCGCGGATGTCGGTGACGTGTGCCAGGCAGACGCCACCATCGCCTTCGATTTCGTCGCGCGCCTCGGCGAGCGTCTCGATATGCCGCCCCGCCACCACCACGTTCGCGCCCAGCGCCCCGAAGCGCCGCGCAATCACGCGCCCGATGCCGCGGCCACCGCCTGTGATGATCGCGGTCTTGCCCGCGAACAGGTCGTCCTGCAACACCTCGTAGCCATCTCCCATGGTCGCTATGTATACGGGATTTCGCGAGGAGTCGCGGCCCTCCGTGGCCGCTGCCCGTGCGTCGGATGTTGCACGTCGGGATCAGCCTCCCAACGCGACAGGAGCTGTCGTATTGTGCGCGCACCCTACCCTCCCTTTCGGGACAGGAGGTGTCGCATGGCACGCTGGAGCGAGTTCGACGCGCAGGCCCCGGCGATGGCGGAGCGCGGGCGCGCGCTGATCTACCAGTACGGCGAGCCGGGCGGCTATCTCGCGACCATCGGCGGGGACGGCTTCCCGCACATCCAGCCCGTGCGCCTGCGAGTGGCGGACGGCGCGATCGCGGTCACCACACGCGAGCAGCCGGCCGCGCACCTCAGGACTGACCCACGCTACGCCTACCACGCCGAAGGCCCCGACGATCGCGACGACGAGTTCTACATCGCCGGTGACGCGATCGCGGGCGCTGACGAGTTCGAGTTGACTATCCAGCGCGCGCTGCTCGCCACGTACAAACCGCACAAGGAGGGCAACACCTGGCCGCCGAAGTACGACAGGTGGCGCGACCCCACGTTCCGGTCGGGGACGAGGCCCACCACCTCGCGCGGACCGGTCACGACAGCTGGCGTGCCCTGGGAGGTGCTCGCGGCTGCGGAGCCCCACGGGGCGGAGATCGCGCGCAAGCAGATCCGGTTCGTCGGCATCGGCCTGGGGTACCTGGCGACCGTCCGTGCCGATGGCGCACCCCGCATCCACCCGTTCTGCCCGACCTTCAGCGGGGACCGGCTCTACGGCCTGATCCTCGGCGAGTCGCCGAAGTGCCAGGATCTGCTCCGCGACCCCAGGTGCGCGGTCCACGCCTGCCTGTTCCCCCCTTCACCAAACGAAGTGCTGCTCACGTGCGTGGCAATCCACCACGATGACCACGCACTCGCCGGCCAGGTGCGCGCCTCCGCTGCCGCGGATGGGATGACCTCCACGAACGACGAGACGCTCTTCGAGTTTCACGTCGTTGGCCTCGACGTCATCGAGCACGGTGATGGGGACCGGCGGACCTCATGGCGCGCGAGCGGTGCGGTGGGAGCGCGGTAGCGATGGCGTCGTGGGCCGAGTTCGAGCAGGAGGCGCCGCCGCTCGCAGAATCGGGCAGGTGGCTGCTCACCCAGAACCAGGGGATGTTCTTCCTCGCCACGGTGCGCAAGGACGGCTCGCCCCAGTTGCACCCCGTCGCGCCGCACCTCATCCAGGGCGAGCTTTGCGTGTTCGTCGTCATCTTCAGCACGAAACATGGCGACCTCGAGCGCGACGGCCGCTACGCACTGCACGCGATCCCCGCAGGGCCGGACAACCGCGAGTTCCTGGTCAGCGGCCGCGCCCGGGCCGTCCGCGACCCTGGCGAGCGGGATCGTGCCATCGCCGCCAGCGGCCGCCACATCCAGGAGTGGGAGACGCTCTTCGTGTTCGACATCGAAAGGGCGCTAGGCACGAGCTGGGCCAACTGGGGCACGGACCAGATGCCCTGGCCGACGTACACCCGTTGGAAGCAGGGCAAGGGCATGGAGGTCGACACCCCCGCGCCACCGCCGTAAGGAATCCGATACTCTTCTCCGATGCCAGACTGGACGTGGGACGAAACCCTGTTCGCGGGCTCCGCGAAGTACTACGACTTTGGCCGGCTGCCGTATGCGCCGGGACTGGCGGAGGCGCTGGCGGAGAGCCTGAATCTCGACGGCACGGGCCGCCTGCTCGACCTCGGGTGCGGACCGGGCACGATCGCCCTCAAGGTTGCGCACTTCTTCGAGGAGGTCGTCGGGCTCGACGCCGACCGTGACATGCTCGCGCAGGCCGAGCGCCTCGCCGCCGAGCGCGGTGTCGCCAACGCCCGCTGGGTGCACCTCAGGGCCGAGGACCTGCCCGGAAACCTCGGGACCTTCCGCGTCATCACCTTCGCCCAGTCGTTCCACTGGATGGTCCGTGACCAGGTCGCGGCCGCGATGTTGGCGATGCTCGAACCTGGTGGCGCCGCCGTCCATGTAGACAGCCGCGCTCAGAACGGGGTCGCGCCGCCCCCGGACGCCCAGTTCCCAGGGCAACCCGAAGCGGCGATCGCCGAGCTGGTGCGGGCGTACCTCGGACCGGAGCGCCGTGCGGGCCAGGGCATCCGCAACGCCAGCCCCGGCGATGAGGACGAGGTGCTCCGATGGGCCGGCTTCGTGGGCCCGGACGTCGTGGTGGTACCGGACGGGCGCCTGCTCGAGCGTTCCGTCGACGAAGTGGTCGCCGAGAGATTTTCGAGCTCGGGCTCGGCCCCGCACCTCTTCCGGGATCGGATGCCCCAATTCGAAGCAGACCTGCGGCGGTTGCTCCTCGCCGAGTCACCCGCGGGACGCTTCTGTGTACAGCTGCCGGATAACCAGCTCAAGATCTGGCGGCCCACGCTGTCGTAGCTATTGCCCGGTGCGGCGTTCCGAGCGTTCCTCCCCCTCGTAGGGCGCCTGCTTCCCCGGCGTCTCCGGATAGAGAAGGCCCTCGCCCTGCACTCCGGAATAGGCGGGGAAGTTCTCGCGCGGCGCCATGTCTTCGACCTCGGCGTCGTGCAGGATCTTGCGCGCCTCTTCCGGGTCGCCGTCGAGCTCGGCGTCGCTCGAGGTGTAGGGCGCTATCTCCTCCCGGCTGAGGTAGGTGGTCTTGCCCTCGTCGTCCTCGCCCCGCTCTCGATTGCGCCGGAGTTCGCGTTCCGTGGCCTCCCCCAGCCCGGAGTCGTACTTGTCGTCCATGTTGTCCTTCCCTCTTGCGCCCGAGTCCTTGAACCCGGACTTGAAGCTCTCCCAAACGTCGGCCACGAATTCATCCAGCCGTGAACCGAGCGAGCCCGCCACGCTCCCGGTGGCGGCGCCGAGCAAGCGGTCTGCTCGCGAGCCCCGGGAGTCCCGCTGGTCCGGAGAGGGGGCGTAAGCGTGCTCCTCCGCCTTCGAGCCGTTGCGGTGGGGTAACCGCGGGCGGAGGCTCACGGTCGTGCTGAGCATGCCGAGCACCATGCCCGCGCCAGCCGCGCCTGCCACGAGCGCCTTCGGGTGCTCGGCGGCCGTCGACTCCGGGCCGAGGGTGCGGTCGAGGTCGTCCCGGAGCTCGTGCCTGGCGGTTTCCGCGTCGTCGCGCGCCCGGCGGTTGAGCCGCTGGATGCGCGCTTCTACGGCGTTTCTTTGCCGCTCAAGGTCATATTGGATTTCAGTTGAGCTCCTGCCCATCGCACGTCCTCCCTCATGGATCCGATGGTCTTCTTTGGGACCACCGTCAGCTTGCGGACCGCACCGTAGGCGATGAGAGCCGCGATTAGCGTGATCAGCGCCACGACGCCGAAGGTGATGAGCGCCGCCGCCCACATAGGCATCGCCTCCGCGAGCCCGAGCATGAGCGCGGTGAACGCGAAGATGAGCGTGATGAACGCCATCGGCGCGGCCACCGCGCCCCAGATGCCAAGGCGCTTGCCGAGGGCCATCTGTTCGCCCAACTCCGCTTTCGCGAGCTCCACCTCCGTGCGGGCGATGCCGCGCATGTCTTCGGCGATGGCCGCCAGCTCTTCCTGGATACCGCGCATCTCGTCGCGGCTGCGGCGGAACTGCCCGCCAATGCTATGGGGGTCGGCCTCGGTCATGGCCGGGCCCTACCGCAGAATGCGGCCGACGATGACGCCCGCCACGAGCGCGCCGGCCGCTGCCTGCATGGGGTGTTCCTTGACGAACTTCTCGAAGTCGTCCCACATCTCCTTAGGCTCGTGGTCCTCCAGGTACTGCGCGGACTTGTCCATCGTGTCCGCAGTCTTTGTCATCACCTTTTCTTTCGTGCCCTCGGACTCCTCGCTCCGGCGGTTACGCACCTGCTCGGCGGCGGAGTGCAGCCCCGAGGCCGCCTTCTGCTTGCCAACGTCTGCTTGCTCCATGGCCTTGTCCTTCACGGCTGTGGCTTGCTTCTGGGCCTTCTCGGCGACTTCGCCGGCCTGGTCCTGGATGTCAGAGCCGGTGCCGCGCATGGTGCTCGTGGCCGGGCCGGCCGCCACCTGGCCGCTGGGGGCCGTGTGGTCGATCTCGTCGCCGTCGGTGGCGTTTTCCGGGTCGTATTGGTCGCGTCGCATGGAACTCCTCCTGTGGGTTGATTGGTTTCCGTGGCTCCCAGGGCCACGGTCCCGATTCGCCGTTTACCGGGCCAACCGCCGCAACGCGAACATCGCGGCGATCACGCCGATAACGGCGATGAACGGCTTGAAAAGAGGGCCCCCTTCAGGGCTCTCGGGCTGGTCTCGGCGAGGCTGCAGAGGCGCCACCCCATGGCTCGTTTGCTCGAGCTCCTCTTGCGGCGTTGGCTCGGCATCCTTGCGCTGCGCGTGGACTTTCTCGCGCCGGTCTTTCACCGCGTCCGGGTCGAGCTGGCTATCGATCAGGGCGTTCAGCTCCGCCCCGACGAGGAACATGGCGCTCGAGAGATAGAACCAGAGGAGCAGCACGACCACCGCGCCGAGCGCGCCGTAGGTCGCGTTGTATGCCCCGAAGTTCGAAACGTAGATCCCAAAGACGAAGGTGCCCGCCAGCCAAACGATCGTGAAGAGGACGGCGCCCGCGGAGACCAGGTGAAACTTCTGCTCGATGTTCGGCCCGACGCGGTACATGAACGCGACCGCAAGCATCATCAACAGGACCGCGAGCGGCCAACGAGCGAGCGAAACGGTGACTTCGAATGCGCGGTCAGCATTGAACCAACTTGCGATCTCCTCGCCCCAGGCGCCGGCGCCCACCATCACGATGAACGCCGTGACGACGGCCAGCCCCGCCGATAGCGTCAGGCCCACTGAAAGCAGCGTCTTCTTCCAGAAGGGGCGCGTCTCGGGCACGTCGTAACAACGGTTGAGGGCCTTCAGGAGCGAGCCCATCCCACTGGACCCGGCCCACAAGGCGCCGATCAGGCCGAGGGAGAGGAGGCCCACATTCTTGCTCGAGACGACGTCGTTAATCTGGCGTTCGATAACGCTCGCCGTATCCGGCGGCAACGTCGACGAGAACTGGCTCACGATTCGCTCCGTGGGGTTGTCGACGTTGAAGGCATCGGTAATGAACCCGGAGAGGGCCGCCAGCATGATCGCGAAGGGAAAGATCGCCAGGAAGAACCGGTACGACAGCTCAGCCGCCAGCCCGGTGACATCGTCCGCCACCGTCTCCCTGGCGACGCCCTTGCCGGTTGCGATGAGGTCAAGCTTGCCGAAGCGCATTCACAGTCCACGCCGCTCGATTCGAAGCGGCGACTCCTCTGCGTTCGAATCTAGAGATGGTGCCGTGACACACGAATAACGCCGGGGGAACGCTGGTTGCAGGCCTGTGGCACGCCACCCACTGGCTTATCGCGCCTCGTCTCTTGCTGCGAGCGGTTCCCCGGTGCCTCGGATCTCGGGAACGGAGTGGGTTGCCCGAAGCCAGCCGTACCCCAGCACCCCCGCCGCAAGGGATGCCGCGAGGATGCCCATCTTCGCCTCATCGACGAGTGCGGCGTCTTCGAAGGCAAGGCCCGCGATGAAGATCGACACGGTGAAGCCGATGCCACCCAGCAGGCCCGCACCGGCGACCTGCCGCCACGTCGACCCTCCGGGCAGCGACGCGAGCCCCACTCGCACGACGAGGAAGGACGCCGCGACGATGCCCACGGGCTTGCCCACCAGCAACCCGAGCGCGGCGCCGGGGGCGACTCCACCGTTGATGGCGGCGTCAATGGCGTCGCGGGTGATTTCGATGCCGCCGTTCGCGAGGGCGAAGATCGGCACGACGGCAAAGCTCGCCCACGGATGCAGGAGCCCCTCCATGCGGTCGAGCATCGACTCACCTTGCTCCTCGTGAGAGCCCGCGGACGTGAGGAAGGCGAGGATCACGCCGGCGATGGTCGCGTGGACCCCCGATTCGAGCACGGCCCACCAGAACGCGAGGGCAAGCACCCCATAAAGAGGGACGAAGCGCACGCCGAGGGCGCGGAGCAACACGATCGCTGCCACGAGCACGCCTGCGACGGCGAGCGCGATCACGGACAGCCCGGAACTGTAGAAGACGGCGATGATGAGGATGCCCCCCAGGTCATCCACAATCGCCAGCGCGAGCAGGAATACCTTGATCCCCGCCGGCACGCGTGGCCCGAGCAGCGCCATCACGCCGACGGCCATGGCGATGTCCGTCGCCACCGGGATGCCCCAGCCGTCCGAGCCCGCACCACCTGCGTTGAAGCCCGCGTAGACGAGCGCCGGAAGCGCCATCCCGCCGAACGCACCCGCTACGGGAAGGAGCGCCTGGCGGGGCTGTCGTAGCTCCCCTTCCACGAGCTCGCGCTTGATCTCCAGCCCCACCACGTAGAAGAAGATCGTCATCAGGCCGTCGTTCACGACATGGCTGAGGTCGGTCTCGAACGAGAAATCAGCGATGCCGAACGTGATCTCCTCGTGCCAGAGGTCGAAGTAACTGTCGCTCCACGGCGAATTGGCCCAGGCCAGCGCAACACCCACGGCGATGAGCAGCACGATGCCGCCCGATGCCTCCGTCCGCATGAAGGCAGCAGCCGTCGGGATGAGGTGGACGCGGACCACGTGAGCGGGTGTGCGAAGGCGACGCCCGCCCGCGTCGTCGGGCCCACCAAGTCTATTGCCGGGAGGATTGGCCATCGCGGAGATACTCCATCGCGAACCGCTGCCAGGCGACCGGCGCGGCGTTCGTCAAGAAACGAGAGGGGACGGATGAGGCGAGCGGGGCAACGCGCGCCCGGTGTTCGCAGCTAGCGGTGCAGCTTGCGAGGCGCGAAGGCCGAGTGCCGCGGCCGCAGGGGGGACCCAAACCGGTCGATTCCCGCCAGCGAGGTGGAGAGAAACTGAGGACACCTATAGGGCACGCGTAGCGCTCCAGGGAGTATCGGACCCATTGTACTCGGCGGAATCCCCGGCGGCGCAGTGGTTGGGAGATAAACGTTGAGGGCGCCGCGAAGTCGGGGCCGCGGCGCCCTCTTCCCCTGCGCTTCCTGGAGACCAGGGAGCCTGCGTCGACCACCCCTCGGGCCCACGGGTGGCGCCGTCACGCGCATCACGCGCGAAGTCGCGCGAGTATATGCCCGTGTACGGCCACTGGACAACGAGAACTTAACCTAATGCGAGCCTCCTCCGTGAAGGGCCAACCCGAGCGAAGCCTGTTCGCTCCCGCTACACTTCCTCCCTATGGCCAAGGACGATAAGAAGAAGAAAAACGGCAAGCGCGCGAAGAAGGCCGAGGCCGCCGCCGCGTTGAAGGCTGGCGCCACGCCGCCGATCGGTTCCGCCCAGCAGGAGGCCCCGCCGCCGATCGAGGGGCCGGCGAAGGCGATGGTCATCATGGCGCACCCTGATGATGCCGACTTCACCTCCGCGGGCACCGTCGCGAAGTGGTGTGCCGAGGGTTGGGAGGTCATCTATGTCCTCGTCACCGGAGGGGACAAGGGCACGCACGACGAGACGATGCATCCCGAGAAGCTCGCCGCCATCCGCGAACAGGAGCAGCGCGAGGCCTGCAAGGTCCTGGGCGTGAAGGAGCTGGTCTGCCTCGGCTACCCGGATGGCTTCGTGCCAGACGACACCGAGCTGCGCGGGACAATCGTGCGGTTGTTGCGCCTTCACCGCCCGGACGTGGTCGTCACCTGGGATGCCTTCCGCGGCAGCTTTAACCATCGCGATCACCGCAACGTTGGCCGCGTGACGATGGATGCGGTCTACCCGGTCGTGCGCGACCGGCTCTTCTACGAGCACGATGAGGAGGACGGCCTCGCCAGCCACCAGGTGAACGAGATCCTGCTCGCCGGGGCTGCCGACCCGGATTACGTGGTCGACGTCACAGACCATTGGGAGACGAAAATCGACGCCATCCTCTGTCACACCAGCCAGATCGGCGGGCGCACGCGCGAGGAGTTCATCAAAGACCGTGCGGAGCGGGACAAGCGCGAGGGCGCCAAGCCCGTGGAGGAGCGCTTCCGGCGCTGGAGCATCCGCCGCCCGCCCCGCCAGCAGGAGCAGCCGCAGGACGAGAAAGCGGCAGATGGCACCGCCGCCAACGACGGCGTGCTCGACGCGAAGGACGTGGAGGAACAGGAAGCCAACGAAGGCTCGGCGGTGCCGGCGACGGCTGGTTAGCAGGCCGAACAGCCGCGATCGCTCCCGCGCTCCTCGACGGACACCAAGTCTCGCTTGTAACCTCGGACTACCCGGTTCATCAACGGAGGATGGCAATGGTCGTCCGCACGATCACGTTACCCATCCACTTCGCGGCGCTCAGCGACTGGTGGCACGAGGGCACGGGGTTCCTCAGCTCGCCCAACGAGATCCAGGCACACCCCGCCTACCAACGGATCATGGAACTCGGGCCGGATGCTGTGCCGTTAATACTCGCGGACCTGAGAGATCGGGGCGGATTTTGGTACCCTGCCCTGCGGGCACTCACTGGCGTCAACCCGGTCCCCGCGGAGGCACGCGGCAAGCCCACCCTCATGAAGAAGGCCTGGCTCGACTGGGGCCGGGACCGCGGTTACTCGGTCTAAGATGCCGATCAGCCGCGCACGTGAACTCCTCATCGGACTGGAGCCCGCGACGTACGAACGAACCGGCGACGCTACGGACGAGTACAACTGCCTCGCATGGGCGTTCGGCATCACCGACCAATGGATATGGCCAGCATCGGAACAGGCCGCGTGGCCCGACGACCTGCAATTGGCGGACGAGTTTGAGTCCATCGTCGCCTTCGCAGAACGACAGGGATTCCAGCTCTGCCAGGGTGCGGAATTGGAGCCAGAGCCTGAGAAGATCGCCATCTATGCGCATCCCGAGTCGGGTGAACCGACACACGTCGCGCTTCAACTCTCAGACGGGCGATCGTCTAGCAAGCTTGGCGACTGGGAAGACATTGCCCATGCGGCCATTGATGCCGTCAGCGCGCGGTACGGCGTCGCGTCGACGTTTATGCGGCGTCCACGAACGTCGGCCCCGCATTAGAACCTCGCAAGAAACGCAGTAGACACCCTCCCGATGCTCCAGTTTTCACTCGCGCGCGACATATGATGCCCGGCACGCGGGTATTGCCGCGGGAGGCGCACGCATGCGCAGCTCTCGCTGGTCCAGGGTGGCTCCGTCGCTTGCCGCCATCATCGGCCTCTGCGCGCTCGTCGCCGCCAGCTCCGACGCCGCCGCGCGCCGGTCTGATCCCAACTCACTCACCCGCAGCCAGCTGTCTCCTGCCTCCGTTCAGGAGGCCAACCCCAACGCCATCGTCGTGCGCTTCGCGGAGGGCGTCCCGCCCGGACAGGCGCGGAAGGTCATTCGCGACCTCGGCGGCTCCATCAAGAAGGAGCATGGCCGCTCGAAGCTGTGGGTCGTGGAGATGCCGGATGGCGCCGATAGCGCGGCCGTCATCGCCGCCCTCCACGCCAGCGGCCTGGTCGAAGTAGCCGCCCTGGACTACACCGTCACCGCCTTCGAGGCACCCGATGACCCCTCCTATTCCGACCAGTGGCACCTGCACGACACGACAGGCGGCGCCTGGGCGGAAGCCGCGTGGGAGCTTGCGCCCTCGGCCGGCGCCGGGGTGACCGTTGCCGTCATCGATACGGGAGTAGCCTTCGAGACCTACACCGGGCCCGCTATCCTCTGGTCGCCCCAGCAGTTCGAGCCGGCGCCCGACCTCGCGGGCGTGCCGATTGTCGCGCCGTGGAACTTCCTCGCGGGCAACACCCACGCCAACGACGACCATGGCCACGGCACCCACGTCTCCGGCACGATCTTGCAGGCGACCGGCAACTCCCATGGCGTCGCCGGCGTCGCACACGGCGCCAGCCTCATGCCCATCAAGATCCTCGACTATTCCGGCAATGGCTCCGCCGCCGACCTCGTCGAGTCGATCTACTACGCCGTAGACAATGGCGCGGATGTCATCAACATGAGCCTGGGCTTCGGCGGCACGGGCCAGCCCGACGCCTATGGCGAAGTGTGCACCGAGATCGCCGGCCTCAAGCAGGCGCTCGACTACGCCTTCGACGAGGGGGTGACCGTGGTGGCTGCCTCCGGCAACGCCGGCGAGAGCGTGGTGTCGTGCCCGGCGGCCGACCACACCGTCATCGCCGTGGGCGCGACCCGCTACGACGGCCAGGCAACCTTCTACTCGAACAGCGGCTTCGCACTCGACATCGCTGCCCCCGGGGGCGACCCGAACGTCGACCAGGATAGCAACGGCCAACCGGATGGGGTCTTGCAGGAGACGCTCTGCGGCGACGCATTCTTCATGCTCATAACCGGCGACTATTCCCAGTTCTGCCCCGTGTACATGCCGGGGACATCGATGGCCAGCCCGCACGTGGCCGGCGCCGCCGCGCTTCTGCTCGGTGAGAACGCATCGCTCACGCCTCTGCAGGTGCGCCATTACCTCGAGACAACCGCCCGCGACCGCGGAGCCACCGGCCGGGATGACACCTACGGCTGGGGCGCGCTCGATGCCTACGCCGCCATCGCGGCGCTGCAGTCGGGACCACCGCCGGACATCACGCCCACCCCGCCACCGCCACCCCCGCCGAGCAGCGGGCCGGCCGCCCCCACCTCGCTCACAGCGGTCGCGGCCTCCAACAGCGCCATCGCCCTGACATGGCAGGACAACGCCTCCAACGAGACCGGCTACAAGGTGGAGCGCCGCGTCGGCGAGGCCGCCTTCAGCCAGGTCGTCCTGCTCGCCGCGAACGCCACCTCATACACGAGCACGGCCCTCACCGCGGGCACCCAGTACGACTTCCGCGTACGTGCGGCGGGCACGCCCACCGACAGCGTCTACTCGAACGTCGCCTCGGAAACCACCTTCCCGCCCCCGGCCGCACCGTCGAACCTCGTGGCCACTCCACTCTCCCCGACCTCGATTCGCCTGGATTGGGTCGACAACACCGACGAAGAGACTGGCTTCCGCTTGGAACGGTCCACGAACGGGACCTCCTGGCTCTTGATTACGAACGTCGCCGCTGACACGACCACGTTTACCAGCTCCTACCTCGCCGCCTCCACCACATACTCCTACCGGGTACGCGCGTTCGCGGGGAGCACAGCGGGCGACTGGTCCGCTGTTGCGACGGCCACCACGTTGCCACCCCCACCAGCTCCCTCGAACCTGGTGGCAACCACCACGGGCCCGGGCTCAGTCGCGCTCTCGTGGACGGACACCGCTTCGACCGAGACCGGCTTCTGGATCGAGAAGTCAACGAACGGCACCTCGTTCACCTACGTCGCCTCGCCGGGGGCGAACGTTACGACCGCTACCGTCCTCTCTCTGACGCCCGGCACGCTGCACTACTTCCGGGTGCGAGCTCGGGAGGGCAGCATCTACTCCACATGGTCGAATGTGGCAACGGCCATGACCGCGCCGGCACCCGCCGCGCCGACGGACCTCGTGGCCACACCCACCGGCGGGACCACCATCGCTCTTTCGTGGACCGATAACGCCACGAACGAGACCGGCTACCGCATCGAGCGTTCCTCGAACGGAACGTCATTCTTGGCCCTCGCGACCCTCCCAGCGAATGCCACGAGCTACAACAGCAACTACCTCAACGCGGGCACGACCTACTGGTACCGTGTGTCCGCGCTCATCGGCACGGCGGCGTCGGACCCCTCCAACACCGTCTCCGCGACAACCGGCGGTGCGCCCATGGCGCCAACGGACCTCGTGGCGACTGCGCTGACGAACACGTCCATCCTCCTCACGTGGGCCGACACCGCCACTGGCGAGACAGGGTTCAAGATCGAGCGCTCGGCCGACGGTGTGAGCTACCTGCAGATCGGAATGACGGGGGCGAACACCACCTCGTTCGTAAGCGGCTCTCTCACCCCGGGGACTACATACTGGTACCGCGTGCGGGCTTACGAAGGCATCCTCCACAGCGCCTACTCCGCACCGGCCCAGGGCGCGACGCTGCCGCCGCCGGCCGCTCCCACAGACGTGGTGGCCATGCCGCTTTCGAACTCGTCGATCCGGCTGGACTGGACCGACAACGCCACCACCGAGACCGGGTATCGAGTGGAACGGTCGTTGGATGGCAGCGTATGGTCGCCAGCCAGCTTCCTCGCGGCGAACGTCACCACCTGGACGAACACCAACCTCACGCCCGGCACCGCATACTACTATCGGGTGCGCGCCGTCGAAGGCACCATCTACGGCGACTGGTCTTCTGTGGCGAGCGGGACGACGCTACCGCCGCCGGCCGCTCCCTCGGACCTGATGGCGACGGTGCTCTCCACCGCATCCATTCGCCTCAACTGGGTCGACAACAGCTCGAACGAGCAGGGTTTCAAGGTCGAGCGCTCGAACAACGGCGGCACCTCGTGGGTGCACATCGCCACGCTAGGGGTGAACGTCACCACGTGGACGAACGTCAGCCTCCTCCCCGGTACGACCTATCAATACCGCGTTCGGGCCTACGAAGGCTCCGGCCACGGCGCCTATTCGAACGTTGCGACAGCGACAACGTGGCCACCCCCGGCTGACCCGTCCGACCTTTCGGCCGTCATGCTCACTGCCACGACGATCAAGCTCACGTGGACCGACAACTCCAACAATGAAGCGGGCTTCAGGATTGAGCGGTCCACGAACGGCGGGGCGAGCTGGTTGCCGTGGGTCAACGTGAGTGCGAACGTCACCACCGCGAACCACACCTCTTCGGCGCCCGGGACGACCTACATGTTCCGCGTTCGTTCCTACCAGAGCACGACAAACTCCGGCTACTCGAACACCGTCACGATCACGCCATAGTGCGGTGCCGGGCGACGAACGGTGTTCGGCACCCCGCCGGTAGGTCCGGGCCACTGTCGCGCGCTAGACCACGGCCCCAAGAACCGCCAACCTACGGCCATGTCGATCCAGGTCAAATGGTTCCCCACGCTCATCAAGCGCACGAAATCGAAGCAGCCGCTCACGACCGTCGATCACTCGGCAGGCCTCACCCCTGGGCGCGTCTTCAAGGATGAAGGCTTCAACGAAGCGGATGCCGAGGCCGTCCTCGTCCTCATCAACGACGCCCAGCAAGACATGGACACCGCCCTCAACGACGGCGACCGCCTCGAATTCCTCGTCAGCATCCAGGGCGGCTAACCGTCGCGTTACACCCAGACCGCGATGACCACCAGGTCCGCCGCATCGCCGTGGTCACCGGCGGCCAGGAGGGCGCGGCGGCCCGCGACCATCTCGGCCGACGCGATCGCGCGGGAGACGCGCACGCCGGTGAGGGTCTGTGTCGCGCTGCCGTCGAGGCGGATGACAGCGGTGTAGGCGGTCGAATCGAAGCTCACCAGCGTGCCGCGCAACAACATCACAGCCCTCCCAGTTCCAGGTTCGAGTCGAAGCGTGGCGTGCCGCTGCCCCGCTCGTACTCCCATGCGCAGCCGATGACGCGGAAGTCGCGCGCGTCGATGCCGTGCGTTTCGCTGGTGACCGTGACCACGTCGAAGAGCTGCTGCCCAACGTTGCAGGGGGCGACCAGCCGGCCCATCGGCGTGGACCATTGCGCCCGGCGCAGCGCGCCCGCGGCCATGGCGGTCGCCTTCGCGTCCGTAGTGGCGTCCAGGTTCCGGACCTGGGCCAGCCGGGGTCCGTGTGCGGCGACACTCGCCGCATCGAACGCTTCCGCGTAGCGGTCCGGGCCCTGCACGCGCACCCAGTTCGCTCGCGGCCCCTCGTCCGCGGGCGTGAACGATGCGATCGGGTGCTCGCCGGGCGCGTAGGCGTAATCGGACGGGTCGTCGTCGGCGCAACCGGTGAGCAGAAAGGAGTCACTGTCCGGGCGCACACCGTCGCTCACCACCGCCAGCAGCCGCGCGATCGCCGCCGACGCACTCTCGCCAGGCAGCAACGCGAACGACGGTGCGCCGCTGGACCAGTCACTCGAAGGCGGCCGGCCACCGTTGGCGTGGCCGATGCCCGCCCGCGCCGCGATGTGCGCAAACACCTGGCTGCGCGCAAGCACGCCCGCGGCCGTCTGCCAGGCCTGGGTCGCGTGCCAGCGGCTGGCGTGCTCCCACGCTCCACTCGCCTCAATTACCACGACACGCTTGCCGCGCAGCGCCGAGTGCCGCACGCGGTCGATGACGAAGCGCTGCGGCGCACCGAATTCCGCCTCACCATCCTCGCCGCCGAGGTAGCCCGCGGAGACCTCGATTGTCCCGCCGGCCATCGTCGCCGGGAACGCCTCGTTCGGGACGCCGGTGAGGGCGCCGTCCGCGTTATCGAGCGTCACCCTGCAGCTCGCCGCCGCTGGCCGCACATCGACCGCGCAGCTCACGAGCCGCTCCGAGAGCAGGTCTGGATCCGGTGCCGGTGCGCGCCAGACGCCGGAGGGAGTCGCCGCCCAGGCCGCGCCATCGCCCACCCCAAGCGCGAGGCCCTCCGTCCCGCTCGCCTCCTGCGGCGCCGGCTCCGACCAGGGTGCGTTCACGTCCGTCAGGTGTGCGGGGTGTGTGTACATCACCCGGTCGGCGGCGACGTCGCCGGTCTCGCGCTGCACGAAGGTGGCATGGATGTCCCCTTCGTGCGCCATGATTGCGGGCGCCGAGAAGGTGGTCGTGCTGGCCGCGTCTGCCTCGGCGATGGGCGTCAGCGCCGACCAGGCGTTCGCGGGGAGAAGGCCGTCGCCCATGCGCGCGCCCCAGGCCCGCGGATGGAGCGTGGTCACCGTCGTCCCCGTGACCACCAGCGAGAAGTCGCCGCCGTCGTGGCAGGCGGCGAGACCCGTGATCGAGGCGACGTCTCCGCTTCGCGTCCAGTTCGTCCCCGAGCCTGCCCACGTGCCTCCGGTGCGGCGGAGACGCTTCAGCGTCGTCCCGGTGCCAAGTGTGTAGAAGAGGCAGGCATCTCCGTTCGCCCGGAACGCGACCGCCACCGAGCCAATCGCGGACGCCTCGGTCACGACCGCCGTCGCGGCGGACCAGGTGGCGCCATCATCGGTCGAGCTGCACACGCGGAGGGTGAGCCCGGCGCTGTCGACATACGCGAGCAACAGCTCGCCGGCGCGCGATGCCATCGCCACGCCCGTCCCGCTCGTCACCGATGCGAGGTTCGCCCAAGAGGAGTAGGTCGAGCCCGGGCCGGGCGAGGCGACGCGTTGCACGTAGAGGGTGCCCGCATCGTTCCGCGCCCGCACGAGCGAGCCGTCATCCGCGATGGCGACCGCATGCGGCGACCCGGGTTCGGCGCCTGTGTAGTACCGCTCCCAGCGCAGGACGCGCACGCCGAAGCGCCGCGCCAGCCCGCGCACCTGCACCACCGGCCGCCGCTGCGACCCCCGCTGATGCGCAATCAGTTCGTCCGAAAGCGAATGCATGCCCGCGAGCGTGGGGAGGGACCGCCGCTAACTCCAAGTAGCGGATGGCACTCGTCTCCAACCTGCCAACCTTCCAACCGGCGTGGCCGCGTACCATATGCCCATGGAAATCTCCCACGCGCTCCTCGCCGACTACGCCGAGATCGTCAACGGCAAGCTCTACCTCATGGGTGGCGGCTGGGATCGCTTCTTCTCAGCCAGCGCGCCCGTGCAGATGCGCCTCGCCATCGTGGTGGGGGTGCGCATCGGCTGGGAGGAGACGAACAAGCCCGTGCCCGTGCGCATCGCCCTCGAAGACGACGACGGCGCGGAGCTGCTCCACATCGACGGCCAGGTGAACGTCGGCCGTCCTCCGAACCTCCCACCGGGCGCGGACCAGCTCGCGCAGATGTGCGCGAACGTCGCCCTGAACGTGCCCCGCCACGGTGGCTACCGCGTGCGCATCGTCGCCGGTGAAGGGGACGCCACCGCCGAGCGCCGCCTCACCTTCCGCGTGGAGGAGAAGCGGCCGTGAGCCGGGGTTGCACCCAATAAGCCGCTGCCACAGCATCGCTCCCGATGGCAGACCACGTTGAGGCATTGCGGGGCGCCATCCTGCCGCTTCACGTCACAACCCAGGCCGCCCGCAGAAGGCTCACCGAGACGGACATTCGCGGCGTGCTCGACAACCCGGGGCAGGTTCTGGCCGTCGCTGCTGGTCGCGTTGTCGCCCAGAGCTTGGTCTCACTGGGCGATCCGCCGCGTTCCTACGTGCTCCGAGTCTTCGTGGATATCGCCCGGGACCCCGCCGAGGTCGTCACAGCCTACCGTTCGAGTAAGATTGAGAAGTACTGGAGACCGTCGTGAGAGTTACCTACGATTCCCGGACCGACACCCTGACCGTCATCCTGAGAGATGTCCCCGTGAGCGAAAGCGACGAGGAGAAGCCGGGCGTTATCCTCGATTACGATGAGGCCGGAGACATCGTTGGCTTCGAAATCCTGGACGCGTCAACCCGCGTAGCGGACCCGGGCCACATGGAATTCTCGGCCGCCTCATGAGGCTTGGTTGCAAGCGGCTCAGCGGATCTGGTGCGCCAGGTAGTTCTCGATGCCGACGCGGCTGATCGCTTCGATCTGCGTCTCGAACCAGTCCACGTGGCCCTCTTCTTCCGCGATCATCTCTTCGAGCATGGCACGCGTCTTGTAGTCGCCGACGGTTGTGCAGTGGGCGATCGCCTCGGTCAGGCCGGAGACGGCGGTCATTTCGGTCGCGAGGTCGATCTGGAAGCACTCCTCGATCGTCTCGCCCACCTGCACGTTGTTCAGGCGCTGCATGTTCGGCAGCCCTTCGAGGAAGAGGATGTGCCCGACCAGCACCTCGGCGTCCTTCATCTCCTCCATGCTCAATTCGCGGAACTTCTCGTAGATGCGCTCGAAGCCCCAGTTGCGGGCCATCTCCGCCTGCAGGAAGTACTGGTTGATGGCCGTGAGCTCGACTGTCAGGTGGCGATTGAGGAAATCGAGGACGCCTTCGCGGGCCTGCATAGGGACTCCTGTTCATGCCCCGAGATACGGGCGATTCGAAGATCTTATCAGGCGGGCTGGAGGAGCTCGCGTGAGGCCCACGGGACTCCGCCGGCGGCCCTGATGATCGCCTCGATCTCGCGCGGACAGCGCCCGCAATTCACCGGGTCGTCCAGGTTGAAGACATCGATCACGAGGTCAGGGTCGATGCGCCGTCCGGCGACCAGCCTTCGGACCTCCGACTGCCGAACTCCCTTGCAGATGCACGCATACACGCTTAGTTAACCCTGCGTCACGATCTTAGGCTCGCCTAACTACGAATGTTAGCGGCGCCCTCTTGTGGGATCAACTCCACCCCTCGAGCCTCAGGCGGGCGGAGCTGGTTGCGTGCCAGCCCCGGAACCGGCTGCCACACCCTTGCCTGCCCCATCGCCACCTGCGCAACGGTCACGAGGGCAGCGGCGGCGGGCACAACAACGATGGGCAGCAGCGGCACATGGTAGCGATCGAGGCCGAAGAAAAGCACCGTCGGCAGCGCCAGTGCAAGCGCCGCCGGCGCCAACGGGGCCACTCCCCGCCTGCTGCTGGCGGCCAGCGCCCCGCCCGCCGCGAGCAGCAGGACGGCAAAGTAGTAGCGGTCGGCCAGCCAGTGAAGGAGGGAGCCGTTCATCCCCGGGGGCATCTCTTGCACACGCGGCGCCAGGCTAAAGTGCTCCACGTAGTTGTAGTCCTGGACGAACGTATGCCGCAGCTTACCCGGCCACCGGGCGAGGGTATCAAGCGGCTCGCGCGCCAGGTAGCCGAGCGCTTCGTCGCGAAGGGCGCGGTCCGTGGCCGGTTCGTCCTCGGGGTACGTCCAGTCGCTCTCAGCCCAGGGCATCCACCCATGGCCCGCGTGCTCGTTGTTGCCAATCCACAGGTTCGGGCCGCCGTTGGTCGAGACGGGGACGAAGGTTTCGAGCTGGACGTAATTGCGGACGGCCCAAGGAGCGAGCACGAGCGCCACCGCGATGGCGCTCAGCGCCATGCGGCGGAAGACTTCTCTGCGCGGGAGGCTGAAGGCCCAGGCCGCGGCCAGAGCGGGGAGCAGCAGGACCCCGATCGCGGCAGTCAGCGTGGCGACGCCGATAACCGTCCCTGTCCCTACTGGCGCCCATCGCCGGAGCCGCTGGTGACGCGGGCGGGACAGGCCGGCGGCGAGCAGCCAGGGCACGAGCGCCGCGAACAGGTGGTCGGAGTGCGGGGCGCTCGCGTACAGCACCTGCGACGGGAAGAGCGCGAGCATCCAGGCAGCCACGACCGCGGCCCGCGCACCACAACACTGCCGCGCGAGGACGTACGTGCCAGCGATCGCCACCCCGGCGAGCAGTCCGTTGAGGACCCCCGCCACCTGGGTGGAAGGACCGAAGATCCAGTAGAACGGCGCAAGCAGAAGCGGGTAGCCGGGCGGGAGGAACGCGGACGGCTCACCGGTCTGGGGGTGCACGAAGCCGCGCCCGGCGACGATCTCGCTGGCATGCTGGTGGTAGAACCCGGCCTCGCTCACCGCCTCGAAGTCGCCGCTCAGGACCCACGCAAGGCGGATGGCGACGCCCACGAGCAGGGGAAGGACGAGCGGCAGAGCCCTCATGGCGAGCGCAACCGCATGATGGGCTGCCCGAACTGCAGGACGTAGACCTCGCCCTGCCGGTCGGCCGCGAAGGAAACGATCGGGCCGGCGACGGCAAGCAACTCGTCGCGGTCGCCGTCGCCATCGAGCGTCCAAACTCGATCCGAGCAGAGATCGCCAAAGACGTATAGTCCTCGCAGGGCGGGGATATCCGTGCCCCGGTAGACAACGCCGCCAACCACCGAGCAACCCTCGCTATGACGATAGGTGGCCAGGGGCGCGACGAAGGCCCGCGAATCACACTCCTCGAGGAGGCAGCGTTCGCCCTCCATGACTGCCCACCCGTAGTTGGCTCCGCGCTCGATGCGGTTGACCTCTTCCACCTCGTGCTGTCCGACGTCAGCCGCCCAGAGCTCGCCCGTTTCGTTGTCGAAGGCCATCCGCCACGGGTTGCGCAGCCCGTACGCCCAGATCTCGGGGCGCGCGCCCTCTATCTCCGTGAACGGGTTGCCGGGCGGAATCCGATACGGGCTCGTCGCCGTGGCGGTGCGCACGTCGATCCGAATGATGGAGCCATGCAGCGTGGCGAGGTCCTGGCCGCGGCCCTCCGGGTCGAACGCATCGCCGCCATCACCCAGCCCGAGGTAGAGCATGCCATCCGGCCCGAAGCGGACGGCGCCGCCCTTATGGTTCTCGTACGGCTGAGCCAGCTCGAGCACGACCAGTCCGCTCGCCGGGTCGATGGCGCCGCCGAGCGGCAACGTAAACCGGGCAAGCACACTTCGCAGCGGGTCACGCGCGATGTAGTACAGCCAGACATGCCGGTTCTGTGCGAACTCCGGGTCGAGGGCTACGGAGAGCAGGCCCTGCTCCTCGTGCTCCAGCGAGACGGTGGACGCGAGGTCGAGCACCACTTCCATCTTCGAGCCGTCGGCGGACACTCGCCGAAGCTGCCCGCCACGCTCGGCCACCAGGAAGGTGCCGTCGCCCACGTCCGCCAGGTCGAGGGCGGAATCGAAGGTGCGGCCACCGAAAGCCGGTTCCAGTGCCACCCTCTCGCGCGCGTCGGCGTCGCAGGAAACGCTTGCAGCGGAGAGCAGCAACCAATAGAGGAGGGCGAGGCGAGTCCGCATGGTAGGAGACATTATCTCCTGAGAGCAGTTCAGGCTATACCGGAACATTAGGCTTGCCTAATATTCACCGGTGACCGCCCGCGCCCGCACTCGCCCCGCGTTCCCCGGCGTCCTCGAGGCCCTCAACCTGCGGGAACTCGCCACACGTTTCGCCTGGCCGATGGTGCTGCTGCTCGGCATCTCCGTGCGCGCTTTTCACGTCCTGCGGTCATCCTTTCCGCTGAACGACGGCGGCCTCTTCTTCGTCATGGCGGGGGACATCCAGCGGCACGCCTTCGCGCTCCCGGATCTCACGACGTACAACGGGGGCGAGATCCCGTTTGCCTACCCGCCAGCCGCGCTCTACCTCATCGCGGCCCTCGACGTGGTGCTGCCCGTATCGCTGCTCACGCTCTTTCGCGTGCTCCCCCTGCTAGGCGCCATCGCCACCCTCTTCGCATTCGCGGCGCTGGCGCGGACGCTGCTTCGCTCCGAGCGGGAGGCCCTCATCGCGACAGCCGCGTTCGGGTTGATGCCCGCGGCGTTCGCCTGGATGCTGCCGGGCGGCGGGCTCCCGCGGGGATTCGCGCTCGCGCTCGCGCTACTCGCGACCCGGCAGGCTTACGGCCTCGTTTCGACCCGCCGGGAACCCGGCGAGCGGCTACTCGCGCTCCAGCGCCCGGTTGCCCTCACCACACTCTTCGCTGCGGGGACGCTCCTGTGTCATCTCGAGACAGCTGCGTTCCTCGGTATCACCTTCGCCCTCGTGGCGACGCTTCGTGGGCGCGGGGGGCTCGCCCGGCTCGGGTCCGTGGCCATCCTCACAGCCGCGGTCACGGCCCCGTGGTGGGGCGTGGTTGTCGCACGGCACGGGTTGGAGCCGTTCCTTGCATCGATGGACCAGGGGGGCGCGCTGCTCGATGACGGCCGCATCTCCTGGCCCGCACTGCGCTACGCGTTGCTGCACCCCATCTCTACAGGCGAGTCGGAGTTACCGCTGCTGAGCAGTGTTGCGATGGCCGGTGGATTGCTGGCACTGCTGCGCGGTAGGCTGCTGTTACCGCTGTGGTGTGTGTCGCTCGCGGTCGTCGCCATGCGCGCGTCTCCCACGTTCGGGTCGGTCCCAGCGGCGCTGCTCGTGGGACTGGGGGCCGGTGCTCTCTTCGACGCCGTAGCTCGCCTGGGCGAGGATCCTCGGCGCTGGACGGCCCCTGCGGCCGTGCTCGGTGGCTGCCTGCTCCTTGCGGCCAGCAACGCCCTCGCCGCGGACCGCGGCCCCGCGGCCGCCCTCCACCCACTCCCCGAGGCGGACCGTGCCGCGATGACGTGGGCAGCCGCGAACATCCCGCCGGACGCCCGGTTCGTGGTCGTCCCCGCGACGGGCTGGTGGGTCGACAGTCCCTCCGAGTGGTTCCCGGCGATCGCCCGGCGCGAGAGCCTCGCAACGCCCCAGGGAAACGAGTGGCTCAAGGGCGAATTCGCGGCCAGGTTGGAGCTCCACGGGCGCCTCTCCCAGTGCGCCGAGGCCTCCGTGGCCTGCCTCGATGAAGCGGCCGGGCCGGTGGCCTGGACCCACGTCTACGTCCCCGCGCACTGTTGCCAGGGGCTGAAAGACGCCCTCCGCGTGTCCGGCACGTACACGGTCGACTACGACCGTAGCGGGGTGCTGATCGCGCGCCGGCGGTAGCGCGCTACTTCGCCCGCAGGCGCATGATCGGCTCGTAGAAGCGCAACAGGTAGAGCTCGCCTTTGCGGTCCACGGCAATCGAGACGAGCAGCGTGCCTGCGCGGACGACGAGCTCGCGCTCACCGTCGTCCGTGAGCGCCCAGACGTCACCTTCACAGAAGTCGCCAAAGACGTAACGGCCCCGCAGAGCCTCGACCTCGGCGCCGCGGTACACGATGCCACCTGTCACCGCACACCCGACATCCCGGTTGTAGCTGTGGACCGGCGCGGCGAACGCAGGGTCGTTGCAGCGATCCCCCTCACGGCAGTGGGTGCCCTCGACAACCGCCCAGCCGTAGTTGCCACCTCGCTCGACCACATCGACCTCCTCCATGTGCTCGGCGCCGACATCCCCCACCCACAGCGCACCCCCTTCCGGCTCGAAGCTCATCCGCCATGGGTTGCGGAACCCGATCGCCCAGATCTCGTGACGAGCGCCGTCTACCCCCACGTGAGGGTTGTCGGGCGGCACCCGGTACGGTTCCGCCGCGGTCGCGCCCCGGACATCGATGCGGATGATGCTTCCGAAGAGCTTGCTCGGGTCCTGGCTCGTATCTGGCGCCGTCCCGTATCGACCGTCCCCCACGCCGAGGTAGAGCATCCCGTCTGGCCCGAATCGCACAGATCCTCCCGCATGGGACTCCGCCGGCTGAGGAATCTCAAGCGCGATCAACTCGCTGCCGTGCTCGACTTCTCGGCCATCCGGCCACGTGTACCGCACAAGTGCCGCCCGCAGCGGGTCGTGCCGCACGTAAAAGGTCCACAGGTGGCGGTTCGTTTCGAATTCCGGATCGAGCGCCATGGACAGGAAGCCGTGTTCGCCGTGCTCCACCGACACCACGGACGTGAGGTCGAGGACCTGCTCGATCGAGCGGCCGTCGTCCCTCACCTCCCAGAGTCTGCCCGCGCGTTCGGCCACGAGGAACCGCCCCCCGCCGAGGTCGATGAGCTCGACGGGCTGGTCGAACACGTGGCCCCCGAAGGCGGGCTCGAGCGTCGCCAGCTCGCCCTCCGCGCACCCTGCGAGCAGGAGGGCGCAGAGGAGTGCCCCCGCGACCCAGGCAATCGAAGGTTGCCTCACGAGGCCTCAGCCTACCGGCCGTGGGCGCCATGGCACAGCGTTCCGGGAGGTCCGGGCGGGTTGATCGCCACCCGCGACGAGGCGCACACTGTTCGTCTGACGCTAACGTTTCCGTGAGAGTTAGGCTTTGTCGCTCCCCTCCTACTTCAGCCGAACCTTCTACTCGCTCGAAAACGAGAAGTTCCGGCTGCTCTGGCTCGGCACGCTCTTCTCGTTCATCGGCATGCAGATGCAGGTCATCGCCCGCGGCTTCCTGGCCTACGAGCTCACGGGCAGCAACACGGCGCTGGGCGGCGTGATGCTCGCCTTCGGGCTTCCGCAGTTCGTCCTCGGCCCGTGGGGTGGCGTCTTCGCCGACCGCCTTCCCAAGCGAAACCTGATCATCGGTACCCAGGCGATCATCGCCCTGAACTCATTGTGGATCGCGGTGCTCATCTCCACGGGCGACATCGAGTACTGGCACCTCGTGGCGGCGGGCGTCGTCCAGGGCGCGAGCTTCGCCTTCCAGGGCCCTGCCCGCCAAGCGTTCACCAGTGACCTCGTCGGCCGCGACGCCATCGGCAACGCCGTCGTCCTGCAGCAGCTCAGCATGAACAGCACGCGCGTCGTCGGCCCGTCACTTGCCGGGGTGTTTATCGCCGTCTCATTCATCGGTGTGGAGGGCGTCTACTTCCTCACCAGCCTCGGGTTCGTCGCCGCGATGGTCACGAATTTCCGCCTCCCCGCGGGGGCGCCCCACCCCCGCGAGCGCCAGGTCTCGCCCCTCAGCGACCTCCTGGATGGGCTGCGATACATCCGCCACCGGCCCTCAATCAGCCTGCTGATCCTGACCTCGTTCCTCGTGGTGATGGTGGGGTTCCCCTACCAGTCATTCCTGCCGTCCATCGCAAAGGACGTCTATAGCGTCGGACCACTGGGACTGGGCATGCTCTCCACCATGAGCGCGATCGGCGCCGTGATCGCCACCGTGTTCGTCGCCACCTACGCCGCTCACAAACGTGCGTGGTATGCCCAGCCGTTGCTGGCGATCGCGTTCGGCGGGTCGCTTGTCCTGCTCGCCGCCACGGCGAACTTCGTCGCCGGGCTCATCGCCATCGTGCTCGTCGGGGCGCTGGCGAGCGCCTTCCAGTCGCTCAACAACTCGCTCACGATGTCCATGAGCGAGCCCGAGTACCACGGGCGTGTGCAGTCGATTTCGATGCTGAGCTGGAGCCTCTTCGGCCTCTTCGCCCTCCCCGTGGGCATCGTCGCGGACCACATCGGCATCCGCGAGACGCTCGCCCTCCAGGGCGGGCTCGTGATCGTCACGGTCACCGCACTCCAACTGATGCGACGCACCAGCGCCGCCGAGGACCGCGACAAGGTCGTCCTCGCGATGCGCGAGCACTCCCACACCCCCGCCGGGCTCCCGGGACGGTAGTCCCCCCGATCAGTGCCGCGCGCGTGAGCGAGCGGTTGGTCCAAACCCGACAGATTTCGGTCGTCGGGCCATCAGCGCACCGGCTGCCACCAGTCGTAGATCTCGTCCCAGTCAACGTGCCCGTAGTACCCGAACCACGTGGTCTCGGGATCGCCGGTCAGCCCCTCGACCTGCACGGACGGCGCCGGGACTGCCCCCGTTGAAGCCAGCCAGATCGAGATGCGGTCGGTTTCGTCGAAGCGCGCGAAGAGGATGTGATCGCCGTCATCCGACCACTCCGGGTGCTCGTCCCGGTAGCTGGCGTCGTCGAGGAGCTGGCGTACTTCCTCCGTCGCGAGGTCGTGCAAGTAGATGCGCCGGAGCATCAGCCCGTCACGGGCGCGGTCGCCACCGCCCACGGGACCGAGGTCGGGCCCGACCACGTACGCAAGGTCTGAGCCGTCACTCGACCACGCGGGCGAGGTTACTGCCCCCTCCGGCACGCCCACAGGTTGCGCGACGGATGGCCGACTCCCGGACCCGAGCTCCGCGATACCCAGGCGCTTCCCGTACCACGCCTCCCGTCCGCCGCCAAGAATCAGCGCTATCCGCGACGGCCCCGGGACGACAAAGTCGGCATAGAGCAGTGTGTGACCGAGACCAGTCAGCTCGCCGGTACGGAGGTCGACCAGCCGAAGCGGCCCGCCACCAGCGGCGAGGGAGGCCGAGCGCGTCGGCAACTCCCAGGCCAGTAGATAGCCGCGGTCGCTGGTCCAGCCTGCAAGGATCCAAACGCCATCCTGGTTGCTCGCTTGCGTGACCACTTCGGTCTCCGAGGCACCAACGCTCCAGACCATCAACTGAGGCGGATTAGATTCCGCCGAACGCACGAGGGCGATCTGATCCCTCTCGGGCGATACCGCAGTCCGCCGCATCGGAAGAAGAAGGGACGCATCGACGCCGTCCGGCCCCGTTTCTAGCAACGACGACAGGCACGTCGCCGTGTCTTCCGGTGGTGGACAGGGCGATGGTGGCGCCTCCCAGAGACGGAGGCGAACGCCGTCCTGGTCCAACAACCACCGCTCGGCGCGCTGGCTCGACGTCACCCGGTCGGCGGCGAGCCCGCGCCCGTCTCGCGACCACCGAGGCGACGTGTAGCCCGAGTCCGCTGTCAGCTGCACCTCGGCGCCGTCCGGCAGCGCCATCACCCATACGTTGCCGTCCCGGATGAACGCCAGCAGTCCGAGGTCTCCCGGTTCCGGGAACCGGACCCGCGCGCTTGCCTCGAGTCCGCTGTCCACCTCGACCACGACCGTCGCAGGCGGACTCTCGCTGTCCGAGCATGCGACAAGGCCAACGAACACCAGCGAGGCAAGCAGGAGACCACCGACCGGCATGGCGAGTGCTCCTTGCGGATACTAACGTCAGCGGCTGTCAGTTGGTTTCGCACCCCGCCCATCCGGGCAGGCACGGGGTCAGTCTCTGTTTGCTACCCTGTCCGTACACACCCTTCGAGGAGCCCTTCCCATGCCCTCCAACGTCGACGGCTTCGTGCCACGTTCCGCCATGGTCGTGGTCGCCCACCCTGATGATGCCGAGTTCATGGTCGCCGGCACGGTCGCGAAGTGGACCCGTGAAGGCGCGGAGGTCACGTACGTGATCGTCACGAAAGGCGACAAAGGCAGCGAAGACCCCTCGATGACGCCGGAGCGCCTGACCGAGGTGCGCGAGGCGGAGCAACGCGAGGCGGGGCGCGTGCTCGGCGTCCGCAACTTCGAGTTCATGGGCTACCCCGACGGGTACCTGCAGCACACGCTCGACCTGCGCCGCGACCTCGCCCGCCTCATCCGCAAGCACCGCCCCGAGGTCGTGATCTGCTTCGACCCAACGAACCGTTTCTTCGGCGACTTCTACGTGAACCACCCCGACCATCGCGCCAGCGGCGACGCCTGCGTCGACGCCGTCTTCCCCACCGCACGCGACCGCCTCACCTTCCCCGAGCTGCTGGTCAATGGCTACGAGCCGCACAAGGTGGCGCAGCTCTGGCTGGGCCATGCTGTCGAGCCCAACATCTGGGTCGACATCGGTGAGACCATGGAGATCAAGCGCGAGGCCCTCCGCGCCCACCCGAGCCAGTTCGGCGAGGACATCGTCGGCTTCGTCGAGGAGATGTCACGGGGTTCCGCCATGGGCCAGGACTTCGACTACGCCGAATCGTTCCGCCGCATCTGGTTCGACCGGGAAGGCCCGACACCGAGCAATCCCAGCCCGCCGAAATAGCGGCCCAGGGGCTATGGCACGGGCGCCGTTACATCGTCAGGGCACAGCTTGAGCCGCGCCGGCCGCTGCCGCCCAAACGAGCGCACGAAGCGCGCGTCGCAGGTCCAGAGGTCAGCATCCAGGTCCTCGGCACAGGCCAGAAATACCGCATCGTAGATGCCTGACTGCCGGAACCGGCGGGCCGCGGCGAGCGCCCGGCCGCTCCAGTTGTCATCATCAAGGAACGCCACATCGAGACCATCAAAGCGCTCGCGGATCGCCTCCGCGTCTTCCGGCTCGAGCAAACCGCGGCGTTCAAGCTTGAGCAGCGTGTTGTGGAACTCGAGTCGCAGGAATGGTGGAGCCCAGAGATCGCCGTAATTGTGTTGGATGAGCGCTTCCGCGTCGGCAAGGAATTGACTTCGGATGAGCGCGGCCGTGAATACCGATGTGTCGAGGACGACGGACACTAATCTTCGTCATCCAGGTGTTCAAGGAGCTCTTGAAACTCGTCCCGAGTGAGGGAAGCGTCGGGCTGCTTCAGCCGCGCGGCTGCAGCAGCCACCAGAAACGCAGCCGTGGCCTCGCGCGCGCGCACAAGCTCTGCGGCACCCTTGGGCTCGCGCCCGCGGTACTCCTCCAGGGTCCAGACCCGACGCTTGCCCTGCATGACCATGGGCCTATCGTATCACCCCCGGGAGGCGGGCACGGTCACGGATTCAACGGTGCGGGGACATCGTCCGGGCACAGCTTGAGCCGCGCCGGCCGCTGCCGGCCAAACGACCGCACGAAGCGCGCGTCGCAGGTCCACAGCTCGGCATCCAGGTCCTCGGC
>JBBDMZ010000056.1:174364-201749 GCA_040877955.1 Dehalococcoidia bacterium | reverse complement strand
CGCACGAAGCGCGCGTCGCAGGTCCACAGCTCGGCATCCAGGTCCTCGGCACAGGCCAGGTAGATGGCATCATAGACGTGACGATGGTTGTAGCGGCGAGCCACGCGCGTCGCACGCGGGAGCCATGACGAATCCTGGAGTATCGATGCCGACAGTTGTTCGAACTTCGTGAGTCGTTGGTCGGCTTCGTCCATGGTCAGCGACCCACGACGGGATAGTCGATGCACGGTGTTGTAGAACTCAAGCCGAATCAGTTCAGGGGCATACAGGGACGTGATGCTCTGCAACAAGTGTTCCGCTTCGGTCAGGTGCTGAGACGGGAGCCAGGCAGCCGCGAGAACTGACGCGTCGATGACCGCCCTGCTCAATCGCAGTCATCCTCGTCATCCGGGCGCATGGCCCATTCAATCTCTGTATCGCTTATCGGAACGCCACCACGGCGCTCAAGTGTTTGCCGTGCAAGCTCACTCGCTCCAGCGAGGATCTCGCGGCGCCGGGCGAGCTCCTCGGCTGTCGGCGGTGCGAGTGCCCTCGCTTCCTCAACTGTGAGCACGTGCTTGCCCTGCATGACCATGCCGTGATCATACCACCCGCGATCAGAAGATCGGGTTGACGATGATCGCCTGCTCGCGGGAGGGACCGACGGAGATCAGGTCCACGGGGCATTCGAGCAGGTCTTCGACGCGGCGGATGAATGCCTGCGCCTGGGGCGGCAGGTCGTCGAAGTTGCGGATGCCCGTGGTCGGCGTCTGCCACCCGGGCAGCTCCTCGTAGACCGGCTTCACGCGGTTCAGCACCGATTCCCTCGCGGGGAGCGTATCGATGATCTCGCCGTCCAGTTCGTAGGCGGTGCAGATCTTGATGGTGGTCATCTCGTCCAGCACGTCGAGGCGCGTGAGCGCGATCGCCGCGAGCCCGTTGAAGCGCACGCTGTAGCGCGACGACACCGCGTCCAGCCAGCCGATGCGGCGGGGGCGGCCGGTGGTGGTGCCGTATTCGCCGCGGCCGTATTCCTTGCCGTGGTCGCGGAGCTGATTGGCGACGCTGTCAAAGAGCTCCGTCGGGAAGGGGCCGTTGCCGACGCGCGTCGAGTAGCTCTTGAAGACTCCGACCACGCGCTGGATGTCGGTGGGGCCGATGCCGACGCCGAGGGCGGCGCCCGCGCTCGATGAGCTGGGCACGCTCGACGTCACGTACGGGTACGTACCGTGGTCGAGGTCGAGGAGCGAGCCCTGCGCGCCTTCGAGGAGCACGTACTCCCCCCGCTTGTGGGCATCGAGGACGATCGCCTGCACGTCACCGACGAACGGTGCGAGGCGCTTGCCGAATTCCGAGTACCGCTCAATGCATGCATCCAGCTCGAGCGGCTGGCCGCCGTACACGCCCGTGATCACCCGGTTCGAATATTCGAGCGCAGTCTTCATGCGCGGGATGAAGTCCTCGGGGCGCATGAGGTCGGCCACGCGGATGCCGCGGCGCGCCACCTTGTCTGCGAAGCAGGGACCGACTCCCTTCCCCGTCGTGCCGATGGCCTGCTCGCCGCGAGCAGCCTCATCGAGCTGATCGAGCACCTTGTGCCAGGGCATGACGAGCTGCGCACGGTCGCTCAGGACGAGCTTGCTGGTGTCGATGCCGCGTGAGTCGAGCGAGTCGATTTCCTGGAGCAGCACCTCCGGGTCGACGGCGACACCGTTGCCAATGACGCACGTCTTTTCCGGGTAGAAGATGCCGGCCGGCACGAGGTGGAGCTTGAACTCACCACGGTCGTTCACGATGGTATGCCCGGCGTTATTCCCGGCGGAATAGCGAGCAACAACACGAGCCTTGCGGGCGAGGAGGTCGACGATCCGGCCCTTGCCTTCGTCGCCCCACTGCCCGCCGACAACAACAATTATCGGCATGGCGGGCACACTCCGGGCCTCCCGCTAAGGGGGGAGGCCCGTTGACGAATGCTAGCACACCGCCGGCCGTCGACGGTAGGCGGTAAGCGGTCAGCGGTAGGCGGCTGGAACGCTCTGTCGGAGCCGCGACCGTGAGGTAGGGGGCGGGCGGCGGGCACTGGAGTGCAGTTGTTGGGGGTTCGAACCGGCAATGCGAACGGACACTTGGCCGTCCCGACCGGGGGCGCTGTCGAGGTGAAGCTAATGGGGAGGGGACCGTCGACCGCTCGCCGTCGACCGAAGACCGAAATGGAGCCGCCTCGGGGACTCGAACCCCGGACCTACGCTTTACGAAAGCGCCGCTCTGCCAGCTGAGCTAAGGCGGCCCGCGCCATCCAGCGTACCGGCTGCCCCGGGGTCGTTCAATCAAACCAGACCACCAGCCACCAACCACCAACCACGAGCCACCAGCCACCAGCCACCAGCCACGAGCCACGAGCCACGAGCAGATGCTCGCACCTTGCATTCCCATTGAAGTAATAACTCGCGCCTTCCCTGCCGTGGTAGCCTCTCGCTGAGGACGGAGGTGACGCGTGTTCGAGAAGATACTGGTGCCCCTGGACGGGAGCGACTCCGCCGAGGCCGCGCTGGAGCCGGCGAAAGAGATCGCGAGCCGCTTCGGCTCGGAGATCGTGCTCATCCACGTCGCACCCGGCTATGAAGCGGCCGTCGGCGCCACCCTCGCCGAGCCGTTCGGTGCCGCTGGCGCCGTGGGAGCGGCAATCGAAGCGGAGAAAGCCGCCGAGGCAAGCGCGGCCGAATACCTCAAGGCCGTCCTCGATGAGCATGGCGTGACTGCCTGGCAGACGCTCGTCGTGGAGGGCGATTCCGCCACCGCCATTGCCGATGCCGCCGAGTCGACCGGGGCGGACCTGGTGGTGATGGCCACCCACGCCCGCCGCGGGCTGAAGCGCCTCTTCCTCGGAAGCGTCTCGGACGACGTGATTCGCCGCGTACGCTGTCCCGTCCTCGTCGTCCACCGCGAGGAGGAGCGGGACTAAGGAACACTGCCACCGCGCGGTCACGAGTGCCGGACGCATCGGGTCGGCTGCGCCGACCCGTACTATCCGGAGGCCATATCGATAGTAGGGGCTGGCTGCGCCAGCCCTTCGCACCACGCCATCCCGCCGCCGCATACGTCCGAATCCAACCCAGGGTAACGGCTAGTTTTTACGAGATAAGGGTCTTTCCCGGGTTTTTGACTCATACAGCTCTCTTACGTTGAGGCTGCCCCCGGTCGAAGGACTCAGTATGAGGAAGTACGCCACGCTCACCGGCGCGTTGGCCACACTGCTGTGTGCGCTGGCCGGCCTTCTCCTATCGCCTCAGCCCCTGGCCACGGCCGCCGGCCCGTGCGCGGTGGCCGACGCCTCCAATGATGGCGAGGAGCTGGCCTTCCTCGCGGTCATCAATTCGCATCGCGCCAATAGTGGCGCCGGCCCGCTCAGCCTCTCGCCCGCGCTCAACCGGGCGGCCGAGTGGATGGTGCAGGACATGGCGGCCAACAATCGCTTTGGGCACACCGACTCGCTTGGCCGCAGCCCGCACATGCGCATTCTCGACTGCGGCTACGCCATCTCGGGCGGCGAGAACCTGGCCGCAGGCACGAATCGGAGCTTGGCGGCGGGGGCGTTCGAGTTGTTCCGGAACTCCCCGTCGCACAACGAGAACATGCTCCGGGCCGAATACAGGGATATCGGGATCGCTCGCGTCTATCGCGAGGGGACGAAGTACGGCTGGTATTGGGCGACAACGTTCGGTTCTCACGGTGGGCGAGCGCCCGCCCCGCCCCCGTCGCCTCCGCCGCCTCCAGCTCCCGCGCCCCCCGCCTCCGTCGTGGCCGCGCCGCCGGCGCCGCTCGTGCTGCCCGCGGGCGCCCACCAGGTGACCTGGCCAGGCCCTGACGTCGACGTCACGGCCGCGCTTCTCGGGCGCGAAGAACAGGTGGCGGCCGTCTGGACGATTGATGCCGCGACCGGCGAGTGGACGTTCTATCTCCCGGGGCTCCCCGGGTTTCTGAACACGCTGCGGAGGGTTCACCCGGGCGACACGCTCTGGCTCGTGGTCGAAGGGGACGAGCCGGTCGTGCTGGGCGAGTAGCGCGCGGACTGAACGCAGGGCTCCCTCGCACGCTCGCTGACGCATCGCGCTGGGACTGTGGCGCGCCACTGTGTCCGACACGCGCCCCGCCGGGGTGCCCGACGCCCGTCGCGTGGGCACCATGGCACGCTCGCTGACGCATCGCGCTGGGACTGCTAGGCCCGCCAGGCCACCGCACGGGTGGGGACGAGTCGCAGCACTGGCCGGGATTCGAGGGCCATCTCCGCGTATTGCGAATACCGCGCTCGCAGCGCCGCAAGCGCGGCGGGCCAGTCGTCGCCCCGTTGGAGCACGGCGGCATCCGCCTCGATCCGCAGCCAGGCGAGGCGGGACCAGTCGCGGTCGTCGTAGCGGTCGACGAGGAACGAGACGCGCAAGTCGCGGCGGATGTCGCGCACCCGGGCGAGCTCGGTCGTGGTCTTCGGCTTCTCATCGATGGCGATCGCAATCTCGTCACCCACGAGCGCGTAACACACGGGCATAAGCCGGCTACGGCCGTCCGGTGCAATCGTTCCCAGGTGCGCCACCCGGCATTCGTCGAGCAGGTCACGGTGCCACGCCTCGAGCATGCGCCATTTTGCAACTGACGCGACCGAGCGCGCATCGGTACAGTGGAAACGTGGCGCGAACAGTACTGGCCGCGGACTTCGGCGGGACGAACCTCAGGGTAGCGATCGTCGACGAGCAGGGAGATCTCCTCGAACGCCACGACATCCCCACGCCCGCGGAGGCGACTCCCGAGGCCATCCTCAAGAAAATCGCCGACCTGCTCGCGGGCATCGTGCCCATTGCGGGGGAGAAGCCTGTGGCGGCCTGCCTGGCGGTGCCCGGTCTGATCGATGCGGACGAAGGCAAGGTCCTCATCGCGCCCAATATCGCCGGCTTTCGAAACCTGGTGCTCACGACGCCGATCGAGGAGCGGCTCGGCATCCCCACATACATCGAGAATGACGCCAGCGCCGCGGGCCTCGGCGAGTTCCGCTTCGGCGCGGGACGGGGCACGCGTCATCTCCTCCACGCGACCCTGGGGACGGGCATCGGCGGCGGCATCGTCATCGACCGCAAGCTCTATCGCGGGGCGAAAGGCCTCGCCGGGGAGATCGGCCACATCGTCATGGACCCGGGCGGGCCACGCTGCAACTGCGGCTCTCGCGGATGCCTCGAGGCAATGGTCAGCGGCGCCGCGTTCGCGGAGCGGTCGGCGAAGCTGATCGCATCCGGCAAGGCGCCCATCCTCGCGCGGCTCGTGGGCGAGCGGGAGCCCAAGGCCCGCGACCTCTTCGCCGCCGCGCAACAGGGCGAACAGGTTGCGGAAGCCGAAATCCGCCACGGCGGCCACCTGCTCGGGTTGGGGCTCGGCAGCCTCGTGAACGTCCTGAACCCCGACGCGGTCACTCTCAGCGGCGGGCTCCTGAACATGGGGGAGATGCTGCTCGGGCCCCTCCGCGGCGGCATGTACTCGATCGCCTATGGCCCCGCCAGCGGCACCATCGTCCGCGTCAGCGAGCTGGGTGACGACGCCGGTCTCCTCGGCGCCGCCGCCGTCGCGTTCGAACGCGCGGGGTAGCCACACCTGGCCCGACCAGCAGCGGCTCAACAGCCGCTCCTGAGCGCCCGCCTCTCGGAGCGTCACTGTTTGTCCACCGGGAGCCTGTCTGAGTGACAATGGGGCGACGAATGTTCACATGTGAGTATTCGTCTTCGGCGCAAGAGGCGTCGCCGGAGCGATGCGTTCGCGGAGCGGTTCGCGCTCTCGCCGCTCGAGTCGGCGCCTCAGGAAGCTCCGCCCATGATGTGGCTGCCGCCGCTCCGCCCGGTGCTGCCGGAAGGCGCGCCGATCGGCGTCAGCCTCGGCGCCTTCAAGCCGCAGCGAGACATCGAGCACGCGTTCTGGCCCGGGCCGCCCGCGGAGGTGCTGGGGAACTGGGAGCCGTGGGCTTCAGCGGACGGCGATCCTCGACCGCGCGGGCGCCTGGCGGCGGCGATCATGGCCCTCTTTGGCGTCACGGCGTGAGCGAGCCGAGATGCCCGCTCACACTTCCCGCGCGTCCCGGCGAACCGCCGCCAGGGCGCTGATCGCTTCGCAGACGACCCGGTGCGCCACCTCAGCGGTGATCCCGCCGGGGCCGTCGTAGGGCGGCGAGACCTCCACGACGTCCATGCCCGCGAAGGGCACCTCGCGCACGACCCGGCGCACGGCCCGCAACAGTTCGCGCGACTCGAGGCCGCCGGGCTCGGGGGTGCCGGTGCCGGGCGCGAACGCCGGGTCGAGCACGTCGATGTCCACGGACAGGTACACGAGTTCGGGCCCGTCGAGCGCCTGCTCGATGGCCTCGGTGACCACGGTGTCGAATCCGCGGTCCTCGATCTCGCTCATGAAGTGACTGCGCATTCCGTGCTCGGCCATCCATTCGATCACGTGGGGTGGCGGCCAATAGCCGCGCAGGCCGACCTGGACGAAGTTCCGGCCTGCCACGTGGCCATCCTCGATCAGGCGCCGCATGGGTGCGCCGTGGCTGAGCGACACGCCCCATGAGTCGTCCGCGGCGTCGGCATGCGCGTCGAAGTGGACGATGCCGACCTTGCGATCGTGGTGGTCGGCAACGACGCCGGCGGAGGGGTAGGTGATGGAGTGGTCGCCGCCGAGGACGAGCGGGAGGCACTCAGGGGCGGCCGCGAGCAGCCCGCGTAACTTCTCGCGAATAGCGTCGTGGCTGCGTTCGATGGTGCCGGGGATGCAGAGCGCGTCGCCCGTATCGATGCCCTTGAGGTAGTCGAACGGCTGGATGCGCAGGCCCAGGTGGTGGAACGACCACTGCGTCAGGTAGCTCGCTCCACGGATCGCTCGCGGCCCGAAGCGCGCGCCGGGCCGGTGCGTGACAGCCACGTCGAACGGTGCGCCCACAATGGCGATGTCCGGTTTCGCCTCCGCGATGGCGGCGGGCTCATGCACCCACGGGAGATGGAGGAACGTGGAGATGTCCGAGTAGGCGGGATGGAGGCGTGGGTCGGTGTCAGGCACCGGGGCAGTGTACGGGATGCCCGCTCCGGGTCGTCCCCAGGGTCGGCGCGGCCGACCCCTCCTGTCCGTCTGCGCACATCTCGGCGGATCATAGGGGCTGGCGGCGCCAGCCCTTGCCCACCATGGCCTGTCGCCTACTCGATGACCTCAAACTTCCAGGCGACTAGCTCCTGCGGCACGCCGCCGGTCGACTTCGGGTCCTGTACAGCGATTGCCGCCGAGTGCAGCCCGAGAGACAGGCCGTCGGGCGGCGCGTAACACATCGTGGCCCCCTGCGGGTCGGCCTCGGTACCGTCGAGAATGAGCGTCACGGAATCCTTCTCAGCCGTTACCTCTTTATCGTCTACGGCGATGCGGAACCACTGATTGTTCTCCGGCAAGTCCTTGTAGCTGACCACTGCGCACACCCCGCGAGGCGTTAGTGTCGCCGCGCCGCGCCGCGTGGCCTGCTGCTGAATGCGCTCCCCGTGAGCGGGTAGAACCTCGCTCACGTGCTCGGTCATGGTTGGTGTGGGGCCGAAGGCGTCACTAGGCGCGCGGGTGGGCGTGGGAGTGCCCGCCGCAAGCGTCGGGTCGTCGTCGCCGCCCGCGCTGAGAATCATGACAGCGGCGATCACGCCGGCGATGAGCACGAGGCCGCCCGAGAGCAGCGCCCAGGGAGGAATCCGCATATAGCGGGAACGTAGCATCGCGCCCGGATGCGAGCCAGTGACACCTGTACCTTGGCGTTACGGGAGGGCCGCGGTCAGCCTTGCAGCGAACTTTTCGCATGAGGTGACCCCATGGAAGACGAACTCCAACTCCCCGACGACGCGCTGGAGGAGGACGCATCCGGCAACGATGTGGCCGAGGACGAACCAGCTCCCGGCGACCAGCTCAGCCTCGATCTCGAAGGCGCCGCCGCCGCCAATGCCGACCTGCTGGAGCGGCTGCGGCTCGCCCTTCTCGCAAGCGACCCCGCGATCGACCCGGCGCTTGTGATCGGCGTGACGGCCGATGAGGTGGAGGCGAGCTTCGCTGCAGCCCAGCGCATCATGGCGGGCATCCGCGAGGCTTTGAGGCGGGAGCAGGCTGCGCCCATCCCCGCGGGCGCCCCCGGGCGCGCCACGCTCGGGCCGAGAACGGCCTACGACAAGATCAGGAGCGGACTGACGAGGTTGGGTTAGTCCCAGCGCGCGCGTCAGCAAGCGTGCAGCGGTGACCGGCGACGGCACTCGGCGCAACGGCGCACCGTCCCCGGCCGAGCCCGGGCATATGCACCATCGCACGCTCGCTGACGCATCGGGCTGGGATCGGCCGCGTGGGTATCTAGCTCGCCAGGTCTCCGATTGGGACCCAGCCGGTCATGCCCGCGAGGTGGGCGACGTCGTTCAGGCGTTCCACCTCGCGGAACGGGTCGCCGGTAAGCACGGTGATCGCGGTGGTGTATGCGCTGAAGCCAATGGGCGCGATCGCGGACGGCTCAATCAAGAGCCAGCGTGCCACCAGGCACATGATCGTGCCGCCATGCGTGACGACCACAGGGATCGGCCCCTCCGTGCGCAGAGAATCGAGGAACGAGGCCGAGCGCGCGTAGAACTCCCGCCCGGTCTCCGCGCCTGGCCAGGGCGGGTTGTCATGAGACCAGATCGAGGCCGAGAGGGCATCCGGGAAGCGCGCGTGGGCGTCCTCCCAGGTGAGGTTCGCCGCCTCGCCGTTGTTGTGCTCGCGCAGGCGGTCGTCAATCACCGGCTCCACGCCGAAGACGCCGGCGATGTGACGGGCAGTCTCGCCCGCGCGCAGGAGGTCGCTTGTGTAGAGCGTGATCTCCCGGTCGCCGAGCTCGTCCTTCAGACGGGTTGCGACGCGCCGCGCCTGTTCGTGGCCGAGCGCGGTCAGGGACGTGTCGGTCCAGCCGCCCGTGAGCTTGCGGACGTGGTGCTCGGACTGCCCGTGGCGGACGATGACAACGAGCCGTGGGTGCGACAAAAAGACCCCTCCTGGCGAAGTGGCGCAGGGTTACTAACGTAGTCGCACCACCGGAGGTTACCGGTGAATGATGTTCGAATGGATGACGGGACGGGGTTGTGTGCCAAGGCACGACGTGCTGCGCTCCGCTGGCCGCTGCCGAGGGTTGGGGTACGCTGGTCGATCGACTCTCGCGAGCCAGCAGGTGAGCACGCGCCCGCTCCTTCCCAGTCGCGGCTCTGAATCAGTGCCAGATGCCGCGGCGGGCGGCGATTGCCCTGTCCTCGGCTGGTTGGAGGATGTCATCGTGGCGCTTTGTGTCGGGGCGGAATTCGACGGCTTCGGCCAGTCCCGCGAGCACGAGGGCCTCGTTCACCAGCGTGCCATCTTCGAGCCAGGCGTAGCGCAGCAGCCGCCCGAAGCGGTCGCGGTCGGAGACGTCCCGCTCCAGGCAGATGTCTTCGCCCTCCACGAGCTGTGCGTTGGCCTCGGCCGCTTCCTCGGCGAACGGCTCGGGCGGGCCGCTTTCGGGCCGGAGCTCCGGGGCATCAATGCCGATGTAGCGCAGCCGCTCGTTCTCCCCGTTGAGGCGCACGCGGATGGTGTCGCCGTCGGAGACCGAGAGCACCTCTGCCCATTCGCATTCAGGCAGCGGACGTGGGACCACGCCCGTGAGCGTCACGCCGGCCTCGGGCTCCGTGGAGAGAGTGCCGCAGGCGCAGCAGGCAAGTGCGGTGACCGCCAGGAGGACTGCGGGGTGACGGAACCTCACGCCCCTAGGCCAGCCGCGCGAGGAACGGGGGTTCCGTTCGCGAAGAGCCGCCGAAGCCATCAGCTACTGCCCCCTCGGCCACGAGCCATGCAACCGCGAGGTCCCGTTCCTTGAATACCGAGACAGTGACGCCCTCGCGCGCTCCCGCGAGCTGCAGCACCTGCCGGTTCCAACCGAAGGCAAGGGGAGTGGGTGCGTAGACGGCGATCCGCAGGCCCTTCGCGTCGTTCTTTTTGGTGAGCTCCACGAGCTGTTCCAGGGGGAGATCGATGCCGGTCACGTCGCCGTAGTCGATAAGGATGCGCGGCGCTTCGGCGAGGCCTTCCAGGCGCTCCGAGAGGAGGTCGCGCATCAGCCGGCCGGAGAGGTGAAGCTCCCGGTAGCCGTCGTGCTCGAGGACCTGGGCGGGCATAGTGGGAATGTTGTAGCCGAATTCCCACTACCGCGCGATATGCTGAGGCGACCATAACCACGGTGGGACGTGAAGAGAAGTGGTCGGGGTGGACAGATTCGAACTGGCCCGCACCCGTCCGTGGAAGACTGGGGGTGCTTGTTGGCCGCACGCGATTCAGGTCCCGCGTGCGCAGATGTCCGCCACTGTGGGCTGAGTAAGTACCCCGTTGAGCCTCCGACCCCCTCTTCTCAGTGATGGCCTCGCCTCGACGCTGCCAGAAGGACGCGGGGTGTTCCACCGGTGCCCGCCAGGGATTCGGATACTCCGTGTTTTGGCCGCCGACGGCTGGGCTCAACTCTAGCCGCTGCTCACGAGGGGGTTCAGGAGTAGAGCCGTGCCGACTAGCTGAACGGCGGGTCGGAGAGCCACTCACGGCCCTAAAGTGCCACCCTTCATCAGTACTTGATCCGGTAGTCGGTCCCTAAAAAAACCGTCACGAGGGCGGACGTTTCCTCCCACCCTGTCTCGCCAGTCGAAATGGCATCCAGGATGGCCTCAATCGGAGGGAGGATGGCTTTCCGAGTGGCCATCGCGAGATCGACAGTCAGCGGGGCATCATCCCACGCGTTGACGATGGCCCGTAGAACTTGGGCGATGACGTAAAAGGGCAACGGATCATGTCGAGCTCCCGCGAGCTTCAATGCGAGGCTGAGGCCGTCTCGCATTCCGTCGAGATAGAAGTTCCGCAGGTGCCACCTAAGCAAAGCAACTTCGTCGGAATCGTCAGGGCTCAGTAAACCTCGCCTCCAAGAAACGAAAGGTTGCCGCGGTCATCCATCCTGAAGATGGCAACCACCGGGACCCGGAACTCCTTACGGAGTGCCTGTGCCCCTCCTTCGCCTCGGTCCACAAGAACGACGATAGCCGAAACACGCGCTCCGCGACTGAGAATCTCTCGGGTAGCCTCTCCAATGCTGTTGCCGGTGGTGAGGACATCGTCTACAACGACTGCCGTGGATTCAGCCGAGATGATTCCGGAGGGATGCCCTTCGTCGAATGCCTGGTACAAGGATTCCTTGATTCCGTGGGTCTTCTTGTCCCGGACGTAGAACGAGCGAACCTTGGTGCTTCCCTCCATCGCTTCGCGAGCAACGACTGCCATCGCGATGGGAATCGCTCCCGCTGCCAGGCCCCCGACTGCCGTGGCCCCGTACGCGTAGCACTGTTCCCGAACTAGCTCTCCGATTGTCAGGAACACCTCAGGAGCCAGCGTTACCTGCTTTACGTCGAAGTAGATGCGGCTTTCGCGTCCTGACGCGAGAGTAAAGGGCTGCCCCTCGGGCGCAATGCGAAGGGCAAACTTCGACAGAGCTTCCCGTAGGCGCTCAATCTCGCTCGTGCTGACGGTTTCCATAACTGGCATGTATAATCTCCGCGGTGCCTCTCCGATGTCGGGGGACGCGGGGTAACCGTCGCGCAGCTTGCCCAACGGAAGCTCCCGGCAAGCCCCCTGCTGCCTGAAAGAATACAGTCTTTCCAGAGGGCAAGTCTATTGGCGTTTTCGGCAATAGACAAATACGGGTAGGCGCCTTACCATATCCGCCTCCGAATCCAGCCTATTACCACGTCGCTCCGGTGAATCTAAAAAGGTGGTCGGGGTGGACAGATTCGAACTGTCGGCCTCTTCGTCCCGAACGAAGCACTCTGCCAGGCTGAGCTACACCCCGGGGGCCTCTCATCGTAGCAGGGAGCCCCGCTTGGCGCGACCAAATTCCGGCGGCCCGCTGCGAGACGGTTGCAAGCGAGAAGGGCGTTGGCATGCCGCCTTCGCTGCCATTCGAGGCCTACTGTGAAGCAGCGGACGGCCGCATTGGAGGCGCCCTGTGATTGCACGTCTCACGACCACGTTCCTGGCGGGCACGCTCGTGCTCTGGTGCGCCTTCGGCGTCTTCCTCGAGGGCTAGTGTCGCCGCTCGCGGATGTACTGCCCGGTCACGGTTTCTTCACCCCGGGGTATTGCGCATCTGATCTAAGATGCATTGCCACCGGCTGCAGCCGGATGGCACGGGGTTACTCATGTTTGGCCGAGCGGTCTTTGGTGCGCTTCTCCTGCTCTCCTGCGCAGCGGCGTGGTCGCCGAACTCCGTGAGAGCACAGGATCCGGCGGACGCCAGCCGCAGCGAGTCTGACTGTGCCGCTGGCGCAACGGACTGCGCCCGGCCCGGGGACGAACGCGTGGTGCCCTCCCGCCCCAGCGAGCTCGTGGACGGCCGCGAAAACCAGTCGAACGCGATCCTTGTGGGTCTGATGCTGGTGGCCTTCGCCGGGCTCGTCGTGTCCGTCCTCAACCGGCTGGCCCTCGACGAGGACTAGGGGCTGGACGCGGACCCAGGTGGTGTGGCAGGCCTTCGCGGCCACGGAGGGCCGCAGCTACGGTGCGAACTCGGGCTCCTCCCACCAGGGCACGAAGGCGGGCATATCCCGTTTTGCGCTGAGGGTGAAGTTGGGGGCACGCTTCTCCAGGAACGAGGCCACGCCCTCGCGAGCGTCCGCGCCCTGGCCGAGCGTGTACACGCCCTTGGAGTCGACGCGGTGCGCGTCCATCGGGTGGCTCGCCCCAAGCATGCGCCAGAGCATCTGCCGCGACAGCCCGACGGAGACGGCGGAGGTGTTGTCGGCGATTTCGCGAGCGATTTCGCGAGCCGCCGGGAGGAGGTCGCCGGGCGCGTGCATGCTCCGCACGAGCCCGGCGTCGAGCGCCTCCTGTGCGCCGAGCACACGGCCGGAGAAGACCCATTCGGTTGCCTTCGCGATGCCGACGACGCGCGGCAGAAACCAGGAGCTCGCCGCCTCCGGGACAATGCCCCGGCGCGCAAAGACGAAGCCGAAGCGCGCCTGTTCCGAGGCGAGGCGCATGTCCATCGCGAGCGTCATGGTCACGCCCATGCCCACCGCCGGGCCGTTGATGGCGGCGATGATGGGCTTGCGCAGGTCGAAGATGCGGAGCGTGAGCAGGCCACCGCCGTCTCGGTGTTGCTCGATGCTCTCACCGCGGGCGCGGTTGTCGAACGAACCGGAGCCGCTGGAGAGGTCGGCGCCCGCGCAGAACGCACGGCCCCGGCCGGTCACGATGATGGCCCGCACCTCGTCGTCGTCGTCAGCCATGTCGAAAGCGGCGAGCAGCTCGCGGATCATGGTGCCCGTGCCGGCGTTCAGCTTCTCCGGGCGGTCCAGGGTAATCGTGAGGACGCGGTCCTCGACTTCGTAGGCGATCTCTGTGAAGTCCATGGGCCAAGTTATACGACGAAGTCCCGCGTGACGTGCGAAACGAGGGTCTTCGAAACGTACAGAGTCAGAACCCAGTCCGGAGATGCGTTGATGAGGCTGTAAGCGCCTCCGGATATGCTCGATCCGGCGGACTACAGGGGTATTTGGTGCAGCGACACCCTCCGAATCCTTCATCCACCGCGGTGGGGCGCAGGGCGCCCGCCGCCGGTCCGCTCGTGCTCAGCCTTACGGGCGAGCCGCTGGGCAGCCTGATCCAGTTTCACGGCGACCGGTTCAGCATTCTCACGCCTGAAGGCCGGCCGCTCTGGTTGTCCGCAGCGTCTATTTACATCGAGCATCCGCTGTATGTGGAGCTCATCTGCCTGCGTTCGGGGCTCGGCCGCTACGTGGTGAGCCCGCCCGGAGCGGAGTCGCGGCCTACTGCTGAACCAGCATGATGCGGTTGCCTTCGGGGTCCGTGATGGAGGCGAGCGTTGGGCCACCGCCGGGCGGGTCGAAGGGCTCGCGCAGCACCTTGCCGCCAAGCCCGGGCACACGGTCGAGCGTCTGGCGCAAGCTGAGCACCTGGATGTAGAGCACTGTGGCTGAGTGTTCGCCAGTGCGGATGTGGCCCGTGATCGTTTCCGGCGCGCCAATGCCCGGCCCGATCTGCCGGACCGCTCCCTCGCCGACCTTCCAGTTAAAGAGGCTGCCGTAAAAGGCGGCGCTCTTCTCGGGGTCCTTCGCCTCGATCTCCCAGTGGACGACGGGCCGTGACCAGTCCTCTGCCATGACGGTGCTCCTTGTGGGTTGTGCTCGGGGAGCATACGCGGTTCGTGGGAGGGCCGGGTGCTAGTGGGACTCGGCGGGTCGGGCGCGATCGCATGCTCGCTGACGCTCGCGCTGGGATTGCGCCATTCAATGGAGCGGCGCGCTGCGGCAGAGCTTTTTGAGGGCGAAGTAGCCGCCCCCGCGCACATAGGCTTGCAGCCGGCGCCGATCCGCGGGGGTCGCGTAGGAGTCGCCCTCGGCGCAGAAGCGCGCGAGTGGCTCGACGGCTGTGTCCCAGGCGAGCTCCTTGCCGATGGTGGCCATGTTCGCGCGGCACCGCTCACGCAACTCATCGTCGTCGAGGAGGCGTTCGATACCGGCAGCGACCGAATCGGCGTCGCGCTCGGGGACCGTGATGCCCAGAGGGTCATCCCGCACGCGGTCGGCGAGGACATCGCCCCGGGTGCAGAGCAGCGGGAGCCGCGCGCGGAAGCAGTCGACGTAGCGGGTGCGGAAGGCGAAGCGGCTCTCCAGGTTCTCGTACCCCAGGCAGACACTGAGGTCGGCTTCACCCAGCCAGTCGTCGATGCGCTCGTAGGGGATCCAGCCGCTGAGGAAGAAGACGTTGCGCCCATCCAGCGCCAGGTCTTTCGCTAGCTGGATAGTCTCGGCGAGCATGCCGGCGCTCGGGCCGGTGACGTAGTCCGGGTGGTCCACCCCCATGAACACGAGCTTCACGTCGGGGCGCCGGGTTGCGAGCTGGTCCATCGCCCGTACGAGCGTGACGGTATCGTTCCACTCGGTGACGCTCCCGTTCCAGAGGATCACCCGGTCGGTGGTCTTGATGCCGGGGATGACGCCCTTCATCACAGGCCCGCGCGCGTCGAGCGGAGTCTGCGGGACTCCGTAGGGGACGACATCGATGAGCCGCCGGAGGGACGGGTCCCGCTCGTAGACGTCCGGCGGCACCAGGGCGAGCGCCATGAGCATCCCGATCCACATGTCCCGCTGGCGTTCGTCGGCACAGAAGATGAAGTCGGCGAGTGTGAGCTGGGTGTTGAGGTACCAGCGGTTGCCGGCCATCCAGGTCCTCCGCCAGTGCTTCTCGATGTCGCGGCGCGAGAACTCCATCCACTCGATGTAGAAAGGCGTGAAGGCGTCCAGCGCGAAGCGCCGCTCGCCGAGCAGGCGGGCGAAGTGGGGCGGGAAGTTGCGGGCGACGGTGGTGTCGTGGGCACGGGCGAGGTCAACCGCCTCACCCTGGCCCTGCCAGACCTGGATGCGGACATTGGGCGCGGGTGGCTCGACCTCCTTCGGGGTGGGAATGCCGAGCGTGATCTCGGCCTCGGGGAGCGCACGTCCGAGCGCGCCCGCAATCTGGTAGGCGCGAATGCCCGGCGACGCCATCGCCGGCCCGACCACCGCGCGGGAGAGGACGAGAATCCTGGTCATGCTCGATGGAGCCCGCTCACCAGTTCGGCTTCGATCTCGTTACCCGGCGGTCGGGACCACAGCCACTCGACCCTGAGCGAAAGGCCCTCGACGACCGTGCTTTCGAAGATTCCATCCTCCGGCCCGAGAGCGGCCCGAAATACGCCGGCATCGTCCAGCACGTGGAACTCCGCCAGCTCCCGTACCGGGTCGATGATCCAGTATTCGCGTACGCCGCCAGCTTGGTACTCGTAGAACTTGGCTCCGCGATCGACGTGCTCGGTGCCCTCGCTGATGATCTCGATCGCGAGGTCCGCCGGGCCGGCGAGATGTTTGTCCGTGACGCGCGGGAGATTCTCGGTCTTCACGAACATAAGGTCTGGCGCCCGGCCGGGAAGGCCGACCGCGGTCTTCATGTTGAAGGGGTCCTGGTAGATGCGGCCGGGGCGGGAGTGACGGAAGAATGTGTGGAACAGCTCGAGCAGGAAGTCGAGCATCTCGGCGTGCGCCTTGCTCACCGACATCATCTCGACGACCTCGCCGTCGACCCATTCCGTATGAGCCGGGATCGTCGGGTCACACAGATAGTCCTCGTAGGACATGCGGGGCCATCTGCTCTGGCCTGCCGCGGAGGATGTCGCCTGCACCATGGTTCAATCTTACTCCACGCCATCGATCAATCCGCTCATCGCCGGCGCTAGGTGCAGAATACCTGGCGAGGCCATCGCCGGTCCGACCACCGCGCGAGAGAGGACGAGGATCCTGGTCAATCGTCCAGCCCGAGCTCGCGCATGACCTGGCGTACTGGCCGGCGCGCCCAGAGCCAATCCGGATGGATGCGGAGGCCGGGGAGGACGGTGCTGGCAAACGATCCTTCGGCATCTACGCTGCCGCTGCGGAACAGGCCGTCCTCGCCGCGCACATAGAAGTCCGCGATCTCGCGAAGGGGATCGACCACCCAGTACTCCGCGACGCCCCCCTGTTCGTACTCAAGGAACTTGTCGCCCCGGTCCGTGCCTTCCGTCCCTGGACTGATCACTTCGATGACCACGTCTGCTGGGCCTTGGAGCGAGAGGTCTCCCACGGCGTCCGCCCTCTCCGCTGATACGAACATGATGTCAGGCGACCGCCCCGGAAGGTCGACCGCCGTCTTCATGTTGAATGGCTCGAAGTAGAGGTCCCCCAGCGGCCGAGCAACCAGATAGGCCTCAAGCAGCTGGAGGAGGTACCTCACCGTTTGGGCGTGCGCCTTGCTCACGGACATCATCTCGACCACCTCGCCATCCACCCACTCGGTGTGCGGGGGGATGGTCGAATCGCACAGGTACTCCTCGTAGGACATGCGGGGCCATTTGCTTCGGCCCGCGGCGGATGATGTCGCCTGCACCATGGGTCAATCTTACTCCACGCCATCGTTCGGCCCGCTCATCTTGCCGCCTCACTCCCGCTCTCCATGCCCGCCAGCGGGTCCTGCACGGTTGCGGCCGCTGGTGCTCCGGCCTTCGCCTCGGCGTAGATGCGCCGTTGGTCGCGGCGATCGATCCACTGGTAGATGGCGCGCCGCAGGACGTAGCTCGCCACACGCTGTACGAGCCCGGGAATGCGCTCCCACTTCGGGGCAAGCGACTTGCGGTCGTGGCGACAGTAATCGATGAGCGGCTGCATGGTGACGTCCCACTGGAGCGAGGCGCTGGCCGCGGCGAGGTTGGCCTTGCAACGGGCGTGGAAGTCGCCGTCGTCGAGCAGCCTGGCGATCGCCTCCTTGAGGGCGTCCACGTCCTCCTCCGGCACGACGATGCCCCACTCGTTGCGCGCGACCTCCTCTGCGAGGACGTCCCCATGGGTGCAGATGAACGGGAGCTGCGCCCAGATGAGGTCCACGAAGCGGGTGCGGTGGCTGTAGCGCGTCTCCAGGTTGTCGAAGTAGGAGCAGACGCTGATGTCGGCCTCGAGCACGTATTCCTTCGCCACTTCGTGCGAGACCCAGCCCTCCTCGAAGAAGATCGTGCGGTTCAGCTGGCCGTTCGCGGCGGCCATCGCCTTGGCGTCCTGGAAGCGCACACCCCTGCCCAGCTCCTCGATGCCCGGGTAGGCGGCGCCAAGAAAGAGGAGCTTCACGTCGTCCCGCCCCAGGCGGTGGAGCGCTTCTATAAGGGTGGCCGGGTCGTACCACTGGATGATGCCGCCATTCCAGATGATGATGCGGTCCTCCTCGCCGAATCCCGGGTGGACGCCACGAAGCACCCGTCGTGACGAGACTGGCGCTTCGGGCCGGATGCCATGGGCGGCCACGCCGATGTAACGATTGAGCGTGGGGTCGGCGTCGTAGACGCGCGGGGTGACCAGCCCGAGCGACTCCATCATGCCGATGTAGCTGTCGCGCTGGCGGTCGTTGCAGCAGAGGATGAAGTCCGCCAGCGTCAGCTGCATGGCGAGGATGGCGCGCGTGCGCTGCACCCAGGCGTGGAACTTGTAGCCCTTGTGCTGTTGCCGCCCCACCTCCATCCACTCCATCGCGTACTGGGTGAAGAGGTCGACGGCGAAGCGCTTGAACGGGAACAGCAGCGCCACATGCGGCGGCAGCCCGCCCGAGATGATGATGTCGTGCCGGGCGATGAGGGGCAGGACGTTGTACACGTGCCAGCGCACGTAAGTGTAGGGCGTTCCCGGTGCGAGGTCGACCCCTTCGTTCGGGCCTGCGAGGGTGACCGTCGCGTCGGGGATGTGCCTCGCGAGAACATTGGCCATCGCCGTGGCGCGGATGCCCGGGCTGGACACGTGCGTGCCAAGGTGCCCCCGGCAGAGGATGAGGATGCGTGGCCCCGAACCCATGGCCCGGAAGGTACGCGGCGGCCGGGCAAGGGTCGACCGGTGGTTGACGGGCGGGATGTAATGTGCGAATGTGCGAACGCAGAGGTGGTGAGATGAGTGCGCGGATGACTGTCGTCTTCGATGACGAATTGCTCGCCCGAGACCTCAAGGTACGGGCCGCTGAGGAAGGCGTCTCTATCAAGGCTCTGATCGAGCGCCTCGTGACGGAGTACGTCCGTGGTGGGCCTCGGGCCCGCAAGGTGCTGACACCCGAGATGCTGGAAGGGTGGTTTGCCGAAACGGACCGACTCGCTGAAGAGGTCCCAGGCGACGCCCCGACCGACTTGTCTGACGTAAAGCATCATCTCTACGGGTGGCCCAAACGGGCATATTCACCGGGGGACTGGGCGAAGATGGCAGGAGAGGCCAACCGCGAGCACGGCCTGGTGTGAAGGTATTCCTGGACGCATCCGCGTTGGTGCCGCTAGGCGTGGCGAGAGACCCCTGGCGTGCTCGGCTGGAGCAGTCGATGCGGCAGCTACGTCGGCCCGAACTGGTCACGAGCAACTGGACGTTGTACGAGGCGTTGCCGCTTGCACGCCGGTTTGGGCACCGTCTCGCGCTCGATCTCTTTGAACGAGTTAACCGCAGTGTCGCGATTGCGAGCGTGAGCGTGGACGAAGAACTGGAGGCACTCCGCCGGTTCCTCGCCTGGTCCGACAAGAGGGCGTCCGTTGTGGACCACGCGAACATCCTGGTCGCGCGCAGAGAAAGGTGCCACGCGGTGCTCACGTTCGATGACGACTTCCTGGATATCGCACCGGCCGCGGGACTGTTGGTGCTGGACTAGCACTCGTGTGTGGGTCTGTGATCCAGGCCCTTGCGCGCGCTCGCGGGTGCGAGAGAGAGTGAAGTCATGTCCACGTTCACCGATCGCTCTGGCCTGCCACTCACGACCTCTTCTGCCCGCGCCGCGGATCTCTACCGCGAGGGCATCGACCTCATGCTCGCGGGCGGGTTCGGCGGCGAGGCGATGATCGAGGAGGCGCTCCAGGAAGACGCTGGCTTCTCTCTCGCCCGGGTGACCCACGCCCGCAACCTCCAGCTCCGCGGGCGGGTGCAGGAGGCTCGCGACCTCGCAACCCTCGCCCAGGAGACTTCCGGGGATGTCACGCGCCGCGAACGGCAGCACGTCGACGTTATCGCCACTGCGATCACGGATTCGGGCGAGCAGGCGCTCGCGAAGGTCCGTGAGCACGTGGCCGAGTTCCCGCGCGACGCGTACGTGCTCTCGCAGGCGAATGGCGTCTACGGCCTCATTGGCTTCAGCGGCCACATCAACCGCAACGACGAGCAACTCGACCTGCTCGAGAGCGTGGCGCCCGCCTACGGGGAGGACTGGTGGTTCCTGGGCGCACTCTCATTCGCCTACAACGAGCTGTTCCAGTCGCTGAAGGCGCGGCCGCTGGCGGAGCGATCGGTCGAATTGCGCGAAGGAAACGCCCACGGCGCCCACTCGGTCGCACACGTCTGCTTCGAGCTGGGCGATACCGCTGCGGGGACGTCGTTCCTGGATGCATTCATTCCCGGCTGCGACGAGCGTGCTTCGCTGCACCAGCACCTGGCCTGGCACAACGCCCTCTTCCAGTTGCGGGAAGGGAACGTCGAGCGGGCGCTCGACCTCTTCGAGACATATCTTCGGCCGGGCGCGAACCGGTTCGCGCCGCCGATCAACCAGGTCGTCGATCCAGCGGCGTTCCTCTGGCGGCTCGAGGCGTACGGGCACCAGGCTGATCCAGCGGCGTGGACCAGCCTGCGCGACGATGCCGCCCGGTTCTTCCAGCGGCCCGGCGTGATGTTCGCCGACGTGCACTGCGCACTGGCATACGCAGGGGCCGGCGACGAAGCCGCTCTCGGGCTCTGGATCGAGGCGCTGCGCAAGCGCGAGGCCGAGGGCAAGGTGTCCGGCGGGCCGATCGTCGTGAAGCTCGCCGAGGCGGCGGCTTCCTTTGCCACGGGTGATTACGATCGTGTGGTGGAGACCCTCGAGCCCTCGCAGCACGAGGTCGTGCGCATCGGGGGCAGTCACGCCCAGCGCGAGCTCTGGGAGGACACCCTGATCGCGGCCTATCTGCGGAGCGGGCGCGGCGAGCAGGCAGCGGACCTCCTGCGGAAGCGCCTGGGCCGGCGTCCCTCACCGGCGGACTATGGCCTGCTCGCGGAAGCCACCACCGCGGCCTGACTCAGGCTGAGTGTGACGGCGGATCCACGTGCGGCGGTATCACCGTCGGTCCGGTGGGGTCATGCGGCTGTTGCGGCGTGGGGAGCACGGGTTCCTCCGGCGTCGGCTGGCGGGGCTGCTCGGGGAACGGCTGCAGCGGAGGCTCCGTGGTTGGCGGGCGGGGCGCAGGCGTGCGCGGGGGGAGCGGCGGGTCCGTGATCGGAGGCTGCTGCTCAGGCGTGGGTAGCGTCATTGCGTCGCCTTCCGTTCGTTCCGGCTCTTGCGGATCCAGGTGATGAGCGGCCAGGCCGCGAGGACAAGAGTCAACAGTTTCCACATGCTCTCCAGAGTGCCGCCGGAGGCGTCGCACCGGCACAACGCGCGCAGCAGTCCACTTGCGTTTCGCCTGCGGAGTGGCCCCACCACCGGGCCGTCGATTGGCCATTCGGGTAGGGCCACTTCGGGGGGACACTGCCACCATGCACCGCTCAGAGAGCTACCAAGCCGATGCGGCTGAAGTGGAAGCGTTCGTCCGCTCCATGCGGCACGGCTACCTCACGGCGGCCGGGACGCGCGGCTTCCCGTCCGTGAGCATCCTCCCCTTCCTCAAGGCCGGCGAGACGATCGAGCTTCACTGCGTGCGCGCGGACCCCACATTCGTGGCGCTCCAGGCGGACCCGCGGGTCACGTTCCTGGTCTCCGACTTCCTCGCAGCCTCGCCGCACCAGTGGGTGGACCCGAACGACGCCGGGAGGGCGACGCTCCACTTCCGCGCTGTGCAGTACTCATGCGAGGCGAGGTGGTCCACGAACCCCGCGGACGTCGCCGCGATCCTTCGTCGCATGGTGGACGCGTACGACGGTTCTGGTGCGTACCAGCCGATCGAGGACGGCTCCTTCTACGGCCCCCGCCTCGCCCGTCTCGCTATGATCCGGCTGCGCATCATCGAAACCGAGGCGAAGTTCAAGGCCGGGCCGGCGGGCGATGTGAACACAAGGATCCGCCTGGCCGAACACCTCCGCGAACGCGCGGCCCCCGGCGACCTACGTGCCGCCGACGTCATCGAACAGCGCGCCCGCCAGCTCGCGGCAGGATGAGATCGAGGCGAAGTACGATTCGCAGTTCCCTGTCGGCTTCGACGCCCTCCGCGAGCTGATCTCGGCGCCGCCCGCGCCCGGCCGGGAGCTCGGGTTCAAGACACGCTCGGGCGAAGCCGCCGCCGGCTAGAGTTCGTCATCGAAGTCGACGTCGTCGAACGCCCCAGGCGGGGATTGCCCTGGGCCTGGATCTTCTTCGAGGAGGAGCGCCTCCAGCCATGCCTCGTCGGCCTCGAGTTGGAGGTCCACAAGCCCTTCTCCAAGGCGCTGGAGCGCAGCCTGGAGCTGGCGGAACTGCTCGTCGTCCTGCACGGCGTGACCGCCGGCTAGTCCCTCGCCCACCATCGCCTCGAACTCCACCTCGAAGTCCATCTCCGATGTGAGTTGCTCCTCGGACAGCACGAACTGGTGAGCGGCCCCCGGCTCGTGGGCCGGGTCTAGGACGGAGGTGGAGTCATCCCCGAAGTCCTCGTCGGGAGCGAGGGCGGAAAAGTCGTACGGGTCGCGCTCAGGCATGGAGACGAGTGTAACTCCCTGTACGTCGTAGCCTCGCGGTCGCGGCTCAGCCGCGCGCCTCACTGATCGTCGACGATCGCGTCAACCTCGACTTCGATGAGCATCGCCGGCGTCATCAGCGCCTGAACTTCCACCATCGTGGCCGCGGGCCTCGTCTCCCGGAACCACTCACCGTGCGCCCGCGAGAAGTCCTCCCAACGGGAGATGTCGGTGACGAACATGCGCGTGCGGACGACGTCCTTCATCGACGCTCCGGCCTCGACCAGCGCCGTCTCGATGATCTCGAAGCAGCGCTTCGCCTGGAGGTAGGCGTCGTCGCCGCCGTAGATGGTGCCGTCGGGCTGTGCTGCCGTCGTGCCGGAGACCATCACGTGGTTGGCCACCCGGACCGCACGGGAGTACCCCACGACCTCCTCCCATGGCCCACCGGAAGAAACGAGCTTTCGTGTCACGGGTATACCTCCGGGACGGCGGTCCGATTTTGCGGAGAACCAGCTTACATCCGTCGGCCGACCCCGCGATCAAGCGGCGGCGGCGTGGATGCGAGCGATGAGCCCCTTAAGCAGGGCCTCATCGGCCTTGAGATCCTGCCGCATCTGGTAGTTCTCGGTTTTGCCGACCTCTTCGCGCAGCAAGGAGAGCTGGCGGTCGAGGATGTTGCGGAACAGGGCCGTCTCGTCATTGGTCAGCGAAAGTTGCATTTAGGCACCTCCGACTTCCACCGTACACCCGCCACCACCACCGCTGGCCGCCGGCCGCATGTGATCAGGCGCCAGCGGCCGTCTGCTACTATCCCCGCACTTCGACTCCGAGCCGCCGCCGGGCGTTTCCGCCCTGGCGCCACCATGGGAGCCACGCCATGCAAGAGATGACCGGCGGCGAAGCCGTCTACGAGGCCCTGCGCGCACTTGGCGTCGAGCACGTCTTCGGCATCGTCAGCGTCCACAACATCCCCATCTACGACGCCATCCTGCGCGGGGGTGGCATCACCGCCGTGAGCGTGCGCCATGAGCAGGGCGCGCTCCACGCGGCGGACGGTTACGCTCGGGCCACCGGCAAGCTGGGCGTAGCCATTACAAGCACCGGCCCCGGAGCCACGAATGGCATGACCGGGCTGTTCGAGGCCGGGTTCGCCTCCAGCCCGGTGATGATGATCACGGGCCAGATCGACTCGCAGTGGTACGGCAAGGGCAAGGGCTTCCTGCACGAAGCGGAGAGCCAGCTCCCAATGCTCCGCACCCTCACCCGCCGGACCGAGAGCATCCGCCGGCCGGAAGAGATCGGTGAGACAATCGTCCGCCTGGCGGGCGATGCCCTCACCGGCCGCCCGCAGCCGGTTGCCGTCGAGATCCCGGTCGACTTCCAGTACGCCAGGGCGGCTATCGATATCCCCGCCGTCGAGGGATTCCCGCGCTTGCAGCCCAACCGTGACGCCATCGAACAGGCCGCGACCGCGCTACGAGAGGCCAAGCGGCCCATCATCTGGGCTGGCGGGGGGGTCGTCTCTGCGAACGCCGGGGCCACGCTCGTGCAGCTCGCGGAGAAGCTGGACGCTCCCGTGTTCACATCGACCACGGGGCGCGGGGCCATCCCCGAAGACCACCCGCTCGCGATGGGGCCGCTCACGGCGCAACCGCAATTCACACAGATCTTCGACGAAGCTGACGTGGTCCTTGCCGTGGGCACACGCTTCCAGGGCGGCGCTACCCGCAATTGGGCCGTGAAGCTGCCCGGCAAGCTCGTTCACCTCGACGCCGACCCCGCGGTCATCGGTCGCAACTACCCTGCGGATGTCGCCGTGGTTGGCGACGCCGGCCTCGGCCTGGCCGGCATCCTCCAGTCGCTCGATGGCGCGGCCGGCGCCGACATCGACTTCACAGCGCGTGCCCGGGAGGTCCGCGACGGAGTGCGCAGCACGATCCGTAAGCAAATCGGCCCGGACTTCGAAGCGATCATGGACACGATGCGGGAGGGGCTGTCGCGCGAAGGCGTCATCGTGCGCGACGCGACGGTGCCGGCGTACCTATGGGGGAACCGCCTCATCCCCATCCTCGAGCCGCGAACGTCGCTGCACTCCACGTCGGCGGCTATCGGGCCTGGCCTCCCGCTTGCCATCGGCGCCGCCATCGGCAGCGGCTGCAAGACGGCGCTCATCCAGGGCGACGGCGGCTTCATGCTCAACATCGGCGAGCTGGCGACGGCCGCCCAGTACCGCGTGCCGGTGATCGTGTGTCTCTTCAACGACGGTGGCTACGGCGTGCTACGGAACATCCAGTCCAACACGTTCGACGGCCGCCAGACCGGCGTCGACCTCGCGACGCCGGACTTCGCGATGGTCGCCCGGGCCATGGGCGTGGAGGGTGCGCGCGCCGCCAGCGTGGCCGAATTCCGCGGCGCCTTCGCCGCGGCGGTGGAGCGCGACGGCCCGACCCTCATCGACATCGATATGTCGAAGCTCGAGCCCATGGGAGGCCTCGGCGGCGGCCAGCGCCGGTAGCGAGGGCCTGAGCACCCTCGCCCGCGGCCCGCGATCGCGCGAGGGCACGACTTTGCGCGGACCCCTGCCGGGGATCGTCAACTTTGGCCACCGGCCGAGCCAGCGAAGCGCCGCTGGCGGCGACCACCAACGTTCAGACCTATGTGCTTGAGCTATTCTTCGTCGTCAGCGATCTGACGCCGAAGTCGGTCGATGGCCGTGCCAGTCAGCGGAATATCGTCCCGGACAATGCCCCAAAGCGTCGCATCTTGGAGGCCGAAGTACTGGTGCACCACTACGTCGCGCAGGCCGGCGAGCTCACGCCACGGCACGTCAAGAGCCAACTCCCGTGTCTCTCCGGGGACGGACTTGATCGCCTCCCCGATGACCAGAAGCTCCCGGAGGACCGCTGAATATGGCATCCCTTGCTTAGCGAACTCCTCGAAAGTAAGCGATCGCGTCCATTCCTCTATCTTGCGACAGGCGTCGAAGATGTCCCGAAGGAGGAGCTCGACCTCACGCGACAAGGATGGCGTCCCGCTCGATGAGACTCCGCCATCCTTCCTGGATTGCGGCACGGTCGACCAGATCCACGGGCACGCCAAGCCACTCCTCGAGTGCGAACTTCAGGCCCATGAACTCGCGCAACGTCGGCGGCCGTCGGAAGGTTGCCATGACATCGACGTCGCTTCCCCGGCGCGCCGATCCGCGCGCCGTCGAGCCAAACAGCTCCAGTGTCTCCACCTCGAACCGTCCAAGCTCCGGGAGGTGCTCGCGAATGCGGGCAAGTGCAACGTCTCGCTTCACGAGGTGGATTGTACACCCCGTTTGCACCACTCAGGCCCGCTTCCGGTCCGCCAGCCGGTAGACGAAGCGCAGCCCGGACCAGGTCTCGTCGATCGCGCACACCTTGTTGTCCACGAGTCCCGCGGCAAGCCCGACATCGCGGATGACGTTCTCGTTCAGGTCCGTTGTGCGGCCACTGGCTTTCTTCGGCCACGCAATCCACAGCCCACCGGCCGGCTGCAGCCGTCCCGCCTGCGCGGAGAACTGCTCTTGCAGGTCCGCCATCCACTCGACGAAGACCACCACGACGTCGAGCGCTGTCTCGCCGCCCTCCACCAGCCGAACGCCCGCCGGCAGGCCGTCCAGAGCGGACTGTGCGAACCCCGCCGGTGCGCCGAGCAGGGCGACGGACGAACCCTCCTTGATGCCGAGCTTCTTCGGCAGCGGCGTTCCCGAGTATCCAGCCACGCGCCGCATCCTACTCCGGGAAGATGAGCGACGCGGTGGCCTCCAGGGCCTCGTTGAGCCGCGTCCACGACTCCTCCCCGCGGGTGCGCTTCTGGGCGCTGCCGTCGGCGTCCGAAGCGCCGCGCGCGAGCCCGCGCCCCTCGCGGACGGCCATCGTGGCCTCGCGGTACGCGCCCCAAGCGCCGGCCCGCGTGGAGGCCGCGGACGCCACCACCGCCTTGCGCAGCGCGTCCTCGATGCGTTTCCCGGCAGCATCGAGCCGGGATGACATCTGTTGCGCGGCCACCGTCCGCTCGCGCTCCTGCTCGCTCTCGAATCGACGGTCGGACAGGCTCTCACGGGCCTCGTTGAGGGCGTCAGCGGCCTGGATGAGGGCGTCGGCGGCATCGCTCAGCCGCTTGCTCTGCTCGTCATTCATCATGCCGCGCAGCGTACCCCACCCGCCGGAATGCGCGCCTTGCGATGCGCGCGCACGCCCCGGAACGGAGCCGCGCGCGTCAGCAAGCGGAAATCGTGCCCTTCGAACGAACGCGCCGCGCGGGGACGGAGCCGCGCGCGTCAGCAAGCGGTCACCCCGCCCCGACTACCAGTCCGGCTTCCCGGGAAGGTCGTTCCCCTGTCCCTCCGAAACGTAGGCGCAAGCGGCCTCGAGGTCCCGGCCGGTCCACAGCCAGATCGTGCTCCCGTGCCGCGCCCAAATCGGCCGCTTGGGAGCCGTGATGCGTTCGGTTCGGAGCCGTTTCGTCGCCCACACCTTGTAGTCGTTCATCACTCGTTCCGGCGTCGCGTTCGCATCGACGACCGCATGAACGTGATTTGTGCGGACATTCAAGGCCATCAGCTCCCAGTCACGGAACGCCGTCACTTCTCGAATGGCGAGCTCGATCGCGCGACAGTGAGCGGCTTGAAATGCATCGGCGGAAAGCTCATCTGCTCCCGTTCGCGGGCCACTCGGGGCGCATCCGCTTCAAGGAACGGCGTCCCTGGGCGCGCGTGCCATTTGTCGACCGAACCGCGCTGGTCCCCGTGGAGCCGGGTGCCATAGCCGGCATAGGTCAGAAAGTAGGCAGCAGGGCGGCCGTCGAGGAGGCCATCATCGGTGCGGATCGGCGGCACTGCGGGATTCTAGACCCCTCGACGTCCCGGGCGCGACGGCAATTGCCGCTTGCTTACGCGCGGCTCCGTCCCTGTGCCCTCGAGGAGGCCGTCATCGGTGCGGATCGGCGGGCACGGCGGGATTCCAGACTCTCGGCATCGTTGGTCCGACGGCGATGACCGCTTGCTTACGCGCGCGGCTCCGTCCCCGGGGCAGTCGTCGCCATCGCGGAGATGTCAGTGGCGGAGAGGGGGAGATTCGAACTCCCGG
>JBBDMZ010000056.1:0-174264 GCA_040877955.1 Dehalococcoidia bacterium | reverse complement strand
GTCGTCGCCATCGCGGAGATGTCAGTGGCGGAGAGGGGGAGATTCGAACTCCCGGTACATTGCTGCACACCGCTTTTCGAGAACGGCACCATAAACCACTCGGACACCTCTCCATTGATGATGGTACCAGACGACCTCTGCGTCGCTGAAGTGCCCTCCGAACTCGACTCCGGGGACTCTGTGATGGTCATAACGGTCTTCCTGGCCCGCCTGAGGGATACTCGGTATACGACCGCCGTGCCCCTGAAAACGGCCTCGAAGGCAAGACTGATGCACCCCTACCACATCCCGGAAGCTGTCGACGAACGCCGCTATACGGCGCTGCGGGCGGCCGACCAGGCTCGACTCGTGGCCCAAGCTCGCGCCAGCCAGCGCGCGGACGACCCCTGCGCCGACTCCGCCGGGCGAGGCCTCCGGCTGCGCATCCCCCTCATTCGCTGGGAGCTGCGCATGCAGCCCGCGCCACGCCCCGGGTGCTAACGAATCTCGCCGCTGCGCCCCGGTCCCTCCTCGTCACCGCCCGCCGATCGGCACCGCCACGGGGTTCCGCTGGTTCACGATGTTGTCGTAGCGGCCCTTGAGGATGTCGAAGAAGTAGGGTTGCGCAGGGATGATGTAGAGCTGCTGCTCGCGGATGGCATCGTAGACGCGGCCCGCGACCTCCTCCGGCGGGATGCCGTCCCGCAGCAGGCCGCGCACCATCTCCATCCCCTGCTTCTGCTCCGGAGTCATCTTCTCTTCTTCGATCGCGGGGCCGAACTCTTCCGGGCGGTTGCGGCGCGACGAGTCGATGATGTTCGTGTTGATCCACCCCGGGCAGAGCACCGATGCGGAGACCTTCGCGTTCATCGCGCGGAGCTCCTGGTACAGACCCTCGGTGATGCTAACGACGCCGTGCTTCGAGACGGCGTACGGGTCGAAGCTGGGCAGCAGGCCCGCGAGCGAGGCTGTGTTCACGATGTGGCCCTCCTCCCCGTTCTCGAGCATGCGCGGGAGGAAGTGGCGGATGCCGTGCAGCACGCCCATGAAGTTCACGCCAAACACCCACTCCCAGTCGGCGAGTGGGCGCTCCCACGAGTGCTGGCCGCCGCCGCCGCTCGCCACGCCCGCGTTGTTACAGAGCACGTGCACGTTCCCGAAGGTCGCGAAGGCTTGATCCGCGAGCGCCTTAATGTCGTCCTCTTTGAATACGTTCGAACGCACGGGCAGTGCCCTCACACCCTTCGCCTTGATCGAGGCCTCGGCCATGGCCAGCGGCTCGCTCTCGATATCCGCGAGGACGACATCCATGCCTTCATCGGCGAAACGCTGGGCGAACGCGAGCCCCATGCCGCTCGCCGCACCCGTAACCACCGCAACCTTGCCCGCGAAATCCTTCACCCTCTGCCTCCGTATCAAGTTCGGGCACTCTACACGGCCCGCGTGTTCGACCGCGAACGCCAGCTGCGCCGCCGCCAGTGCCGTCGAGAGGGCGCCGAGGCCACCCGCTGGGCGATCGCCAACGGCCTCCTCGCCGCCGGAGTTGGTGGTGCCTGAGTAGTTACCCCTAACTCTCCCCGGTGCGGACATTTGAGTAGTCGCCACGATGTGGACGCCCGCTCACCATGCCTACCTTCGTCTCAGACACGGCGCACACCACTCCAGCGCCGCACGGAAGGACAAGGCAATGGCACACCAATTCCCCTCTCGACCAGCACCGTCATGGATGCAGGACCAGCGCGGCAAGGTCCTCATGGCCCTCGCAGGTGCGCTCGGCGCCACGCTCGCTATCGGCGGCATCGCCACGTATGACGCGCTCGACTTCAACGACAGCAACCCACCCGCGAACACAACCAACCAGCTCGTGCCGAGCTACCCCGCCAGCCGGGATGGCGTGCGCGGGCACGTCGACTTTGGTCCGGGCACCCTCGGTGTCACGAGTGACCCCATCCAGCCCTCGTCACGCGAACCGAACTACCCCGCCAGCCGGGACGGACTCCGCGGCCACGTCGACTTCGACCCCGGCATCACCCTGGGTGTCACGAGTGACCCCATCCAGCCCTCGTCACGCGAACCGAACTACCCGGCCAGCCGTGGCGGCGTCCGCGGGCACGTCGACAACTAGTCTCGGCCGTCCTCGCCTGCGGGCTCACCGAGCCCGTGGACGGTTCCCTCCTCCGCCCGGGGTGCAGAGAGCCTGCATCCCGGGCTCTTTAGTGCCGGCACGCCCGCATTCAATCGACAATCGACAATCGACAATCGGGAATCGACAATCGGCCCATGCAGGACGACCGGATCGTCGCCGCCACCGTCTCCGGGGACGACGCCGAGGTCGAGCGCTCTCTCCGGCCGCGGGCGCTCACGGACTTCCCCGGCCAGGACCGCGTGAAGGAGAACCTGGGCATCGCCATCCAGGCCGCGAAGCAGCGTGAGGACGCCCTCGACCACCTCCTCCTCTACGGCCCTCCCGGCCTCGGCAAGACCACGCTCGCGAATATCGTGGCGCAGGAGATGGGCGTCGCCATCCGCACAACCAGCGGTCCCGCGATCGAGCGCCCGGGCGACCTCGCGGCCATCCTCACTAACCTCAAGCAGCACGACATCCTCTTCATCGACGAGATCCATCGCCTCTCCCGGGCGGTGGAGGAGATCCTCTACCCCGCGATGGAGGACTACGCGCTCGACCTCGTGATCGGCAAGGGCCCCGGCGCCCGCTCCGTACGGCTGAACATGCCGAAGTTCACGCTCGTGGGCGCGACCACCCGCTACGCCATGGTGAGCGCGCCCCTGCGCGACCGCTTCGGCAGCGTCTATCGGCTCGACTTCTACGAGGCCGAAACCTTGACGACGATCGTCGAGCGCTCTGCCCACATCCTCGGGGTGCCCCTGCCGCGCGACGCCGCCTTCGAGATCGCCCGGCGCTCGCGCGGGACGCCGCGCATCGCTAACCGCATCCTCCGCCGCGTGCGGGATTACGCCGAGGTGCGCGGCACGGGGACGATCACGCTCGACACCACGCGCGCCGCCCTCGAGCTGCTCGACGTGGATGACCTCGGCCTCGATGAGACGGACCGCAGCGTCCTCCGTGCGATCGTCGAGAAGTTCGGCGGCGGCCCCGTGGGCCTGGAGACGATCGCCGCCTCCATCAGCGAAGAGAGCGACACGATCATGGACGTCTACGAGCCGTTCCTGCTCCAGCTCGGGTTCATCCAGCGCACCCCGCGCGGCCGGGTCGCCACGGAGCGGGCCTACCGCCACCTGGGTTTCGAGCCGCCCGCCAACCTCGCCGCACCCACGCCCTCGCCCCAGCGGCCCTTGTGGGAGACCGACCCGGAGGTGGAGGAATAATTGCTAATGTGGATAAGCATTAAAATTCTTCGAGTTCTTTAGAGTTCGCCGCGAACGCGCCAGTATGCCCGCGGATCATTGGCGGACGTGCCGATGTGTTCGACGACGCCCGCGTCGTGCGCCCCACGCGCGGGCGCCGACCCGAGCGCGTGGCGGTGCGCGAGATGAAGGCGCGGGAGTCTTAGGTGGCGAGGGCTACTCGCTCCTGCAGCCGCGAGAGCTTCACCGCGCGGATCACGGCGGCGACGATGGCGACAGGGCCTATCACGAGGGGAAGGATGGCCCAGAACCAGGCTAGCGCGAAGGCAATCGCGCCGGGAATAACGAGCACCGCCCCCAACCACGGCATCCGTGGCTGCAGCCCCAGCCCGCCAACAGCCACGAGATTCAGAGCACCGAATGCGACGATGTAGGCCCTGTTATCGGACCACAGGCCGCTGAGGCCGCTGAGCACGGAGACGACACCCGCGACGAACAGGAAGAATGCGCAGACGACCGTCACGATTCCAAGGAACCCGCCCGGCTGCGTGAGGTTCGCGAACATTGTCATCACCCCAAGAGTTGCTGAGGAGCAACTTGGAGCATATTCTCCTAGTTGTCAACCGCATTGTGTGAAATGGTCCACCTGGCCGCGGCGATCGCCGATACGCACGCCGTCCCTCCTAGCGCCACGGCGGCGGGCGACCACCAAAGGCTGATCGCGACGCACACGCCGCACAGCGCGATTAGAGTTGCGCCGGATGCCGGCCTCCGGTCAAACATGCCGAGCCCGATGAATAGCAGAGTGCCGGCGATGGCCGCGAGGAAGGTCGCGAACGACGCCCAGCGCGATCCACCGGACTCGAGCATCCAATCACGCCCCAAGAACCCGAAGAAAGCCGCCACGGGCAAGGCAACGACGAGTCCAAGGACCACGAGAGCCGCGATGGACGCTTCGCTCGCACTCGCCCGGTTGAGCCCTCTCCGACCGAGGCCCACGCGCCAGACGACATCAGACGGAGTTCCCAGCGCGAAGGCCACCAGGGCCTGCGTCACGACGGTCCGTCGGGCCAGGCCCTCGCCATCTGCCCAGGAGGCATGATCGAACGCATCCGCCGCCACTTCCGTCCGGCGCCGCTCGGCGCCAGCAGCCGGCATGCCGGCCGTGTACATCCACACCCATCCGCGCTCAGCGCCATGCACAGCCGCGAGGAGCGCGTTCACGATGCGGGCGCCTTCCGCAGGTTCCCCGCTGGAGCCGCCCGCCTTGCCTCCGCAATGGCGCCCTCCCCTGCGGGAGTCACCTGGTACAGCCTCCGTCGCGGGCGGCCCTCCGCGAGAGCGATTTCCGCGTCTTCCCAATCACTCGTCAGGTGGCCGCGCTTCTCCAACCGATCGAGCGCCTTGTAGAGCGCCCCGTGCGTCGTGAACAGTGACGATTCGGTCGCCTCCCTGATGCGCGCGGACGCCCGGAAGCCGTGGAACGCGGGCGTCCCCTCTATTCGGAAGGCGATGCCCGTCTCGAGGATCGCGAGCTCAATCGGAAGCAGGCCGCTGGTACGTCCGCGCATGGCGCCATTGTGCCCCGCGCGCCGCGGCGCGTCACTTACTGGCGTCCCGCGTGCGGGCGCCGGCCTGAGGGATGGCCGGGGCGCCCGCCGGGGAACGTTGGCAGGTGCCGGGTCCGGGAGGAGGGAGGTCTTCCGGCCCGGCGTGTCCGCAGTCTCGACGGGCAACGTTAACGGCAGGCGATCCCTGCCCACGCCCGCTTTACCTCGCGACCGCTGATCGCGCACCCTACGAACGTGACCCAGCAGGCGGCCACCACCCCGCTTCCCGGATTCGCGCCTCCCGCCGGCCTTCCGCCCTGGCTCACCCAGGTGGAGGCCGACCGCCGCGCCGCCCAGGGCCTTGGCAACATCGACCCGCGCGAGGAACGCACCGACCGCGACGTCATCCTCTCCAACACGCTCACCTTCTTTAACTTCATCCTCGGCGCGCTCATCCTCGCCCTCTTCGCCATCGGCATCGCCGAGCTGGACACGAGCTACTTCAAGGACGGGCTGTTCGTGGGCGTGGTCGTCGCGGCGAACGTGGCCGTCGCCACCCTCCAGGAGCTGCGCGCGACGCACAAGCTGCGTGAGCTGGTCGCCCTCACCGTCCCCCGCGCGACCGTCATCCGGGACGGGATCGAAGCGCCCATCCTCGCGGAGCACGTCGTCCAGGGCGACCTCGTCCACCTCAACCAGGGCGACCAGGTGATCGCCGACGGCAAGGTCGTCTCGAGAAACGCGGAGGTCGACGAGTCACTCCTCACCGGGGAGTCCGAGTCCGTGCCCAAGCGTCCCGGCGACGAGTTGCGCTCCGGCAGCTTCTGTGTCGCCGGCGACTGCTACTACGTCGCCGAGAAGGTGGGCGCGGAGGCCTACGCGATGAAGCTGACGGCGGACGCTCGCCAGCTCGTGAAGCGCGCGACACCCCTCCAGCTGCGCTTCCGCCGCATCCTGCGCGTGCTCCTCATCCTGACGCTCGTGCTCGCAGTGCTCCTGATCATCTCCTACAACGTGGAGGAGCGAGGGTTCGGGGAGTCCCTGCGGGCCACAACAGCGACCGTCACAACCGTCGTCCCCGAGGGGCTGCTGCTGGGAATGACCGTCGCGTTCACAGTGGGCGCCCTGCGGGTTTCCCGAGCCGGCGCCATCGTGCAGGACATCGCGGCCGTGGAGGCGTTGAACTACCTCGACATCATCTGCCTGGACAAGACAGGCACGCTCACCGCCAACAAGCTCACTCTCGATGGTGTCCGGTGGGCGCCCGGGGCCGAAGCGGCGGCGCCATGGCTCGCGGCATTCGTCGTCGCCAGCCGCACCGACAGCAAGACCGCGGGCGCGCTCGCCGACGCGCTCGGGGGCGAGACCAACCATGCCCAGCCCGGCGGGAATGTGCCCTTCAACTCCGAACGCCGGTGGAGCGCGCTCCAGCTCAAGCTCGGGGACGAGTCGCGCGTCTTCCTCCTCGGCGCGCCCGAGACCGTGCTCCCCATGAGCACCGACGACACCACCGAGTTCGAGGAGGAGTACGAGGACGCCACCGAGCGCGGCCTGCGCGGCGTGATTTTCGGCCAGGCCGACGCCCTCCCCGACTTCGGCGTGGCGATGACAGGCGTGCGGCCACTCGCCCTGGTGACGCTCGGGGACGTCCTGCGGCCCGAGGTGCGGGAAGCCTTCGCGAACATGGAGCGGCTCGAGATCGAACCGAAGCTCATTTCGGGGGACAACCCGGAAACGGTCGCGGCCCTCCTCGGCCAGCTCGGCATCAAGCCGAAGGGCGGCACGATCTCCGGCGCCGAGATCGACGCGCTCGACGACGAAGGGCTCGCCCGAGCCGTGGAGGAGAACAGCGTCTTTGGCCGCATCGCCCCGGCACAGAAGGCGCGCATCGTCCATGCCCTGAAGGACCAGGGTCACTACGTCGCCATGGTGGGCGATGGCGCGAACGATGTGCAGGCCCTGCGCGCGGCCGACGTTGCCGTGGCAATGGCCTCCGGGACCGCGACCGCGCGCGCCGTCGCCGGCATCGTCCTCCTCGGAGACTCCTTCGAGGCGCTCATCCGCGGGGCGAAGGAAGCGACTGCGGTGCTGGGCAATGCCGCCCGCCTGAGCAAGCTCTTCATCGCGAAGAGCCTCTACGCCTACCTGCTGATCGTGGCGACGAACATGCTCGGGCTGAACTTCCCCTTCCTCCCCAGGCACGGCTCGCTCACGGCGCTCGTCACCCTCGGCATCCCGGCGGTGTTCATCAGTCTGAGCATTCCCCCGCCCCAGGCCGGGCGCGACTTCACGCGCACGGTGCTCCGCTTCGCGCTGCCCGCCTCGCTCGCGCTGGCCGCTGCCGCGATCTCGGTACACCTCCTGGTGGAGGGCCTGATGGGCCGCGACATCGAAGAGGCACGCACGCTCGTGTCGGTCACCATCGGGCTCACCGGCCTGGCCTTCATGGTCGAGGTGCTCGGGTTCGAAGGCGCCAGCTGGCGCAGCCTTACGCGCCCATTCCTGACGCTCGTGCTGGGCGCACTGCTGGTGGCAGGCTTCCTGCTCACCATCTACACGCCCGCCCTGCGCAGCTTCTTCGAGTTCGAGGAGCTGCACCCGGGGGACTGGGTGATCGTGGGTGTCGCGGTCAGCGCCGCGCTCTTCCTTCAGTACGCCCTCAGCCGGTACTACCCGGAGATCCTCGAGTTCCTCACCGGCGCCCGCCCCGGCAACGAGCCCACCCGCGGCAAGCCGATCTAGCATCCCCTGGAAGCTGCAAATTTCTCAAGGGCGCGTGTACAGGCCTCCGTGGTAGTATGTACGCATGCTGAGACGGACCACGATCGAGATCGACGACCAACTGCTCGAGAGGGCCAGGCGCGCCCTCGGGCGTTCTACGACGCGCGCAACTGTCGAGGAGGCACTCCGTCGCGCAGCTGAGTCGGCGGAGGATGAACACGCCGAAACGACCGCCCGTCAGCGCAGTTACCTCAAAGCGCTCGCCACGCGTGCCGACCTCGAGGTGCTCGCATCCGACCGGATGTGGCGGTGAGCGGTTGGATGCTCGACAAAAGCGCCGCTTCGCGGGCTGGCGATCCCGTGATCGGGGCGCAGCTGGCTGAACTCGCCGGCGACCTCTACATCTGCCCGGTGGGAGAATTGGAGCAGCTCTACTCCGCCCGTGGGGCCGCCGATTACGACGCACTGCGTGACGACCTGCGGGCCAGCCTTCATCACGTAGCGGCCCCGGCAGACATCTTTGAGCGGGCGCTTAAACTCCAGCGAGACCTCGCACACCACCACGGGATGTGGCATCGCACCGCGATACCGGATCTGCTCATCGCCGAGACGGCGCTGCATCACAATCTCGGCGTGTTGCACGTCGACCGAGACTTCCCCCGGATCGCCGAGGTAAGGCCGCTCATCGTCCGGCGGCTCGGGTAGCGGTTTGCGTGCTGCCCAAACGCCGCGTTAACTCCCGCCGCGGTCCCCCGTTCTCCTTTATACAGGCACCGTTCTTCATTCATGGGGTCGCCCGGGGCGCACCTTCACGTACGCGTGAGGGTGTGATAGCCTCGAACGACCAGGGGAGGCAGGGGGCCCCTCCGCATTGCGTTACCTCTTACGCCTTGGGACGTACGTCAAGCCTTACCGCGCCCAGTTCCTGATCGCATGGCTCTGTGTCGTCGCGGCTTCGGCGTTCGTCATGATCAGCCCGCTACTCATCCGCTTCGCCATTAATTTCGGCCTGGATCCCCAGGAAGACGCAGACGGGAGGTTCGTCGGCGTGGACGGCAGCACGACGCTCGTCGTGCTTGTCGGTCTCGGCATCGTGGTTTTCGCCGTCGGCCGTGGGCTTGCCGCCTTCGGGCAGCAGTACCTCGGTGAGTCGATGGGGCAAAAGGTCGCCTACGACATCCGCAACCACATCTACGACAACCTGCAGCGCCTCTCCTACAGCTACCACGACAAGGTGCAGACGGGCCAGATCATGTCTCGCGTCACGCAGGACGTGGAGAGCATCCGCATGTTCATCAACATGGGTTTGCTCCGGCTCAGCCAGATCGCGCTCATCCTCGTCATCGCCCTCGTGGGCATGTTCATCATCAACTGGCAACTCGCCCTCGTGTCCATGGCGATGGTGCCAATCCTCATCTGGCGCTCCTTCATCATGGCCAGGAAGACGCGCCCCGTCTGGGTGCAGATCCAGGAGAACATGGCCGTCATGACGCAGGTCGCGGAGGAGGGCCTCTCGGGCATCCGCGTCGTGAAGGCGTTCAGCCGCGAGCCGTTGGAGAGCGAGAAATTCGCGCAGGCCGCCCGCGACCAGGCCGAGCTCTCCTTCATCGCCGCAAAGGTGAACGCCCAGCACCAGCCGCTCATGCAGGGCGTCGGTTCCCTCCAGATCGCGGTCACCGTCGGAGTCGGCGCCTACTTCATCTCCCAGGGCACCCTCGACGCCGCGGACCTCCTGCTGTTCACCCTCTGGCTCAACCTGCTGCAGATGCCGCTCCGCATGATTGGCTTCGCCGTCACCCTCTTCTCGCGTTGCATCGCCTCCTGCGAGCGCATCTTCGAGCTCATCGACGCGCAGTCGGCCGTCCAGGAGAAGCCGAACGCCGTCACCCTCGAAAACGTGCGCGGCCACGTGCAGTTCAGCGATGTCAGCTTTGGCTACGACAGCCTGAGCGCCGTGCTCTCCAGGGTGGACATCGACGCGAAGCCCGGCCAGGTGATCGCGCTCCTCGGGCCAACCGGCTCCGGCAAGTCCACGGTCGTGAACCTCATCCCCCGCTTCTACGACGTCACCAACGGCAGCATCACGATCGACGGCCAGGACGTACGCGACCTGTCGATCGACTCCCTGCGCAAGAGCATCGGCATCGTCCAACAGGACGTGTTCCTCTTCATCGGCACGATTCGCGACAACATCGCCTACGGCCGGCCTGAGGCGACCCAGGAGGACGTCGAGCAAGCGGCGAAGGCAGCCCGCATCCACGACTTCATCGTGAGCCTGCCCTACGGCTACGAGGAGTGGGTCGGCGAACGCGGCGTGACGCTCTCGGGCGGCCAGAAGCAGCGCATGGCCATCGCCCGTACGCTCCTCCTCGACCCGAAGATCCTCATCTTCGACGACTCCACATCGAGCGTGGACTCGCAGACGGAGCTGCTCATCCAGCAGGCCCTGAACGAGCTGATGAAAGGGCGGACCACGTTCGTCATCGCCCAGCGGCTGCGCACAGTGATGCGCGCCGATGAGATCGTCGTGCTCAAGGATGGCGAGGTGGTCCAGCGCGGCAGGCACAGCGAGCTACTCGAACAGGAAGGGCTCTACCGCACGATCTTCGACCTCGAGCTTCGCGACCAGGAGGAGAACCTGGCGCGCATCCTCGAGTCGAACAAGGCGGCTGCGGCCGCCGAGGCGGCCAACGCGCGGAAGGGCGAGGCGGTCAGGGCGCCCGCCGGTCCCGGCGCGCAGGCCGCCGCCATGCGCCAGCTCGATCCTCGCCCCGCTCCCGGCGGGGGAGGTGGGTCATGAGCGCGGACAGGGCTGGCTGCTGCCAGCCCCTACTCTCGACGGTTGAAGGCGCGAGGGCCTATTCGCCTATTCGCCCATTCGCCCTTCCGCCCTCTCGGGTGGCCGGCACAAGGGAGGTGCGGTAATGGCATTCATGGGAGGCGGCGGCGGCGCCGGCGGATGGAGCTCGGGCATCGGCGGGCAGTCCATGGGGCCGCGGCACGGCCGCAATGCCGACGGCTGGGACGACGACTATCTGGGGAAGGTGTACGACGCGAAGGTCGTCCGCCGGCTTATCCCCTACCTCAAGGAGTACAAGTGGCAGGCATTCGCTGCCTTCGCCTGCATGGTCGTGTCGGCCGTCACGAGCTTCATGCAGCCGCTGCTCATCGGCCTCGCCGTCGAGGCTGGCATCCGCGGCGACACTGACCGCGTACTGAACCTCGGGATCCTCATGGCCGTCTTCGCCTGCATCACGGGTGTCGCCGCCTTCACGCAGCAGATGGTGACCGCCTGGATGGGCAACCGCCTGCTCCTCAAGCTGCGCACAGACATGTATGACCACATGCAAGGGCTCTCCCTCAGCTTCTACGACGACATGGAAGTGGGCCGCATGATCAGCCGCCTCACCTCCGACGTCACCGTCATGCAGGAGCTGTTGACCAGCGGCACGCTCACCTTCGCCGCAGACATCGTCGGCCTGATGGTGGTCATCGTCGTGCTGCTCGTGATCGACTGGCAGCTCGCCCTTGTGACCTTCGCGGTCGTGCCGCCGCTGGTGATGATCATGGTGTGGTGGTCCAAGCACGCGCGTGTCGCGTTCGTGAACGTGCGCGTCACCCTCAGCGCCCTGTACGGGACGCTAGCGGAGAACGTCTCCGGCGTGCGCGCCGTGCAGTCGATGTCGCGCGAGGGCGAGAACCAGAAACGCTTCGACCGCCTGAACCGCGAGAACCGCAACGCGAACATCTGGGCGGGCATGCTGAGCGCCGCCATCATGCCGGTCATCGAGCTGGCCGTGGCGATTGCGACCGCGGCCGTGATCATCTTCGGCGGCCTGCGCGCGCTGAATGCCGACTCGGTCGAGGTGGCGGCGCTGCTCGGCATCCTGACCGCCTTCACCCTCTACGTCGGCCGCTTCTTCGACCCGATCCGCGACCTTGTGATGCAGTACACCATGCTCCAGCGCGCGATGGCCGGCGGCGAACGCATCTTCGAGGTGCTCGACACCCCCGCCCGCATCCAGGACAAGCCCGATGCCATCGAGCTCGAGGACATCGAGGGCCGCGTCGACTTCGACCACGTGCAGTTCCACTACAACGAAGGGGTCCCCATCCTCCGCGACGTCGACCTGCACGTTGCCCCTGGCGAAACGATCGCCTTCGTGGGCCACACCGGCGCCGGCAAGACAACGATCACCTCGCTCGTCAGCCGCGGCTACGAGGTCACCGGCGGCGCCATCCGCATCGACGGCCACGACATCCGCGACGTCAAGCGGCGCTCGATCGCGAAGCACATGGGCGTCGTGCTCCAGAACCCATACCTGTTCAGCGGCACCGTGCGCGAGAACATCGCCTACGGCCGGCCCGAGGCCTCGGACGAGGAAGTGATCGAGGCGGCCACGGCCGTCGGCGCACACGACTTCATCGACCGGCTGCCACAGAAGTACAACACCGTGCTCCAGCAGCGCGGCCAGAACCTCTCCGTCGGCCAGCGGCAGCTCATCAGCTTCGCCCGCGCCATCGTCGCGCAGCCCCGCATCCTCGTCCTCGACGAGGCGACCGCCTACGTCGACACACAGACCGAGGTCATCATCCAGCGCGCCCTGCGGCGGCTGCTCAAGGACCGCACCTCGTTCGTCATCGCCCACCGTCTGAGCACCATTCGCGAGGCCAACCGCATCGTCGTGCTCGAACGCGGCGAGATCATCGAGATCGGCTCCCACGACGAGCTGCTCGCGAAGGATGGCGTCTACGCGAACCTCTACAAGATGACCTACGCCCAGGAACAGGCCCACAAGGAAGGTCCCGGCGAGGACGAAGCGGTCGCCATGCGCCGCCGCGGTGAGCTCCAGGGCGCCCCCTCCCCCGGCGGGGGGCAATAGGGCGGCGTGGCCCTGGCCGCACCGTACCGGGCGGCCGCACGGTAACCGTCGGGTAGCTGCGGCCGGCTTTGGCCGCGGGTCTGAGTACCGGCTCAGGCGTTCACGCGGATGGTGCTGCGCACGTTATCTGGTAGCTGCGGCCGCCTCTGGCCGCGGGTCTGACCACCAACTCAACGCGTTCACCCGGATGGTACTGTGCGATCGAGGGAGGTCCTGGGCGCCAGCGAGTGACCGCCCGCGCCACCCACGCATTCGCCGCTCACCGCTAATCCGAGACCCATGCCTCCACCCATGGCCACTCGCTCATGTCCTCGACCAGGTTCGCCTCCTCCGGGTTCCTCAACACGTACGCCACGACCGCACCGACCTGTCCGCCATACAGCCGCCGATCGTAAAACGACGGCTGCCACACCGCCCCGCGTCTCCCCAACCGCCACGCCTTCCGCGTGGTGAGTGACTTGAACTCGCCGAACCAGTCAGCGAGGTTTGCCGTTCGCGGCCGGGCAACGACATGGAGGTGGTCGGGCATCAGGCAGGCAGCGACCAGGACGACTGAGTCGCGGTCGAGTTCGTTGAGGAGCAACCTCCAGACTTCGTTCCCCATCCGAGCATCGCGAAACGGCGCGGAGCCAACCGCCGCTGCCGTGACGAGGTGGAAGGACGCGTCCTGGTTGTCATACGCCTCGCGCGGCAAGCGGGTTGACTTCGCGAATCGCCAGTCTGGCCACATTGCCCGGATTGTGCACTGGTGGCGCACATTGGTCGCGACGCGGCCGGTCACTCGCTCCGTTCGGGACCTCCGGCAATCCGCATGCGACCAGGAGTGGTGACCGCCCACGATCGATGCGCGGCCCGCGGCCAGGGGCGGCCGCAGCTACCCAGCACCACCGGCCCCTCTCCGTTTCGCGTAGAATCCCGTCCCACGAAGGATTGGAGGATTTCACCATGGGCAAGCTCGACGGCAAGGTCGTCATCGTCACCGGCTCTAGCCGGGGCATCGGCAAGTCAATCGCGGAAGTGTTCGCGGCGGAGGGCGGCAAGGTCGTCTGCGCGGCACGCACGTTGCACGAGGGCGAGCACCCCCTCGAGGGCTCGCTGCAGACCACGGTCGACGGCATCAAGGCATCCGGCGGCGAGGCCAGCGCGGTCACCTGCGACATCTCCGAGTACGAGCACTGCCGCGACCTCGTGGCGAAAACCCGGGAGATCTACGGGGCGGTGGACGTGCTCGTGAACAACGCCGCGCTCACCTACTTCATCCCCATCAAGGATTTCCCGGTCAACCGCTGGCACCGCTCCATCGCCGTGAACTTCCACGCGCCGTTCTACCTCAGCCAGCTCGTGCTCGAAGACATGGTGCCGCGGAAGTCCGGCTCGATCGTGAACATCTCGTCCGGCGCCGCCATCGGCCCCGGCCGGGGGCCCTACACGCAGGAGATGGGTCGCGGCGGCACGCTCTATGGGGCCGAGAAGGCCGCGCTCGAACGCTTTACCCAGGGCCTCGCCAGCGAGGTCTACCAGGACGGCATCAGCGTTACCTGCGTCTCGCCGTCGCAGGTCGTGCCCACGCCCGGGACTGTGTTCCACCACCTCGTGAGCGGGATGGACGACCCCCGGGGCGAGCCGCCGGAGCTGATGGCGAAGTCCGCCCTCCTGCTCGCCACCGAGCCCCTCGACAAGGTCACCGGCCGCGTCACCTACAGCCAGGAGATCCTGCAGGAGTTCGGCTGGATGCAGAACGGCAAGGGCACGGGCGTCGAGCGCAAAGGCTCCGGCTACAGCCAGGTTTAGGGATTGATGTCTCGCCAGTGAGCGGCTGGCACGAACCGCGAGAGGTGGACGAGGTTAGTCGTGGCGACCAACACCTCGTCCTCCTCCTGCAGGCTCTGTGCCGTCGCGGCGAGGATCACGTCAACATCGAGCTCGCGCGGGTCGGCGGTGGGCCGGCCCTCGCGCCGAGAGTCCGCCCAGAGTTCCGCGGCGCGGCGCATAATCGCGGTTGTGATGGGCGCGTAGCGAAAGACTTGCGCGAGGCCACTCAGCCTGTCCGTACTTTCGACGTTCCCAAGGCGAATCAGCTCACGCCGCAGTTCGTAATCAACAATCTCCGGAATGACGATTGTGGCCGGGCCTGTCAGGAGTCCGTCGTACCACTCCTGGAAGTCAGCCGACGGTCGCGGGTGCACGGCCAGACCAAGCGGACCCGAGTCGAGGAGTATCAGGACCACTAATCCCAGCCGTCTTCGGGCAGGCCCATCTCCCTGAGCGTTCGAAAGCGGACCGGGGGGAGGTCTTCTGGGTCGAAGTCGGGGACGTAGTCGGCAGGGAGCTTCGCATCCTCTTCGCGCCACTTCCTCCAGAGTCGGAGTGCGGCCGCGTTGTCGGAGGTCTTCCGGGTGGGATCCGGAAGGGACGTCGCCCGAGGCTCGGGTTGAGCACGCTCGGCGCATACCCGCCCGATCCAGGCTTTCGCCTCGGACTCCGTCATGTCGTTGACGAGCTCATGTAGCTCTTCCTTCGCGGTCACAAGGCCATTCTAACGCACGCCGGCGATCCGCTACCCCTCAGTCGTCCTAGCCCTCGGCACCGTCGTCTTCGCTGCCGACAACGTTGAGGCTCCCCTCGAGCTGCACGTCCACCTGCCGGCCGTCGTCGAGGGTGGCCTCCACCTCGTGGTACGACTCCTCTCGCCCGGCTCCGTGTCCGTCGCCCGGCCGCCGCGGCGTACGCGAACGCGGCCACGCCGCCGATGAGGCACCTTCTGCCTGGCGTTTCCCAGAGAATGCCTACTCCAGCGCCCTTCAAGAGGCGCGTTCGGCACGCATGCGCCGAGCACATCTCCCCGTATCTGAACGGCTGCTGACCGCAGCGGCGGGCTAGCCCACTGCCACCCCCACGCCCACCTCCGCGGTGCAGAACGAGCAGCGCCGCGCCTCGATCGGGATCTCGCTCAGGCACTCAGGGCACTTCCTCACGGTCGGGTCGGCCGGGGCCTCCTTCCGGGAGCGCTGGATCAGGTAGTTCACCGGCTTCACCACGAAGAAGAAGATCGCGGCCGCGATGATGATGAATGCGATCAGTTCGGTGATGAAGTGGCCGTACCGGAAGATCGCGTCGTTGATCGTGAAGTCGAGAGTGGAGAAGTCCGGCTCGCCCCCGATCGCGGCGATGACCGGCATGATCAGGTCATCCACCAGTGCGGTGACCACGGCCACGAAGGCCACGCCGATGGCGATGCCAACCGCCAGGTCGACGACGTTGCCGCGAAGCAAGAACTCTTTGAATTCACGGAGCATTCGGTCCACCTCCTTAGATGGGCGCGGATTCTAGCAAACTCAGTGGGTCTGTAATCAAGCCTCCCGCTCGCCGTTAAGGGTTCGCGCCAGCTGCCGTCGAGTTGGCGCCGTGCTGACATCTCCTCGTTGATCGAATCAGAACATACGTTCTACTCTGCCAGCACGCCCCGGCGCCCGCCCGGGAGCCACTGGACCGAGGTGAGACGTGGACGCCCCGCTGCCCATCCCCGCACGCGCCGACGCCCTCCCCGAGTACACGGACTACGCCGACACCGGCTGCGACCTCTACCCGTCGTGTCTCCACTGCCCGCTGCCACGCTGCCGCTACGAGGAGCCCGGGGGCGCTGCCGCCATGCTCCGCACCGGCCGCGACGCCAGCATCCTCCGCCTCGCCGACGAGCAGGGCATGACCGTCGACCGGCTGGCCCAGATGTTCGGCCTCTCGCGCCGCACGATTTTCCGCGTCCTTCGCTCCGGTGGCCGCTCCCGCCGCCTCCCTGGCTGAGTATCGGAGAGTGGGAGTATCGGCGTGTCGGTGTGCTTACGGGCGCGCGGCATGACCGAGGTACTCCGATACCCCGACACTCCGACGCTGCGCCAGCCCCTAGCCCCTAGCCCCCGGCCCCGTACGATCCTCTGACATTTCCCGACGAGGCCGTACGCCCATGCCCACCGCTCCCATCCGCGACATCCTCACCTACTACGAGGAGGCCGGGTCCGGGGACCCGCTCATCCTGATAATGGGCATCACCGGCGACCTCCAGGGCTGGGCCCTCCAGGTGCCATCTCTTTCGAAGCACTTCCGCGTCATCACCTTTGACAACCGCGGGGCCGGCCGAACCTCCGCCCCCGACCGCCCCTATACCATCGCCGGCATGGCGGAGGACGTGGCCGCCCTCATGGACAGCCTGGGCATCGCGAAGGCGCACGTCCTCGGCTACAGCATGGGCGGTTACATCGCCCAGTCCCTCGCCCTCGCCCACCCGGAGAAGATCGATAGGCTCATCCTCCTCTCCACCGCCCCGGACGTGGACGGCTACGGGCGGGCCGTTGTGCGCAGCCTCATGGACGTGCGCCGTTCGAACCTCTCGCGCGAACAGTTCGTGCGCGTGATGGCGCCCTGGCTCTACAGCCCGGACCTCCTCGACGACCCGGCCCGCCTGCAGCGGAGCATCCTCAACGGCGTGAACAATCCCTATGCCCAGCAGGACCATGCCTTCCTCCGCCAGGCCGCGGCCATCCTCGAGTGGGACATCGCCGGCCGCCACGGCGACATCAAGCAGCAAACGCTCGTCGCTTGCGGCACGGAGGACATCCTCGTGCCGCCGCGCAACTCGGAGCGCCTTCTCCAGGCCGTCCCGAACGCGACCCTGAAGCTCCTCAGCGGCGGCCACGTCGGCATGATCGAGTACGCGAATGAGTACAACGCCGCCTTCGTGGAGTTCCTCGGCGCGGCCGTCCCGGCGGGGGCGTGAGGCGGAGCGATGAAGATCCAGCTCCTCGGCAACAGCGATACGTCTGGCGCGTTCTTCGATGGGAAGACCTGGGCCGGCCACGTGCGTGATGGCATGTCCGTCACTCTCTCCCGCGAGGTCAAGTGGCGTGAGGTGGGCTTCAGTGCGCTCGGCCCGACGGCGCCCGCATTCGCTGAGAAGAAGGTCCGCGAGTGGGACCCGGACATCGTGATCCTGCCCGTGGGCACGTTCCCCTTCAGCGTGACGTTCGTGTGGAAGCGCGTCGAGCAACTCTTTGGCAAGCGCGCCGGCCGTTGGTACCGGAACATGGAGAACCGCTTCGACAACAGCACCCGCGCCCGCGGATCCCTGCCCAACCGGGCGAATAGCGCCGGGCGCTCGCTCGTCCGCCGACTCGTCGGCACCGCCCCGCTCGCGACGGTGGAGGAGACCGCCGCGGCCTATGGCAGGACAGCCCGCGCCCTCGCCCGCATCGAAGACACCCAGGTGATCCTCCTCGCCTACGGCATGCGCGGTCAGCACAACTTCGCCCCCGGCGGCCCCGAACGGCGTGCTCGCTTCATGGCGCTGATGGCAGACGTCGCCCGCGACCATCATCTCCGGCTCATCGATGGCCAGGAGGCGTTTACGGGCATCCCGCGCGAGGTACCGACGACCACGCCCGACGGATTCCACAACAACGCCTACGGCCACGAGCTCCTCGGCGCCTACATCCTCGCGCAACTGCTCAGAACCACGGCGGCGCCCGCATGAAGCTGCTCGTCCTCGGAAATAGCGATACGAGAGGTGTCTTCAGCGGCGGACAGACCTGGAGCCAGGTGGTCGCAGACGGGTTGGCGGAACACCGCGGGGAGCCAGTGGAGGTACGGGAAATCGGTTTCACGGTGCTGGGTCCCTCGGCGGCCCCGTACGCGGAACGTAAGGTACGTGAGTTCGAGCCGGACCTGGTCATCCTGCCCGTGGGCACCTTCGCGTTCACCATTGGGTTCGTCTGGAAGCGCGTCGCGCGGCTGTTCGGCACGCGCGCCGGCCGTTGGTACAAGCGCATGGAGGACAGCTTCGATGGCGCCACCCGCGCGAAGGGGCCCGCGAGAGACTCCCTCAACCGCGGCGTGCGCGCGACCGTGAGGAGAGTCGTGGGGACGCAGCCGTTGGGCAGCCAGCAAGAAGTGACGGCGGGGTACCGGGACGTCATCGCCACGCTCGCCCGCTTCGAGTCGGCGCAGGTCGTACTGGTCGCGCATGCCGCCCGCGGGCAGCATCACCACCGCCCGGGCGCCATGGTCCGCCGGGCGGCCTTCCTCGCGGACGTCGAGCGCGCCGGGCGTGAGCACCATTTCACCTGGGTGAACGGCGACGAGGCCTACGCGAACGAGAGCGACGCTGACGTGAAAACACGCGACGGCTTCCACCAGAGCCAGGCGGGCCACCGCCTCCTCGGCGAGCACGTGCTCACGAGGGTGCTCGAAGGCATCCAGGCACCGAACTGAGGAGAGGATGAGCGCGGGGTCCCCTCGCACCCCGCGCCCGGCTCGAGGGGGCGAGCTAGCCGCCGCCCCCGAGGTCTCGATACGTTGACTCGAACAACAGATCCGAGCGGTGCCGTCGCAGCCGTTCGATTGCGCACTCGAGCTCCTTGGCGGACTCCACGAGCTCGACCATCTCAAGGAGGTCGGGCTCGAGCGCCATGTACGCGCCGGTGAACAGTTCGTCGGCGAGCCGCGTGATCTGCTCGTGCGATTCCGCTTCACGGTCCCCGAGGGCGAGCAACCGTGGGGGCAGCCCGCGGTCTCCCCGCAAAGCGACGCTCCGAAGGGCGAGTGCCCTCCGCGCCGACGAGACACACATCTGGAATTCGCGGATCCATGCCGCTGAATCCCGAGAGTCGTAGGGCACCGCCACGGCCGTGCGTAACCAGGTGCCAGCTTCATCCAGCGGGTTGGCCACTGACGTGGCATGTCGTTCGACTGTTATGGTCCCCATCGGGTCATCCTCCTCTACACCGCCACAGCCAGCGGCTGGCGGACGGCGTCCTCGCAGACAGGGATGACCAGGTCACCCGTGAGCGAGCCTTTCGTGGCGGGATAGAACTCGGCGTCACCGCGTTCGGCGCCCCTCCCGCCCAGCTCCGAGAGCACCGCCTGGGCGACATCGTGGGCGTCCATCACGGTCGCGTTCTCGAGGCGCGCCACCGGCCCCGCCGCTTGGCGCTCGACCGTGACCCCGGTCTCCGGGTGAGCGGGGTGCCACTCCTTCAGCGGCAGACAGATGCGACCGCCCTCCGCCCCCCGGAGTGTGACGAACGCCGGCCCCGCAATCGTGGCGCCGATGATCAACGCCCAACTGCGGAGGCGGGTGGCGCGTTCCTCCATGTCCCGTGCCGTGAGCTCACACGGCACCCAGCAAACTATGCGGCCCTCGCGATCCTCGAACTGAATGGCACTGCGCATCATGGTGTTACCTCCTCACGCGCAGGCGCAGCCCGCACAGATGCGGTCTGCTCGATCGAACCGGGAGGCAACGTATGTGCTGCCCCCGAACGCCTACGGGGTTAGCTGACGGGTTCGGCGTCGAAGGTCGCCTATGCGCGCGTGCGCAATTCACCCCAATTGTTTGGGTCCCCCGTTCCCGGCAAGGCGCCGGGACTCGGCAACCTCACCGTACCATGCCCCGCCCGCGGAAGGGTTAAGGCGCGGGCCTGGGCCAGTGGGTTTGATGCTTTCGCAACAGTTTCCGCACCTGCGGGTTGTCACGGTGCGAGGGGCGCCGTCCGCGGCGCCCCGAATATGAGCTCGGCGGGCACCCGCGCCGGTGCGGCGTGCAGGGCGAGCGTGAGCTGCCCCTTCGCGTGAAAGGCGCCCTGGTATTCGGGTCTGGAGCGGTATCCCCCAGGGGCGAGCTGGGACTCGAAGCACTCGGCCAGCTCGATTGCCCGCTCGAAGAGAACGTCACGTACGACCGCGATTACTCCGCCCGCCAGGCGGCCGGTTCCGATGCCGGTTTCTGGACGGGGGACAGTGGGCTCCCGCAGTGGGAGCCAGACGCGGCCGTCTCCGTCGCGCCCGAACGCGACGAAGGCGGACCCGGCGATGGCCAGGCCCTGGACGAGCGCCCATCCGCGCAGCCGGCCCGCGCACTGATCGATGTCTTGCGAAGAGAGGCAAGTGGGTAGCCACACTGCCTCGAGTTGACGCCGCTCCCCAAACCACACCGGGTATCGCATCTCGGATCCTCCACCACAACCTGCTGGCGGAAGGAGGGGCGCAAGGAGCCGCGGTATGTGGCTCGCGTGGGCGTCCCCACTCCCACTGCGCGCGTCTACGTCGGACTCAAGCTAGCAGCGCATCCTTTGCGGGGAAGCGTGGATAGCCGCTTTACGTAAATCGATACGCTCTTGCAATAGGCACAAAAGAGGGGCCGGTTGTCCGGCCCCTCGCGCCTGCGCCCTCGTACGCTCATTCGGGGAACACCTGCCCGCGTCCACCGCCGTCCGTGTCGTCGACGATGCCCGCCCCGGCGATTGCCGCCTCATGCTGGGCGATGACATCCTCCACCGAGCCCGCGTCCACGAACCCACGTCCGGCCGCCGAGATGGCATCCCCGCCCGAAGCGCCCGACCCAACCGTGACGGGGTCCTGCCCCGCGATCGCGATTTCGAGCGACTCCACGTCCACGAACCCACGTCCCGCGGCCGAGATGGCATCGGCGCCCGACCCGACGGTCACGGGGTCCTGGCCCACGATCGCGGCCTCCAGGGACGCAACGTCCACAAACCCGCGGCCCTGCGCGGAGATCGCATCGGCGCCGCTCGTGCCGCTGAAGACGGGTGCGTCGGCGATCGCGGCGCTCTCCGCGAGCCGGTCGATGTTGATGGCGGGTGGGCGGTAGATGACGTTGGCGTCGCCGTTGTCGTCGGCGACGTCCCAGGCGGCGGCCCCCACGGCCCCCACCATCACGCCAAGAGTGGCTGCAAGGGCGGCGACCACATGCGTGCGATTGACGTGCCCCCACATGCCGGACGGTCGAGCTGGATACCTTGCGTTCATGATGGACTCCTTTCTCCTCCAGGAACGGAACTCCCTCGCGCGCACTCTGTTCCTTCGCCGAGCAGGGATCTATCTCGAACATCACAGGACGTTGTGAGTTCACACAGCGGATGTGAAGCAGTGATCACTGCAGCGACCGCCCTCCGAGCCCCGACCGCAAGGGAGGGCACCATGCCTGTCACACCACGGTGGCCCCCGCACTGGCGAAGCAACAACCGCCTCTTGAAACATGACCTCGGAACCGCCGCGGCTACCCCGGCCGGTGCGCGGCCCACCACTCGCGGTAGTCGACCAGCGCCTGCCGGATCACCTGCAGCGCCCGCTCACGGCCCTCGAACGGCTCCACCTCCACCGTCTTCTCTTCGAGCACCTTGTAGTCGATGAAGAACCGGTGGATCTCCGTCATCGCGTGCGGCGGGGCGTTCTCCAGCCCCGTGATGTGGCTGACTGCAGGGTCGTGTGCGTGGACGGCGAGCACCTTGTCGTCCGCCTTGCCCTGGTCGCGCATGTGCATCACGCCGATGGGCCGGACGTAGACGATCGTGAGGGGGTGCACGGGCTCCTGTCCGAGCACGAGCACATCGAGCGGGTCGCCATCGTCGCAGTACGACCGCGGGATGAAGCCGTAGTTCGCCGGATAAACCACCGAGCTGTAGAGCACGCGGTCCAGCTTGAGGATGCCGCTCTCCTTGTCGAGCTCGTACTTGTTCTTGCTGCCGGCGGGGATCTCGACCACGACGGGCAACCGCTCGCCGATCGCCGCCTCGTCCACGCTGATGTCATGCCACGGATGCGTCATGCCCGTAGCGTAACCGCCCGCCCGTCATAGCCGCGACCGGAAGGGAGCGCCCGGACCTGGCTGGCTGCGCCAGCGCCGACCCTCCAAGCCCGTCAAGGCGCAGTGACGATAGTAGGGGTCGGCTGCGCCGACCGTCCCCCACCGCCCGTGCCACCCTCCCCTTGGAGCTGGCCTCCACGCGTGGCAGCGTGCCCGGCATGACTACACTCAGTGACATCCGCTCCCGCCTCCGCATCGACCTCCGCGACACCGACAGCAACGCTTACCGCTGGACCGACGCGGTCCTCGACCGGCACATCGCCCACGCCCTCGAAGACCTCGGCCTCGCGATCCCGCGCGAGGTCAGCGCCACGCTCGCGACGACGCCGGGCAGCCGCGAGGTGTCCACGGCCTCGCTCGCCGGGCTGGTCAACGTCGAAACCGTCGAGTTCCCCACGGGCCAGTTCCCGCCCGCGTACGTGGGATTCGCCTACTGGGCCGGGAACCTTCACCTTCATTCCGACGAGACCCCGGACGGGAGCGACGCGAAGATCTGGTACGTCGGCCGCCACACGCTCGATGGCTCAGGCAGCACCGTGCCCGTGCACCTGGAGGATGTGCTCCTGATGGGCGCCGCGGCCCACGCCCTCATCGAGATCTCCCTCTTCGCGATCGACCGCCTCAACACCGGAGGGGACGATGTCACCGAGCTGTACGCGGCCGCCGGCCGGGCACGCATCACCGCCTTCAACCAGCTCCTCGAGCAGTATGGCCGCAAGAATCGTCTGACTGGCCGGCGCATGTTCATCCCGGCGTAGCGCCCCAGGGGTGCCCTACTCCGTCGCGTCCACCGCGGCTGCGACGAACACGCCGCTTCCCACGCTCAGGTACGCCAGCGGCACGCCCTTGTGCTCGATGAAGCCGAGCACGATGAACGTGTCCCCGCTCCGCGCCATGTAGGCGTACATCGCCGGCAAGTCGGTGATGGCCACGAACTGCTGGCCGGTAGCAGCGGGAAAGTACTCCGCCAGCATGCGCTGCGCTTCCGACGAGCTGGAGGGGAACTCCAGCTTCGGTTCGATCAGCACTGTGAAGTCGCCACTCACCGTGTCCCGCATGGCGCCGACCATGAATGCCTGGTTCACACCGCCGTAGACGCCGAAATACAGCTCTCCGGAGATACCGGCGCCCGCGAGCGCCTCCTCCAACGGCGCCGGCAGCTCCATGCTGGCCGTGCCCGCATACCCTGCTGCGCCGGTCACTGTCGCCGCCTGGGCTCGCCACTTCTCGATCGCTTCTGCAAGCGCCGCGGCCGCCACCTCCGCGCTCACGGGGGTCGCTGTCGCGGTCACGTTCGCGAGCGGGGTGCGCGTCTCGGTGCCGTCCGTGGGCGTCCCCTCTGCCGGCGTGGGCGTGGGCGTGGGCGTGGCGGTCGCGGTTGGCGTCGCCCCACGCGCGATCGACGGCTTCACGACCGCGAAGAGCGACAGGTGATCGGTCTCTGCTTCGAGGACTCCGCCGTCCATCGCGCTCGGCACCAGCACCCAGGAGTCGCCGTCGTATGCGATCACGGTCGCCAGCGCCTCCTTCAGGCTGAAGCGCAACTCGAACGGCTCGGTGAGCTTCTTGATCGCCCCCTTGCCAGGCTCCATCGCTGTTATGTCGTACACGGGCCCGACGAGCGCCCACCCGAAGGGCTCCTCCGGGGCGTCCTTTTCGATCTCGCGCACCGTCACGTCGAACGCCGTCTTCCCCGTGCCCACCACCTCCAGCCGCCCGTCGCTCGAGCGGAGGGACTTGCCGCTGGCCACCTCACCCGTCGCGCCCCCGCGCTCGGCGGTCGGCGACGGCGCCGCAGTCGGCCCCTCGGTGTCCGCCGGGGTTGGCTCACTCTCCGCGCCTCCGCAGGCCGCGAGCACGACAGCCAGCGCCAGGGGCGCCGCCAGCATCCGCACGTTCATGACGTCCTCCACCTTCAACAATCGACCGGATCCCCGGCGAAGCCATGGGGCCGAAGCGTCAGCGACTCAGGGGGTGGGCAGGAAGGTCTGGTACTTGCCCTTCTGCTGCACCCGCTCACCCTATGGGGCGCCTCCATCGCGCACGATGCGGAGAACCCTGATTCCCATTCGCCGCTCCCCGCCTTTTGGAGGGCGGACGGACGGCCTCCGACCCCTAACGGGGGCTGCCGGGAGCGATGCCCTGGACGGCCGTCTCGACGCTGTGGACGGTGGTCCCGGTGGTGAGGAAGAGCGTGGAGAACGCCGGTCCGCCGAAGGCGATGTTGGCGGCGTGCTCATCCAACTCGAAGACTCCGAGGTAGTTCCCGTCCGCGGTGTGGACGGACACGCCACCCGCGCCGGTGGTCCAGAGCCGTCCGCCCGTGTCGACTTTCATGCCATCGGGGGAACCGGGGCGCGAGTCGGCGCGCTGGTCCACGAAGAGCACGCGCGGGCCGAGGCTCAGGTCGTGTTTCACCGTATAACGCCAGATGACCTTGCCCTGCGAGTCACCGATATAGAGAGCCGATTCGTCCGGCGTGAAGGCGAGGCCGTTGGGCTGGGCGAAGCCTTCGCTCACCACGAGCTGCACGGAGCCGCCAGGGTCAATGCGGTAGACGCCGCGAAAGTCGAGCGCGGGTTGCTGGCCCTCGGCGCCGAATCGGGGCGTGCGGCCGGAGTCCGTGCCGTAGCTCGGGTCCGTGAAGAAGATGGCGCCGGAGGAGTGGACGACGAGGTCGTTGGGGCTGTTGAGCGGCTTGCCGTCCCACTCGCTGGCGAGCGCGATCATGTTCGTGGGCTGGCCGTACGGGGCGAGAGAGACTCGGCGCCCACCGTGCTCGCAAGCGAGGACGTTGCCCTCATGGTCGAGCGTGAGGCCGTTCGACCAACCGCTGGGTTCGCGGTAGACCTCCGCTTTGGCGGCGCCCGGGCGCCAGCGGTGCATGCGGTTGCCGGGGATGTCGCTGAAGACGAGGGCGTTGTCAGAGGGCACCCAGATAGGCCCTTCGGTGAAGCCGAAACCGCCGCAAAGGCGCGTCTCGTCGGAGGTGAGGAGGTCGGAGAGGCCGGAGTCGTCGTCGATACGCATGGCGGCGGGATTGTGGCACATCGAACCGCGAGGACGCCAAGAGTGCCACGGAATTCGGCGGCCCGACCATGACGGAGGGCGCGCGTGGCCGGCACGTTCGTTCCGCGTCTGTGAAGCAGAGGTTGCGCACCATCGAACCGCTCCCTCGCGGTCGCGGCTCTGAACGTGACTGCACTCGCTTGACCGGGGGGATACGATGCACGCACAGGACGCTTTAGGGGGAATTCATGGCACGCTCAGTTATCACGGTTTCGCGGACGCTCGGGGCCGGGGGCGAAGACCTCGCCGACCAGCTGGCGAAGGAGCTTGGCTTCCGCTACGTGGACAGCGAGATCATCCACGCGGCGGCGGAGCAGGCGGGGGTCTCAGAAGCGGAGATCGCGGCTGTGGAAAAGCGCCAGGGCCTGCTCGAGCGCATCCTTGGGCGCCTCTCAACGGGTGGGATGGTGGCCGGGCCTATGATCGAGCCGCCCGAGTTCACACCGAGCGTGGCGGAGGGCTACCAGCAGCTCATCATCGATGTGGTGCGGGAGACGGCCTCCGCCGGCGAGGTGGTGCTGGTGGCGCACGGCGCGAGCATGGCGCTGGGCGCGCGCCCCGGAGTGGTGCGCGTTCTGGTGACGGCGCCGGCGGACGTGCGCGTGTCGCGGCTCGCGACAAGCGAAGGCATCAGCTCCAAGGACGCGGAGAAGCGGGTCTCGGAGTCAGACTCGGCGCGGGCGCAGTATTTCCAGCGCTTCTTCCGCATCGACCGCGAGCTGCCGACGCACTACGACCTCGTCGTGAACACCGAGTCGATCGGCATCGAGACGGCCGCGCAGGCGGTGCTAGCGATCGCACGCGGGCGCGAGCTGGCGGCGGTCTAGGGAACCCCGGGAGAGTCGCGGGCGTTATTACCAGCAGTGGATGTGGTTCGACTCCTCGTGCGGTGGTGCGGAGTGGTCGCCTTGGCCCGCTGCTTGCGGCTGTGGCGCTCGCCACTGCTTGCAGCGACCAGCAGCCAGGGTCAGAGGGCGCGTCTCCAAGTGCGACGCTAACCAACGGGGTTCTGACGCCCACACCGGGCGCAACCGCGGCTCCTTCGCCCAAGGCGGTGACCGACATCACGCGGGTCTCGGTGCCCCGGGGCGGCACGGTCTCCGGCGAATGGGGTTTGGTCACCGGGAACAAGTTCACCGGAGGAGCCGAGGTCTGGCTGATGCGGGGTGGCACTCAGCCCAGGGGTATCTCGCCTTCCGGCCGCTACTTCGTCTGGGAGCGGGACCTCTTCGACGCGTGGACCGGGACGCGCACTAGGCTTCACGGGGTGGAAGATGGCAGCATCATTCTCGCGTCCTTCGCGCCCGACGAGCGGCATCTGTACGTAGAGAATCCCGGTGTTCTCGGCCGCGTGTTCACGATTGGCGGCGTCGAAGTGGCGCGGTTGCCGGGCCTGACGGGTGGCCGGCCATCGGCTGCGACGAACGCGTCGCAACTCAACGTCGTCTGGAGCCCCGACAGCCGAGCGGTCGCAGTGACTCGCTATGCCGGGGGCACGAATCAGGTAGACGTCGTGGTGGACGGCAGAGTCCAGCCCTCGATCGAGTCGAAGGGGATGGCCGGGTGGTCCAGCACGGGGCTCCGCCTGGCAGTTACGGGGTCCAATCCCGCGACTTACGATTTCGAGCTCGGGACCACACTCCCGCTGCAGCGCGGTGGCGGCTACCCGTCCTGGTCAGGTGATGACCAGTATGTGCGGTGAGCATTATGGACGGGGAGGTGGAAGGACTGTCTGTGCTCGATGCGGCGACCGGCCGCGAGCTGCTCCGTGTGTACGAGGCTCAGGCCTGCTTCGACATCCACTGGGCCGGCGATGCCCTCCTCGTGAGCGGGGAGTACGCGGTCGACGTAGGCGCTGCCGAACTCACGGCAGCGCCCGAGCCGGCCGGGCCGGTAGGTCCGCGTCTAAGCTTCGACAACGGCGTGACGCGCTGGGAGGACGCCTCCGGCGTCTACGCCGAGGCTCGAGTCGAGGGGACCTGGGCGAAGTCCTTCTCCTGGATCCGCCGGGACGTGGACGGCTCGCTGCCCGTTCTCATGCTGGGGCTCGGCGGCAAGGATGCGTGCCTGGGCCAGCGGACGCCAATCCTGGTGACTCCTCCGTTCACGCCCGACCGGATTCCGGTCGCCACACCGACGCCCGACAAGTAACTCCCAGGCTCAACCTCCCACCCTCCCAACGTCGCCGTACGTTACGCTGAGGGCGATGGACAAGGACAGGCTGCTGCAGGAGATGGTCGAGGGGCGCATTCGCTGGGACGAGGCGCTCGACAGCGTGCCCGATGACCGGATGCTCGAGCCGGGGTTCGAGGGCGGGTGGTCGATGAAGGACGTGATCGCGCACGTCTCCGAGTGGGAAGGCGTAGCCGCCACACGGCTCGAGTTCGGGCTCGACCAGTACGCGACCGGCCCGGATTTCGAGGGCATGGAGATCGACGAGCGCAACCAGCGGTACTACGAGCGCAATCGCGAGCGGCCCCTCGCTGACGTAATCGAGCGTGAGAAGGGCACATGGGACCGGTTCCTCGCGGTGGTGGAGTCGATGAGTGAGGAGCAACTGACTGACCCCGCGGCCCTCAAGATGCTCGCGGACGGGGCAGGGGCGCCCTGGGAGATGATCGCGGGGAACGCGCACGAGCACTTCGACGAGCACATCGAGCAGATCCACGACTGGCTCGGAGGGGACGAGTGAGGCCCTCACCCCCCAGCCCCCTCTCAACCCCCCAACCGCTCCCTCACGGTCGCGGCTCTGAACGACTTCGCGGGAGAGGGAGAGGGGGAGCGGCCTTCCCCCTTCGGCGTCCAGAGTTCTCCTCATGAACGAACTGCCACCTCATGTCACGTTCACACGCAGAGATGGCCGGCAGGAGGTCATCCTGCACCGGTCGGTGGCGGTGATCGGGCCGGAGAAGATCGAGCTGAAGAGCGCGCGCGGGACGGTGGTCCTGCCCTTGCTCGGAATTGGCATCGCGGTCGCGCTGATGGCTTACATCATGACGGACGGGGCGGACCTGCCGTTCTGGGCGCTGGTGGGCGTGCTCTTCGTGTGCCTGGCGCTGGTGCCGTTCTCGGTGATGGGGCTGGTGAGCGCGCTGGTAGGCGCCGACGTGATAATCGATGCGAAGAAGGGCTCCGCCATGTGGCAGCAGGGCTACCTGGGCATGGGCATCGGCACCAAGGAGCTCGTCCCCTTCGCGAAGATCGACCACCTCGAGGTGACCGTCGAGGGCGACGAGGCCGACCGCTGGCGCGAGGAGAGCGACGACCTGCGCCAGTTCGCGCTTGTGCTCGTGAAAAAGAGCGGGAAGCGGCTGACGTGCGCACAGGTGCCCGTGCCCGCCTATGGCCAGGCCGACGGCATGGACCGCACGCTTGCGGTGGCGAAGGCGATCGCGGACCTCACGGGGTCGACTGTCACGATCCCGGAAGGGTGGGAGCTCGTCGAAATCGACACCGATACTGGCGAGCAGTTGACCATGGAGGAGAAGGCCGCACCCGCCCGGGCGGGTGCCGGGCAGCGCCAGCGGAGGAAGCAGCATGGATGACGCCCTGCGTGCGCTCATGGATGCGAAGACCGTCGCCGTCGTGGGGCTCGATTCGCGCACCGACCGGTTTGCCTACCGGATCGCGTCCTACCTGCAGCGAGCGGGCTACCGGATCATCCCGGTGCATCTTGGCTCGTTCCCGGCGGACGAGGTGCTGGGCGAGAAGGCGTACGCCTCGTTGCGCGACATCCCGGACAAGGTCGATTTCGTCGATATCTTCGTGCGCTCGGAGAACAGCGGCCCGGTGATCGATGATGCGATCGCGATCGGCGCGGCGATCTGGCTGCAGCAGGGGATCCACAACGATGAGGGCATCGCGCGAGCGCGGGCAGCGGGCGTGGCCGCCACCCAGGATCGGTGCACGATGGTGGAGCACCGCATGTTCGCGGGGCGTTAGCCGTCGTAGTGGTTGCTGCAGCGGATGAGGAGCTTTCGGCCTCCGGTTACATCATATGCACAGCAATTGGCGCTTCGCGCCGAAACTCCCGTTACGCGCGGCAAGCCGCGGCACGCGCGTTAGGGAACAACGGTCGTAGCCGCGACCGGAAGGGAGCGCAACGGCTCGTCAGATCAGGTCGGGACCCTGGCGGTTGAGGACATACCAGCACACCTCACTCACGTGGTCTTCGCGCCAGAGGTAGCGCTTGCTCCCGCGGCGCGTCCAAACGTCACCTCCCGGGGGCAATAGCCCCCCTCGCTTGAGCATCGTGGTCGCCCACACCTTCACGGTGTTCATCACCCGCTCCGGGACAACATCACTTGCAACCACCAGATGGACGTGGTTCGTGCGGACGTTGAGGGCCTTCACCTCCCATCCGTGGAACTTGCAAGTCTCGCGAATTGCAGAGTCTACGACTCTCCGCTGCTCGAGATCGAGCGTGACTGGGTCGCCAGTCATACGACGACGAGCCGACTCGTGTCTCGCCCTGTTGGCATCCAGTTCCAGCACGTTCTCAGGGCCGAGGCGTTGGACGGAGCCGCGTTCGTCCCCGTGGAGCCAGGTGCCGTGGCAGGTGAAGGTGAGAAAGTAGGCGAGGGCGTCCTCGTTTTGCGGCACGGTGTGATTGTACGCATCGGCCGGGAATTCGGACGCAAGTGGGAGCCGTTGCGCTCCCTTCCGGTCGCGGCTATGACAATGTGGAGGACGGAAAGGGGCCGCGCGTGGCGGCCCCTCTCGTCCCGGCTGGTCGCCGGCTCGTCTCCCGTGTTTGACGCTCACTCGAGGAGCTTGATCACCCGAGGCGCGATCGACGGGGGCAGCGTCTGGCCGCCGCCGGACTGGCCGTGCGGACTCGAATAATGCGAGACGACTTCGCCTTGGAACGGCTGGCTCGCGGCCAGAGTTGCGGGGTCAACTGTCAGCTTCAACGCGACCCAACCGACGATCTTGAACTGGACGCCATAGGAGTCCGCGCCGGACCCGTCGGGAAGCGTGCACTGATTGCAGTCCTGGGCGGCGCTGATCACCGGGAGAATGATGGGGATGTCGTGCTCGTAGTGATAGCTGAGTGCGGCGATAGGCTCTTGGCCTGTTGCGTTGCCGCCGTACGAAAACGTCTGCCACTCGTCCGGGTTCGTCTGGTAGACCTCCGTCCCGGCATGGAAGTACCCCTTGAACTTGTTCGACGTGACATCCCAGTTGGCGTTTGAGTTCGGGTCGGGTTCGACGTTCTCCTCCGCATACCCGTTGTCACGATAGACCTTGAGGGTCCCGCTGCAAACGCCGTACGTGCATCCACCGGTGTTGCCATTCCCGCCCCACACTCCGTAGGGGAACACATCCTGGTTGTCGAACGCATAGCCGGTCGCGTAGCGGGACGTGATCTTCGCGCGCGCGGTCACGTCCGTGCCGTCGAGGCCGATGAACTTCAGAAAGCTAAAGCTCACGTGGCGCCGGGTGGTGACGGTGATGGTGTCGTTCTGCTCATCGGTGGTGGAGACCTCGACGCAGCTTGGCGAGCAATCCGAGTTGCCGTTCGAGACGATGAACTGGTTGGCCATGTCCTCGGCGTTCGCCTTGTTGGGCAGGTCTTGCGAGCCCGCGAAGGCGCCGGCATCGGCGATCTTCTGGAGATCCGTCCGCGCCTGCACCACCTGGCCCATGTCGATGGAAAGGCCCACGAGGCCCAGGAACACAGCCAGCCCCCCGGCGAAGAGCGCGAGCGCCTGTCCGCACTCACGGCCGCGACTGACAAGAGAGATCACTTGGTGCACACGGCACCTCCACTTCGGTCTCATCCCTACTACTGGTCAGCTTCGGCGGGAGTGACGGCCAGCGTGCGCCGAGTGTGTGGCGCGCCGGTGACAGGCTGGGGACGCGGTTACTCTCCGCCAACCACCCTGCGCATGACGTTTTGGAGGGTCGCGAGCTCGTACGGCTTCTGGATGAAGGCGGCGGGCTGCTCGCTGGGGAAGCGGCCGGTTGCCTCCTGCTCGCTGTAGCCGCTCATGATGACGACCGGGAGTGCGGGCGCGATCCGCCTGATCTCATCGAAGGCAACATCCCCGCCCATGCCGGGCATCGTCATATCGAGAATGGCGCACGCGAGGCCCGGGTGCGCCACGACCATCTCGACCGCACTCGCCCCGTCGCCGGCCTGCACCGCCTCGAATCCCAGGAGCGCGAGTGCCCGCGCTGTCACCGTGCGCACCGACTCTTCGTCGTCTGCGACCAGCACCGTGCCGATCCCCTGCCAGGTTTCTTCGGGAGGAGCCACGAGGTCCAGGTAGGAGGTCGTGCCCGTGTATGCGGGCAGGAGGACGCGGAAGGTGGTGCCAGCGCTCGCGTCGGTCCGGATCTGGATGGCGCCACGGTGGCCGCGGATGATGCCAAGCACCGCCGCGAGCCCCAGCCCCCGGCCGGTGAACTTCGTTGTGAAGAAGGGATCGAAGATGCGGGCGAGGGTCGCATCTTCGATCCCACAGCCCGTATCGGTGACCTCGAGGCAGACGTAGGCGCCGGCGGGCAGGTCCGGCGAGAGGTAGCCACTCGCAAGCGACTCCGTAGACTCCTCGGAGATGCTCGTGCTGACGGCGATGGTTCCCGGCCCGGCGCCGATCGCATCGGAGGCGTTGACCACGAGATTCATCACCACCTGGCGCACCTGGGTTGGGTCCGCCTCGATGGGGGGCAGGGCCGCGGCGAAGTTGTAAACGGTAGTGATGTCCCTGGCGATGGATACGCGCAGCAAGTGGGTCATCTCTTCCACGAGGGCGCTGAGATTGACGCGCTCGATCACGAATTTGCCCTTGCCCGAGTAGGCGAGCATCTGCCGCGCAAGGTCAGCGGCGCGCTGGCCGGCCTTCTCGATCTCATGGATGGTGTCGCGCGCCGGGGAGTTGGCGCTGAGCTCCATGAGGGCGATGCCGGCGTTTCCCAGGATGGCCACGAGCAGGTTGTTGAAGTCGTGCGCGACACCGCCGGCGAGAATGCCGAGGCTCTCCAGCTTCTGCGCCTGGAGCATGGCCTGCTCCACCCGTCGCCGTTCGGTCACGTCGATAGAGACGCCGATCACTCCGCTGACCGTGCCCTCGGTGCCGCGAAGGGGGGAGAAGTGCGTCTCCCAGGTGATGCCGTTGTCCTCCGTGATAGCGGTGAAGCTCTCGCCGCCGAGCGCCCGGCCGACGTTCTCCTGGCTGCGGCCCGCGAGGACATATTCGTAGATCGGCTTTCCCAGGAACGCACCGCTGGACCCTTCGAAGTCCGGTATGCGGCCCTCGACGAGCGTGAGGTTGGCGTCCCGGTCGATCGCCCAGAGGACGACAGGAGCGGCGGCGAGGAGGGTGCGGAGGTACTCTTCGGCCTTCTGGCGAGCCTCTTCGGCTGCGGCCTGCGCGGAGATGTCCACGCCCACGCCGACCATGCAGAGCTCGCCCTCGAACTCCACGCGCCTGCCCGTGAAGAAGTGCCGCGTCACCGTCCCATCCTTCGCCAGGAAGCCGGTGGTGACGCTCGACTCGCCGCGCTCGAACACCTCGGAGAAGGCCGCTGCCATGGCGGGGCGGTCCTCCTCGGGGACGAACGCCATCGGTTCCATGGCCATGATCTCGTCCTGCGAATAGCCGGAGAGTTCGGCATAGCGGTCGTTCACGCGCAAGAATCGCCGGTCCCTGGTGATGAGGTAGAACACTCCAGGCATGCTGTTCGCGGTCGCCTCGGAGAAGGCGACAGCATTGAGCCGGGCTGCTTCGGCGAGCTTCTGGTCGGTGACATCGAACGCCGTGGCTACGGCGGCGGGCTGGCCGTCCAGCGAGAAATAGCCACTGGTCATGCGCAGCCAGCGCACCTCCCCGTCCCGGGAGATGATGCGATGTTCGTTCCACGCGCTGATGGTTTCGCCCGCGAGGCGTCGCCGGCGCCGCTCCGCCATGAATCGGCGATCCTCAGGGTGCACCACCACGTCCATGTAGAAGCCAGGCCGCATGACTTCTTGGAGGCTGTAGCCTGTGAGGTCGAGGAAGGCCCGGTTCGCGTAGAACGTGCCCTCGTCCGTGAAGGCCCACATGGCTGCCTGCGTGGACTCCGCATAGGCCCGAAACTTCTCTTCGCTGGTGCGGAGGCTGTCCTCGGCGAGCTTGCCATCGGTGACGTCGAACCCGGTGATCATGGCGCCACGCTCACCGCCGAGCGTGAAGGTGGAGCCGCTCGCCCGAACCCAACGGACGCTCCCGTCCTTGCAGCGGAGGCGGAACTCCGCCATGGCCGGCTCCGCATGGCGTCGCATGAGCTTCGCGGTGGCTTCTGCCGTCACCCGTGCGTCATCCGGGTGGATGACGTGGGCGGCGAAGAACCCGGGCTGGAGGAGCTCCTCGTTCGAGTAGCCCGTGATGCGGGCGAGCGTCCCGTTGGCGTAGAACAGCTCCCCGCCACGATAAGCCAGGAGCGCCGCGCTCGTGGCCTCCGCGAACGCCCGGAACTTCTCTTCGCTCTCCTTCGTCGCCTCCTCCGCGCGCTTGCGTTCGGATGTGTCGAAGGAGACGGCAATGGCGCCCGTCACGTCGCCGTCGACGTCCCGGATGGGAGCGACCGTGGTGGCGAAGCTGTGGCCGTTGAGCTCCCAGTCGAAGGAGCCAGGCTCGCCCTGGAGGGCGGAACGGACATGCGCGAGGACATCGGGCAGCTGGGCGTAGCGTTCGAAGATCGATTGGCCCACGGCGTCGCCAGGCGCCATGCCGATCTCCTTCATGGCCGCGCCCGCCGTGAACGTGTACCGGCCCTCGCGGTCCAGGGCGACGGTGATGACAGGCGCGTTCTCGAGGAGGGTACGGAGGAACGTGTCGGTGTCGCGCAGGGCCTGCTCACCCTGCACGCGCTCCGTGATGTCGGTGACGAAGCCTTCCAGGGCAACGAGCTCGCCTGCCTCGTCCCAGACGCCGCTGCCGTGCTCCCACACCCAGCGCAGCTCGCCGGACTTACGAAAGATGCGGTAGGTGGTGGCGTAGGAGCGGTGGGCGTCGATCGCCGCCTGCATCTCCTCGGCCACGGGCGCGACATCGTCCGGGTGGACGAGCTGGGGCCAGTTGACGGTGCGCTCCACCAGGAACTGATCCACCGCGTAGCCCGTGGTCTCTTCGACGCCCTTGCTCACGAAGTCGAGCGTGAAGTCAGCGTCGATCTTGCAGCGATAGACGTACCCGGGCAGGTTCGCAACGACGGCGCTGAGGAACCGGTCGCTCTCCCGCATCGCTGCCTCGTGCTCGTCGTACCGGGCTCGCAACCGGCGGCGGCGGGTGATGTCGCGCGCGGTCCCGAGGATGCCCGCGGGCTCGCCGTCGCGGTAGAGCACGCGCGTGCTTACTTCGAGGGGTACCCGTGTCCCGTTACGCGCGATGATCTCGAGCTCGTATGCCGTGCCGTCCGCGTCGCCGCGAAGCTTGGTGAGCGTCATTTCGCGCGCAAGCACACGATCCTCGGGCGCAATGAGCTCGTCTTGCGACATGCCGATCAGCTCTTCCCTCGAATATCCGCTGACCACCTCTGCCATGCGGTTAGCGGAGGTGAACCGCCCATCGAGGTCTGACGTATAGATGAGGTCGTTGGCGTGTTCGACGATCTCCGTCGCTGCGGGGAGGCCTGGCATCCCGGCCGCGAGGCGGGCTTTGAGAAGTGCGGGCGGGCAGTCAGGCGGGATCACGTCGTCTGCGCCGGCCTCCAGTAGTTCCGTGGCGCGCGGGTCGGCCGAGACCGCCAGCAAGCGGCCTGGCGGGCCGAGCGAGGCACGGACCGCGGCGACGAGGCCTGGTCGGCCATCGACGAGGGCGGCCCCCACGCCGGCCGCGACCGCGTCCGGCGCGTCGACAGGAACCGGCTCGTGACCAAGCGCGCGAAGACAATCGCTCAGTGCGCGGCGTACGCCGCTATCGAGGATGAGGAGAGCGATATCCACCGGCGAACTTGTCCGGGCCGGGGGTGAAGTGCCGCCGACGCGGCCACCGGCACAGGAAGATGCTACCTCCGCATCTCCGGTTCCACCCTAGGTGATTCCCCTGATAGGAGATATCGCCCTCTCAGAACCAGCCACGCCGCCTGAAGAACAACGCCAGTGCCCCCCCAATGGCGAGCATCGATCCCATCATGATGGTGAAGCCCCAGTTGCTGTGCAGCCCGGGGACGTTGTCGAAGTTCGTGCCAAAGATGCCCGTGATGACGACTGCCGGCAGGGCGAGCGCGCTCACCACGGAGAGCACTTTCATGACCTCGTTCATGCGGTTGTTGATCGCGCTCAGGAACGTGGAGAGCGCGACGTCGGCATCCTCGCGCACGGCCTCGAGCGCCAGGTCGACGCGGGCGAGGTGGTCGTAGATGTCGCGGTAATAGATGAGGTTTGCCTGCTGGATGACGGCGTACTCGCCCCGGCTGAGGCGCATGGCCACTTCCATCTGAGGCGTGAGCACCCGGCGCAGGCGGCCGGCATGTGCGCGCATCTCGAGGATGGCCGTATGCGACTCGGCGCCCGGCGCCAGGACGACAACCTCCTGCAGGGCATCGATCTTGTCGGACAGCGCGTTCACGGCCGGGAGGATGCTGTCGACGCCGCGATCGAACACCGCATGAAAGATGCCGTCGACACCCGGTCGGGCGGTGATGCCCTTGCGCAGCGAGAGCATGGTGTCGTCCAGCTCGGCGAGCGGATGGTCGGTGTAGGTGATGATGAAGTTCGGCCCAAGAAAAACGTCCAGCTCTTCGAACACGTCGTCCGTGCTGCCGGGGCTGAGCGCCTGCACGACGATGAACAGGTGGCCGCCGAAGTCATCGATCTTGGGCACGTGGATGAGAGGCGAGTAGCAGTCTTCGACGGCGAGGGGGTGCAAGGAGAAGCGCTTCGCAAGCTCGGAGAGGCCGCCGTGCGGCCCGGTGACGTCAAACCACCACGCCTCAGCACCGCGGTCTTCGCCCTGCTTCCAGATGACGCCGTTGAGTGACCATACGCGCATGCGCGGAGCCTACGTGGCGGAGGTCGCGCAGGCCAGCGACGGGACTGCGAGAATGGGACCGTGCGAAACCTGCTCGGCGCGTTGTGGGCAGTGCTCCGGCAACGCTGCCCCGAGTGCCGGACGGGCAAGGTCTTCCACGGCCTGATGTCGATGAACGAGCGCTGCGCCGTGTGCGGGCTGCGCTTCGAACGGGAGCCGGGGTACTTCTACGGGGCGATGTACGTGAGCTACACGATCGCATTCCTGACCACGTCGTACTGGATCATCCTGCTAGCGCTGGGCGTGAACCCGTTCATCGTCGTGCTGCTGCCCGCGGTCCAGATGGTGCTCATGATCCCCTTCACGTTCCGGTACTCCCGAGTCGCCTGGCTCGCCCTGGACCACTGGTTCGACCCCGGCCACGGCCACAAATGGCACGACGAGCCGGGGTAACGACTTACAACAGGTCGCGTCGGCCGTGGATGATGCCGAGGACTTCGATGTGGTCGCGGGCGACGACGTAGATGATGCGGTACGAGCTCTCGAATACTTCCCGAAGACTCAGAGCCTCCGCGCCAGGGACCAGCCGTCCCGACTCCGGGAACTCCGCGATCTGCTTCATCCGGTCGCGTATCCGTTCCACCAGCTCATCCGCGAAACGAGGCGATGTCGCGCCGACAAACTCTCGAATCTTGTCGAGGTGCAGCTCCGCAGGCTCGGTGAGAAGGACCTTCACTCAGCCAGGCCGTACTTGTGCATGACCTCTTTGAGGGACTTGACCCGCCCCTCACGACTTGCCTTCAGCCCGTCCTCGATGACGATGCGGAGGTAGGCCTCCTCCATGACGTCGTGCCATGTTGCGTCTTCGGGGAGGTGATCAGCTAGATGACGCAATTCGTCACGAATGGTTGCCGTGCCGCCGCTGTCGTCCATGGCGAAGATTGTATCTCATTGAAGGCGGCTCCGGCCGCCTAATGGCCGGGTCGCGCCACACGCGACCACTGGTTCGTGGTGAAGATGTCCTCGTCCAGGGGGCTGCGTTCGCCGAGGGCGAGGCGGAAGCTTGCGGCGGCGCCGATCATCGCGGCGTTGTCCGTGCAGAGGCTCGGCGGCGGGATACGCACGGGCACGGGGCAGCGGCGCTGCAGCTCCTCGCGCAGGCGCTTGTTCGCGGCGACCCCGCCCGCCACCAGCACCTCGGCCGCGCCCAGCTCGCGGGCCAGGCGCGAGGTCTTGCCGGAGAGCACGTCGACGACCGCTTCCTGGAACTCCCAGGCGATGCTCGGCGCGTCGTACTTGTCCTCCTGGACGACGTGAAGGACGGCGGTCTTCAGGCCGCTGAAGCTGAAGTCGAAGGTGCCGGGGATCCAGGCCCGCGGGAGCTTGAGCGAGGAGTGGCCACCCTCCTCCGCTGCCCTGGCAATGTGCGGGCCGCCCGGGAACGGCAGCCCGAGGAGACGGCCGGCCTTGTCGAACGCCTCGCCGGCCGCATCATCGCGGGTGCCACCCAGCCGTTCGTACTGGCCGTGGCCGCGCATGAGTACGAGGTCGGTGTGGCCGCCCGAGACGACGAGGCAGAGCGCCGGGAAGGCCGGCTCGGGGCCCTCCACCAGCCAGTTGGCGTAGATGTGGCCTTCCAGGTGGTTGGTGCCGAGGAACGGGAGCTCCCGCCCGTACGCGAGCGCCTTGCCCGCGTTGTAGCCGACGAGCAGGGAGCCGGCGAGGCCCGGGCCGCGCGTGGCCGCGACCGCATCGATGTCGTCGAGCGTGCACCCTGCGGTGTCGAGAGCCTCCTGGATGACAGGACCGATCTGGCGGAGGTGCTGGCGCGAGGCCACTTCCGGGACGATGCCGCCGTACTTCGCGTGCAGGTCGACCTGGCTCGCGACCACGGACGAGCGCATGTCACGGCCGTCCACTACCACAGCCGCGGCCGTTTCGTCGCACGAGGATTCGATCGCGAGCACGTTCACGAGATCGAGGTTACAGGGGCGAGGGGCGAGGTTCGAGCAACCAGACGACCCTCCGGCCTACCGGCCGGAGTACTGACCAAACTCAACGCTGTCGAACGCATGATCAGTACTCCCGCCGGAAGGCGGGACGGATCGATACGCCACGAGCGCGGCCAGTTCCGACTATGATTCCCCATCCGCGCTGCGGACGGAGGTGAACCATGGAACGTGGTGCAATCGAACAGGCCGCGAAGCTCGCGGGGCTGGAGCTCGAACCCGACACCGACCTCACCATCGACGGCGAGGACCCCGTGCTGGAGACGCCGTTCCACCTGGGCGAGGGCGCATCCGTGGCACTCGGGCTCGTGGGGCAGGAGGCGGACCGCATCTGGCAGCTGCGCGGTGGGCGGGCACAGGCGCTCTCCGTGGACATCCGCCACGCGGCGGCCTCGCTGCGCAGCTACGAGCACGTGAAGGTCGACAGGCCCGAGCCTCTCCCCCCGCGCAACCCGCCGCCGGTCACAGCGATCTACCAGTGCGGCGACGGGCGTTTCATCCATCTGCATGGCAGCTTCACGCACGCACCCGGCATCCTCGAGGAGCTAGGGCTCGACGGCACGGCCACAAGGGACGACATCGAAGCAGCGACGAAGCGGCGCGATTCCTGGGAGCTGGAGGACGCGCTCGCGGCCAAAGGCCTCTGCAACGCCGTCTGCCGCACAAACGACGAGTGGCTCGCCCACCCGCAGGGGCAGCTCCTGGCGACGAAGCCCGTGGTCGAAGTCACGAAGATCGGTGACGCGCCGCCACAGCCATTCCCAGGGGGTGAGCGGCCCCTGAGCGGCATCCGCGTGCTCGACCTCACGCGTGTGCTCGCCGGACCGACCTGCGCCCGCACGCTCGCCGAGCATGGCGCCGGCGTGCTGCACATCGCCTCACCGTCGCTGCCCACGATCGAGCGCTTCGAGATGGACACCGGCCACGGCAAGCGCCAGGCGTACATCGACCTCAACGATGCAGCCCAGGCTGAGACACTCCGCGAGCTGGTGCGGGGCGCGGACATCTTCTCCCAGGGGTTCCAGCACAAGTCGCTGGAACGACGGGGATTCGGGGCACAGCAGGCAGCAGCCCTGCGGCCCGGGATCGTCTACGTCTCCGAGAACGCCTTCGGTATCGATGGCCCGTGGTCGGAGCGCCCCGGCTGGGAGCAGCTCGCACAGGCCACGACCGGCGTGTGCATGGTGCAGGGCGGGGAGGGCCGGCCCGTGCTCGCGCCGGCGGCGATGAACGACTACACGACCGGTTACTTCGCTGCCATGGGGGCGATGGTCGCGCTCCGCCGTCGTGCCATCGAGGGCGGGTCGTGGTCGGTGAAAGTGTCGCTCTCGCAAACCAGCATGTGGTACTACTGCCTCGGCGCCGACATGGACCGCTCCGCCGCGACGGGCCTCGGCGACGTCACCCCCTTCCTCGAAACCCGCACCACGGACTACGGCGAGATGACCCACCTGCGCCCACCGCTGCGCATGTCGGAGACCATGCCCCGCTGGGAGCTGCCGACCGCGCCGCTCGGATCGCACGCGCCGGCGTGGGTATGATGGCGCAGCCGTTGTCGTCGGGGCAGGGCTGGCGCAGCCAGCCCCTACTATCGGTGGACCGCTGCTAACGACGGGATGGTAGGGGCCGGCTGCGCCGACCCTGTCCCCCGCGGGTTACCCCCGTTCGACAACCCGCACCCCGTCCCCCCAAAATCCCCCGCATGTCTGCCCTTGCCGGTATCCGCATCGTTGACTTCACCCAGGGGGTCGCTGGGCCGCTCGCGACCATGCTCCTCGGCGACTTCGAGGCTGATGTGCTGAAGGTGGAGCCGCCGGGGGGTGACCGGGTGAGGGGCGAGCCGGGCTACCTCTGCTGGAACCGGAACAAGCGCGTCACGACCCTCAACCTGAATACCTACGACGGCCTGAAAGCGGCGCGCGATCTCATCGCGGGCGCGGATGTGGCCGTGTTCGACATGCATCCGGGCGAGCTCGAGCGGCTGGGACTTGATGCGGCCACCCTGCGTGCGGCGTACCCGTCGCTCATCCACGCGTGGATGCCCCCGTATGGGACGGAGGGACGCTGGAGCCAGCTCCCCGCGGACGAGTTGCTGCTGGCGGCGCTTTCGAGCGTCTCGTTCCAGCAGTCGAGCTATAACGATCAGCCGGTGTACCTGGTGACACCGCAGATCGCGTACGGGCACGGCGTATTGGCGGCGGGCTCAATTGCGGCGGCGCTGTACGAGCGCGCGGTGACGGGCGAGGGGCGCGCGCTCACCGTGAGTGGGCTGCACGGCGTCTCGGGGGTGGAAAGCGGAGGCATCATGCGCGCTGGCGAAGTGTTCCGCTTCGGCAGCGGCACGAGCCGCGGCGGCGTGCCCAACTACCGCCTCTACGAGTGCGCTGACGGCAAGTGGTTCTTCCTGGGCACGCTCACGCAGGGCTTTTTCCTGAAAGCCCTCGAAGCGACGGACATGATGCACCTGATGACCCTGGACGAAGTGCAGGGCGAGTTCACGAACCTCCTGCGACCGCCCGCGCTCGCCATGGCAATCGCCGCATTGGAGGCACGTTTCAAGGAGAAGCCGCGCGACGAGTGGCTGCGCATCCTCCACGAGGCCGGGGTCCCCCGCGGGCCCGTGGGCGAACGCAACGAGTGGTTCGCGGGCGAGACCGTCGCCGCCAACGAGATGCGTGTCGAGCTCGATCTCCCCTCTCCCTCTGGGAGAGGGGACGGGGGTGAGGGCGGGAAGGTCGTGCTGCCGGGCGTATCGTTGAAGCTGAGCGAGACGCCCGGCTCGGTTCGGGCGCTGCCCCATGCAGTCAAGGAGGGCGAATGGGCGGCGGAAGAGCGAGTGGGCGGATCCGACGCCTCGCCCCCACGCCCTCTCGTCCACTCGCCCTCTCGAACCAACGGCCCCCTCGCGGGCGTCCGCGTGCTCGACCTCGGCGCATTCATCGCGGGGACGTTCGCACCCGCGGTGCTCGCACAGTGGGGCGCGGACGTGATCAAGGTCGAGCCCCCCGAGGGCGACGCCTTCCGCACCTACGGCCTGGGATTCGTCGGGTACAACCGCGGCAAGCGCAGCGTGTCGCTCGACCTGAAGCGGCCCGAGGGGCGTGAGCTCTTCCTCGACCTCGTGCGCAAGAGCGACGTCGTGCTCGACAACTACCGCGTGGGCGTGCGCGAGCGGCTGGGCATCGACTACCAGACGCTCGCGGGAATCAACCCGCGGATCATCTCGGTCTCGGTCACCGGCTACGGCCCGAAGGGGCCGCTGGCGGTCGACCCCGGGTTCGACCCGCTCATCCAGGCGCGCAGCGGCATGATGGCCGCCCAGGGCGGAGGCGTAGAGCCCGTCTTCTACCAGATCCCCGTGAACGACACCGGCACGGCGATGATGGCTGCGCTCGGCATCTGCCTGGCGCTCAACGCGCGCGCGCGCACGGGCCGCGGGCAGGAGGTGCTCACCTCCCTCGCCAACCAGAGCGTCATCTTCCAGTCGGGCGAAATCACGCACTATGAGGGGCGGCCGCCCGCCCTCGAAGGCGGCATCGACTACCTCGGCCCCCTTGCGTTACGGCGGCTCTACCAATGCGCGGACGGCTGGCTCGCGGTCTCCTGCACGGAGCCGGCGCACTTCCACAGCCTCTGCATCGCGTTGGGACATCCCGAGTGGGCGGGCCGGAACATCGCCGAGAACGCGATGAAGGAAGCGGGCGACGGCCAACTCTCCACGGCCGTTGCCGAGGCGCTGGCGCAGATGCCGCGCGACGAAGCCGTCGACCGGCTGCTCGCGAAAGGTGTCCCGGCGGCGCCCGCCATCCGCGTCGACGAGCTCTTCCGCGACCCCCACCTGCAGGCGAACCGACTCACTACCACGATCGAGTACGAGCCTCTCAACGTTGGCCCCATCGGGGCCGTCCGTGCGCTCAGCGACTGGGAGGGCTGGGAGGGCGGCTACCCCCGCAGCGCGCCCATCTGCGGCGGCCACACGACCGAGGTCCTCGCCGAGTTCGGCTACGAGGACGACCGCATCGCCGAGCTGTTGGCGGCGGGGGTGGTGCGCCAGGGGTAACGCGGCAAGAGGTGCCCGTGCCGCGTGCGGCGGCCGACCTGCCGTTGTTCGACCTGCCGTTGTTCGACGGGCACGAAGGTGTCGGTACGGCGGACGTTAGTCCGCTGCCACTGGCTCGCAACTACAATTTCGGTCGTGGACGATCACAATCCCGCCCACCACATCGACCTGCTGGCCTACTTCATCACGTTCAGGTGCTATGGCACCTGGCTCCCCGGCGACGAGCGAGGTTGGGTCAATCGGCAGCACAACGTTCGCGGAACCCCAATGCTTCCGCCGCGCCCGGCCCTCGAAGACCGCAAACGAGGGGCGCTCCGGCATCCTCCGGCTCGACTGACCGATGCGATGCGTGTCGCTGTCGAAGACTCAATTCGGGAGACATGTGCCTATCGCGACTGGGAACTCGCAGCCGTAAACGCCCGCACTAACCACGTCCACATGGTCGTCTCGGCAGATGGCATGGCTCCCGAGGAGGTGATGCGCCAGGTGAAGGCGTGGGCCACCCGCCGGTCGCGAGAGGCCGGTCTCTGGGAACCGCGGCGACCGCTCTGGTCCGACCACGGCAGCACTGTGTACCTGTGGTCCGAGGCGCAAGTGCAAGCAGCCGTCTGGTACGTACTCGATGGCCAAGACAAGCACCCTGGCGACTCGGCTAGTTGAGTCGTGGCAACGACTGAGCACGCGGGTGGGGAGGGGCACATCAGCATGGGCCTAACCGACCCAACATCGCGTCTTGCGGCTGATGCTGCCTCGCTGACTCCCTCCATGGTCTCCGGGCGCGCGCCACAGGGATGTCGGTACGGCGGACGTTAGTCCGCTGTCACTCGCTGGCTGTTACGATCCGCTCAAGCAGGGGCCTAACGGCCCCTGTACCGAATGCTTCGCAGCGTGGGGCTCTCCTCCCTCCCCCCTCCGCTATGGCCTGCGCACGTTCGCCTGTACCCTTACGGACATGAACCCCACTCTCCGCGGACGCACTCGCGTCGTCATCACCGGGCTCGGCGCGATCACTCCCGCGGGACAGACGGTCGACGAGTTCTGGGACAACCTCGTCAACGGCCGCTCGGGCATCGGCTGGATCACGCTCTGCGACTCCACCGCATTCCCCTGCAAGGTCGACGGCGAGGTGAAAGACTGGGAGCCGACGAAGTGGATCGAGCGGAAGCAGTCGCGCCGCATGGCTCGCTTCACGCAGTTCATGGTGGCCAGCGCGGCCCAGGCGATCGGTGACGCCGCGCTCGACCTCGAGAACGAGGACCGCGACCGGATCGGCGTGATTATCGGCAACGGTGGCGGTGGCTATCCGGACATCCAGGAAGCGTGCGAGACCCTCGCCGAGCGCGGCGGAATGAAGATCGAGCCCCTCTACTTTCCGCGGACGCTCGGCAATATGGCGGGTGCCCAGGTGGCGCTGCAGTACAACCTCCGCGGCTACAACGGCACGATCGTGACCGCCTGCGCCGCCGGCACCCAGGGCATCGGCGAGGCGGGCATGGTCATCCGCACGGGCCGCGCCGACGTGATGGTCACCGGCGGCTGCGAGGCGGGCATCAGCGAGCTCGGCCTCGCGGGTTTCAGCGTCATGCGCGCGGTGAGCCAGTACCAGGGCGACGACCCGACGAAGGCCAGCCGCCCTTTCGATGGCAAGCGCGACGGGTTCGTTCCCTGCGAAGGCGCGGGGGCGCTCGTCCTCGAGAGCGAGGAGCACGCGGTCGCGCGGGGAGCGCGCATCTACGGCGAGCTCGCGGGATTCGGCTGCACGAACGACGCCTTTCACGTGGTCGCGCCGCCGGAGGATGGCGAAGGCGCGGCGCGTGCCATGGCGGAGGCGCTCCGGGACGCGGGCGTCGCCCCCGCAGAGGTCGACTACGTGAACGCGCATGCGACGAGCACGCCCCTCGGCGACACGGCGGAGACGAACGCCCTCAAGAAAGTTTTCGGGGAGCACGCCTACCAGCTCGCGATCAGCGCGACCAAGAGCCTCATCGGCCACGGACTCGGCGCCAGCGGTGGGATGGAGACGGTCGCGACCGTGAAGACGATCGAGACCGGCACGATTCACCCGACGATTAACCAGGAAGAGCCCGACCCGAGCTGCGACCTCGACTACGTGCCCAACGTCGCGCGCAAGCAGGACGTGCGCGTCGCCCTCAAGAACTCCTTCGGCTTCGGTGGCCAGAACTCCTGCCTCGTGGTGACGAAATACGAGGCGTGAGGGTGGGGGCGAAGGGCCTTCACCACTCGTCCAACATTGGACGCATCGATGGACATCGGCGTGGACAGGGCATTGCCGCGCGAGGCAGGATTCAGGTTCGAAACAGGACGATTTCGTTGGACATCGCTGTGGACATGGTCGCGGACGCGGTGAGGGCTGGCTGCTGCCAGCCCCTACTCTCGGTCGGTCGCTCCGCGCCGACGTTGTTCGGTAGAATCGGGCCGTGTCGCATGCGCCGGAACCTGACGGGAGGCGCGCTCGGCGATCGATTCGGAGAGAGGACCATGACTACGGCTGGCGGTGTACCTACTTCGTGACGATCGTGACCGACGCACGGTTTTGTTGGTTTGGCGATGTGGTAGATGGGGTTGTTGGCTTGAACATTGTCGGCGAAGCGGTCCGTGCGGAGTGGCTGAAGGCCCCGGACATTCGCCCTGGTGTGGGGCTGGGGGAATTTGTGGTGATGCCCAATCACCTGCACGGCATCGTGACGATGCCGGGCGAGAGTAGGGGCTGGCAGCAGCCAACCCTGGATCGACTGGGCCGTAAGCTCGTCTCCAAGAACTTGGGCGCGTTGGTCCGAGGCTTCAAGGCGGCCGCCACTGGCCGCGTCAACAAGATTCGCCAACTGGAGGAGCCTGCCGAAGTGTGGCAGCGAAATTACCACGAGCACATCGTCCGCGACGCTGCGGACCGCGAACGGATCGAGCGCTACATCCGAGCCAACCCCTCTCGCTGGGTGTACGACCCCGAAAATGTCGATGCCCGCCCCGATGACTACGAGCGGGCCTTCTGGAAGTCGCTGGATGACTGAGTCAGTCGCATTAACGGGCGTCGCAGACGCCCCGAGAGTAGGGGCTGGCAGCAGCCAGCCCTCTCTCCCAATGAGAATCCTCCTAGCGCACGGCCGCCGGTGAGCCGACGGGCGCCGGCCGCCGGTCCTCCGCCTCAGCAGCGTTCCGCGTGCGCCAGAGCTCGAACCCAGCGGCAACCACCCAGAGCTGAACCAGCGGGCTGGCGAACGCCCCCTCCCCGATCGCGACCATCACGGCCGTGCCGATGACCACCAGCGCGCCTGCGTAGCCGAGCCAGGCGGGCAGGGCGCGTGTCCGCACGATGAGCCACGACGCCGCCCCGATGGTGATGGCCACCGCCGGCATTGCAACGAGGCCGACGATGCCGGTGGAAAGCGATGTCAGGTACCGGAGCGTATCGGGGCCCGGCAGAGGCTCGTCGCCGAACTTCACCGAGTAGGCGACGACGCCCCGCGCGCTGTCGGCGATGAGCAGCGCGGCGGCGAAGCAGATGCCTGTCGCGAAAATGAACCCGGACAGCGGCGCGCTGCCGCCTTCCGAGGAGGCCAGGCGGCCGCGCAGACTCGCGAGGAAGAGGAGGAAGCACGGCACGCAGGCGAGGATGAAGAAGTAAGAGAAGACGGTGTCGTCCAGGTTCGAGCTGGTCGTCCACCACGCGGTGAGCTCCTGGTCGGTGGCTTCGCGCAATGGATTGACGCTGGCGAAGCCGAACAGGAGGAGGACGGCGAAGGCGAGCCCCGCGAGCGCGCCGACGGTATCGGACAACTGTGAGCGGTTCATCTCAATTCCCTGGCGCAAGTGTTGGGTGAGCGCCGGGATAAGCCTGCGCCTGCGAGCCGCGACCGGCATGAGGGCGCTCCCCGGACTTCGTCTCCGGGCTAGCACGGAGGCGGGGGCTTGCAGGCAATGCGAGAATCTGGCCGTGCAGAGCAGCAAGTCCGTCCATGCCCTTTCCTATGTAGCCGCGATCGGCGCGTGGCTGACGATCGTCGCCTGCCTGGCGGCGGGCCTCCTGCTGGACGAGAAGCTCCGCGACGCGGGGCGGGGAGACCTGGTTGGGTCGGAGGCCGGCTTCCTCTATCTCATCCCCACGGCGTCAGCGGCCGCGGTCGGGTCCGTGCTGGTCGTGCGAAGGTCCGGCCACCCGGTCGGCTGGCTCTTTCTCGCGTTCGCGATCGTCTTGCCGGGTTCCTTCGTCCTGGACCAATACGCCGCGTATGGCGCCCTCGCCCGGCGCGGCTCGCTGCCAGCCGCCGACTTCGTCGCCGTCGTGGGCGACCAGGTCTTCATCCCCTGGCTCATGCTCCCCGCGCTCATCCTGCTCCTCACACCCACGGGCCGGTTGACCACGAGGCCTGGGCGGCTCGCGGCGCTCGCTATCGTGGGAGGGGGAGCGGTCGCCTTCACAGCGGCCATGTTCAGGCCCTACCGGGGCGTCCACCAATCGCTTGGCCTGATTGAGAATCCACTTGCGCTCGACGGGATCAGTGGCCCGCTGTCAATCGTGGGCTGGACGGCGCTCGTAATCATGCATCTCGGCGTGATCGCCGCCGCCGTCTTGCTGGCGGTACGGTTCTGGACCGCGCAGGGTGACGAGCGACGCCAACTGCGCTGGCTCGCCCTGGCGGCGATTCCCTTCCCGATCCTGGTCGTTGGCGCCTTCGTCGCCGCCGTGCTCAACCAGGAGTTTATCCTCACCTTCCTTGCGGCGGGGTTCGTTGCCGCCATCCCCGTGGCCGCCCTGCTCGCCATCGAGCAGTACCGCCTCTACGACGTCGACCGGCTGCTCAGTCGTGGCCTGACGTACTCGCTGCTCACTGCGCTCCTCGTCGGCTGCTATGCCGTGGTCGTGATCTTTGTGAGCGAGGCGCTGGGCGGGCTGGCCGGCAGCTCTCAGATCGCCGCCGTGGTCGCGACACTTGCCGTCGTGAGCCTCGCGAACCCGGCCCGGCGCCGCCTGCAAGACGCCCTTGACCGCCGGTTCAACCGGCGCCGCTTCGATGCCGTGGCTACAGTGCGACGACATGTCGCTGACCCTGCCAGGGACGTTCCCCTCGATCGTGTTCTGCGCGAGGCGCTCAGCGACCCCGGCCTGCGCGTCGCCTATTGGATCGAGGACCGCGAGCTTTGGGTTGGGCAGGACGGGCTGCAGGCCACGCCCCCGCCGGATGCGCTGCTGGTTGAACGCGCCGGGCTGCCCCTGGCGTCGGTCTCGCTCGATGCTGCCCGCGCCGATCTCGCGACGGCGCGCGCGGTCGTGGCGGCCGCCCGCCCCGAGCTGGAGAACGAGCGCCTGCGGGCGGCGATCGCGCTCCAGCTCGCGGAGGTCCGGGAGTCCCGCGGGCGGATAGTGGCGGCGCAACAGGCGGAACGCGAGCGCATCGAGCGCAATCTCCACGACGGCGCACAGCAGCGCCTGCTCGCCCTGGCGTTGGAGCTGAGGGCGGCCGAGGTGAGCGGCGAACCCGGCCGCGCACAGTCGACGCTGCGACGTGGCGTCGACGAGCTGCAGCTGGCGATCCAGGAGTTGCGCGACCTCGCGAACGGCCTCCGGCCGGCCGCGCTACAGGACGGTGGGCTGGCGGCCGCCCTCGACATGCTCGCCAACCGCACCCCGATCGCGGTGAGGGTCACGGCCACGGATCGCCGCTTCGAGCCCGCTCTCGAGGAGGCGGCCTGGTTCATCGCCTGCGAGTCCGTGGCCAACGCCGTGAAGCACGCGCGCCCAACCGGGATCGACATCTACGCCGGAGCCGACAACGGCTGCCTGGTGCTGACCGTGGCGGACGACGGTTCAGGTGGCGCGGACCCGGCTGGGCGCGGGCTCCGCGGGATTGCCGACCGGGCCGAGGCTGCCGGCGGGCGGCTCGTAGTGAGGGACCGCGCCGAGGGCGGGACGCTGGTGCTGGCGGAATTGCCATGCGGGTCGTAATCGCGGACGACTCGGTGCTCCTGCGCGAAGGCCTCTCGCGGCTGCTCGCCGAGGCGGGCATCGCGACGGTGGCGTCCGTGGGCGACGGCGAGGCGCTGCTCGCGGCCGTCGCAGACTGCCAGCCCGAACTGGCGCTGGTAGACATCCGCATGCCCCCCACCTTCACGCACGAAGGAGCGCAGGCCGCCGCCCGGCTACGCGCCGACTGGCCGGACATGGGCATCCTCTTGCTCTCCCAGTCCATCGAGAGCCGCCACGCGCTCGAGCTGGCGCGCCAGCACCCCCGCGGCTTCGGCTACCTGCTGAAAGATCGCGTGCTGGACGTGGCCACGCTGGTCGATGCCGTCGAACGGGTCGCGGGAGGAGGCACCGTCCTCGACCCCGATGTGGTCGCCCACTTCCTTGGCCGCCACGCCAACAGGGACCGGCTCATGGGCCTGACGGAGCGAGAGCGGGACGTGCTCTCCTGGATGGCGGAAGGCCGGTCCAATCGCGGCATCGCCCGCGAGCTCGTGGTCAACGAGAAGACCGTGGAGAGCCACATCGCCAACATCTTCTCGAAGCTGCAGTTGCAGGACGAGCCAGACGGCCACCGTCGCGTCCTCGCCGTGCGCGCCTGGCTCTCGTTATAAGCGGCTGAGGGCGGCACCGCACTCTCCAGAGGCGACGGTGCGCCACGACTAGATGCGGGCCTCCTCCGCGCGCGCCGAACCATCGACGTCGTCCGGTGTCTTCGTGGGGGTCTGGTTCGAGCGCATGTTGAAGGGGCGCGTATCGATCGCTTCGAGCTCGATCTCACCGCCGAGGACACGCTGCTTCCACGCCTGGTGCTGAGGCTCGCGGTCGTGGAATTCGGGCATGACCTCCTTCGCGAACAGCTCCAGGCTCTCGCAAATGTGCTCGTGCGTGTTCTTCCCCGCCTGGTTCAGCAGGATGACCTGGTCCACGTTCGAGTCCTCGAACTTCTTCAGGCGCTCCCGCACAGTGGCAGGCGAGCCGATAAGGCCGCTCGTGCTGTTGGCGGCACGCCGCCCCGCTTCGGTCTCGCGCCACGCCTGGTACTCCTCCCAGAGGTTGACCGTGCCCGGCACCACGGGCCCGTGCGAGTTGTAGAACATGAGCGAGAACTGGAAGAACGTCCAGCCTTCCGCGCGTTTGCGTGCCTCCTCGTCGGTTTCGGCGCACATGAATCCGCTCACGACCGCAATCGCCGGGTTTGCCTCGTATTCCGCGAGCTTCTCCAGCTGCTTGGTGTAGGCGTTGTAATAGGCGTGCACCCAGGCCCGCGCCGCGTCCGCACTCACGAACTGGAAGCCCAGCGCACCGAGGCCGCGCCGGCCCGCCATTTCGATCGTTTCGAGCTGAGAACAGGCCACCCAGAGCGGTGGATGCGGCTTCTGCAGCGGCTTGGGCACGACGTTTCGCAGGGGGAAGTTGAAGTGCTCGCCCTCGTATTCGAAGCCCTGGCGCTGGAACATCGGGAGCAGGGCGCGGACCGCGTCCTCCCAGACCTCTCGCTTGTCGCGGAAGCGGCGGTCGAAGGGGTGCAGCTCGGTCACGCTCGAGCCTTCGCCAATGCCGAGCTCCACGCGGCCATCGCTCACCAGGTCGAGCGTGGAGACGCGCTCTGCCACGCGCGCGGGGTGGTTCGTCGTGAGCTGGACGATGCCGTGACCGAGGCGGATGTTCTTCGTGCGTTGGCTGGCGGCCGCGAGAAAGACCTCCGGCGCCGACGAGTGGCTATATTCCTCCAGAAAGTGGTGCTCCACCTCCCAGGCGTAGTCATACCCGAGCGAGTCCGCGAGCTCGATCTGGTCGAGTGCGTTCTTGAGTAGGCGGTGCTCATCGTCCGGTCCCCAGGGGCGGGGGAGCTGCAGCTCGTAGAAGATGCCGAACTTCATGGACGGGCCTCCATTCGTGCGGGGCAGTGTGGCTGAGTACCGGTGACCCGGCAACCACGATCTAGCTGGCCACCTCCCAACCGACCCCCAGCGCCGCCCCCGCCAGCACCAACCAGGCGGAGTTGGGGTTGTAGCGGACGAGGACAATCGCCCCGACGGCGAAGAGAGCTGCGCCGAAGGCGGTGTCGAGAGTTTCCTGGGCGAGGATGATGGTGGTGGTGGCCATGAGGGCGAGGGCGGCCGCGTTGATGCCGTCGAGGAAGGCGCCCGTCCAGCCGAGGCGGCGGAGTCGGGAGACGAACGGCGCCGTGAGCATCACCAGCACGAATGACGGCAGGAAGATGCCGGCGGTCGCCGCCGCGGCGCCGTCCCACCCCTCGATGATGTAGCCAACGAACGTGGCCGAGGAGAAGAGCGGTCCAGGCGTGAACTGGCCCACGGCGATAGCGTCCACGAGCTGCTGATCGGTGAGCCACCCGCGCGAGTCGACGAGCTCGCTCTCCAGGAACGACACGAGCACGTAGCCGCTTCCGTAGAGGAGCGCGCCGACCTTGAGGAAGACCCAGAAGAGACCTCCGACGGTGGGCGCCGACTCCGCCGCAGCCTGGAATGCGAGCGGCGCCGGCAGTCCCAACGGGAGCAGCGCGTTAATCGCGCCGGGCGTGTGCCGCGCCAGGTACCACGCAAGCGTCACCGCCCCGGCCGCGAAGAGAGCCACGATTTCGTTGGCGTCGAACAGAAACACGACGGCGAACACCAGGGCGGCCAGGACCATCGACAGCGGCGTCTTGAGTGCGGCCGTCCGCAGGCCCCAGATAGCCTGGATGATGATGGCGAGGACCACCGGACCGACGCCCGCGAGGATGCCTTCGCCAGCGGGCGTGTCGCCGTAGCGGACGTATGCCCACGCCAGCGCGAGCACGATCGCGACCGCTGGCAGGATGAACGCCAGTCCGCCCAGCAAGAGCCCGCCCCAGCCCGCACGGTGGTAGCCGCTGTGCATCGTCATCTCGGTGGAGTTGGGGCCGGGGATGAGGTTCGTCACGCCCAGCATGTCCACGAACTCTTCGTCGGTGAGCCACTTTCGCTGGGTGACGAGCTCCCGGCGCATTATGGCGATGTGCGCCGCCGGTCCGCCGAACGCGATGCAACCCAGGCGGAGGAAATACGCGGCAACCTCGCTGACCTTGTTGCCCCGCGTGACGCTTGCCACCGATGCATTCATGCTGCGCAAGCCTACCTGCCTGCCGTCAACGAGCGATGGGAGTGGCGGAGGTCAAGACTAGCCGCCCGCGAGCACCGGCTGGCCTGAAGCCCGGCGCCGGACACGGGGGCCGCCGGCCGGCGCCGGGAGCGTCACGAGGGTCGCGACCTCGCTCAGCGTGGAGACCACGAAGTCGGGCTCGACACCGGGCTGGTCCCACCAGCGCGGCGACTGCCCGGAAAGCAGTACGCTCCTCATCCCCACTACCACCGCACCGCGGACATCCAACTCGAACGTGGTGCCGACATAGAGCGCCTCCGCTGGCCGCACGCCGAGGCGCTTCAACGCCTCGTAAAAGATCATGGGATCGGGCTTGCACGAGCCCGCCTGCTCGCTGCAGATGAGGACATCGGCCAGCTCCGCGAAGCGGGTGCCCGCGAGGTTCACGGAGAACTCGTCACAGTCGGCGTTGCTGATGATTCCGACTTTGACGCCAGCGTCGCGCAGACATTCGATGAGGGCGTAAGCCTCCGGCCGCGGCTTCATGCTCCTGTTGATACAGTCGAACCACAGGCGGTCCAACTCGTGTTCGTCGGTCGCGGTGGATTGAACCCCCAGGGCACGGAGGCCGGCGGCCCTTGCGTCGCGCAGCATGTCTCGCTGCAAATAGAAGCGCTGGCTCTGATACCAGCGGGCGGCCTGGGCGAAGCGGGAGCAGAAGAGCCCGAACTTCTCGGAGGCGTCGCCAGCGACGGTGAACCGCTCCACGATGGCGCGAAACGCCGCCGCGGCCATCTCGTTGGCGCGGTCGTAGGTGCACAAGGCGCCGAGGCTGAAGACGACAGCCCGCGGCTGCACCGGCTCAGGCAGCTTCACACCCCGCATCGGCCGGAATATATCCCTCGACTGTTAAGACCAGCGTGAGCTGCATCACACAAGTCAATATGGCGGTGAAACTGGCACGCTCAAGTCTGCGAGCAAGGCCTCCACGCGTGCACGGATCTCATCGCGGATGCGGCGCACCTCGGCCAGCGGCCGTCCCGCGGGACGTTAACAACGCAACCGCAGCCCGGCTCGAGTCGCGGCGGCCCTTTCCCACCCGCCCCGTTACCACGGCCGCCCTCGCGCGTTTACGCTGAGGACCGCATGCAACGCCGTATCAACGCACGTGCCGCGCTCGCGCACCTGCGCGAGGCCGACCCCGTGATGGGCAGGATCATCGACACGACGGGGAAGTTCGCCATGCGCCGCGACGGCGAGGACCCCTTTCGCTCGCTCGCACGCGCCATCGTGTATCAGCAACTCAGCGGGAAGGCCGCGGGCACGATCTTCGGGCGCTTCCTCGCCCTCTTCGAACGCGGCGATGGCTTCGATTCCGCTGTCCGGCGCACCGATCCCCACTGGTCGCCGCTGACCGCCCAGTTCCCGACCCCCGCGGAGGTGCTCGCGATCAGCGACGAGGACCTGCGCGCAGTCGGGCTCTCACGCCAGAAGGCGGCCTCCATCCGCAGCCTCGCTGAGCACTTCGCCTCGGGAGAGCTAAGCGTCCAGCACTTCGGCAAGTGGGAGGACGAGGAGATCATCGCCCACCTCACGCGCGTGCGCGGCATCGGACGCTGGACCGCCGAGATGTTCCTCATGTTCGACCTGCACCGGCCCGACGTGCTGCCGGTGAACGACGTGGGCATCAACCGCGCGATCATGAAGCTCTACGGTCTCGACGCCATGCCCAAGGCGCCCGACGTCCTCCGCATCGGCGAGCCCTGGCGGCCCTGGGCCACGGTCGCCTGCTGGTACCTCTGGCGCAGCGAAGACACCCAACTCCCCACAACGTAGTCCCGGCGCGAGTGTCAACGAGCATGCGAGGGCGGTCGCGCACGGGGGCGTGAACTTCGCCCCGGGCCATCGTCCACCGATTGCGCCCGCTGCATGAGTCCGAGAGACTGCCCGCATAACCAACCGCCTGGAGGCACACCTTGATCACCAAGCAGGATCTCGCCGCCGGTATCCGGTTCGCCGGCGAGCGCGCCGCCACTGCCGGCGAATACGCCAAAGACTGGGACCACCAGCTTGGTCACCAATGGACCACCGGCGACGCCCTCCGCCACGTCGCCGCCAGCGTGGGCGGACTCGAGCGCGTGTACCCGATGCTCGCCAACGCGGACGTGCTCTCTGGCCTGGGTATCGCCCAAATTGGCGCCATGAACGCCCAGAGCATCGCCGGCATGAAGGAGAAGTCGCGCGAGGAGGTGCTCGCCGCCATCCGCGACGGCTCCGAGGCGTCGGCGAAGTTCGCGGAGACGTTGAACGACGAGGACCTGGCGACGGTGGTCAAGCTCGGCGGCTATGAGATGCCGAAGGGCGAAATCGCCGCCCAGATCTGGATCCACCACACCATCGCCCATGCCTACGAGGCGAGCGCCCGTTGGCCCATCCAATAGTCGGGCGAAATGAAGCGGGAAGCGTCAGCGACCGATCCCCCATTACTCCGCCGGGTACGCCGCATCGAAGTGTTCCCACGCCATCACCGAAAGCTGCTGGCCGAGGGGGATGTCCGCGTACTTCGTCTGCACGCCCTCGGACATGAAGGTGATGGCGTACGCCAGCTCCCGGCCGCCCCGCTCGAACCGCACGATGCCGGCATCGTTGTCGACCCAGCTACCGCCGTTGGGCAGGAAGCCATTCTTGTGGCTGACCGTGCCGCCCGTGCCGTAGGCCGTGAGGTAGTTCAGGCCCGGCTTCACTCGCGTCATGGCGTCGAGCAGCCACGGGGTCCACTCAGCGTCCAATAGCTCCCCGTCGTACAGGGCCGCGAGCAGGACGTTGACCTCGTCCGCGGTGAACAGGTTGGGCTCGCTGATGCCGAGGCTGTATTCAGGGAACGCGGGCGGATGGTCGATGATGCTGTGGCGCAGGCCGAGCCCGCGCGCCATGTCGAGGACGCGCTGCACGCCGAGGGCGTGGTCGCCATCGCCGGCCTTCTCGTACAGCCGCCGCGCGGCTGAGGCATCGCTCGCCCAGAGGGTCTGGCGAATGGTGGCCTCCACGTCACTGAGCGGATAGCGCCCGGCCTGGACGTCCTGCAGGGTCCGGATGATGACGGGGAGGTTCCAGATGCAGCCCGCCACCTGCTGGCGGTCCCCGTAGACGGAGACAGTCTGCCCCGTCTGCAGGTCCGTCACGGCGACGGCGAAGTTGCCGGTCACCCAGTAGGCGTCAATCGCCGCCTGCATCCGTTCCTGGAGCGCCAGGAGGGCACGATCCAGCTCGGGCACGACGACCGGTGGGAACTCGGGCCCCTGGGGCGGCGAGACGACGGGCGGGAGGGGCGCCGGCGGGTCCGGAGTGGCCGGCGGGGTCGTGGGCGCGCCCGCGGGCGGGGCGGCGGAGAGGTGGTCGGAGTCGGAATAGTTGGCGCCGAGGGCGAGGCCGAGCGTCGCGCCCAGGGCAAGCAGCGGCAAACGCCAGGCGGCCTGGCGTGCCAAACGTTGGGGGGTCATGGTTCACTTCCGCGTCATTCGGCGCCGCTGAGGGCGCCATGTACTTATCCAGACGCTGCACCGCCCTCCACGGTTCCATTACTGCGCGACCGGTTCACGCGCCCGCCACTGCAGACCGGTCTCGGTACAGCGGACGTTAGTCCGCTGCTCGGGCGTTCACGCGCCCGCCACGGAGACGGGGGCCTAACGGCCCCTGTACCGACACGGTTGCACCCACGTTCGGGGGGCCAGCCTGATGCCTCCGTGTGCTCCGAGCCTCTGTGTCTAACTCGCCGCTGCGGTACGATGCCTGAAGGTTTACGAAATGAGAGTCCGCGAACGCACCACCGTCTGCCCCTTGCGGGCGTAGAGGGCCCGCAGCCCGGGGAGTAGTTCCTCCGGGTAGCCACCTCACCCGCCAGTCGCGCCCACCCCCGGCGCGGCCACCGGCGTGCGTCCGGTTCTGCTGTTCCTCTCGCCCTCGCAGCGATTTCACCCACGCGCTCCCTTACGGTCGCGCCTCCGAACGCGGCGCCTGCTGTCGGGTCGCTCTGCTGATTGCGAGGCTTTCCACGTGCGTTTCGTGCGTATCCCGAACACTGGTCTCTGGCGTCACCCGGACTTCCTGAAGCTCTGGGCGGGGGAGACCATTTCCATCTTCGGCACCCTGGTGGGCGGGCTCGCGCTCGGGTTCGTCGCGATCATCTGGCTCGACGCGACGGCGGCCGAGGTCGCCATCCTGGCGCTCTGCCAGATCGTTCCGGGCTTCCTCATTGGCCCCGTCGCCGGCGTCTGGGTGGACCGCGTCCATCGCCGCCCGATCATGATCATCGCCGACATCGGCCGCTTCGCCGCGCTGGCGACGATTCCACTCACCGCTCTATTCGACATGCTCACGGTCGGCCAGCTCTGGGCGGTGGCCGCCATGGTCAGCGGCCTCACCGTCTTCTTCGACGTCGCCTATCAGTCGTACCTTCCCACGCTCGTGAAGAAGGAGGAGCTGCTCGAAGGCAACAGCAAGCTCGAGACCACGGCCTCGGTGGCGGAAGTCGGCGGATTCGGGATCGCCGGCTGGCTCGTGCAGATCGCGACCGCACCGGGGGCCGTGCTCGTGGATGCCCTGTCGTTCCTCGCCTCGGCCGTGGCCATCTGGCGCATCAAGGCGCCCGAACCGCCGAGCCCTCCCGCCCACGAACGCCAGCACGCTGTGCGCGAAGCGGTGGAGGGCATGCAGGTCCTCTTCGGCAACGCCATCCTGCGTTCGCTCACCACGGCAGCGATCCTCTACGCGATCTCGAGCCGCCTGATCACCGTCGTGCTGCTGCTCTACCTGAACCGCGAGCTCGGCTACGGCGCTGGCGTGCTGGGCATGATCTTCGCCGTCGGCGGCATCACCTCGATACCCGGCGCGTATCTCGCCAGCCGGTCGGATCGCTTCGGGGGCGTAGGCCCGGCGATCGTGGCCGCCGCCTTCTTCCGCGCCGCGGGCCTCGTCCCGATGGTGCTGGTGTGGGACGTGAGCGCGTGGGGCTATGCGCTGCTCGTCAGCGGGCAACTCTTCGATGCCGCGTGGATCTTCTACAACATCAACGAGCTCAGCCTGCGCCAGGCAATCGCCGAGCCCCGCCTGCAGGGACGGATTCACGCGACGAACCGGTTCCTGGAGTTTGGCGCGATGGTCGTGGGCACGGTCGCCGCGGGCTTCCTCGGCTCCGCTGTCGGGTTCCGGGAGACGCTCTTCCTGGCGTTCGGGTTCCAGTTCGCCGCCGCCGTCACCCTCCTGTTCTCGCCGGTGGCACGCCTGCGCGCGACGCCGACGCCCGCGGTGGCGCGGTTGGAGGAGCCCGCATCGGCGGGATGAATGAGAGTGCCTCCTCGCTTCCGTAGACAGGCCCGGAAACGGGACGCACACTGCGGCCAGCAAAGAACTGGGAGTACCTATGCCTACTGTCCGAGTGCAGCACGCGGTTCCCTCGTACGAAGGCTGGAAGCAGGCATTCGATGCGGATCCCGTCGACCGCGCGGCCGCGGGCGTCACTCGCTACGAGGTGCATCGAGCCGTGACTGACCCGAACCTCGTGATGATCGACCTGGAGTTTGACGAACTCGCCTCTGCAGAGGCCTTCGTGCAGTCCCTCCAGCAGCTATGGGAGGGTCCCGGCAGGGCCGTGACGATGAACCCCAGCGCCTGGATCATCGAGACGGTCGAGCGGGTCGAGCTCTGAGCCCACGCCATCAGGCAGGCACACGCTTGAGGCGCTCGCAGACGATTTTGAGTTCGCCGTTCCGCTGCGGGGCCACGGTATACTGACGGCATGGCCACGAAGACGAAGGCACCGACCGACATCAGCTCACTGCTCGTGGTAAAGGATGGGTACCGGAACGGCTGGCCGGTGCTCAAGGGGAGCACCATCACCGTGCACAACCTCTCGATCGCGCACAACCAGGGCCGGAGCGCCGAGCAGCTCGCCGAGGACCTGCCCTACATCGACAGGAGCGTGATATACGCTGCTCTGGCCTATTACTACGCGAACAGAGAGCGGGTCGAGCGGGAGCTGCGGGAAAGCGATGAGCGCGGTGCGAGGATCGCCAAGCGGTACGCAGCTGGAATCACTAAGGACACACCACTTCCTCTCGACCTGAGCTAGTGTTCGACATCTTCTTCGACGAGGACTCACAGTCACATGAAGCAGCTGCGGCCGCACGCCGCGAGGGCTTCTCATGCCTTACGGCGCTCGAAGCTGGTCGGCTCGGGCTCACCGACGAGGACCAGCTGGAGTTCGCCGCTTCGACTGGCCGCGTCTTGTTGTCTCGGAACTACGTGCACTTCATGCAGTTGCACACGAGGTGGATGCACGAGAGTCGCCCTCATGCCGGCATCATCCTGGTCGTGTACCAGCAAGTTGAAACCCGGGTGCAGACGAGGTGCTTGCGAAACATCGCAGCCACGTACTCCCAGGAGGAGATGCGCAACCAACTCCTCTACTTGCTGAACTGGGCGCGAGAGGACGCGTAGAATCGCGGCCATGCCTCCGTTCGCCACCGGCGTGTTCTTCCTCCCCTCCATCGGCACGCGCGCGCAGATGGTGGCCGGCATGGCGGGGCGAGACCCCGCACTCTACCAGCAGATGCTCGCCGACATCCGTGAGCTCGCCGTCGTCGCCGACGACCTTGGCTACGACGCTATCGCCTTCACGGAGCACCACTTCCACATCGAAGGCTTCGAAATCTCGAACAACCCTGTGCTGCTCGACACCTACGTGGCACTGCACACGAAGCGCATCCGCGTCGGCCAGCTCGGCATCGTGCTCCCCGCTTCCTCGCCGCTGCGAGTAGCCGAGGACATCGCCATGCTCGACCACATCAGCGGCGGTCGCGCGTTCGCGGGCTTCGCGCGCGGCTACCAGCGCCGCTGGGTCGACACGCTCGCGCAGCAGTACCACAACGTCCACGCGGCGCCCTCGAAAGACAAGGACGCCGAGGTCGACCGCGTGAACCGCGCTGCCTTCGAGGAGTTCTTCGACATCGTGCGCACCGCATGGACGCAGGACACTTTCAGCTACAAGGGCAACTTCTGGCAGATCCCTCCGGCTAATACGCCCTGGGACCTGGAGTCGACGCGCACCATGGGCCGCGGCGCGGACAACGGGATGGTCACGGAGATCGGCGTCGTGCCCAGGCCCGTCCAGCAGCCACATCCGCCCATCATGCAGCCCTTCAGCTTCAGCGAGCCCACCATCCGCTGGTGCGCGCGCAACTCCGTGCAGCCGGTGCTCGCGCCCGTGAACGACCAGCTCGAGGCGTTCCTCTTCCAGGTCTACTACGAGGAGGCGCGCGCGGCCGGCCGCGACGTGCAGCCCGGCGAGGGCATGGGCGTCCTGCGCGATGTCATCGTCGCGGACACGGACGAGGAGGCCTGGGCGCTGTGGCGCGAGTCGGCGGCGTTCGTCGGCGCGGCGTGGTTCTCGCCATTCGGGTTCGGCGCCGCCATCCCGCGTCCCGGCGAGGACCCGCGCGCGGTCACCCCCGAGGTCATGCATGAACGCGGGCTCATGTGGGTGGGCAGCCCCGCCACCGTCCGCCGCCAGGTGGAGCTGACGCTCGAGCGCATCCCGCTGAAGTACGTGATGGCCTGGCAATACAACGGCCTCATGCCCCGCGCCGCCATCGCCAAAAGCCTCCGCCTCTTCAACGACGAGGTGCTGGCGAAGCTTTGAGGGCTACCTCCTCGGCCGCGACCAGTCAGTACTCCGGCCGGTAGGCCGGAGCTCGTGCGCCCCTCACCTCACGTTGGGGCGACCCTGTCCCTCCGTGACATACCAGATGGCGGACGCCACCTGCCGCTCGGTCCAAAGGTAGATTGTGCTCCCGTGTTCGGACCATAGCCTCTCGCCTGTCGTCAGCAATCCCGCCTCACGCAGACAGCGGGTTGCGCGAGCTTTCATGACTCGCATCACCTCCTCCGGCGCGATCCCATCCGCAGTCACGACAACGTGGACGTGATTGCTACGGACGTTGATGGCTGTGAGGAGCCAGCCTCGGAACTGGCATCCTTCCCGGATCGTCGCATCGACGACCATCCGCCGTGCGAGGTCAAGCGATTGAGGCTCGTGCGCCAGCTTGGACCGTTCGGATCGCTCGCGAGGCAGGTCGGGAGGCAACATCTCCGTGCCAGGGATATTGTGGCTATCGTCCACCGACCCGCGCTGGTCGCCGTGGAGCCAGGTGCCGTAGCAGCGGAAGGTGATGAAGTAGGCAAGCAGGTCAATGTGGTGCTCGGGCGGCACGCCCGAATCGTACGCGAGTCCGGGGATGTCCAGGCCCTGCGTCCGGCCTACCGGCCGGAGTACTGAGTCTCGGGCGCAATCCACGAAACCTACGGCGAGCTACCACTCACGCCTCGGCCATGAGGTTGTCCCCCTCGACCTGCACCTTCCGGGAACGCACGGGCTCCCGCGCGGGACCTCTCACCACCGCCCCGGAGGTCACATCGAACTCGCTGCGGTGGCAGGCGCACGTCACCGTCGTCCCGTCCAGCGCGCCCTGGGCGAGCGAGCAGCGCAAATGCGTACACGTGTCATCGAACGCGTACAGCTGGCCGCCCGTGTTCGCCACCGTCACAGGCGTCCCCTCGACATCGAAGGCGCGCATCTGGCCATCAGCCACGTCCGCCACCTTTCCGATCGGTACCAACATGAACTCACCTCCAGGACCCGTGCGCTCGCTCGCGCCGACCCCTAGCTTTCCTGCTCGAGGCCAGCGTACGCCCGTCGGTGTCCGGGGGTCAGTGGGCCTTCGCGCCAGGGCGATGGTTCAGCCGGCGCGGCCCACGATGACGGGTACAGGGGACGAGCCGAGCACGTCCATCGTTACGCTGCCGGCGAACAAGTGGCGCCGCGCACTGTGCCCGTGGGTCGACATCGCGATGGCATTCGCACCCACCTCGCGCGCTACCTCGACGATGAGGTCGGCAGCCTTCTTTTGGCCCCCCAGCGACTCCAACCGCGGGGTGACATCCACCCCCTCCGGGAACTCGCGGGCGACGGCGTCGAGCTCCGCGAAAAGGGTCCCCGCGTCGACCACCTCGTGTCCGCGCAGGAGCACGACCTCCGGACGAACCTCGGCGAGCATCGCCTGCATCTCCCGGATGACATCGAGCGCGGCGGGCGACCCGTCATTGGTGACGAGGATGCGATAGCGGCCGCCGGCGACGGGCTCCGCCATCCCGGCGCGCGTGAGCATCACCGGCAGCGGGCTCTTGTTCACGACACCCGTGGCCACGCTGCCCACGAGGGCGTGCCGGATGCGGCCGGAGCCCCGCGTGTCCATCGCGATCAACGCCGCGCCTTCCTCCTGACCGATGCGCACGATGGCGTCATCCGTGCGCTCGCGCTGGCCCTGGATGGCGACCCGCACTTCGGCATCGAGACCGCGCGCTCGGGCGAGCTGCTCCAGCTCCTCCTTCCATCGGCCGGCTACCCGTTCGCTGGCACGTGAGAGCGAAGTGTCGAGCTCCTTCGAAGCGTCGAGGCGGGGGTTGAACACCTGGACGAGGACCAGGCCCGCATTCGCAACTTTTGCCAGCGCGGCTGCGTGCGGGAAGGCCCGGAGCGAGTGGTCGGAACGGTCAGTGGCAACGAGGAAGCGCATGCCCCAAGCCTAGCCGATCCGTCCCGACCCTGGACGCGCCCCCTGGCCCCAAACGCAGGGGCCTGGCCCATGCATGGTGTTAACGCAGCGTTCATGGCCGGTTAGCATCCTCCACGTGCCAATGGTCCGACCGATGCCCGCATTCGCGCCCTTCCTCGCCGAGGCGCTGGGCACGTTCGCGCTTGTGTTCGCAGGCCCGGGCGCAATCGCCGTCGACGCGGAGAGTGGCGGGGGCGTGGGCGGCGTTGGCATCGGCATGTCGTTCGGGCTCATCGTGATGGCCATGATCTTCGCCCTCGGGCACATCTCGGGCTGCCACATCAATCCCGCCGTCACGATCGCCTTCCGCGCCCTCGGCCGGATGGATACACCGCGCGCCGCGGGCTACATCGCCGCGCAACTCGCGGGCGCGGTGCTCGCGGGGTTCGCAATCGTCGCGATCGTGGGGGATGCGGGCGATGCCGGGGCGAGCATGCCGCGCATCGGTGGCTGGGACGCAGCACTCTGGAGCGAGCTCATCCTCACGTTCTTCCTCGCGTTCGTGGTCTTCGCCGTGGCCACGGACGACCGCGCAGAGGGCGCATTCGCGGCGATCGCCATCGGCGGCTACGTGGGGTTCGCGGCGACGGGCTGGGGCCCGGTGGCGAACGCCTCCATGAACCCCGCCCGCAGCTTCGGCCCGGCGGTCGCGTCGAACACCTGGGACTCGCACTGGGTCTACTGGGTTGGGCCTATAGCGGGTGCGCTGATCGCCGCGGCCGTGTACGAGTTCATGCGCGAGCCACAGACGCCGGGCATCGCAGCGACTACCGCCCCGCTCGCCGAGGACGCCATGATCGACCGGGAGCCGGTAGACTCGCGGCGTGAGTGACACCTTCTCGCTCGAGGGGCGGACGGCGATTGTTACCGGCGGCTCGCGCGGGATCGGGCATGCGATCGCGCGCGCGTTCATCGACCACGGCGCGCGGGTGATCGTGACGGCGCGGAGCGAAGGGCCGCTGCGCGAGGCAGCCGGCGCGCTCGGAATCAACGCCATCGCCCTGCCCTGCGACAACGCCGAGCCCCTCGCCATCACGGCGATGGTCGAGGCGGCCTGGGCAATCGCGCCGATCGACATCCTCGTGAACAATGCGGGCATCTCGCCCTACTACCGGCGCGTGGAGCACGTGTCCGTGGAAGAGTGGGACCAGGTGGTGGACGTGAACCTCCGGGGCACCTACTTCGCTAGCGTCGAGGTGGGCAAGCGGATGATGGAGGCGGGGCGCCCCGGGAGCATTATCAACGTGAGCTCGGTCGCCGGGATCGCGCCGCTGGAGCGGCTGGGCGTCTACGGGGCGACGAAGGCAGGCATCCACCAGTTCACGAAGGTAATGGCGCTGGAATGGGCCGAGCGCAACATTCGCGTGAACGCCATCGCCCCGGGATGGACGGAGACGGACTTCACGGGCGAGCTCTTCTCGAGCCGCCACGGCGAGTCCCTGCGCGGGGACATCCCCATGGGGCGCCTCGCGGCGGCGGCCGACATCGCCGGCGCGGCCGTCTACCTGGCGTCCGATGCGAGCAGCTACGTGACGGGGACGGTGATGGTCGTGGATGGCGGGCGCGCGCTCCGTTGAGCAACATCGCTCAGTCCCAGCGCGACCGTCAGGAAGCATGCGATGTGTGTCTAACAGCCGCTTTCGGACGAGCACCCAGGATCCCGGGCCTCTCGGAAACGGCCATTTAAATTTTGAGGCCGATGATCGACAGGGAAATGAGGAGCGCCTCGAAGATCCCGCAGAGGACGACGAGGGGGATGACTGTTCTCCACATACCGATGCTTGCCTCCGGCCTGTTCGCGGCAGCCGGGTAAGAACGCGGCCGCCACCGTAGTATACGGGTATGCATCCATCTTACGAGCCGAACGCGTGATGCGAGCCGTGGTCCTCGCTGCGGGTGACGGCGGCCGCCTGGGCCCTCACACGGAGGCCCTCCCCAAAGCCCTCGTGCCCGTCGGCGGCCGCCCGATCATCCAGTACACGCTCGAATCGCTCGCGGAGGCAGGCGTGGAAGAGGCGGTGGTGGTCACGGGGTACCGGCAAGGCCAGCTCCTCGCGGCGCTGCGCGAGAGCCCGGGCGTGCCCCGGCTGCGGTTCGTCTCTAATCCGGAATTTCGGCGGGGCGCCTCGCTGTCGCTGCAAGCCGCCCGGAACACGGTGGGTGGCGAGCGCTTCCTGCTGGTGATGGCCGACCACCTTCTCTCTGCTGAGCTGCTGCGCCGGCTGGTCGACTCGTCGGAGGCTGGAAAGATGCTCGTCGCGGCAGACTTCGCGCCCGGTCCCCAGCACGACGTGCACGAGGCGACGCGCCTGCGTGTGGATGCGCATGACACCACCGGCGAACCGCGCGCCGTCACGGCCATCGGCAAGCACATCACCCCCTACAACGCCCTCGATGCAGGCGCGTTCCTGCTGGGGCCGGAGGTCTGGGCCGCGGCCGACAGCGTCGGTGCCGACTGCGAGCTGAGCGTGATCTTTGGGGCCCTTGTGGGGCGTGGTGAGCTGTTTGCCGCCGACATATCCGGCGCCTTCTGGTTCGACGTCGACACGGAGGAGGACCTCGCGGCGGCAGAGGATCTGGTGCGCGGGCGGGCCGAGCGCGGAGTCGCCTGAGGTGAACGCGCGCCCACACGGCGAGGCCCACGAGCACTACGACGGGCTCGTCTCGCGCTACCTGAACCGGCCGCTGAGCCGGCCCACGGCGCGGGCGCTCAAGGGCACACCCCTCACGCCGAACATGCTCACCGGGTTCACCCTCCTGCTCGCCTGTGCGGCGGGGGCGATGGTAGCGGCGGGGTGGTTCATCGCCGGCGGCATCCTCATCCAGGTTGTGAGCGTGGTCGATGGCGTGGACGGCGAGCTCGCGCGCCTGAAGAACATGGCCACGAAGTTCGGCGCCGTCTTCGATGCGGTCACCGACCGCTACGCGGACGCGGTCATGCTCGCGGGAATGACCGTCTATGCCGTGCGCTTCGAGGATCAGTCCCACGCGGAGACGGTGGGGCTGCTGGCGCTGGCGGGGGCGCTGGTCGTGTCCTATAGCCGCGCCCGCATCGAGGCGAGCCTGCCGGAGGCGCTCGAAGGGGAGGGGCGCGCGGTCGGAGGGGCGATGACCGCGGCGGATGCAGTGTTGGGGCTGGGCTCGCGGGATGTGCGCTCGCTGATCGCAGCCGTGGGCACAGTCATGGGGCAGTGCTACTGGACGCTCGTCGTGCTGGCCGTGCTCACAGGAGTGACGATCGCCTGGCGGCTGCTGTACCTGCGCATGCGCGGCATCGGCACGTCGCCCGTCGCGTGAGATCCGCCCCCGACCGCGAGGGGCCGCGGTTTGGAATATACTGCTCGGACGCCCGTCGCGCGGGGACAAAGGTGCGACCGGCCAGGAGACACCTCACCATGGTCGCTACACCCAGCTCGACAACCTTCGATGACCTGCGGACCTCCGTCTCGGGGCCGGTGCTCGAACCGGGACAGCCCGGTTACGACGAGTTCCGGCTCGTCCACAACGGCACGGTCGATTGCCAGCCGGCCGCCATCGTCCGCTGCCACACCACGGCCGACGTCGTCGACGCCGTGAACTACGGCCGCGCGGGCGGCCTCGAGCTGACCATCCGCGGCGGCGGCCACAACGTCGCCGGCCGGGCCGTTTGCGACGGCGGCCTGATGATCGACCTGGCCCCCATGAAGGGCATCTTCGTCGACCTGAAGGCACGCACGGCTCGCGCCCAGGGCGGCGTCACCTGGGGCGAGCTCAACCGCGCTACCCAGCTCCATGGACTGGCGACCACCGGCGGCATCATCTCCAGCACGGGCGTCGCGGGCCTGACGCTCGGCGGCGGGCTGGGCTGGCTCATGGGCAAATACGGCCTTTGCGTCGATAACCTGCGCTCAGCGGAGGTCGTCACCGCCTCGGGAGAGGTGCTGCAGGCCAGCGCCTCGGAGAACCCCGACCTGTTCTGGGCGCTGCGTGGCGGCGGCGGCAACTTCGGCGTGGTCACTTCGTTTGAGTTCGACCTGCACGAGGTCGGGCCGATGGTGACAGGAGGCATCCTCGCCTTCCCCTTCGACCAGGCCGCGAACGTCCTCCGCTTCTACCAGGCGTTCACAGCGAACCTGCCGGATGAGCTGACCATGTTCGCTGGAGTACTTCACGCGCCGGACGGTTCGGGCGCGAAGATCTGTGCGGTCATCTCCTGTCATTGCGGCTCCCTGGAGCAGGCGGAGGCGGACCTGCGACCGCTCAAGGGGTTCGGAACGCCCATCATGGACGCGCTTGGGCCGATCCCCTACTCCGCCCTCAACTCCATGCTCGACGCGGGCTTCCCCAGGGGCGCGCGCAACTACTGGAAGTCCAACCTGCTTTCGAGCCTGACCGCCGAGACCATCGACGTCATGATCGAACAGTTCGCGCAGTGCCCCTCACCGATGACCGGCATGCTGCTGGAGCACTTCCATGGCGCCGTCACCCGGGTGCCCGCCGAGGCCACCGCTTATGCCCACCGTTCCGAGGGTTACAACCTGCTCGTGGCCGCGGAGTGGCTGGAAGCGAGCGAGGACAGCGCGAACATCGCCTGGGCGCGCCAGGCATTCGGAGCGCTCCAGCCCTTCTTCGGCGCCGGCGGGTACGTGAACTACATGGGCGGCGACGAGACAGAGGACCGTGTCGCCAGCGCCTACGGGGCCAACCACGCGCGCCTCCGCCAGGTGAAACGCCGCTACGACCCCGACAACCTCTTCCACATGAACCAGAACATCCTCCCGGCCTGAGGCCCGGGCCAACCTCTCCGCGTTCCTCGCGGATTTCTGGCGAAGTCGGCAATCGGCACAAATCCCGGGGCTTCGGCCGCCCGGAGCTTCTCATCGCGCCGAGCAGCCCTCGGTACTGTCAGTCGTATGCGTCGCGTCGGAGGCGAATCTCGAGGATCTCGATTGCGCCCTGGTCGGGTCGCGGTGCGAAGATCACTCGCCAGTCGCCCACGCGCTGCCGCCACTCGTTCGTCCTCCCGGTCAATTTCCGGACATCGCCACGATCTTCCGTGGCATAGGATTCGATAGCGCGAAGGATCCGAAGGGCTTGGGGTCGGTCGCGTCTATGCAGGTCGAGTAGCGACTCCAGTGCGTCGAAGGCCCAAATGACGTCTCGGCTCACAGGCCGAGCAGCCGTTCAACCTCGGCGTGGGGGATGCCACGCCCTTCGCGGATGGAGCGGTAGCCACGTTCGATCGCCTCCAGATCCTCGGGGGTTGTCGGCTCGTCATCTTCGGGCGCGTTCAGCAGAGACTGCCAGAGGGGATCATCCTCCATCGCCTTCAAGCGCTGAAGGCTCTGTTCCGCGAAAGAGAGGACATTCTCTGGCAGTTCGTCGAGCAAATCGTGTAGCGCTTCGCGTGTGGTCACGGCACCAGTATAAACGAACAGTGCGTGCAGCTTTGGCTATCGACCGGGCCTCAGGCATAATGCGCGGGCTATAGCTCAGCCCCGCGCCGCGTCTATGGAGGGACACGCACATGGCTTTCACCGTCGACCCCGATAAGTTCCGCTACAACCCGGACCTCGCCGCGGGGGTGAAGGGCAAGCGCGTCCTCATCTCCGGCGCCGGCAAGGATGGTGGCCTCGGCCAGTCCTTTGCCCTCGCCGCCGGCCTCAACGGCGCCGAGAGCGTCGCCGTCCACTTCCATGCCAGCTACGACGACGGCCTCGACCTCGTCGACTTCCTCACCAACCAGGGCGTGAACGCCTTCCCCGTGCAGGCCGACGTCACCAGCACGAACGACCTCTGGGCCACGCGCACGTACATCATGAACCACATGGGCGGGAAGGCCCCGAACCTCGTCATCTGCAACTCAGGACTGAGTGAAAAGGGTTACTCCTTCGGCCGCTCGTTGCGCGAAGTCGAGGGCGAGTCGATGGCCATGCGGCGCGCGCGCGTCCGCCAGGCCTTCGTCAGCAACCTCGCCGAGAGCCGCGCCGTGATCGACACCAAAATCGACGGCTTCATCGCCATGACCCACCTCTGGTCCGGCGAGGCGGTGTATGCCAACGACCCGCTGCAGCTCGTCTACATTTCCTCCCGGCAGGCGATCGACCCCGGCATGAGCGTGCCCGGCTACTCGATCGCGAACTGGGCTGTCCTCCAGCTGCCGAAGGTGCTGCAGGTGAACCTGGGCAAGAGCGCCGAGCTCGTCTCCGCCTTCTCCGTGCTCTACCCATTCGTGCGCACTGGCATGACCGATGAATTCGCCGAGAATCCCCGCGTCTTCGGCCGCTGGCAGCCCCGCATGCTCGAGACGCACGAGGCCGCGGAGGCCTTCCTCCAGGTGCTTGCCCAGGACCCCCAGTCCACCAACGGCGGCATGTACGAGTGCATGGTCGAAGGCGAGGCGGAAGGCGCCAGCGAGGTCACCGTGCGCTGGCAGGAAGTGAAGCTCGCTGCCGAGGAGACCCCGGTCAATTTCGGCCAGGAGCTGGTCTACAAGTAGAGGGCTGGTAGTCGAGGCCCCCTGCGGCCTCGGGGCTTTAGCGTCCCGTACCGGACTTCCGGATTAGCACGACCCACGTGCCGACGAGCGCGGCGACCGTGAACGCCGCGAGGACGGCCCAGTCCCCGGCGACGCCGCCGGAGAAGGTGCCCTCGTACTGGTCGAGCAGCGGCCGTCCGAGGGGCGAGTTGCCCTCCGAGAACAAAGTGTTCAGGTCCAGGTGTTTGCCGAGCGCCTCGAAGGCCCACTTGTCGCTGATGAAGAGGCTGATGCCTTCGCCCACGTCTGCCATCACCGGCACGGGCAGCATCGCTCCAGCGAAAAGCACCTGCGGGAAGCAGAGCAGAGGCAGCACGAGCGTCGCCTGCTCCGGCCGGGTGACCGCAGCGGAGGCAAACAGCCCCAGCGCAATCGCCGCGAGCCCATCGAGCAGCAATGTGATCGTGATCGGGCCGTAGACGTCCATCCCCTCCGAGGGCAGGCGGTCCGTGGCACGCAGGACACCGATCATCGCGAAGTTCACGACGATCAGGATGGGCGCGAGCACGGCGACCTTGGAGAGCACGTACGGCGCCACATGCAGGTTCACGAGCCGCTCGCGCTGGAAGATGTGCATCTCCGTGACGATCTGGAGGAGCCCGTACGTCAGCCCGAAGAAGAAGGAGCCGAACGCTACCCAGTAGAGGATCATGATCGTCGCGCTCGGGCTGGGGTCGTTGATGTCGAAGGCGCCGGGGCGGAAGAGCACCGTCATCATCGCGATCACCAGCACGGGCGCCCCGGCGAGGATCGCGAGCGTGAGCCAGTTCCGCCCGAGGATCTCGAAGTTGCGCTCCGTCAGCACGGCCCACTGGCGCACGCGGCCAGGACCCTTCCGGGCGACGGGAGCCGCGACGACCGGCACCTCGCCCGCCGCGCGGGGCCGGGCGTCTTCCCAACGCTCCGCCCACTGCGCCGGGTCAAGCTCCTGCTCGAGGCACTCGTAGATGGCGTCGAACTGCTCCACGCCAAAGTAGCTGAGCGCGTGGGCGGGCGTCCCGTCGAACACGAGGTGACCGCCGCGTGCGAGGAAGACGACGCGGTCGCAGAAGGCGATGTCCTGTGGTGCGTGCGTGGTCAGCACCACTGTGCTCCCGCCGTCCGCGAGCTCCCGGAGGAGGCGCATCATCTCGCGCCCGGTGGCCGGGTCGAGACCGGAGGTGGGCTCGTCCAGGAAGAACACGCCGGGGTGAGTGATCAGCTCCGCGCCAATACTGGTGCGCTTGCGCTGCCCGCCGCTGAGCGACGACACGCGCTGCCCTGACTGCTCGCTGAGCCCGAGCGACACCATCACGTCCTTGACCGCTTCGTGGCGTTCCGCGCTGGTCGCGTGACAGAGGCGCAGCCGGGCGGCGTAGTCCAGAGTCCGCGCGACGGTCAGCTCCTTGTGCACGATGTCGTCTTGCGGCACATAGCCAAGGCTCGTGCGGTAGGCGGCGATGTTCGCGGCCAGGTCGTTGCCGTTGTAGAGCACGGCACCGCTCGTCGACGGGCGAACCCCCGCGAGCGCGTTAATCAGCGTCGACTTGCCGGCGCCGCTCCCGCCGACGATCGTCACCAGCTCCCCGGGCAGGATCGTCAGTGAGATGTCATGCAGCAGCACCAGGTCCGTGCGCCGCTTGTGCAGTACCGTGCGCAGCTCGCGCGCATCGATCCTCACAGGCGCTGTGGCGGTTCTGGCCGCCATGCTGCGGTCCGGGGAGGCGATGGCCATGTGCTGACTCCCGAGCGGGCGAGGTGGGGATCCCAGCGTATCTACCCAGTGGTCGCCCGGGTTGCGACGAACCTCACACTACGAGCGGGCCGGCGCGCGGGCTCGTTCGGTCGCACCACATGGGTCAGCCAGCGGGTGTCGCAAGCTCCCACCCCACGAACGGCTCCTCGGTTTCCAGGTCAAGGGCGGCCATCACGTGCGCGAGCTGGAAGTAGAGCGTGATGAGGTAGAGCACGCCGAAGATCTCCGCGCCTGAGCGGCCTTGCGACACGGCGGCGAGCGACTCATCGCTGGGGCGGCCCTTGTCGAGCTCGTCGACGAAGGCGAGGAGAGCCCGCTCGTCGTCGCTGAAGACCGGGGCGTCGCGCCAGCTACGGACGGCGTCGATCACCTCGTCGGTGAGGCCGGCGTCGCGAGCGATGCGGACGTGCTGGTGCCATTCGTAGGTGCTCTCGCGCACGAAGGCCGCCCGGAGGATGACGATCTCCCGCGCCCGCGGGGAGAGCCCGCATGCCCGCCAGACCTGCAGCGCGTTGGTCTCGATGCTCGGGTTCACGAAGAACGCGCGCATGATGTTGAGCACCGGCCCGCGCGCCGCCGTCCGGTCCCAGCGTTCCTTCACGTCGTCCGGCAGCGACTCACGGGTCGCGAGTGGAATGCGTGCCATGACCACACCTCCGCGAAAGTGGGCGCATCCTAGCAGAGGCAGGCAGCATGGCGTACGCTGCAAATATGGCTCGCATTGTAGTTCCTGTACGGGTGCTCGAAGGTGGCAGAATCGTCATTCCTTCCCGGTTTCGGCGGGAACTCGGGATCTCCACGGGCGACACGCTGTCCATGGAATTGGAGGACGGGGAGTTGCGGCTGGCGACGCGACGCCAGTCTCTGGCCCGGGCCAAGGAGTTGCTGCGGCCATTTCTCGGCGGGCCCTCAATGGCAGACGAGCTAATCGCCGAGCGTCGTGCAGAGGCCAATGACTGACGCTGTCCTGGATGCCTCCGCGATCCTGGCATGGCTGCAGGACGAGCCTGGCAAAGACGTCGTGGAAGACGTGATGACAAACCGGACGTGTCTCGTTAGTTCGGTCAACGTCTGCGAAGTCATCTCCAAGCTGGCGGAGCGTGGGGCGGAACGCGAGGCTATTTTGGAAGCGCTGGCGGCCATGCGATTCGTGAACTCGGACTTCGGCGCCGCAGACGCCCTGGAAGCAGGACTACTGCGACCAACGACCCGGGGATTGGGCCTCTCCTTGGCAGACCGGGCATGCCTCGCGCTGGCGATCCGGCTGGACCTCCCCGTGCTCACCACCGACCGCGCGTGGGCCGCACTGCCGCTTCCCATTGCGGTGACCATCGCCCGCCCGGCGGAGAACTGACGCCTCAGGAACGGGCTCCTTCCCGCCGCCTACAAGGAAACCCGGTGCGACCTTCGCCCGGCGCGCGTTTTGGCACCGCCCCATGATCGTCCGCACGAGGAGGGCAGGCTCTACGGTCGGCGAGGCGGCTGCGACTGTGTCGTATACTGTCCAGGTGACGACACGCGAATCGCTAAAAGAGATCATCGACGATCTGCCCGAGTCGCTCCTCCCGGAGGCTGAGTCAATCCTCCGCGGTTTCGCTGAAACTGAGTCCGACCCGGTGCAGCGCGCGCTCGATGACGCCCCGGCCGATGACGAACTGCTGACAGAAGAAGCCCGAGCGTCGATCACGCGCGGCTGGGAGTCGCTCCGCGAAGGCCGAAGCATCGACGACGCTGCCCTGGCCAAGCTGCTCGGCGCATGACCCACAAGGTCAAATTCGAGACCGAAGCGGTGGCTCAGTTGCTTGAATTGGCCAGGACGGAACCGAAGCAGGCTCGGCGCGTCTTCGTGGCCATCCGAACCTTTGCCGCTACGGGCCACGGTGATATCAAGAAGCTCGAGGGTGGGCCGCCTACCTGGCGCCTTCGTGTCGGCGACTGGCGTGTCTTCCTCACGGATCCCAGTCAGGAGGTCATCGACGTCCTGTCGGTAATGAACCGCCGCGACGCGTACCAGTGACCCACATGCCCGTCCCTGACCACATCCTCCGCACCTTCCAGGAAGTCGGGCGCGACCTCTACCAGCTCGCGCTCGTCACGTCGCACGGGGGCAACCTCTCCCGCCGCGACGGCGACGACCTCTGGATCACGGGCACCGGCACGATGCTCGGCCGCCTCCACGAGCGCCACATCGCCCGCGTCCGCAGCGACGGCTCGCATGAAGGGCCCGCCCCTTCCAGCGACACCATCCTGCACACGGCGATCTACGCGCTCACCGATGCCGGCGCGATCGTGCACGCGCACCCACGCTACGCCATCGCCCTCTCGTTCGACCTCGAAGCGTTCGTGCCCGAGGACCTCGAGGGCGCGCTCCACTTGACGGAGGTGCCGGTCATTGCTCAAGGGCCGCGGCAGGTGGAGGAGATCGCCCTCGCCCTTAGGGAGCGGCGCATCGTCCTCCTCCGCGGGCATGGCGCCTATGCAAAGGGACGAGACCCTTGGGAGGCCCTCCACTGGACGACCGCCCTCGAGGAGAGCGCGCACATCGCCGTCATCCGGTCAGGGCTGAGGACTGGGTCGGCGCAGCCGCCCCCTACTCTCGAGCGACCGGGCGACCACGAATGATGGTAGGGGCTGGCTGCGCCAGCCCTGCGGTTCACCTCACCCGTGAGTGGCGGGCGCCTTCGCCCACTTGTCCGCCCACTCATCAACGGAGATCACGATCTCGCGCAGCTCACGCCCCTTGGGAGTAAGCGTGTACTCGATGCGGACCGGGAGCTCTGCGTAGACGTGGCGTTCCACCACGCCGGCCGCCTCCAGCTCCCGCAAACGTTCCGACAGCAGGCGGTCCGAGAGGCCTGGGATCTGTCCCAGGATGTCCGAGAACCGCACCGAGCCCGAGAGCATCGAACGCACGATCGCCCCCGACCAGCGCTTGCCGATCAATTCGACCGCGCCCTGGAAGGCCGGGCAATACGCCGATGGCCCCTCGTCAGTCGTGGGCGGGGCGGCTTTCATGCTCATGCTCTGAGTGTATCAGGTAAACACTCCGAAAGCCACTTGACGTAGCTCACAAACTCCTGATATGCTTCTTACTGTTAGTAGCTCAGCTACAGAAAAGAATAGTCACGGAGAAACCATCATGGCCTGGCAAATCGACCCCAACCACGCAAACGTCGGATTCATCGGCAAGCACATGCTCATCTCGAAGGTGAAGGGCAAGTTCGACAAGTATGAGGTCGACCTCGACGTCGACGAGCAGAACATCGCCAACAGCGCCGCCACCTTCCGCGTCAACGTCGCCAGCGTCGAGAGCGGCTTCGACCAGCGCGATAACCACCTCCGCTCGGCGGACTTCTTCAACGCGGAGGAGTACCCCTACATCACCTTCAAGACCCGCGAGATCCAGCCCAAAGGTGGCGGCGAATACCGCTTCGTTGGTGACCTCACGATCCGTGACGTGACCCGCGAGGTCGCCTTCGATGGCGAAGTCGCCGGCCCGATCGAGGACCCGTGGGGCGGCACCCGCCTCTCGCTCTCTGCGGCCACGAAGGTGAACCGCAAGGACTGGGGGCTCGACTGGAACCTGCCCCTCGGCGCTGGCAACCTCCTCGTGAGCGACGAGATCACCCTCGAGATCGACGCCGAGTTCGTGAAGCAAGCGGCGTAGCGGCCCTCACCCCCTGCCCCCTCTCCCGACTGCGCGGGAGAGGGGGTATCGTTCGCGCTCAGAGCCGCGACCCTCAGAGCCGCGACCGCAAGGGAGCGGTGCGATGTCCCAAGTCGCGGGAGACCGCGCACTTAGCCCAGCTCGTTCCCCTGCTGATTCATCACGTAGTCACAGGCGCGCTGCCTCGGCGAGCCACCACCCGAGCCGTGAGCGGCGCTTCGCTGGGGGCTGTCCTCACGACGATCCGGGAGCAACGCGGGATTAGCTCCCCCTCTCCCGCGCAGTCGGGAGAGGGGGTTGGGGGGTGAGGGCCCGGCGCCAGCGCGTCCAATCGAAGGGCTCGATGCCGTCGTCTGTGAGCTGCCAGATGGTGGCCTCCGCCTGGCCGCCGCTGATCTCGAGGAAGCCGATGGTGCCGAACTGGGTCTCCAGGTTGTGCGGGTACGTCGGCGACCCCGGATTCACGCAGAGCGTGTTCCCGATCGTGTCGATCGCCTCCACATGCGTGTCGCCGTGGATGAGGACATCGAGGTCGGTGCGGCCGAAGTAGCGCTGCATCGCACGCTCCACCGTCAGGTGCGGCGGGTATTCCGGGATGGGGATGTCGTGCGTCATGCCGATGCGCAGGCCATCGAACTCCAGCAGCCACGCTTCCCGCAGTCGGGCGTCGTCGGGCTGGATGGGCCGCCCGCCGGAGCCATCGTCGCCGTTGCCGCGCGCCGCGTAGGTGCGCGCTACGTCGGAGAGCTGGTCGATGACGACGAGGTCGTGGATGTCGCCCGCGTGGAGGATGGCATCGACGCCCGCGAAGGCCTCGAAGACCTGGGGCCAGAGCTCGTCCCGCGCCTCCGGGATGTGGGTGTCCGAAATCAGTCCAATGCGCATGTCTGAGGGCGATGCTACCGAAGTCCGGCCTTCCGTTCCTGCTTCCACGCCGCTGCACCCGCGCCTCAGCCTATGATTTCGGCATGCGCCCGCCCGCCACCGAGGACTGGCTCTCACCGTTCGTTGACCGCTTCCGCGAAGCCGGCATCCGCGTCCTCGATCTCGGCTGCGGGCATGGCCTCGATGCCGCGTATCTCGCCGAGCGCGGGTTCGAAGTGGTCGCGTACGACCGCCGCGACCCTGGCTGGGAGGCCGGGCGCCAATCCCACGTCACCTACCTCCGCGCAGACGTCCGGTATCCACCCATCCGGCCAGCCAGCTTCGATGCGGCCCTGGCGAGCCTCTCGCTGCACTACCTGCCCTGGTCCGACACCCTCGCCGCCTTTGCCGCCGCAGCTGAGTGCGTGCGGGCGGGCGGCCTGTTCCTCTTTCGCGTCAACGCCAGCGATGACTACCACCACGGCGCCGGCGAAGGCGAGGAGATCGAGCCCGGCTTCTTCCACCGGCCTCCCGTATCGGGCGGCTGGAGCGCGACCAAGCGTTTCTTCACCGAGGCCGACGTGCGCGCCGCCCTCCCGGGGGGACTCTCCATCGAACACCTCGCCCACCGCACCATCCGCCGCTATGCCCAGCCCAAGCAAACCTGGGAGTGCCTCGCCCGCCGAGCCTGATGCCGCCCAGTCCCAGCGCGAGCATCAGCGAGCATGCGATGGTCGTTCCGCAGCATCTCGAGCTCTACGCCGTACAATCCCTCGCATGAGAGAGGATCGCGAAGTGCTGGCGTACTTCGTCACATTCACGCGTTACGGCACCTGGTTACACGGTGACGCGAGGGATTCCAACTTCCAGCGTCGCCCCGGCGAGGTGCTCCACCTCGATCCGAACCCGGCGCGCCTGCGCTATGCCCAACAACGGCTCGCGCATGACCCGATGACCCTCGATGCAAGCCGCCGTGAAGTGGTCGATGCCGCCATCCGCGAGGCATGCGAGTTCAAGGGATGGTACCTTCCGGCGCTCAACGTGCGGACGAACCATGTCCACCTTGTTGTGGCGGCCGAGATACATCCCGACCGGGTGGTGCCCACGGTAAAGGCCCGCGCCACGTTCCGTCTCCGCGAGCGCAGGCTCACGGCACCGGGTGAACCTGTATGGACGGAAGGTGCCAGCACACACTGGCTCTGGACGGAGGATGAGGTGAGCTCATGCTGTGCGTATGTGCTGGAGGGGCAGGGACCGGATCTCGCGTGACCCGCGGGGCGCGGAGCCGGGGCACGACCGCATGCTCGCTGATGCTCGCGCTGGGACTGGCGGACTCGGCGACGAAAACGGCCCGCGTGTTGCGGGCCGTGAGTCTGTTTTCGGTGTTCCGGTTTTAGTCGACGCCGACCGGCTCCGGCTCGGGGGCTTCCGCTTCTTCCTTCTTCACGAGCTCCATGCTCTCGAGGCCGCTCATGCTGAACCCGAGGTCCCCGAGCTCGCAGAGGAAGCTGCAGTACGTCAACTTCAGGGCGCTCGTCGACTTCGCCACCATGTATGTCAGGTCGCAGCGGGAGCAGCGGGGCAGCTTAACAATTTCGGCATTGCGCGCCAGGCCCGCTGCCGGGGCGCCTTCATCGCGGCCTTCGGTCATCGTGCTCATGCTACCCGTCCTTTCCGCTGAGACAGAGTATGCCCCACATCAGACTTACGCGCGCGTGGTGGCCTTTCGATTCATACGCGTCTCAAACAGGCTTTACCAGCGCCACCTTACTGCCGCGGTTGCAACACCATCACGGCCAGGTCGGAGGGGAGGCCACTCTTCGACACCTGCAGCCGCGGTTGGGGCTCCACTTTTGCGCCCGTCTCCTTGATGAACCGCTCCAGTGGCTCCAGGTCCATCTTCTCCATGTCCGTCTTGTAGTTCATGGGGATGGCGATGTTTGGGTCGATCGACGTCATCACGTCCTGGGCCGCCCGTCCGCCAAGCGAATTGCCCCCGCCCACGGGCAGCAGCAGCACGTCTACCTTGAGCTGCTCCATTACATCCGTCTCCAGCGCTCCCGCGAGAAGGCCAAGGTGACCGACGCGTATGCCGTCCAGCTCACACACGAACACCATGTTCCGGCTGCCATCAGCGCGCTTCGTGGCGTGACCTTCAACGAGGATGCCGCCGATCTCGTACTCCCCGGGCGCGTTCAGCACCACGGGATTGCCGCTCACCGCGTCCAGGTGGCTGTAACCGGGATCCTCACGGTTGCTGAGCGTCACCACCTCGGCGGGCTGCTTGCCGATCTTGTAGCCGCTGTTCGCCGGCGGCGGGTCCGTGAGCACGACGCCTTCCCGGCCCTTGATGCGGAAACAGTTGCGGCCGAACCAGGTGATCTCCACAAGCTCGATCCTACCCTGCCGCCGTCATAGGCGGAATCCAACCGCTCATGCGGGTGAGCAATTCGCCTCGGCTTGCCGTGGCGAGCCACTACCGTCCGGCGACCGCCTGGTGCACCCAATCTCGACGGACGACCCGCTGGATGAACTGGAACCGGTGGCGGCTGCGGACGTCGCAGGCGAGCCCGCGGCGGGCTAAGCGCGACAGCGAACCGCTGACGCCCCTCCGAGGGATATACTCAGCGTATGGCATTCTCGCCGGAGGACTTCGAGCCCTTCATCGCCGAGTTGCAACGCAACCCGCAGCTCCGCGAGCGCGTGCGCAGCGTTATCCTCGCCGACGACTTCCTCGCCTTGCCGCGAATCGTGGCTGACCTCGTCGAGCGGATGGATCAGCTCACCGGCCGCGTGGACCAGCTGGCCAGCCGCATGGAACAGTTCGCAAGCGGCATGGGTGTCCTCGCCGACCGCATGGGGGATCTCCTGAAAGTCGTACAGCTTCACGATGGCCGCCTTGGCAACCTTGACGGCAGGATGTTCGAGCTCGACTACCGCAGCCGGATGCCCTCGCGGCTGGGCCGACGGTACATGAAGGTCCGCCCGGTTCATGTACCAGAGCTCGAACCGGTAAGCCTGGCGTACGGGAACGAGCTCGCCGCCGCCGAGTGGGATGACCTGCTAGAGATCGATGCTGCCGCGTGGGCACAACCTCGGTCTGCGGAGCATGTCGCAACGCCAGTCGACATCCTCGTCGTTCTTGAGCTGTCACTGACGGTGAATTCGGATGACGTGCGGCGGGTGCATCGTCGCGCGGAGATCCTCCGCCGGCTGGGATTGTCGGTCGATGCCGCCGTCGACGGTGACTGGATCCGCCCCGAAGCGAAGCAGCTGGCGGACCAGTTGGGTGTGGTGACGCTCGTCGTGAAGGAACCCCAGGCGGCGTAGCCTCCCTCGCTCGGAGGCGGCGGTCAGCGTGTCGCGGCCGCCTCGACGATGACGCGCGCCACCTCGCCCGCGAGCACGATGGGGCCCTCATCCACGCCTTTGCCGCGCAACATGCCGCCCTCCAGGAATCGGGCGATGAATGCGTCGGGCGTCATCCAGTGGAAGACGAGGTGCTCGTCGTTGATGACGCACTCGGCGCCGTCGGGGCACTCGCCGTTGTAGATGATCGTGTGGGCCGTCCCGCGGCCGGTCTCGTAGCTCATCACGCCGGTGATGCGCAGGCTCTCCGGGTCGACGGTAATCTCCGTCTCCTCCCAGACCTCGCGCGCGGCCGACACGTGCGGCGCCTCGCCCTGCTCGCAGTGCCCGCCGGGGATGAACCACCCGCCGCCCGCGAACCCGCCCATCCCACGCTTCATAACCAGGATCTCATCGCCTCGCCAGAGGACAACAGCAGCACTCAGTTCAAAGGCCATCGTGGGATGGTACGCGCAACCGGTCGCTCACGCTCGAACCCGCTCGCTAACGCTCGGGGCTCTGATTGGCGCCAGGCTCACCGCCGCCAGCGCCCGGTCCGCGGCCACCGCGGCCGCGCCGGCGCCGACGCCCGCCACCACCCTGGCCCTCGTTTCCAGGCTCGCCCGAAGGTGCCTCGTTCTCGGGTGCGCGTGGCGGCCGCTCGCTCGCCTGCGACGGGCCCGGCTGGCTGCGCTGGAACGACCGGCCCTGCGGCAAGTCCGCGGGCGGAGTCCGTCGCGGCTCGCTCGATGGCCCTTCCGGCCGGCCACCCCGGCCACGGCTCCTCCCGCGCCCGCCGCGGTCGCGACCGGGTGCGTCAGCGGGCGACTCTGACTGTGGCGGCCCACTTGCGCGGCCCTCCGGGCGGCTGCCGGGGCGTGGCCCGCGATCGCGGGAGGGCACGACTTTGCGCGGACCGCCGCCCGGCAACCGGCCCCGTCCCACGCCCGCTTCGAGGGCGGCCCATGCCGACTCCTCCGCGTCGCCCGTGTCACCGGCCAGGTCGATCTCGTCGGCTTCGATGAGGCCCTGCTCGATCGCTTCCGCGCGCGACATGCTCGGCGGCGGCTCGGCGCTCCTGCTGCTCGTGTCCCAGCGGACTACGGTGCCCAGGTCACGGTCGCCGACCTCCACGCGCTGCCCTTCGACGTAGAGCGTGACCTGCCGCCGGAGGATGTTGACCCCGATCACCTTGCCCTCGCCCGTGGGCGTGCTGCAGCGCTGGCCCACCTTCGGGAGCGTCTTCCGCATCTCGCGGTAGCCCTCTTCTTCGTAGCTCAGGCAGCACAGCAGGCGCCCACAGAGGCCGCTGATCTTCTGCGGGTTCAGGGGCAGCTCCTGCTCCTTCGCCATGCGGATGGAGATCGAAGGGAACGTCGAGAGCCAGCTCGAACAGCAGAGCTCGCGTCCGCAGATGCCGTAACCGCCCGCCAGCTTCGCCCGGTCGCGCGCCCCGAGCTGGCGCATGTCCACCTTCACCTTGAAGCGGTCCGCCGCGCGCCGCACGAAGTCCCGGTAGTCGATGCGTTCCTCGCTCGTGAACGATAGCGTCAGCCGGCGTCCGTCGAGGGTGAACTCTCCGTCGTCGATGCGGGCGGGAAACCCGGCATCCTGCGCGATCGCCCTCGCTTCAACGAGGAGTGCTTCCACCTTGCCTTTGAGGGTGTCGGCCCGTTGGATGTCATCGTCTGTGGCGAGCCTCAGGATGGGCTTCAGGTCCTCGCGCCCGAGCTCGTTGACCACGACCTGGTCCGGGGCGATGACGACCTTCGCCACCTCCGGCCCGCGCACGCTCTCGACCACGACATATTCGCCCACTTCGAGGCGCATGCCGGAGGCGTGGAAATAGAAGATTTTGCCGGCGTTTCGAAAGCGCACACCGGCCACGCGCGGAGCGTTGTCAGCCATGATGCCGGGTATTCTCCTCGGCGGTTACGTCCAGTGTAGCCGCGGGCGGCCGTAGGCGCAGGCCCGACCTACGCCACCTCCTCCTCCACGCCGGCCGCCATCTCCACGCGCGGGAACGCGAGCAGCATCAACTCCAGCGCCGCCCGCGCGATCACGTTTGCGAGGAGATCCTCGCGTGCGCGAGCGATGGCCTGCAGCGCCCGCACCGTGCCGCGCGCGGCACCCGCCTCCTCGCCCGAGGCCGCCAGCGAATGGAGCCTCTGCTCCCAGAACGCCTCCCACGCCTCCAGGTCCGGCCACGCCGCCGACTTGTCCCGGCGGAAGCGCTCGGCGAGCTCCTCTGCGTACTTGAACCGCTCCGGGAGGCGCCCCGCGGCGGTGCGCGCGCATCGATCGAGCCGCCGGTCGCGGTCGTCCATCTCATCCGGGTGCTCGGCGAAATGGATGGCGCGCCCGGGGCGGCCCCGGCTCTCGGCCGCCGCGCGGGCTGCGATCTCCGGCGCATGCTCCAGCTCCCTCAGGCCACGCTGGACCTGCTCCCGCGCCACGGGGCGCACATCGATGCGGCGGCAACGGCTGCGAATCGTCTCGAGCACCGCCTCAGGCGCGGACGTGAGCAACGCGAAGACTGTGTGTCCCGGCGGCTCTTCGAGGGTCTTGAGGAACGCGGGTGAGGCATCACGGTAGAGCCGGTCGGCGGGGTCGATGACGACGAGCCGGTACTTCGCCTCGAACGGGTAGCGGGACGCCAGCTCGATCAGCCCACGCACCTGGCAGATACGGATGTCGCGCGAGTCCGGGTGTCGGGGATGGGAGGCTTCGCCCGCCCTCGGCTTGCAAAGGGTGTCTCCCGGCCCGATCACCACGACGTCCGGGTGCGAGCCCTCCGCGATGAGGCGGCAGGGGCGGCAGGCCCCACACGGCACGTCCTCGGCCGTCGCCGGAGGCAGGTCGTCACCGAAGAGCGAGGCCCCCGCGGGCGCGTTCCAGGGCGCGCGTTCGCAGTTCAGGAGCTGGGCGTACTCCAGCGCGAGGAGCTTGCGGCCGGTGCCGTCCTGGCCCACGAACATCAGCGCATGCGGCGGCTCCGCGCTGCCCGCCAGCACACGTAACTCCCGCCGGATGTCCTCGTGCCCGATGACCGTGACCATGCCCCCTTAGCCTAAGGCACCGCACGCGTCAGAGCCGCTCCCACTCCTCGCGGCTGATGCCGGCCTGGCGGAGGATGCCGGCCACCAGCCGGATCGAGAGGTCACTCTGGTGGGGATTGGGGACCGAGACAGTGACGTCCCCCCGCCGCATGATCTGATGTTTACCGCCCGGCCGCGGACCATTGAACCCGGCAGCTCTGAGCCCACGGATGAGGTCCGCGCGGGATAGCGGACCGTAGCGCGGCACTACGCGACCTGGTCAAAGCAGATACGCTGGCCGTCCACTTCCGGAAGTTCGAGGTGGTCGTGAACTCTGAAGATTACCCAGTCTTCGAGCACTGACCTGAGCTCCTCGCGGCAGGCCTCAAGCGTCGGCTCCGCCGCCCACACCCCCTGGAACCCGGGGATCTCGCCCCAGAAGCCCTCGTCGTCTTCCATGATCTCGTAATGCGCCTTGCGCATGGCCGCGTCGAAGTACTCGGTCAGCATCCGCGTCATTGTAACATCAGAGCCGCTCCCACTCCTCCCGGCTGATGCCTGCCTGGCGCAGGAGCCTGGCCAGGAGGTCGACCGAGATGTCGCCCCTGTGCGGGTTCGGCACTGAATCTTCACTGTGCCGCGGACCATCGAATCGTGACGGCCGGAACCGGTGGGGCCGGAGAATCCGGCGTCGCGGCGCCCGCGAATCAGTTCTCTCCGCGGGATGGGACCGAAGCGAGGCACTCAGGCGACGTCCGGAACTGTGGCGAGATCGTGCATCGCCAGTTCCGGGAGTACGAGCTTCAGGCCATCCACCTCGGGGAGCGGGTGGTGCAGAGCGATGCCTAGTAGAAGCCAATCTTCCAATACCGACCGAAGCTCTTCGCGGCATTCCTCCAGGCTGTCGCCGTTCGCAAGTACGCCTTGAAGGCCCGGGATCTCTCCGAAGAACTCCCCGTCCTCCATCTCGTAGTGCGCCTTGCGCATGGCCGCGTCCAGGTACTCCGTCAGCATGCGCGCATTGTATCGCACCGCGACGCCTACCCCTCGAACTCGACCTCGGTCTCACCGAACACCACCGTGTCCCCCACTTCCGCGCCGGCACGGCGAAGGGCCTTGACCACGCCCCACCGCTCCAGGCGGCGCTGCACCTCCTGGTCCGCGCCCTCCATGTCCGTGTCCATCATCTCTACGAACTGTACGATCCTCCGCCCATCCACCATCCAACGGCCCTCGCCCGCCGGGTCCACCGTGAACCGCTCGTTCGACTCCGGCCGCAGCACCGGGATCTCCTCGGGGAGCGCCATCTCAGCCTTCTCGCGCTCTACCTTCACGAGCGCCAGGAGCTCGGCCGCGAGCGCCTCCGTGCCGTCCCCATTCACCGCGGAGATGCAGCGCACGGGTTGTCCAACGTGTGCGCCGAGCGTTTCGGCCGACTTGCTCGCCCGTTCCGGCTCGATGTCCACCTTCGTCACCGCGATCACGCGCGCCACCTCGTCCAGCCGCGGGTCGTACGCTCGCAGCTCGCCCTCGATCAGCTCGTAGTCCGTCACGGGGTCCGGCGACTGGCTATCGACGAGGTGCAGCAGCACCCGGCAGCGGCGGATGTGCTTCAGGAACTCGAACCCGAGCCCGTAGCCCTCGCTCGCACCCTCCACGAGTCCCGGCAGGTCGGCGAGGGTGAAGCGGTCCCACGCCACCGGCACGACACCCAGCATCGGCTCGAGCGTGGTGAACGGGTAGGAGGCGATCTTCGGCTTCGCGTTCGAGACGGCCGCGAGGAGGGTTGACTTGCCGGCGTTCGGCAGCCCGATCAGCCCCACGTCCGCGAGCAGGCGCAGCTCCAGGCGGAGCTCCACGGTCTCCCCCGCGTGACCCTTCTGCGAGAAAGAGGGCGCCTTATTCGTCGAGGTGGCGAACCGCTTGTTGCCCCAGCCACCGCGGCCGCCATGCGCCACGAGCGTCTCATCGCCCGGGTGCTTGAGGTCGGCGATGAGGTCGCCCGTCTCCTCTTCGATGACGACGGTGCCGGCGGGCACATCAAGGTGCAGGTCCTCGCCGTGGGCGCCTGTCCGCTGGCTGATGCCGCCGTTCCCGCCATCGTCGGCGCGGAACTTCGTCTTCGAGCGGTAGACCTCCAGTGTGTAGACGTCATCGAGCGCGCGGAGGAAGACGCGGCCGCCGCGACCACCATCACCGCCATCCGGGCCTCCCTTGGGGACGAACTTCTCCCGGTGCATGCTTGTCCGTCCATGCCCACCCGTCCCACCGGAAACCGTGATCCGTACCGCATCTAACATCTATCCATCTCAACAGAACTGATCCCTCTATTAAAGGATAGGAGTAGGAGTAGGGGGTGTCGGGATGTCTGGGTTCCGCCTCGAAGGGCGGCGACTGCGAAGCTGATGAGCCTCTTCGGGCGCGAGGAGCCGGTGTCCGGATTCCCGCCGGGCATCCACGAGGACTCGTGTGCGGTTTCCAGCGTGGGAAGGGGGCGCGGCGCACAACTGTCGGGTTTATGGAACCAGACCAGACAGAATCCGGACAGGAACCCGAACGAGTTACGCCGAACTCTTCCGCCAGACGTTATGCGGAGCGGATGGCAGGCTCACCCAACGTGATGGTTCTGCAACGCTCCCAGTGTAGGCTCGGTGTGCATGCTTGCATCCTCAACGGCTTCCGACTCACCGGCCGACCCAGCCGACCCGCTCGACCTGCTGTCGGAACTGGCCCAGGATGTTGCCTCGGCCCGTGGGGTCTCAGAGATTTACGATGCGGCCCTCCGTTGCCTCGAAGAGAGCCTGGGCGTGTCCCGCTCTTCGATCCTCCTGATCGACGAAGACGGCATCATGCGCTTCGTCGCCTGGCGCGACCTCTCCGCGTCTTATCGCAAGGCCGTTGAGGGCCACTCCCCCTGGGAGCTCGGAGACCCGGCCCCGCAGCCCGTGCTCGTGGAGAACGTGCGCACGGACCCGTACGTCAAGGACCTGCTGCCCACGCTCGAAGCTGAGGGCATCGGCTCCCTTGCGTTCGTGCCTCTGACGATCGCGGGCAAGCTGCTGGGCAAGTTCATGCTCTATCACCCCGGCCCGCACGTGTTCACGTCACGTGAGCTGACCATCGCCCGGGCCATTGCCGCGAACGTCGGGTTCGCCATCGATCAGAACCGGATCCATGAGGAGCGCGCCCTGGTCGCGCAAGGCCTGCGCGACAGCGAGGAGCGGTACCGCACCCTTATCGAAGGGCTGGGGCTGGCGGTCTACACCACCGACGCGGAGGGGCGTATCACGCTCTTCAATGACAACGCGGCCGCGATGTGGGGCCGCTCGCCGACACTGGGCGTGGACTTGTGGTGCGGCTCCTATCGCATCTTCACTCCCGAGGGCGAGCCGGTGGCACATGAGGATTGCCCCATGGGTGTCGCCCTGCGCGAAGACCGGCCCGTGCGTGGCGTCGAGATCATGGTGGAGCGCCCGGACGGCGCGCGTATGATGGTCCTCCCGCACCCGACACCGCTCCACGACGCGAGCGGTCGCCTCATCGGCGCCGTCAACGTCCTGGCGAACATCACCGAGCAGAAGCAGATGCAGCAGGACCTGCGAGATGCACTCAGGGCCAAGGACGACTTCCTCGGCCAGGTCTCGCACGAGTTGCGCACGCCCCTCACCCAGATCGGCGGGAACAGCGAGCTTCTTCGCCGGCGCTGGCGCGAACTCGACGCCGAGGCACTCCAAGGCTCGCTCGACGAGGTAACGTCCCAGGCGGCACGCATGCAGCGCCTGGTGGAGAACATGATGATCCTCTCGCGCTTCGAACGCGGGATGATGCCCGTGACCGAGCCGCACCTCGTCCAGCGGTTGCTCGGGGAGACCGTCACCGAGTTCCGTGACCGCTTCCGGACGACCGCCGTTGATCTCCGGATGGCGGGCGATCTCCCGCCCGTGGAGACGAGCGCGAGCACCATTGACCAGGTTATCTGGAACCTGCTCACGAACGCCCAGAAGTACGGCCCGCTAGATGGCCCGATCACTGTCACCGCCGCCGCCACGGATGGCTGGGTGGAAGTGACGGTGCGAGACCGGGGGCCCGGTGTTTCCGAGGCTGACCTCGAGCACCTCTTCGAACCATACTTCCGCGCGGCGACCACGCCGGACCACCCCAGCGGTCTCGGGCTTGGGCTGTCAGTCTGCAAGCGCCTGATCGAAGCCCAGCGCGGCGAGATCTGGGCCCGGCCGCACCCCGAGGGAGGCATGGAGTTCGGCCTCCGTCTCCGCCCCGTCGCCGCCGACTTCATCGACTAACCCCGCCAGGGACGGAGCCGCGCGCGTCAGCAAGCGGTTAACGCCCCGGCTGCGATGGGGCCGGTCCGCCGCCGGAACTGTTCGCATGAGTACCGGGACCGCTTGCTCACGCGCGCGGCTGCGTCCCATCATCAATCGGCGAAACATGATCTTCATCGCTCCGGCGCCCTGCATAACCACGCCTGACGCAACAATATGGTCACACCATCAAGTGCTCCGTGCCCGGTGCTCAGTGCTTCCCGTAAACGCTTGCAAGCACTGAGGACTCAGCACTGAGCACTTCTCCGGAGGAGACCTACGTGACCCCTGAAGAAATCAAAGGCTTCTGCGAGCAAAACGGCATCCGCTTCGTAGACGTGAAGTTCGTCGACCTCTTCGGCCTCTGGCAGCACCTCACGCGCCCTATCCATCAGCTCAACGACTGGACCGACTACACCAAGTCCCCATGGACCCAGGGCTACGGCTTCGACGGTTCCTCCATCCGCGGCTTCCAGAAGATCGAGGAGTCGGACATGCTCCTCGTCCCGGACCCGGACACGGCCATCATCGACCCCGCGATCGAGACCCCGACGCTTTCCGTCATCTGCGACGTCGAGGACCCGGTCACCCGCCAGCGCTACAGCCGCGACCCGCGCTACATCGCCACCAAGGCGGAGCAGTACGTGAAGGACAGCGGAGTCGGCGACACCGTCTACGTCGGCCCCGAGCTCGAGTTCTTCGTCTTCGACGAGGTGCGCTTCAACACGAACCAGAACTCGTCCTTCTACTCCGTCGATTCGGACGAGGGCATCTGGAACAGCGGCGAAGGCTCCCGGCTCGATGGCGGCATGAACACCGGCTACCGCCCCCGCTACAAGGAAGGCTACTTCCCCGTTAGCCCGCACGACACGCAGACCGACCTCCGCAACGAGATGGTGGAGGAGATGGAGCGCTGCGGCATCGAGATCGAGTTGCACCACCACGAAGTCGCCACCGCCGGCCAGGGCGAGATCGACATGCGCTTCGACACCCTCCGCACGATGGCCGACAAGGCGATGCTCTACAAGTACATCGTGAAGAACGTCGCCAAGCGCCACGGCAAGGTCGCCACGTTCATGCCCAAGCCCATCTACCAGGACAACGGCTCCGGCATGCACACGCACCTCTCCATCTGGAAGAACGGCGAGAACCTCTTCTTCGGCGACGGCTACGGGCTCACCTCGGAGATGTGCCGCGCCTACATCGCCGGCCTGATCAAGCATGGCAAGGCGCTCATGGCTCTCTGCGCACCGACCACGAACAGCTACAAGCGGCTCGTGCCCGGCTACGAGGCGCCCGTGAACCTCGTGTACTCCGCCCGCAACCGCTCGGCGGCCTGCCGCATCCCGCTCGTCAGCCCCGACCCGCGCCAGAAGCGCGTCGAGTTCCGGCCCCCGGACGCGACCGCGAACCCGTACCTCGCCTTCAGTGCCATCCTCATGGCCGGCATGGACGGCATCGAGAACGGCTGGGATCCCGGACCGCCACTGGACAAGACGAACCTCTTCGACCTCAGCCCCTCGGACCTGGCGAACATCCCCACGGTCGCGCAGTCGCTCGAAGGCTCGCTGCAGGCGATGGAGGAGGACCACGACTTCCTCCTCAAGGGTGGCGTCTTCACCGAGGACGTGCTCCAGACCTGGCTCGAGTGGAAGTACGAGAACGAAGTGGACGCCGTGCGCATGCGCCCGCACCCCTACGAGTTCCACCTCTACTTCGACGCGTAGCCCGTCCGCGCGCGGCAGGAGTCGCGGCCCTCAGTGGCCGCTGGCGTGCGAACCAATGAAAGGCGGCCTCAGCGATGGGCCGCCTCGGTGAGTTCGCCCGCGGGTGTGTACACTCTGCGCGACCGCTACACGGGAGGCTCGCATGGCCGCATCGGCCGGGACCCCGGATTATCGCACCGCAATCGTTGTGGCCAGCCTCGTGGTGGCCCCGCTTCTCATGTCGATCGGCGACCTCGTCCACCCTGCGGAGAGCCTCGACGCCGAGGACCAGGCGGCGATCGTGGTGGAACATGCACAGCGCTGGTATGCCGCTCACGTCATGCTGTTCGTCGGCTTCGTGCTCTTTATCCCGGGGATCCTCGCCCTGACCGACGTTGCCGCCCGACGCAGGCCCAGGACGGGCATGGCCGCACGGTTGCTCGTGCTTGCAGGCTCGTTCGCCCTGGCCGCGATTTTCGTCGGAGAGATGGTGCTCGGGAGGTACGCCCAGGACGGCGCCGACGTGGCAGCGGTGACGGACCTCCTGGAGACAATGTTCTCGGGGCCGGTCGCCGCCGCGGTCGTCCCTGCCGCACTGGCGTTCTTCGTTGGCATCGGGTTGTTCGCCGTCCCGCTCATCGTGGACGGCGGCAATGTCCGGTGGCCTGCGTTGCTCTTCGCGGTGGGCGCGGTCCTCATCTTCGCGGAGATCGTGTCCGCCGAAGTGCTCCTCAGCCAGATCGGCAATATCCTCATCTTCGCCGGGAGCGCCTGGTTTGCGTGGCTCATAGCCCGGCGAGCGCTCCCTTCCCTGGCGACCGACTAGCTCGACCTGCTCCCCGCGATCGACCTTGACGGCGCGGAATTCCTGTACGCCCGGGAGTCGCGGCCCTCAGTGGCCGCTGGGCGTGGAACACAGCGAGAGGCGGCCCCACCGCCGCATGGGGGGCCGCCTCTCTGAACTCGGGGCGCTCTCCCAAGGGAGGGCGATCAGGGGTACGCCGGACCGTCGACCGCGTACGGCGGCAGCGGCGTGATGGGGACGCTCGGTATGCCACGTTATGTCGCCATTGCCGAGTGGGCGGGAAGCCCCGTCGCGCGGGAGGCCAAGCGCCGGCGGTGGCAGGCGCTGCACTGGGCTCTCTGCCACCGTGTTGCCCGGCCGCGCCGTTACAGCCAGCGCCTCGCCGCGCTGCATCCGCACCCCGACCCGTGCTACCGGCCAGTTGGGAGCTGGGTGGTGAAACGGCTCGGGCCGGACGGCGGCAAGCTGAAGCTCGCAAACCTCGAGGATGACGCAGCGCCGCCGCAAGCTGCTCGAGGCGATGGGCTACGAGACAGCAAATGTCCACCTCTCGTCGGCAACGTCAAACGAACTGAGTGCGGATCTCAAGGCACGGCCGGACGGCTGGCTGAAGGATGCTTCGAAGGAGATGGCGTACGGCGTCCTCGAAGACTTCGAATCGTGGCGCGGAATCGGGAAGTAACCGTTCAGCGGGCACCCTGGTCTCACGACGCCAGGCCTGAGACGGCGGTGCACCTTTCCGCGCCGTGGTAAGACGGCTGACTTTACCTTGCCGGTCTCTCGCAGTCGGCCGGGGTGCGAACCCGTTTAGGTGGGCGTTATGCGAGCCTGCGTAGCGTGGATCCTTGTGGATCGGGCACAACCTACCATCATCTGTGCATGGTGCCGCCGCACCATGATTCGCGGCACGCCGCTGATCTCGCATGGGATCTGTGCGCGGTGTGCGGCGCAGTATCGTCGCGAGCTCGACCCGGAGCCTCAGTCCGGCGAACGCGGCATGTCCCGCACACAGCACCGCGCCAGCCGCACGCCGCGTCGGCTCAAGCGGACTACCTGAGCGCTTCCGCGATCCGTTTCGCGTTCCAGAGAAGCATCCCGTGCACGGTGCCGGCCTCCGTACCCTCCTCGCCCAGGGAGTCGGCATAGAGGTCGTCCACGATTCGCACGCCGGTGTCCTCGCTGATTTGCCGGGCCACGCGCGCGTCGAGCTCCTGCTCCGCGAAGATGGCCCGCACGCCCTCCTCCTCGATGAGGTCCTGGAGGTCGGCGATCTCACCCGCTGAAGGCTCCGCCTGTGAGCTGACGCTCGGGATGACGGCGCCCACAAATTCGAGGTCGTAACGCCGGATGAAGTAGCCGAAGGCGTCGTGGTTGGTCACCATCTTCCGCTGGTCACCGGGGATCTGGTCCAGGAGCGCGCGAATCTCGGCATCGGTTTCGTCCAGCGTCTGGGCGTACTCGCGGGCGTTCTGGTCGTACACGGATGCGTTGTCCGGGTCAGCTTCGGCGAGCGCTTCCGCGATGTTCAGCGTCATCTGCTTCGCGTTGTCGATGTCGTGCCAGACGTGAGGGTCGGCGTCGTCACCATCGGCCTGGCCGGCGCCCGGCTGAGGTGTGATCCCGTCGGTGATCGTGACCACCCGGCCGCCGGCGCTGCCCTCGATGATGTCGTCGAGGAAGTCGTCGAGGCCAATGCCATTGCGAAGGACGAGGTCGGCGTCGTGAATGCGGCGCACCTGGCGGGGGTCCGGCTCGAAGTCGTGGGCGTCCACGCCGGGGCCAATGAGCGTGGTGAGCGACACCCGGTCACCCGCCACTTCACGGGTGAGCGCGGCGATCTGGGACGTGGTGGCCACGACCTGCAGCCGGCCGTCGTCATCCGGGCCGGAGCCGCAGGCCGCGAGCAACAGCCCGGACAGCACCAGAGCGAACGCGAGGAGGGAGGTGCGGAGAGGCATCGCGGGGACCCCGTGAGACGAAGTATCAGTTAGAACTCTAATGATACGTCGTCTCAATATCGTTGCCAACCCGATTTCGCCGAATGCCGCCGATCGTTATAGTCCGCATCGTGAGCGAACCTGACGACGACGAAGCGCTACGAAGCCTGCGAGCCTCCGAGGAGCTCTACAGCCGCGTCTTCTTCGCGAACCCGGTGGCAATGGCCATCACCGACGGCATCACACAGCGCTTCAGCGCAGCGAACGAGGCCTTCCTGCAACTCTGCGGCTACTGGCGGGCTGATGTCATCGGCCGCACTTCCGAAGAGCTCGATCTCTGGCCACAGCGCGAAGTACGCGACGACGTCGCAGCGGAGTTACGCGACGGCGGTGCCTCGGGCCCGCATGACGGGTTCATGCGCACGAAGCCGGGCGAACTGGTCGCCTGCCGCGTCCACTTCCGCCTGGTGGTCACTTCGGCCGCGCCGTTCGTGCTCAGCACGTTCATCCCAACCTGAGCGGCGCGACCGGTCGGTCGGACCGCAGCCAGCGCAAACAAGCACGAGCCCGGCGGGAAAACCTGCCGGGCTCGTCCGTTGGTGACTTCTTCCCAGTCCAGTGAGGCTTGGGCTACACGGCGACGTCGCCTCGCTCACCCGTGCGGACACGGACGGCCGTCTCCACCGGAATGACGAAGATCTTGCCGTCGCCGATGTTCCCGGTGCGGGCCGCCGAGCAGATCGCCTCGATAGCACGATCCACGGCGATGTCCGGGACGACGAGCTCGACCTTCACTTTTGGCAGCAGGTCCACGGTGACGGTCTCGCCGCCGCGGCCCTGGTGGACGATGCCGCGCTGGGCGCCCCGGCCGGTCACCTGGAGCAGGTTCATGCCGTGGATGCCGATGTCGTCCAGCGCGCTTTTGACGTCGTTGACCTTTTCGGGCCGGATGATCGCTTCGATCTTCTTCATGTCAGTTCATTCAGCCTTACTGGGCCCCGCCGGGGGCCGTGGAGGTCGAGCCTCCGGAGTACGTCACCGGTGGGGCCGGCAGGATTGGACCGGGCGACTGCGGTACGCCGCCTTCGTCCGAGGTGTAGGCCCGCTCGCCGTGCTGGGTGACGTCGAGGCCAAGCTCTTCCTCGTCCTCGCTCACGCGGATGCCCACCGTGACATCAAGGAGCTTGAGGATCACGAAGGTGACGATGAACGAGTACGCACCCACCGCGCCGATGCCGATGAGGGCATCCGTGAAGCGGCTCCACTCGCCTTCCATGATGCCTTCGGCATAAGGAAGGCCGGAGACAGCGGAGTTGGCGAAGATACCGGTGGCGAGGGCGCCCCAGATGCCGCCGACACCATGCACACCGACAACGTCGAGCGAGTCGTCGAAGCCCACCTTCGCCCGAAGCCGAACGGCTCCGTAACAGAGCGCGCCAGCGACGAGGCCAATGACCATCGCTTCCATGGGCATCACATAGCCAGCGGCCGGGGTGACTGCCACGAGGCCCGCCACGGCGCCCGCGGCGGCACCCACGACGCTCGGCTTACCGCCGAACTGCCAGCTCGCGAGGGTCCATGAGAGGCCGGCCACAGCGGCGGCCACGGCGGTGTTCGTGAAGGCGTAGACCGCCTGGGCGCTCGCGCCACCCGCGCTGCCCGCGTTGAAGCCGAACCAGCCGAGCCAGAGGATGGCCGCGCCCAACACCACCATGGTGATGTCGTGCGGCTCCATCGCTTCCTTGCCGTAGCCCTTGCGCTTGCCGAAGACGATTACGGCGGCGATGGCGGCGAAGCCCGCGTTCACATGAATGGCGAGGCCGCCCGCGAAGTCGAGGGTGTTGAGGCCCTTGTCGGTGCCATCGGAGGCGAAGGCGCTAAGCCAGCCGTCATAGGCGAACACCCAGTGGGCGATGGGCACGTAGACGAGGAGCGACCAGAGCGCCATGAAGACGAGGAACGGGCCGAACTTTGCGCGCTCGGCGAAGGCCCCCGTGATGAGGGCGGGGGTGATGATTGCGAACATCAATTGGAAGGACATGAACATGAGGTGCGGGATGCTCAGCCCGTAGACCGCGCCGTTCGGTCCACCCGGCTCGGCGCCGACATCCTTCAGGCCGATCCAGTCGAAGTTACCGATCAGGCCCATGCCGGAGTCTGGCCCAAAGGCGAGAGAATAGCCCACGGTCACCCAGACGATCGCGACCACGCCGGTGGTGATGAAGGACTGCATGATGGTGGCAAGGACGTTCTTGTTGCGGGTGAGCCCCCCGTAAAAGAAGCCCAGGCCGGGCGTCATGAACAACACCAGCGCGGCTGCGGCGAGCATCCACGCGGTATTGCCGGTGTCGAGTTCCATCGGATACCCCTCTCCAGAGATGCGGAATAGCCCGGAGAGGGGGCCACGGGCCTGGCCCCGTGGTTCCCCGCCGGATTGAGGGGAACGTATGCCCGGGAGGTTACTGCGGAATTTCGCTCAGGTTACGGGCTTGTTTCGTAGTCAGGGCTGACGGAGCCGGCGATTCGCCCAGAGGACATCGACCTCATACCGAGCGATGTCCGCATCCGCGGTGACGAGCGTGAGCCCCTCTGAGTGAGCCTGTGAAATAAGCAGGCGGTCGAACGGGTCGCGGTGGAGGTGGGGGAGGGCGGCCACGCCGATGACATGGGCCGGACGGATCTCGAGGAGGCTCGCCGCCGTGGCCCCAAGCCGCGAGGGCAGGTAGGCGTCGAGCGGCTCCGGCAAGGGCAGCTTGCCGAGCGCGTGCTTAATGCTGATTTCCCACCATGTGGCTACCGACACGAAGCGTTCGTTGTCCGGGTCCTCCAGCGACGCAAGGGCGCCAGGGAGGAGCTGGCGTCGCGCAAAGTGCGCCCACAGCCAAACCTCGGTATCGAGCAGTAGCCTCACAGATCGAGGTCTTTTTCGAAGAGATCCAGGAGGTCGTCGTCCAGCTTGTTGAAGTCCTCGGGAACCTTGAACCCCTTGCCTTCGTCCATGCCCAACTGTGGCACTCGGCGGCGGGCGAGTGGAACGAGCTTAGCGACGGGCTCCCCGTCGCGTGCGATCACGACCTCTTCTCCCCGCTCGACCTCGCGGAGGAGACGCGAAAGATGGGTCTTTGCCTCGTGGACGGACACCTGAGTCATGGATCCACTATCGGCCGCGACCATCCCTTAGTCAACAGGATGACTAAGCTGGCTTCGACGCGACAAGGGTGTACCGGCCGTCGCTCAGCACGATGCCCTGCTCGGTGGTGAGCGCGCGCTCGAGCGCGAGGAGCGCATCGAGGTCGGCTCCAGGGTCGAAGCCCGGGACCTGCCAGGGTGCGATGAGGAGCATGGCGACGAGGTCTCCGAGGGTCTCGAAGGCGACGCGGTAGTCGTGGCGTTGCGCCGTTACGTGATAGCCGAGGCGACGGAAGCCCTCGGGATACTCGCGCCAGTGGTCAGGGAAGACCGTGGCCCGGGGCAGGTACTGCCGGATTTCGCGCCAGGCGTCCGGCACCACCTGCTGCGTGAGGAAGGTGCCGCCGGGCGCGAGGATGCGGTCGACCTCCCCCGGGTCGATGGCCTCGTGGCGCGCAAGCACCAGGTCGAAGGCGGCGTCCCGATAGGGTAGGCGGCCTTCCCCGGTCTGGCAGTGGACGACATCAATGCCGATGGGCCGCAGCAGTTGCGGCGCGACGTGCGCGTTCACGATCCACTCCTCGCAGGCGTGGAACCGCGCGGGCAGGCCTGCCGCGATGCGTGAGTACACCTCGCCTCCGCCCGTGCCGATGTCGAGCACGCTGTTCGCATTCGACGCAAGCTGGCGGGCGCGCGCCTCGTAGTCCCACGGAGGTTCCGGGTCGAGGGCACGCGCGCGGATGAGGCTGAGGTCCCAGCCGGTGAAGTCTCGCACGCGTTCGATGTAGGGGCGGAGTTCTGCGAGGGCGGCGGCGCGATCGGTCATGTCTGCGGTTCCAGCGGATTCACAACGCGGAGTCTTGAGTCGTGTGGGAAGCGGCTGTCGATAGTCCAGATTTCGTCGACACCGTATTCGATGCAAACCGAAGCGATCTGACAGTCGAAGATGGCGGCGCCGAGCGGCTTCAACTCTCCAAGCATTCCCAGAAGAATCTCGAAGTAGCGGCGTCCGGGCACGAGTACATCGTCTCGCTGTATCCAGAGGGACAGAAATTCGGTAGCCATCTCGATCGGCACGGCAAGGCCCGGCGCGGGTTGCGTCGCGGCGCGCCAGACTTCACCGACGCAACCAAACGGGAGCACAAACCGAACCCCACGATCGTAGCCGTCCACAAGCGCCTGCCGAAGTGCCACGGCACCGTTCGCATGTACAGCGAGGAGCGTGACGGCGACGTTCGAATCGAGGGCGACCGTGTTCAGGATCGGCCCATCCGTTCGTCGTAGCGACGCATAGCCGCCTCAATGTCGTCCAGAATCTGGTTGTACGTCTCGTCGTACAGGACCTCGCGGCCGGCATTCCCGGGGGTTCCCCAGTCTGCGAGAGGGTGTCTCTCGCGTCCCGGGGATTCGAGCCGTGACTTTAGCGCCTGCTCGATTAGCGTGCGCATCGTGATGCCCTCGTCGACGGCGCGCTTTTTTGCTTCCTTGAGCAGGTCATCATCTATTTCGACCGTGGTCTTCACCGACCCATATTACCATATCGGGAGGCTAATTCCGGGGCATGCCCAGGCCCCGCGTGGCGACGATGTTGCGCTGGATCTCGCTGGTGCCGCCGCCTATGGGGCTCGTGGTCGAGTGCATGTAGAAGCGGGCGAATTTGCCGCCCTGGCTCGGCCCGTGCTCGCGGTCGTTCACCTGCGCGTGCATGCCCCCGAGGTGCATCGCTGTGACCGCCAGGCGCACATCCAGCTCGCTCGAGTACAGCTTCGCGATCGATGACTCCTTGTTCGGGATCTCGCCTCGCTCTTGCATGGAGATGATGCGGTAGCAGATCAGCGACTCGACCTTGGCCTCGATCGCGCGGTCCGCGAGCTCGTTGCGCAGCGACGGATTGCGCGCGAGAGCGGCTTTGCCCGTGGGGTCATCGCTCGCGTACTTCACCAGGTCCCTCGAGATGAGCTGGTGGGCAACGCTCGTGGCGATGCCGCTGCGCTCAAAGTCCAGCGTGGTGGTCCCGATGTACCAGCCGCGGTTCTCCTCGCCCAGCATGTTCTTGGCGGGAATCCGCACGTCCTCGAAGAAGACTTCGTTGAACTCGTGGCTGCTGAGCATGTTCACGAGCGGCCGGACCGTGATGCCGGGGGACTTCATGTCCAGCAGAAAGTAGCTGATGCCGCGATGCTTGGGCGCGTCCGGGTTCGTGCGCGCGAGGAGGATGCCCATGTGTGCGTGGTGGGCGCCGCTCGTCCAGATCTTCTGACCGTTGACGACGTAGTCGTCGCCGTCGCGGACCGCGCGGGTCTGGAGGGAAGCGAGGTCGCTGCCCGCGCCGGGCTCGCTGAAGAGCTGGCACCAGACGTGCTCGCCCGAGATGATCTTCGGGAGGAACGCGTCTTTCTGCTCCGGGGAGCCGTAGACCATGATCGTGGGGCCGGCCCAGCCGTGGCCGATGCCGCCTGAGCGGGGCGCACGCTGCCAGGCGAACTCCTCGCTGAGAATGAATTGTTGCTTCACGTTGAGCCCGCCGCCGCCGTACTCCTTCGGCCACGCGGGCGCTCCCCAGCCGCGGTCGTTGAGCTTGCCCGTCCACGCTTTTATGAAGTCACGGAAGGCGACGTTGGCGTAGCCAGCGCCGTTGAAGAGCCCCCACTCGGTCGGCCGCTCGCCGAACTCCCGCGGGTAATTCTCGTCGAGGAAGGAGCGCACCTCCGCGCGGAACTCGGTCTCCGTGGGGTCGTCGCGAAAGTTCATCGGGCACCTCTCGTGCAGGCATCAGGCAAGAGGCATTAGGCACGAGGGACGCGAGGATCGCAACCCGCTCTCGGCATGGCGACGCGGAGCACCGAACGGCGGATGTGGGTCGACCTAGCGCAATCCGTCGGCGCCGGGGACGAGCCCCTCGATCGCGCTCGACTTCGCGGCGTTGGCCTTGTCGAAAGCCTCGTTCGCGGCGGCGAGGATGAGGTCGGCGAGCTCGGCGGGCTCGGCGTCCATGGCGGCCGGGTCGATCGTGATGGAGCGGAGGCGGCGCTCGCCATCCATGGTCACGAGCACCATGCCGCCGCCCGCGGTGGCCTCCACCTCGGTGGCTGCGAGGCGCCGGCGTGCGGCCGCGAGCATCTCGCCGAGCGGGCCGAGGGCGGATTCAAGTGCCGCGGGGTCGGATGCTGCCATGCCGTTCCTCCTGAAAATGAAGTGCGGCCCCGTTATTGGGGCCGCACCGGTTGCCGAATTCACGCGGCTGTCGACCAATCAGAGAAGAAGGACGAGCAGCAGCACGATCAGCACGATGACGAGTAGTCCACCGCCGATGTACATGCGGTCACCTCCTGTGTTCAAAGACTACGGTGAGGGCGGCAACAGGCGGGTTACAGCCGACGGGGAGCGGTTGCGCTCGGCTTGCAATGATTTCGGATTACCAGCGTGCGAACGGATTCACGTATCCGAGCCCGAAGCGCCAGCGACGGGTACGCCGGAGCGAACCCGCGCAGCGTGGTTCGCGGCTCCCCGCTGCGGCCCCCTCCCGCGTCCCACCTACCGCGCCCGCGGCAAAAGCCACCCCGGATCGTCCGGGTTGTCCCAGATCGGCGGGTTGAACGGCGGGAACGCGAAGTTGATGGCGATGAGCCCACCATCGCGCACGACGAAGTTGTCGTACCACGGGCCAGACCGCGCATCCCACGAGACGAAGGTGACGACGTAGTCCGGTCGGAGGAACTCCTCGCCGGGCTCGGTCCCGTCGAGCGCATAGACGGAGTGAAGCTGGAGGCCCGGTGAATCGAGCATGGTGGCGAATATCGGCACGAGCTTCTCGCGGTCGCCGTCTCGTTCAGGAGGCCAGAGGCCGCCTTCCACGTGGTTCGCCCAAATGCCAACGAGGGGGGTCCCCGCCGGCTGCCCGTCCGCGCAGAGCAACGGCGCCGGCTGCACCGTGACCGTGGCCTGGCACGGGTACGTGAGGAACGAGACCAGGCCGGCCAGCGCTCGCGCGTCCTTGTTTAGCACCGCATCGATGACGGCATCCACCTCCGGGACGCCCGTGCGAGTGTCGCGTAGGTGGTGGGCGTCAGGTGGGGCGACGGTCGCCGTCGGGAGCGGGGTGTACGTGTAGATGTCCAGGCACTTGTCGACCGTAATCTGCTCGCTGCAGTCGTCTGGGTCCAAGCCGGCAGGCCAGGCCGTCGTAGCGGTGGGACTGGCGGAGGTGGGGGTGAGCGTGGGCGAGGAGTCCGTCCCGGTGGCAATGGGTGTGGTGGGGACTTCGTCCTCCTGTGCGCAGGAGGCCAGCAATGCAAGTGCGCCCAGCAATGCGGTTAGCGCCAGTCCACGTCCCACCCGACCACCTCATCCTTCCTAACGCCGGCGCCGCCCGCCGGGTTCCGCCAGGACGTTAAGAGTCAGCGACCTTCCATCTGTGCGCGTGCCGACTCCCGCCCGAACGGCCTGGTAGCCAGAATTGGTGGCGGCCCCGGACAGCACCGGAGGTGACTGTGTCCGAGGATGTCCACGTCATCTGGCTGAGCAGGCAGCCAACGGTGGCGATCAGGTTCACGTGCGCGCCGGGCGAGGTCGGCGCCATGATCGGGCCCGTGCTCACCGAGATCGGCGCCTATCTCCACGAGGCGAAGGTGGAGGCGGACGCGGAGGCGGTCTACGCACGCTTCCTGGGCGGCGCCGGCCCAGAGTACGAAGTCGAAGCCGGGTACACGTTGCACGAAGACCTGCCAGGCTACGGCCGCGTCAGGGCGAGCGAGCTGCCGGACTGCGAGGCCGCGATCGCGAGCCACACCGGTCCGTACCGCGGGATGTCGGAGGCGACGGCTACCCTGCGCGAGTGGATGGACGCGAACGGGCGTGAGCCCGGGGGTGCGCCCTGGGAGGTCTACCAACACGACCCGGAAGCAACGTCAGAATCGCCCGGGCAGCGTACGACCGAGGTGTACTGGCCGTTGAAACCAAAGCGGTAACGCCACCGCGAAGCGGCGCCGTGCGGATCGGTCGCTTACGCTTCCCGCTTTATTCAGGCGTGCGCCGGCACCGCCTGGTACGCCACCACGTGCGTGACCGGCATCTCGAAGCGGCGGGCAGCCTGGTGCGGCAGATCCCGCTTCAGCCAGCGCGACGCCCCAGGCGGGAGCGTGCAGATCACCAGCTCGTCGTAGCCCGGGCCGTCACGCAGCTCGTCCGCGAGCGCGTCCATCGGGGAGTAGCTCCCGATGACGGTCGCGACGTCGCCGGCACCCTCGCTCTCGAGCATGGCCTTCGCCGCGGCCGCCTGCTCCTCGGCGTAAGCGCGGGCCTTCGTCTCCTCGAATGTGCCCCAGTAGGAAAGCTTCGCCGCCGGTACCAGGAGCGTGAACCGCGCCTGGGTGTCGCCGCGCGCGAGGTCGCGCACGGTCCCGGCGAGTTCCCGGCTTGTGGCCGTCTGGTGGGCGAGCACGAGGTATCGTGTCATCGTCTCACCTCCCATGTGTCATACACACAAGGGTACGCCGTCCGGCAACCCGGGAGATGGGCTGGGGTGCGAATTGTAACTATGCCGGGGCCGCTGCCCTGGCGCGCCGCGGCTCGGGCGGGAAGCGGAAGGGTTGCGCGGCCTCGTAGCTCGCGCTGACCGCGAGCAGGAGCTTCTCCGCAAACCGGGGCGCCACCACCTGGAGGCCCACGGGCATGCCGTCCGCCGCGAAACCCGCCGGTAACGACGCCGCCGGGTGACCGGTGAAGTTGAAGGGATACGTAAACGGAAGGAAGGCGGCCGGTCCCACCTCCTTGCCCGCGATCACCGTGGGCGGGCCACCCTCCACCGAGAACGCGGTTGTCGCCGTTGTGGGCGTGAGGAGGAGGTCGTACTGCTCGAAGAAGGCGGTCATCGTGCGGTTGAGCTGGTGCCGCGTCTCCTGTGCCCGGGCGATTTGCAGGCCGGTGATCGCCCGGCCGAGCTCGGCGAACTGCACGAATCCTCTTTCGAACTGCTCCCGCTGCCCAGGGGTGACATCGTCCACGATCATCGTGTCACCGGGCGCGGCGATGGCAAGCCACTGCTCGATGGGGTTGCCGAAGCCCGGGCTCGCCTCCACCAGCTCCGCGCCGAGCGCGTCGGCCAGGGCCTGGGCCGCCTCCAGGGCGCAGCGCTGGACGTCGGGGTCGACGATGGCGTAGTCGAGGTCGCCACTCCAGGCGAGGCGGCGGACGTGCGGCCGGCCTGCCAGCACAGCGTCCTCGTATCCGCCGGGGGCGGCGTCCAGGGACTCGAGGTCGTTCGGGTGAGGCCCGGCCGCCGCGTCGAGGTAGCGGGCGGCATCGCGCACGGTCCGCGCGATCGGCCCGACCTGGCTGAGGACGCCCCAGCCGGGCGCGTTCTCGCCGGCGCGCGGGATGCGGCCCGCGTTCGGCTTGATCCCGTAGACGCCGCAGAACGCGGAGGGGATGCGGATAGAGCCGCCGCCATCGCTCGCGGTGCAGAGGGGCACGAGCCCCCCGGCCACCGCCGAGGCGCTTCCGCCGCTGGAGCCGCCGGACGTCTTCGACGTGTCCCATGGGTTGCGGGTGGGGCCGTAGAGGAGGTTGTCGGTGAAGCCCTTGTAGCCGAACTCCGGCGTATTCGTCTTGCCTATCACCACGGCGCCGGCGGCCCGCAGCCGCGCCACCTGCACGGAGTCGTGCCTGGCCACGCGCGAGGCGAATGCCTTCGAGCCGCTCGTCCAGGGCAGGCCTGCGGCGGGTTCGAGGTCTTTCACGCCGATGGGCACGCCTGCGAGCGGCCCCGGGTCCTCACCACTGGCGATCGTCGCGTCGACGGCGTCAGCCTGCTTGCGGGCGCCGCGCCGGTCGATGACCGTGAACGCGTTCAGCGCGACGTTGGCGCCATCCATCCGTTTGAGCGTCTCGTCGATGACCTCGCGTGCCGACACCTCCTTGCTGCGAACACGTTCGGCAATCTCCCACGCGGCAAGCTCGGACATGCACCCTCCACGGCCCGGGCTGTGACGGGCCGGGCACATTCCACCACTTGTAGGCGCCGCTTGCCACCGCGCGACACGCCCCGTTCCCCGCGTCCGTATACTCCCCACCCATGACCGGCCGCCTCCAGGGACGAGTTGCACTCATCACGGCCGTCGGCGACCTGGCGGGCGATGCGCTGGTGCGCGGGCTGGCGGCAGAGGGCGCGACCGTGGCGGGCAACCACATCAGCCCCGAGGTCGCGGAACGGTCGATCGCGCTGGCGCGTGACGCTGGTGCGGAGGGGATGGCGCTCAGTGCGCACCTGCTCAGCCGCGAGGCTGTCGCCGACGCCGTGCGGTCGGTCGTGGAGCGCTTCGGGCGGATCGACATCCTCGTCGCCAACGCGACCTGGTTCATCCCCAACGACCCGCTCGCCAGCGGCGACACCGAGTGGCAACGCATTGTCGAGCGGAACCTGCGCGCGCAGGTGCACGCGGTGGAGGCAGCGCTGCCGCACATGAAGGCGGCTGGCTACGGGAAGATCGTGGTCATGGCAAGCGTCGCCGGCCAGATGGGGATGCCGGGATACACCTATTACTGCATGGCGAAGGCGGGCGAGATCGGCTACGTGCGTGCGCTTGCCCGCGAGTTCGGCGCCGCGGGCATCCGCGTCAATGCCATCGCACCGGGCGGCGTCGACCTTTTCAACTACGACGACGCGGCGAAGGCCCGCATCGCCACGCAGCTCCCGGTCGGCCGGACGGGCACCGTGGATGAGCTCGCCGCGATGACGGTCTACCTCGCGAGCGAGGAGAGCGACTTCGTCACGGGCCAGGTGTTCCGCCTTGACGGCGGCCTCATCAACGCTTGACCCGTCGCTAACGCTCCTGGCTCTGACGGTGGGCGTCCGATGTCGTGGCGGACCGGTCGCTAACGCTCCCGGCGCTGATGGCCCGTGGCTAACCCATCCCGTATTTCGCGAGCCAGGCAGTTACGCGATGGTCCTTCGCGTCGGGGATGGCGCGGAGCATGTCGGCCGAGTGCGCGGGGTCGTGGGCCGTCCAGAGCTGGAGGTAGCGGAGGAAGGTGATGTCGCGGCCGCGGAAGTTGAACTGCGTGGCGAGCACTTCCGGCGAGAAACGGTCGACGGTCGCCCAGAGGCGTTCCCGATGCTGGCCGGCCTCGATGAGCAATTCGTCCACGCTCGCGTCGTAGCGTTCCTGGATGCGCGCCTCGTTCCAGGTGTCGATGTTGAAGGGGCTGCCGTCCTCGCTGTTGTTCGGGCGCCAGGGCTTGCCATCGGCGGTGTGCTCGAACCATTCGCCCACGTAGATGTCGATCGAACAGAGGTGGGCGATATAGTCCTTCACCCGCCACGGCGACTCGGGGATCGGGGCCGCGAGTTGCGGCGGCGTGAGCGACCGGCAGAACCCCTCATAGAAGGCACGGTTCGCATCTGCCTCATCGATCACCGGTCCGAGCTGTGGGTCCATGGGTCCTCCGTTCGGGGCGTGCGTAGCCCGGACGTTACCGGATCCGCACGCTTACGACCTCATCGTCCCGACAACCGCACCAGCGGCACGATCCATCCGCCTCGCGGTCGGGGTGCGTCCCGCGCACGTCGACCGCTTCGCCGCCCTGGGCCGACAGCTCACGTTGGGTCGCCTCACGCAGTCCGAAGAGGTCGAACGGCTCGGAAGACGTGCACACGAAAATTCGTTCAGCCATAAGAACAACTCCCCGTCTCCACGCCAGTGGAGAGGAACCCGATTCTTCGAATCGGGCGCCGGGGGTGAGGGGCAAAGAAAGGCGAGGAGTCGCCGGTGTGGAGCGGACACGACCGGCAAGTCCTCGCAAACCGGACTGTACCAGACCGCCAGCGCGCGATGCAACGGGTTTAGTTAGCGCTTCGTTGCACGAATGAGAGCAATGGGGAGCGTAAACCAGCCAGGCTTCTCATCAAGGTGAAAGGCGGCCCGCGCGGCTTCGCTGGCGCCCGCGAACAGGGCGAGCACGCCGGTGCGGCGGTCCGGGGCGGTTTGCTGGCGTTCGAACCAGGGCACGATCTCCTGCTCGAGGTCGAACTGGAACAGCAACTCGGGCTCGAGCCCCTGTCCCCGCATGAGCGCGAACCATTCACTCGCCCGCGAGTTGCGGACGTGGGAGGGATCGCGCAGCAGCTCGAAGGCGTTGTAGAAGGTGTCGAGCGCGGGGTCTTCCGGCGCGACGGTGTCGGCGAGCATCAGCCGCCCGCCCGGCTTGAGGACGCGCGCCGCCTCGGAGACGAAGGCGCCGACATCGTGGTAGTGGTGCGCGGCCACGCGGGAGGCGGCGACATCGAAGCGGCCATCGGGATAGGGAAGGCGCGTGGCGTCCTGGCGCTCGAAGTCGATGTTCGTGAGCCCGCGCCGCGCCGCCAGGTCGGCGGCCACGCCGAGCATCTCCGGGGTGATGTCGACGGCGGTGACGCGGGCCGCGTGGGGCGACAAAGCGATGGCCGTATGGCCCGCGCCGCAGCCGATGTCGATGACCCGTTCCTTGCCCGTCAGCCCCGCGCCCTCGACCAGCCTCGCGAGGTCCGGCCCGGACGAGTGGTAGTTCGAGCTGGCATACGCGCTCGCCACCGGACCGAACTGGCGCCGGACAGTGTCGGTGGGGGGGAACGAGGAGGCGTCGGTAGTGGCCACAGGGGAACCTTCGTCGTGAATGTCTGGTCCGGACGCGGGGCTTCGGACAGTGAACTGGCGCCATCATCTCTTGTCCTGATTCGGCTGTCCAAGATATGCTTCCGCCGGAACCGATAGCCGTTGGGCATGTATCGGCACGTAGGCAGGACTAAGGACCAAGCACTTAGGACTCATGGAACTTCATCAGCTTCGCTACCTCCGCGCCGTCGTCCGCACGGGCAGCGTCACCGCCGCGGCGGAGGCGGAGCACGTGGCCCAACCATCGATCAGCAAGCAGCTCCGGCTGCTCGAGCGGGAGCTAGGGACGCCGCTATTCCATCGTGTGGGCCGGCGGGTGGTGCCCACGCCGGCCGCCCTCCACCTCGCGGACAGCGCGGACCGCGTGCTGGACGAGCTTGCGGCCGCGGCCGCGGCGGTCGCGGGTCCCTCGGCGGCGGCGGCCGCGAATGTCCGGCTCTGCGCCGTCGAAACCGCCGCCGACCAGCTCGTGCCACCCGCCCTCGCGCGCCTGATCAAGGAGTGGCCCCACGCCCGTGTGAGTGTGGAGATGCTCGGAACGGACGACGCCCTCGCCCGCGTGCTCTCGGACGATGTCGACTTCGCATTGGTGGCGCTACCGATGGCCGACTCCCGCCTCGATGTGCACCCTCTATTGGAGGAAGACGTGCTCCTGGCGGTGCCGTTGAAGCACCGCTGGGCACGCTCCGGCCGCGCTCCGCTCATTCGCGTGCTGACAGACCCCACCCTGCTGCTGACGATGCCCGGTCACGGGCTCCGGGCCCAGGTCGACGCGGCGGCGCGCGAGTTGGGCGTCGAAGTCGCCGGGCGGATTGAGATGCGCAGCCAGCAGGCGCTCCTCGCGATGGTGGCGGCCGGCGCGGGCGTCACCTTCGCGCCGCGCATCAGCGTCGCCGCCCGCGAGGATGTCGCGGGGGTCATGCTCCACCCGGGGCTCCGGCGCCAGCTCGGTTGGGTGCGGCGGCGCGGCCGCCACCTCTCGCCGGTCGCCCAGGCGCTGCTGCGGGAACTGGGGGCGGAGGACATCTGACGAGGGGTTAGGAGAGACCGAACAGCTCGCGAATCCGTGCAGCGATGTCGTCGACCTCGCGCAACTCGCCCGTGGTTACGGCGATGACAAGGTCATAGAGCGCGCCCTCGTCGGCCACCATCTCCACGCCATTGACGGCCAGGAGGGCCAGCATAGCCAACACCCCGGCGCGCTTGTTCCCGTCCACGAAGGGGTGGGCGATGACCACGCCCTGGAGCAGCGCCGCAGCTTTTTCGGCAAGGGTCGGATAGAACTCCTCACCGAAGGCTTCCGCTTGTGGCCGGTAGAGCGCGCTCTCGAGCTTCTCCGGGGCGGCGAGAACCGCGGCCTGACCCTCCTCCATCATGGCGCGATGGTGGAGGTCGACGACTTGTTCGAAGCTAGGGTATCGCCAGTTCATTCGGCGAGGCGCTTGAGCAGGGGGCGATAGTTCTCGATCAGTCGCGCCACGACGCCCTCGAATTCTTCGTCGGGGACATCCTGCTTCAAGCGCGCCACAGCCGCCTCGGCTAAGACGTGCTCAACCGTCGTACCGGTCGACTCGGCGCGCCGCTGAAGGCGGCCGAACGTGACGTCATCGAGTTCGATTGTGATGGCGGGCATGCAGGAATTGTACCAGATCGCTGAGGCCTCCCGCCCTACCGTCCCCGCCACTCCGAGAGCAACTCGCGTTCGCGATCCCGGCGCATGCCGGCGCGCCACTCGTGTGACTCGCCACGCGTGGTGTGCCAGGCGAGCGTGTCCCGGGCGGTGTCTTCGATGGGGCGGAAGGTGAGGCCCGCCGCCAGCGCCCGCGAGACGTCCACCGCCAGCATGCCGCGTGTGCCTTCGTTGCTCTGGGGGAGCCAGATCGGCAGCTCGCTCCATGGCGTCACCTTCCGTTCCAGCAAGAAGTCCTCCGCCGCCCAGCTGAAGGTGGCATCGCTCTCAGTCGCCGCCCGGCAGCCGTCGAGCATCGCGCCCATCGTCAACGGCGCGTCCGGGCCGGTCGCGTTGAACACGCCGGTCACGCCACGCTCCACGAGGTCGAGGTTCCAGCCGGCGAGGTCGCGTGCATCGATCACCTGCACCTGCCGCGCGGGGTCGCCCGGCGCGAGCACCTCGCCGCCCTCCGCGACACGCACCGGCCAGTAGGTGAAGCGGTCCGTCGGGTCGTGTGGGCCGACGATCAGCCCCGGGCGGATGATGAGCGCGCCCGCTCGGTAGGCGGCCTGCACCTCGCGCTCGCACAGTACCTTGAGCGGGCCGTAGTCCTTCCCGATGTCCTCGGAGCCGGGTTCGCTGAGCTTTCCGAGCGGCGCGTCCTCGGTGAGGCCGGGAGTGGGCATGCTCGCGTACGCCGAGATGCTCGAGATGAACGTGTAGTGCGGCACGCTCTCCACCAGGGCCCGGGCGGACGCACCCACAACACGCGGGACGTAGCCCGAGGTGTCGATGACCGCGTCCCAGGACTTGCCCGCGAGGCGGCCCAAATCCCTTTCGCGGTCGCCGTGGACCTCCTCCGCGCCGGGGAACAGGCCCGGGTTCGATTGCCCGCGGTTGAACATGGTGACGTCGTGCCCGCGCTCCAGCGCGAGTTCCACCGTATGCCGCCCGAGAAAGACCGTGCCGCCAAGGACAAGAATGCGCATAGGGCGAGGTTAGCAGGTCGTCGCCCGTAGCTGGCCCGCCCCTACACTCGGCGGAGGTGGGGATGGCGATGCACGTCAGGGCGCGGTGGGGACGGTGGCTGGCGACGCTGCCGCTGCTCGTGCTGGGCTGCGTGCTCCTGGCCGCGTCCGGCCGCGCCGATGCTGACTCCGCGACTTCGCCCATCGTGGAGATCGAGCGCTGGCTCCCCCTGGAGGGCGGTGGCATGAAGCGCGTCACCGTCATCGTCGACACACGCGTGGCCAACGCGGAACAGGTTCTCGCGGAAGGCTACCCGCACGTCGTCGACACCGGCGGAGTAACTGCCCAGTTCGCGACGTTCGCAAAATTCGCGCCGCAGGACGTGCCCGTCTCCGTCGCCTACGACAACACGGGAGACCCGCCGGGAATCGACGGCGAGGCCAACGTGACCCTGGCGATGGACACCTGGAATGAGGTCCCCGGGCAGTCCTTCAGCTTCGCCCTCAACGGTGCGCCGGGCGTCGAGACGCCGACGTGCGCAGGCAACTTCGGCGATGGCGTGAACACCATCCTGTTCTCCAACGGCCTCGCCCCGGGCATCCTCGGGGAGACCTGCACGCTGTTCTTCCTGACCGTCGATGGCATGAGCCGGATCGTCGAATTCGACCTTCACCTCTCCGGCTCCACGCCGTGGTCCGACGGCCCGGTGACGGACGACGATACGTTTGACCTGCCGACCGTGATCCTCCACGAGCTCGGCCACGCGCTTGGACTCGATCACTCCGCGCACGGAAGTGTGATGCAGCCAGTGCTTCAGCCGGGGACACAATTGCGGAAACTGACCGGCGATGACATCGCGGGCGTGCTCACCCTCTACGGCACCGGCTCCACGCCGTCTCCGACTCCGACTCCCACCGCAACCGTGCCCGCGACGCACCCGTTCCGCAGCATGCTCGGCTCACTCGCCCGCGACTAGTCGCCCTCCAGGTCGAGAGCGACCGGCAGCGCGGTCCGGCCCCACTCCGTGAGGTCACCTGCGTAACGTGGCTGGTACTTCTCGAGCAGTAGCCTGCGGGCGCGCGCGTCCTCTTCCGAGCTTGCCGCAACGACCCGCCCGAGGGCCTCGCGGACGCGGTCGCCGAGGCGCAACGTGGCGCCCGGGTTTGCGCCGATGTTCTGCACCCAGTGGGCCTTCTCGCCGCCCCCGGCCAACAGGTAGACGGTGCCACCATCGACGCCAAACCAGATCTCGATCTCGCGCGGGAGTCCGGACTTGCGGCCTGTGGTGGTCAGGTAGCAGTAGTCCAGGGCCGCAACATCGTCGCTGATCATGAGGAGACGGTAGCACGCCTCATCTCCCGGAACGCACGGCCCTCCGCCGGACTCGCATCCGGACGAAGGGTTGACTTGCGCCCGTTGTTAGTGGTGATTCACAATGGGCGCTGAGGGGATTGTTTGCATGACAACGATTGTGCGCCAGCGCGCGCGGAAGCAGCCGGCCGACGTGCGCCGCGAAGAAGTCCTGGATGCAGCCGTACGGGTATTCGCGCGTGAGTCATTCCGGGGAGCGGGCACGGCCGAGATCGCCCGCGAAGCGGGGATCGCCGAGCCCACCATCTACCGCCACTTCTCGTCTAAGCGCGACCTCTACATCGCCGCGCTCCGGCGCTGCTGCGAGGTCGTCGGCACGGCCTTCAAGGCAGCCGCCGACCAGCACGAGGACGCGCTCGATGCCATGCTCGCGATGATCGAGTGGTATGACCGCTCCATCCGCGAGGACCCGGCCTACCTCTCGCTGCGGATGCGAGCGGAAGGCGAGACCAACGACGAAGATGTGCGCGAGTGCCTCGCCACCGGGTACGCGGGACTCATCGATCTGATGGCCGGCCTCGTGCTCCGAGGGCAAAAGCAGGGTGTCTTCCGAAAGCAGGTGTCACCCGAAGGTGTCGCCTGGATGTTCATGGCGATGGGCCAGGTGCAGGACCTGACCTACTCCCTCGGGATGGATGGCGACCGGGCGCAACAGTGCTCCATGGCCCTGGGCTCCCTCTATTGGGAGATGCTCACGGAGCCGGCGCACATGCCGCGCGTACTGGCCCAGGTCCAGCGGTGGACCACAGGGGACACCGCCTGACTGTTGCTCCAGCCAGCGCACCGGTGCTGCACAATACGCAGCCATGAGCCACTCAGTCCGCTTCGGAATCCAGACTGCCCCACAGCACGTGACGTTCGACGAGCTCCGCCAATGTTGGCAGACCGCCGACCGCGCGGGCTTCGACATCGCCTACGTCTTTGACCACTTCATCCCAATCTTCTCGGATGAGGATGGGCCCTGCATGGAGTGCTTCACCACGCTCACGGCCCTCGCCTGCGCGACCGAGAGGATCCGCGTGAGCACCCTTGTCGTCGGGAACGGCTACCGGCATCCGGCCGTGCTCGCGAACATCTGCGCGACCCTGGACGTCATTTCGGGCGGGCGTTTCGAGCTGGGCATCGGCGCGGGATGGTGGGAGCGCGAGTACCGCGCCTATGGCATGGAGTTCCCACCCATCGGCAAGCGCATCCGCATGATGGAGGAAGCGGTGCGGGTGGTGCGACTCCTCGGCACGGAGCACGCTCCCTCGTTCCAGGGCCGCTACTACACGCTGGACGACGCGCGCCTTGAGCCGAAGCCGCTCCAGAAGCCGTGCTTCCCGATCTTCATCGGCGGGCGCGGCGAGCAGCTCACCCTGCGCGCGGTGGCTCGCGTGGGCGACGGTTGGAACATCATTGGCACCAACCTGGAGGAGTTCGAACGCAAGCTCGGCGTGCTGCTCGAACACTGCGAGCGTGAAGCCCGCGACCCTGCTGAAATCCGGAAGTCGGTGGCGATGCGCTTCTCGGGCACGCGTCCACTGCCGCCCGGCACACCCGTGGGCGGGGCAATCACAGGCTCGTGGGACCAGATGGCCGAGCAGGTGGGCCGCCTGATCGAGGCTGGCGCGGACGAGGTCACGCTCTCGATGCGCGCGCCGTATGACCTCGAGGGACTCACCGGGTTCGGGGCGGAGGTCGCGGCGCGGTTCCGCTGACGCGATATACTGCTAGCATGGCTGTCCAAACCCCCACCCCCGCGGACACGGACCGGATGGAGCGCCAGCGAGCGAAGATTGAAGCTGACCTGGAGTTCTGGCGCGGCCACTATGAGGAACTGGCCCAGGAGTACCCAGAGCAATTCATCTCGGTGCACGCTGACCGCGTTGTGGCATCCGACACGGACCTGCCCCGTCTGTGGAAGAAGCTCGAAGCGCTGGGGTATGGGGCTGGCGAGACCGCCATCGAGTTCATGACCGAACAGCCCCGATTCGTGCTTCTGTGATCGAAGGCTTCTTCGAGCGTCAGTCTCATGATGCACCAGCGCCGTACGTGCTTGGCTCCGTGGTGCTTTCCGGCGTAAGTGGCTGGGGCCCAATGCCATTCCTCGTCGACACCGGAGCGTCACGTACAGTGATTCACCCGCGGGACGCAAGAGAGCTACTCGGCATTCCCGAGGAGAACTTGATCTCGCCGCCTCCGTCGTGGGGCCCGCCCGTCTCCGGGCTGGGGGTTGGAGGCGGCAGCTCGTACTTTGAACTCCCAGGAACGATCGGGTTTACGGACAACACTGGCCCACCGGCAACGTTTCCTCTGACGTTCGGTCTGGCCCCGCTGACCCCCGCCAATGCCTCACTCCCATCACTGCTCGGGAGGGATATCCTCCAGTACTTCGAGCTCACCAGGAACTGGCCGAAACGCGTCATCCAGCTCGAACGTGTGTAGTGCCGCCGTCCGCCACATCGCGGCGCCCTGCTACACTGCCAGTGGCTCCTCAAGGAGCCGCGCTGACCGGGAGGTCGCATGAATCGAGACCAGAAGGTCGCCAACCTTCTCGCCCTTGGCCCCGACGACGAGCGACGCCTCGCCCTCGATGAACTGGACGCCGTCGCGCGGAGGGAAAACACGTGGGGCTCCCAGGAGCACCGCAAGGGCCGCGAGCGCATCGAGAGCCTCTGGGACGTCGCCCGGCGCCGCGTGGAGTCCCTCGGCGATGAGCAACTCGACACGGAGCTGGCCGCCGGCAGCCAGACCTAGCACTCCCACCGGCGGCAAGACAGCAAGATCGGTCAAGAACGGGCCTGTTCGCGGGCGCACAATGGGCGCGTGACCACCGCTGGCGACACCTTCGCGACCTTCGTCCACGCCGTTGCCTCGAGCCTGGACGATCACGAGGCGCGCGGCGAAGCCCTGGCCGCAAGCGCTCACCTCTCGCGCTATCACTTCGACCGCGTCGTCACCGCAATGGCTGGCGAGACTCCCGCGAGGTTCCGCCGCAGAGTCCTCCTCGAACGCGCCGCCTGGCGTCTGCGGACCAGCGCTGACACCGTCCTCGACGTTGCCTTGGAGGCGGGATACTCCTCGAACGAAGCCTTCACCCGTGCGTTTAGGCGCGTGTATCGCTCCGGCCCCTCCGCCTGGCGCCGCTCGCCCGGACAGATCTTCATCGACTGTCCGAATGGAGTGCACTTCTATCCGCCCGGCGGCTTGAGCCTACCGGCGCGCAGCAAGGAGACATCCATGGACCTCGTGTTGAAGCTGGTCGAACATCACATCTGGCTCGTTGGCCAGATGCTGGAACGCGCCTCCCGGCTCACCGGCGAGCAGCTTGACGGCCCCATCGAACTCTCCGTCGAGGCCGTCGACGACAACCCGACGACACGTTCACTGCTCTCGCGCCTCGTCGGCCAGATGGCCATGTGGAACGCTTCCATGGCGGGACGCGACTACGACTTCGACGTGGAGAAGGACGAAAGCATCGCGTCCATGAGGTCTCGCCTTGAGTCTGCCGGTGCGGCCTTCCTGGGCCTCGCTCGCGAGGTCGCCGCAGAGGACAGGTGGGGCGACACCTTCGTGGACGCCGTCTGCGATCCGCCGCACGTGTTCACGTACGGAGGGATGGTCGCGCATGTGCTCACCTACGCCGCCCACCGGCGCACGCTCGTCGCGGGGGCGTTCTACTCGGCCGGCGTCCGCGACCTCGACGACGATCCGATGACCTGGGTGGCCGATGCCGTCTGAGTTTCGCGGCCTGGTCAGCAGCGCCGGCTCGCGGACCCTCAGTCCCACAATGCCCGCGTCCGCTCCTCGGGCGCATCCGTCACGCGGGGCTCGGACGAAAACAGCATCGTCGCCCGTCTCCCCGCCTCGTAGCGCGGCCAGGCAGGCAGGCTCTCCGTCGAGGGGTTGCCCGTGCGCGCGAACGCGAGCCAGGCGTCCTGCATGCGGTCCGACAGAGCGGTGGTCACGTCATTCGCACCCCCCATGACCGTGCCGAAACCTGGGTCGCTCAGCGTGCCGAAGACAAACGGCAGCTCCAGCGCGTGCGCCGCCCCGAGGATGCCTCCGAACGCATCGGACTTGTGGTCGAAACGGTACCCATACACGGAGGCAGAGTGCGCTGCCTGTAGCGCGGCGAGCTTCATCGCAGGGGCGCGGAACACCTGGTCGGTCTGGAGCGCAAGCCATGTCTTCGGGGCCGTTGGCTCGTCGCCGCGCGCGGACACCGCGTCCTTGTAGGCCGCGACGGTATCGCCCGCGCGGTCGCCGAAGGCCGCGGAGACACGCGCCAACAGCCCGGCCTCGTCCAGGTTGTCACTCGAAGGATCCATGAACCGGAAGAGGTTCATCTCGTCCAGGTTCGAACCGATGAGGATGTCGATCCCCGCCGCGGAGCGGCCGGCGATGGCCTCGAAGGGATCGAGCGCGATGGTCTCGCCATCCGCCACGGGCGCGTACGAGACCCCCCCAGTGCGCGGCGTGGCGCGGTCCTGTGCTTCCATCACGCGCTCCGCGGGCATGGCCCGGAGTGCGGCAGCGTCTGTCCCCACGGCGAGGTCGCTCACAATCTTAGCGCCTACCTGGTCGGCGGCAGCGGGCACGGTGATGAGGTTCGCGCTGCCGCTCTGGAGGATTGCGCGCCGGAAGAGGCCCCGCGCCTGTGGCGACGCGAGCAGCCCCGCGATGCTGATCGAGCCCGCCGATTCGCCGAAGACGGTGACGTTAGCCGGGTCGCCACCGAAGGCGGCTATCTCGTCGCGCACCCACTCCAGCGCCGCGATCTGGTCGAGAATGGCCTCGTTCCCGGTGGCGGGGATGCTGCCGTTGGTAGCCGCGCCGAGGCGAACGAATCCCAGGGCGCCGAGCCGGTAGTTGATCGTCACGACGACCACACCGCCACGCCGCGCCAGGTGTTCGCCGTTGTACATCGACTGGGAGCCGGCGCCGATGACGAACGCGCCACCGTGGATGAACACCATGACAGGACGCGCACCGGAGTCCGCGGACGGGGTCCAGACGTTCAGGAACAGGCAGTCCTCGCTCGTGCCCTCCGCGAAGGACATGCCCATCATCGTGGAGATCGGGCTCTGCGCCTGGAGGGACGCTGGTGCATAGGCAGTGGCCGCGCGCACGCCCGCCCAGGGCTCCGGCCTCTGCGGCGGCGCCCAGCGCAACTGCCCCACCGGCGCCTTCGCGAAGGGCACCCCTTTGAACGCCTGCCCCCCGTCGAGCTGCGCGCCCTCGAGCTTGCCGTAGCTGGTTTGCGCTGTGGTCATGGGGGCCCCCCGCCTGCTTGATGTGCGACCGATGCTACCCGGGCGGGCAGGGGCTGTCCCGCGCCGCATGTCCCCGCCAAAGCCGGCCATGCGCTGGATCGTCGTGCCAACCGGCTTCGAAAGTAGCGTAACGATGCTCGCAGAGATACGTTAGACCGCGAAAGTAGCGTAATGATGCCGATTATGCTACTTTCGCGACCTGTACTAGCTTTTTGGAGCACACGCGGATGCTGCGACGGTGAATCCATCGGACTTTCTCGCGGAGGCGCCGGGCAGACTGATCCGCGCCCGCGGCGGATACTTCGCGTTCGTCCCAGACCCGCTGCCGCCGGCGCTAACGGCGTCCTGGAGCATGTCCTCCGCGATTTCAGAAGCTGAGCGATCGCTCGCACACCTTGGACGTGTTCTGACTGGCTTGCCGAGCGCCGAGCTCCTCGTGGCGCCCTTCGTGCGGCGGGAAGCGGTGCTCTCGAGCCGCATCGAAGGAACGCGCGCGTCGCTGGCCGAACTGCTGGAGGTTGAAGCCGGCCGGGCGGAACGAGAGGGCTCCGATGTTCGCGAGGTGGCGAACTACGTGGCGGCCCTCAATCACGGCATTAAACGACTGCAGACCCTCCCGATGAGTCTCCGGTTCATTCGAGAGCTGCATGCGTTGTTGCTTAAAGGCGCCGGTGGTCACCTCACCCCGGGCGAGTTCCGGCACACGCAAAGTTGGATCGGAAACCCGGGCTCAACGCTGGCAACTTCCACGTTCGTGCCACCTCCTCCGGAGGAGATGCTCCGGGCTCTCGCTGACCTGGAGAGCTTTCTGCACGCTCCATCGGAGCTGCCGGCACTAGTGCGACTCGGTCTCATTCACTATCAATTCGAGACTATCCACCCATTCCTGGATGGTAACGGCCGGATAGGGCGGCTCCTTGTGACCATTCTTCTCCGCGCGGACGGACTGGTGCCGGCGCCGGTGCCCTATTTTTCCGCCTTCATAGACCGCCGGCGTACGGACTACTATCGGTTGCTTCTCTCGGTCAGTCAGCGAAGGGATTGGGTTGCATGGCTCGAGTTCTTTCTGAGCGCACTGGCGACGGAGGCTCGCGATGCTGCCCGCAGAGGCGAGGCTCTCCTGGAACTACGGTCCCGTCACAGGGCTGTCGTCGGAGGTTCACGTGCGACCCGGACACTGGAGGCTGGAATCGATCTTCTCTTCAGCGCTCCGATTCAGACCATAGCCAGCCTTCGGCACTCGCTCGGTGTTTCGAATCGGACCGCCCAACTGACTGCTGCACGGCTGGTCGAGCTCGGTTTGCTTGAGGAGAGCACCGGCCGGCGACGGGGCCGCATGTTCGTAGCACGTGAGATCCTCGAGCTCCTCGAAGCCGAAACCTTCTGAGGTTGCGGGCGGGCGTATACTCCGCGAATCCCCTGGACGGAGCGTGATTGTGACCACCATCGAAGCCCCGGTCGCCACGAAGCCATTCACTCCCGAAATCCTCATCTACGGGTTCACCCCCGCGGCTGACCCGCAGATCTCGCCCGACGGGACGCTGGTCGCCTACGTCGTGTCGAAGACCGACGCGGAGACGAAGAAGAGCTCCTCGCAGGTCTGGCTGTCGGGAATCGACGGCTCGAATGCGCGGCAGGTCACGTCCGCCGGCCAGCGCAACGGCAGCCCCCGCTGGTCGCCCGACGGCCGCACGCTCGCGTTCGTGTCGGACCGTGTGGAGAAGGCGGGGCTCTTCCTCCTGCCCATGGAGGGCGGCGAGGCCCGTGAGCTCACGAAGAACGCCACAGGCATCGGCGACCCGGTGTGGTCGGCTGATGGCGCGCGTCTCGCCTTCACCAGTGTCGTCGATCCCGAAAACCCGACTGCGGAGAAACCGAAGGAAGGCGCCGCCCCCAAGATCCGCGTCACCAGCCGCATCGACTACAAGCAGGACAACCGCGGCTACCTCAACGACACGCGCAGCCAGGTCTTCGTGGTCGATGTCGCCACGGGCGAGACGAAGCAGCTCACGAACGAGGCTGTCGACCACGCCTTCCCGGCCTGGAGCCCGGACGGGAAGTGGCTGGCAGTGGCCGTGCCTCTGCGCAACGGCATGTGCTCGCAGCTCGAGCTGGTGCCGGTGGATGGCGGCGATTCCGTGCGGGTGGGCAACCCCGACGGGTCGGTGGGGGTGTTCACCTGGACGCCGGATGGGCGCGAGCTGGTGTTCTCTGGCGAGCAGCAGCTCCCACGCAACTACCAGCCCGACTTCTACGCGGTGGACATCGCGAGTCGCGATGTGCGCGCAATCACCAGCGACCTCGATGTCGTGCCGGATGCCGGGTTCCCCACGATCATGCCCGCCGCGCAGCCGCTATTTGCGCCGGACGGCCGCCTGCTCTTCCATGCCTACCGCGCTGGCGCCAGCGGGATCTATTCGCTCGACATCCGGTCCGGCGCCGTGGAGCGCATCGAGGGCGAGCTCGAGCTGCGCGCGGGGCTCACTTCGGACGCTCAACGACGCTACGTCGCCCAGTCGCTCGCTGGGATGGCCCGCGTGGGCGAGATCTGCGTGGTCGACCTGCAGGCGCGAGAGCGCCGGGTGATCACCTCGCTCAGCGCGCCCGTGCTCGCGGACACGCCGCCGGGCCAGTGGGAGCGTTTCGACGTGACTCGCGCCGGGTTCACGACGGAGGCATGGATCCTGAAGCCGGCGGACTTCGACCCCTCGAGGAAGTACCCCGTGGTTGTCGACATCCACGGCGGACCCAACGGGTACTACGGCTACGGTTGGAACGCGGTCCAGCAGTTGCTGGCGAGCAACGGCATCGTGGTCGTGTATTCGAACCCGCGCGGTTCGACCTCCTACGGGCGCGAATTCGCCGTGCAGGTCGTGAAGGACTGGGGCGGCGAGGACTATGAGGACCTCATGGCCGTGATGGACCGTGCCTGCGAGGAGCCCTATGTCGACGAGACGCGGCAGGGCATCTGGGGTTACAGCTATGGCGGGTATATGACCGCGTGGACGATCGCCCGCAACCATCGCTTCAAGGCGGCGGTCTGCGGGGCGCCCTGTTTCGACCTCGAGGCGATGTACGGCACGAGCGACATCTCGCACACGTTCGGGCCGCTGCAGTGGGGCGGGCCACCGCACGAGGCACGGGAGTGGTACGCGACGCACTCGCCCTCGCAGTTCGCGCACAATACGCGCACCCCGACGCTCATCATCCAGGGCGAGGAGGACCACCGTTGCCCGGTGGGCCAGGGCGAGGCGATGTTCGTGGCGCTCAAGCAGGCGGGCTGCGAGGTTGAGTTCGCCCGCTACCCCGGAGGCAGCCACCTGTTCATGCGCACCGGCCCCGCCGAGCACCGGGAGGACGTGCTTGCACGCACCCTCGCGTGGTTCCAGCGCTGGCTGTGAGACCAAGGCGGAGATTTATAGCGAGTTTATCCAAGTTTAGCCTGCGAGCATAAACTCCCTAAACTCGCTATAATTCGTGCATGGACCCTGTCAGGAACCCGTTTGCGCCGGGTGCGGGCACCCGACCTCCGGAGCTGGCGGGCCGGGATGACCTTCGCGAGACTGTGCGCGTGGCGGTCGAACGCACTCGCCTCCGGCGCCCTGCCAAGAGTGTGGTGATGGTGGGCCTGCGAGGAGTTGGTAAGACCGTGTTGCTGCAACAGATGGCCTCGGACGCCGAGGTGAACGGCATCTATACGGTGAGCGCCGAGGCGCCCGAAGCACGATCGTTGCCGGCCATCCTCGCTCCAGAGCTACGGAAGTCTCTCCTCAGGCTTTCGAGGGATGAGCGCGCCCGGGTACTAGCGCAGAGGGGACTTCGCGCTCTCGCCGGTTTCGTGAAAGCCCTGCAGATTCGATACCAGGACATCGAGGTCGGGATCGACTTCGATCCGGAGCCCGGACTGGCTGACAACGGGGATCTCGAGCTCGACCTCCACGCGCTGCTCGCCGCGGCCGGCGCGGCCGCGGAGGAAGTTGACACAGCGCTCGCGATCTTCCTCGACGAGATGCAGTACGTTCAGAAGGATGAGCTCGCTGCTCTCATCACGGCCCTTCATCGAACGTCTCAACAGTCGCTGCCAGTGATTCTCGTGGGTGCGGGATTGCCCCAACTCCGTGGGCGTGTGGGCGACGCGAAGTCCTACGCTGAGCGACTCTTCGACTTTCCAACGATTGGCCCGCTCTCCCCGTCGGAGGCCCGGCTGGCGATCGAGAAGCCCGTGAACGACGAGGGTGTGCAGATGAGCCCGGAAGCGCTGGACCAGATCGTCCGTACCACTCAGGGGTACCCGTATTTCCTGCAGGAATGGGGGAAACACTCCTGGGACGCGGCCGATGACTCCCCCATCACTGCCGAAGACGTCGCAGCCGCGTCGGTCTCCGTCGTAGCCGCGCTCGACGAGAGCTTCTTTCGCGTGCGGTTCGACCGCCTCACACCGGGCGAGAAACGCTACCTGCGGGCGATGGCCGAGCTTGGCCCGGGACCGCATCGATCGGGGGATGTCGCCGACGCCCTTGGGCGAGAGGTCACTTCCCTCGGGCCTACGAGGAGCAATCTCATCAACAAGGGGATGATTTACAGCCCCAGCCATGGAGACACAGCGTTCACAGTTCCCCTGTTCGACGAGTTCATGCGCCGGATCATGCCAGGCGGCGATTGGTGAGCCCGCACGGGGCGGCGGGCGGCGCAAGTCTCAGGTGCGCTACAATCGGACAAGTGAGCAACGCGGAAGCCTCATAGCCGCGACCGGAAGGGAGCGCAACGGATGGTGACCCGCCTCCGACGTCACTCCATCTCGTAGAATTGCCGTCGTACGCCGAGGCACTGGCTTACTTCATCACATTCACGTGCCATGGAACCCGGCTCCATGGCGATGAGCGCGGCTCGGTCCACCGTCGAAGTCGCGAGGATGTCGTCGAGCTGGAACCGAACATCGCGCGCCGCGAATCAGGCGCTCGCCGGCTCAAGGGAGAACCCGTCACCCTCGGCCGGGAACAGCGGGCGTCTGTCGACGCGGCGACTCGGGAAACGTGTGGCTTCCACGGCTGGCAAGTGAAGGCGCTCAACGTGCGGACCAATCACGTTCACCTCGTGGTTGCGAGTGACGTGGTGCCCGACTGTGTGATGACAACCGTGAAGGCGTGGGCCACGACGTGTCTCAAGAAGCAGGGGCTCATTGCTCCGGATGCGGACGTCTGGACCCGCGGCGGAAGCACGAGGTACTTGTGGCGCGAGGACGACGTGAGTGAGGTCGTTTGGTACGTGCTCAACCGCCAGGGGCCGGACTTGATCTGACCTGCAACGACTCTCGCGGCGGCCAAATCCGTTGCGCTCCCTTCCGGTCGCGGCTATGACTCGCGCCGACCGCCGACCGCCGACCGCCGACCGCTACACCACGGCGCCGTGACACTTCTTGAACTTTTTACCGCTGCCGCAGTAGCAGGGATCGTTGCGGCCGACCTTGGGGGCGGCGGCGGTGGCCGTGCGGGCGGGCGTGGCGCCGCCGTCGCCGAGGTTCGTCTGGAGCTGGCCGGGGACTGGCGCGCTTGAGCGGGCGAGCACCGGAGCTGCCGCGGGCGCGGCGGTCTGCGGGCCCGGGAGCGGCATCGATGCGCCGTTCGTGCCCCCATCTGGATCCGGGTGCTGGGCGACCACGGCGGGGGCGGGCGGGGTCTGCGGCGTTTGTGTGATCTTCACCTTGAAGCACGTGCGCGCGACCTGCCGGCGGATGTTGCCGAGTAGCTGCGTGTACATGTCGTGGCCTTCGCGCTTGAAGGCGACGAGCGGATCCACCTGGGCGTACGCCTGGAGGCCGATGCTCTGGCGGAGGTCGTCGATGGCCGTCAGGTGCTCGCGCCAGTGGTAGTCGATCGACTCCAGCAGGAGCCAGTGCTCGACCTTGCGCATGTTCTCTTCGCCGATGGTCGTCTCGATCGTCTCGTAGCGATCCTCCACGCGGTCGAGGATCTCGGCCTCCAGCTCGTCCCCGGCATCGCGCATCTCGGCGATGTCTGGGAGGTCATCCGGGTACATGATCTCGCGAAGCTCGTCCCGGAGCGCTTCGAGCAGGTCCTCGTTGTCCCGGCCGGACCGCCCATCGAGAAGGCTCTCGAGTTCCTGGATGAGGAGGTTCATGACGTTGTCGCGGGTGTCGACGCCGCGCAGGATCATCTCGCGCTGGCCGTAGATCTGCTTGCGGTGCTCGTTGATGACGTCGTCGAACTCGACGAGGCGCTTGCGGATGTCGAAGTTGTGCCCTTCGACTTTGCCCTGGGCCTGCTCGATGGCCTTGCCCACCATGCCCGACTCGAGGGGCATCTCCTCCGTCATGCCGAGCTTTTGCATCATTCCGGGCACCCAGTCGGGGGCGAAGCGGCGCATGATGTCGTCGCCGAAGGACACGTAGAAGCGGCTGGAGCCGGGGTCGCCCTGGCGTCCGGCGCGGCCCCTGAGCTGGTTGTCGATGCGGCGGGACTCGTGCCGCTCCGTGCCGATGACGTGGAGGCCACCGGCGTCTGCGACCCCGTCGCCGAGCTTGATGTCGGTGCCGCGGCCGGCCATGTTCGTGGCGATCGTGACGGCGGCGCGCTGGCCGGCGGCCTCGACGATGTGCGCCTCACGTTCGTGCTGCTTGGCGTTCAACACCTCGCGCGGGATGCCGCGCTTCAGGAGGATGTCCGCCAGGTACTCGGACTTCTCGATCGAAGTGGTGCCGACGAGGATCGGCCGGCCTTCGCCCACGAGCTGCTCGATCTCATCAGCCACGGCGTTGAACTTGGCGCGCTCGTTGATGTAGACGATGTCGCGGTTGTCCTCCCGGATCATGGGCATGTGCGTGGGCACGGCGACGACGTCGAGCTTGTAGATCTTCGCGAACTCCTCGGCCTCGGTCTCCGCGGTGCCGGTCATGCCCGCGAGCTTTTCGTAGAGGCGGAAGAGGTTCTGGAACGTGATCGTGGCGTAGGTGACGGACTCGCGCTGGACCTTGAGGCCTTCTTTCGCCTCGACGGCCTGGTGGATGCCGTGGCTCCAGCGACGCCCGGGCATCATGCGGCCCGTGAACTCGTCGACGATGACGATCTCGCCGTCCTTGACCACGTAGTCGCGGTCGATGCGCTTGAGGACCTCGGCGTCGAGCGCGGCTTCCAGGTGCCGGGCGAGCCGGGAGTCGCCGCCGAAGAGATTGTCGACCCCGATGGCGCGCTCCAGGCGGTTGGTGCCCTCTTCCGTGAGGGCCACGTGCTTCGCCTTGAAGTCGACGATGTAGTCTTCCTCGTCGCGGAGGTTCTTCACGGCGTTGGCGAAGGAGCGGTAGGTGCCGCTCGCCTCCTCGGCCGCGCCGCTGATGATGAGCGGGGTGCGCGCCTCGTCGATGAGGATGTTGTCGACCTCGTCGACGATGGCGTAGTAGAGGTCGCGCTGCACCTTGTCCTTGAGGTCACGGACCATGTTGTCGCGCAGGTAGTCGAAGCCGAACTCGTTGTTGGTGCCATACGTTATGTCGCAGGCGTAGACCTCCTGGCGCGCCGCTGGCCGGAGATCCTCGTGGCCGCCGCTGCTGCCCTCTTCGCCGGGCTTGTACCCGGGCTCATAGACGAAGGAGATGGAATTCGTCTGCACCACGCCGATGCTGAGGCCGAGGGAGTGATACACGGGCCCGTACCAGGCGGCGTCGCGGCGGGCCAGGTAGTCGTTGACCGTGATGACATGCACGCCGCGCCCGAGGAGCGCGTTGAGGTAGACCGGGGCGACCGCGGCGTGGGTCTTGCCTTCGCCGGTGCGCATCTCGGCGATGCGGCCCTCGTGAAGGACGATGCCGCCGATCATCTGCACGTCGAACGGCTTCTCCTGCATCTTGCGCCAGGCCATCTCGCGGGTGGTCGCAAATGCTTCGGGGAGGAGGTCGTCGAGGTCGTCGCCCTCTTCGATCCGTTCCTTGAACTCCGCCGTCTTGGCGGAGAGGTCTTCGTCACTGAGCGCTGCCCACTCGTCGCCGAGGTCGTTGATCTCGTCGACGATTTCGCTGAGGCGCTTTACTTCACGTTCGTTGGAGTCGCCGAGGAGGCGATTGATGAATCCGAGCCTGGCCATATCCATCCAGTGTAGATCGTTTTGCTATAGGGGTCGGGCAAGGAGTTCACACGGCGGCGCCCGAGGGAGGCCGACAAGTGGACCTCCGGCACCGGGCTGGGGGCTCAACAGCAGCGACTCCACCGCAACCCCGGGCCGGGGTGGTGAACGGGCTGGCCTCGGCCGAGCATCGGGGCTCGTTCTCCTGCACCGCTCGCAGGGGGCACTGCCACGTAGGGGCTAGTGTCTTGGGTGGGACACCTTTGTGCTCGACGCGAGGAGAAGAAAGCCGCATGGACGATGAACGAGTGCGACGAAGCTACGAGCGTGCGCACGACCCCTCGCGAGTCCTCGCACTCAGCGACGGCGTGTTCGCGATCATCATCACGCTGCTCGTGCTGGAGATTCACGTCCCGGAGCTAGCCGGTGGTCAGACGCTCACCGATGCGGCGCGAGAGATTCGCCCCTCGCTCGTCGCCTTCCTCATCAGCTTCGTGGTCGTGGCAATAGCGTGGGCCGGCCACCGGGATCTGTTCGCGCTGATTCAACGGACAGACCGGATTCTAGTGTGGCTCAACATCGTCTACCTGCTCCCGCTCTGTATCGTGCCGTTCGGCGCATCGCTGATCGCCCGCTACGAAGAAGACGCGGTTGCACTCAGGATGTACGGTTTTCTGCTGCTCCTGATCGCCGTGACGCGGCTGTGCATCTGGTGGTATGCAACCGGGCGGTCGCACCTTCTGTTCCATCCCGTCGACTCACGCTCCCGGCTCGACGGCGTCGCCGTCGTGGCCGTTCCCGGAGCCGTGTATGCGCTGGCGATCGCCATCGCCGAGGCTGCCCCACGAGCCAGCCTGGCCATCTATGCCCTGGCCCCTGTCCTGTACTTCATCGGGGTCATCATCGCCCGCACCTCCGCCCCGCCGGGATCGGCCGAGCAGGACTTCACCTAAGACGTAGCGGCGGGGCTGTGATTCCGCAGACCGACAGCCGCGACGCGCCAAGTCCACCCTAACGTCCACGAATGGCCGTCCAGAGCTTATGGCCGCGATTTTCTCCGGTTTCGGCCCGGGGGCCGGCCCGGCAGGGAGTGCGTCATGGCTGAAGCGACTGCCAACACCCGCGCCACGGAGTCTACGGGCCCGCAGGTACGCGTCTTGCTGGTGATTCTTCCGTTGGTGCTCGCGCAATTCATCGCCAGCTACGCGGGCTCCAACATGAACGTCGCCATAAACGACATCGCTGAAGACCTCGGGACGACGGTGCATGGTGTTCAAACAGCCATCACGCTGTTCACTCTCACCATGGCGGCCCTGATGATCCCAGGGAGCAAGTTGACGGATATCTGGGGTCGAAAACGATGTTTCGTAATAGGAATGCTCGTCTACGGAACGGGAGCTCTTCTTGCCTCCTTCGCCCAGCAACTGTTCGGTCTGATCGTCGGCTACTCGCTGCTGCAGGGAGTCGGATCGGCTCTTATGATTCCCCGATCTACATCCTAACGACGGTAGCCTTCGATGACGGAAAGTCGCGCGCCAAGGCGTTCGGCCTCATAAGTGCAGCAGCGGGCATAGGGGCGGCAGCGGGCCCGCTCATCGGTGGTCTCATTACAAGCGCGGTTAGCTGGCGGGCGTCGTTTCTCCTGCAGGTGGCCGTAGTAGCCGGCATCATCGTTCTCGGCCGGCGGATCACTGATCCAGGAGTCACGGGCCGGAAGCCAGCATTCGACATGCCCGGCGCAATCCTCTCAGCTTCGAGCCTTATGTTTATCGTCCTCGGGATCCTTCAAGCCGGAAATTACGGCTGGCTCAGGGCGAGCCACGACGTCGAGATAGGAGACACCGTTCTCATCCCCGAGGGTGGCATATCTCCGGTCTGGATCTTCGTCGGGATCGGCGCCGTCTTACAGTGGCTATTCATTCGAGAAATCTCCGGGAAGGAACGCAGCGGGCAGCAACCGCTGATTTCGACGAGGATGTTCCGAAACAAGCGGAGCAACCTCGGGCTCATCACACAGAACGTCCAGTGGCTGATGATGCAAGGAACGTTCTTCGTCATCTCCGTCTTTATTCAGTCAGTGCGAGGGTACAGCGCCGTAGAAACTGGACTCATTCTCACTCCAGCGACGATCGGCATATTGCTCTCGTCAGCGTTGGCAGGTCGGTTCGCTCAGAAGCGTTCCCAACGAACCTTGATCAGGGGAGGGTTCCTGGTCACAATCGTCGGCGCAGTCTTGACTATCGGTTTCAATAGCGCAACGTCTCATATCCTCTACTTCGCACCGGGACTATTCCTGATGGGCGCCGGTATCGGAATCATGCTCACCTCCTCGGTCAACGTGGTGCAGTCCAGCTTCCCGGAGAAAGACCAGGGGGAGATATCTGGCCTTTCCCGAAGCGTCTCTAATTTGGGGTCTTCGATCGGTGTGGCGTTGGTCGGGTCGGTATTGGTGTCGGCTTCGTCGATCGGAAACGAGGCGTTCGCGTACGCCATGTTCGCGATGATCGGGATTGGGATACTCGGACTTGTGGCTGCGCTACTTCTTCCCCCGGACCCCGGAGAGGTGGGCGAGGGGGACGTCGAAACGGTCGTTGCCCCGGCGTAGAGCCAGCGGGTCTTCGGCGCGTCCTTTTCGGTGGACCTTGAGGCGAGTGATCAGCCGCGACCGCGGGCTCCCATTCGAGCACCAGATGCGCCGGCCAATCTATGCGCGGCTCCGCGGGCCGTATCGAAACCAACGCCTCGCGGCTTCCGAGCGCGGTCCGCTGGCTCGGTGCAGCATAGGCCCGCTGGCACCGTCGTCGCACAAGACACACTCGTTCCGGTCCGCTGATCCGTCGTACACGCCAACCGTGAGTGCCCCGCCATGTGGACAGATGTCGGCCGGATGAGAGGACTCCTCAGTGCCCCACGTCATTGCCTCAGCTCCCCCTGCGACTCAAGGATTCGACCTCAAGGGCCATACGTCCGATGCCTCAAACCATTATTAGCGGACCGTTAACAGCCCCGGAGTTGGCTGGCTCACGGCTTGTCCACTAGCCGTACAAAGATGGGCAAGGATCGCCGCGTAGTCGGGGGGCGAAGGGTGGCGTGGCCGTCGCTGTCGACTTGCGGAGATACACGGGCTCCGCCATGCGCACACGAGTACTGGCGCTGTCCCTGAGTAACCGAAGGGGCCGGCACTTGAGTGCCAGCCCTTCGCGGAGGAGTCCGATGGTGGGCGCGGGCGCCCCTGTTGCCCGCGCCCCCCCCACCACTGGTTCGATCTGCTCGCCGAGGCGAGTGGATTAGCGAGCGCGGCCGGCTGCCTTCCGCCAGGCCAGGCTGCCGGCCGTGCTCAGGGCGCCGAGGGCGACCAGCACAACGCCGATGACGCTGTCCCGGGCGGAGCCGTCCCTGGAGGGCGCGAGCCCTTTGCCGGTGCTCGGTGGGAGTGGGCCCTCAGAGCCATCGTCGGTTGCGGTCTCGCTGGCTGGCGTCCCGCCGTCCTGTTGCTCCAGGTCGTCGGGCGGCGTCGGCGTCCCGGTGGGATCCGGAGCCGGGTTGCCAGGGGGCGGCGTAGGCGTGCCCGTTGGATCCGGGTCCGGGTCATCGGCGGGCGGCGTAGGCGTCCCGGTGGGATCCGGGTCCGGGTCGTCGGCGGGCGGCGTGGGCGTCCCCGTGGGGGTTGGCGGCGGTGGCGTCGGTGTCTCCGTCGGATCCGGAGGGGGTGCCGGCGGCGTCGGTGTCTCGGTCGGCGGCGGAGGCGTGGGGGTTGGGTCCGGAGGCTGCGGATCGCCGCCCTCCCCGGCCACGCGCTTGTTGCTGAAGTCGATGAATGGCCCGATGTTCTCGGCATCGTTCGGGAGGTTGGCCATACCGGCGAACGTCCCCACATGTAGCGGCCCACCATTCGCTGAAAACGTTGGGTAACCCGCCTGGTTGGTCCAACCGGCCAGGGGGTTCTCAGTGACACGCAGGAGCGGTCCTCCCGATGGCTGGACGCCGTACGGGATGAGGTCAACGAGCTCGCAGACGGCGCTCCCCTCGACCGCCTGCACGGGGAAGTCCGCAAGGAACGGCGCCTGAAAGTCGAAGCCCACCTGGAAGGTGAACGCGGCGCTGTCGTCGACCCCGTCGCCGTTGTCCTCGATGAACTTGCAGATCTTGAGCGAGTGGGTTGGCGGTTCGGCCGCCGCCTCCTTGTTGGCGAACGTGACCTGGAAGTTGTCGCCGGAGCCGAGGGGGTAGTCGAAGTTGACGCTGTCGCCGCTCACGAACCCGACGCCGATGTCGTGCTTCGGGTAACCGGCGGCCTGCGTGAAGGGAGCGAGGGTCTGGGTGACCGTGAACGCCGTCTCGTTTGCGACGCCCAGTGTCGCGAGGTCCAGGGGAAGGCAATCGGCCGGCTGGCCCTCGAACGGATTGGCGAAGGATTGGTGTACAGGAACCGGGTTGCCCTGCACGAACAAAGAGCGGATGTAGGTCCCCGACTCGGTGTCGGCGTCCCCGTTGGGATCGATCTCTGCGCACACCGTGATCGAGCGGTCTTCGCCCGGAGGAGGCGTGGGTGTAGGCGTCTCGTACGGGTCGGGCAGGTTCTTCACCTGCGCGCCCTTCTCCACGAGGGCGTTGTCGAAGTTCCCGATGAACGATCCGTCGGGGTTATCGCCAGGGCTTGCTGCGTGCTTCCGCACGAGAAGGACCACCCAAAACGAGTGCGTGTCGTCGGGGGGGACGAAGGTGCTCGTCCGGTTCTCCCACACGCCGTCGGTGATGATGGCGGTCGGCGGCGACTCGATTCCCAGGAACGTGCCACCGCAGTTCAGCCCGCTATAGGAGTACACCCACATGCTGATGTGCCCGTCCCGCCCCTGGCCAGTCGGAATGAAGCCGTCGACGCCAAACGTGTGTTCGAAGCGGTGGTCGATCGCGCTCACGCACTGCGTGCCTCCGTCAGTGTGCATGTCGGGACCGCTGGCTATGTCCTCGACCCACAGCGTGTCGGTGGGCGTGCTGGCGACGATGGCCTGAGTCACGGGCGTCCAACCGGTCGCGCCCTGGGAGAAGTCGCCGTTGATGAGGAGGTTGGGGCCGGCGGCCTGGCTGCGAGCGCCAAGGAGGAGCGTGGCACCGAGGATGGCGCACACGACGGCGCCAAGGACTGAGAGACTCAGAGTCCTGTTCATGGAAGAGTTGCCTGCTTTCGGGTGAGTGGAGTCCGGGCGTTCGTTCTGCCGGCCTCGTGGGAGGTCCGTGCCATCCCCTCAGGGGGCGTGTGTGGCGTGTGGGCGGCGGCGCCCCTGTGTGCCGCCGCCCCTCGCCTGCCCCATGTCCGAACGCGACTGCCCCGAAGCGTCCGGAAGTCCACGCCTGGGAGGCCGCCGGGCATTTGTGGTGCCCGTCATGCCTTCCCTGGCGTGCTCAGATCATCTCTCGTGGGGTTTGCTCACCGCGTCCGGTGAACTACCCACCTGAGCCGGGGTCCCGCCCGCTCTGTGAAGCGCGTCATGCGTAGGAACACCCATGGCAGATTGGAAAGGATGGAAGGTTGCCCCCCTGCGCCGCTTGTTGGCAAACTCCCGACCTTCCAACCTCCCAACCTTGCAGCCTCCCGGAGTACCATTCGGGCACGAGGAGCCGCTGCCGGTGCACCGGGGAGTCCAGTTCGCGACCACCGAGGACGGAGTACGCATCGCCTACACGGTGAGCGGGAGTGGCCCGCCGCTGTTCTGGCTGCCCCACTTCCTCGCGAGCAACGTGCAGTTGGAGTGGGAGTTCCCCCAGCAGTACGTGTACGGCTGGCTGGGCGAGCACTTCACGGTCGTGCGCTTCGACTGCCGGGGGCTCGGGCTGAGCGACCGCGAGGTGGAGGATATCTCGCTGGAGGCACGCTTCCGTGACCTCCGCGCAGTGGTCCGCAAGCTGGACCTTGATCGCTTCGCGCTCGTGGGCATCGAAGGCGGGGGCAATCTCGCCGCCTCGTATGCCGCCGCCTACCCGGACTGCGTGTCCCACCTGGCGCTCGTGAACTGGACTGCCCGCTTCCGAGACGAGCAGAACGGCGGTCGTCAGAGGGCGCTGGGCATGCTGCTCGACCAGGACTGGGACATGCTTGCGGAGAACATCGGCGGCGTGGCCTTCGGCTACGACCACCCCGTCGCGGCCGGCTACGGTCGGCTTGTGCGCGCGAGCGTGACGCAGCCGATGGCGCGGCGGTACGGTGCAGAGCTCATGCGCGAGGACCTCTTCCCGGCGCTGGAGCAGGTGCGGGCGCAGACGCTCGTGCTGCAGTCGCAGGTGGACTTCTACTCCTCGGAGGAGTCCGCGCGGGCGGTGGCGGCGATCATCCCGGATGCACGCATGCGGACGTTCGAAGGCGGACTGGCGACCCACATCCAGCGCCTGGTGGCGTCGATCGTGGAGTTCGTGGAGCCGGCGGTGGCAGACTCAGAATCCGCGGCGCCAGCGGCCAGTGCGACCACACTCACGGTGCGCGAGATCGAGGTGCTCACGCTGCTCGTGCAGGGGCTGAGCAACCGGGAGATGGCGGACCAGCTCACGCTCAGCCCGCGGACGGTGGAGCGTCACCTGGAGAACGTGTACCGGAAGACGGGCGCGCGGAACCGGGCGGAGGCGACGGCGTACGCCTTCACGCATGGCCTGCTCAATGGGTGATTGATGCGATTCGTGGTGGTGGCCGTCATCTTGGCGAGCCTGATCGCTGCCTGCGGGACGGGTGAGCGCGTCTACTACACGCCTCCCACGCGATCACCAGCGGCCTCCGGTGGCGGGCAGGCAGGTACACCGGCCAGGAACGCAACGCAGTCGGCAACTGCCACCGCGGACACGCACATGGGCGCGACGCCCTATCCAACGCCCGGTGAGATGCAGGCGGCCGCCTCACGACGTGTGGCCATCGAGGTCTGTCCCGAGGCAAAGCTCGAGGAGTGCGTGAGCGCGTTCGTGATCGTGGATGCGAGCCCGTGGACTGGTCTCCTGTGCGTGGAGCCAGATGGCGACTTCCACTTCCAAATGGACCGGCGATACCAGCCATTCCCGCACCCGGGCGCACGTACGCTCCCAATCTCCTCACCGGATGAGGGGATAGGCGTGCCCTGCAGGAGCAACCTCACGGCGATGTCCGTCGCTCTCGTGGGCGGGCATGCGCAGCCGCCCTGACGCGGCACCTGCTCCCGAACAGCCGTGGTAAGCCGCCCTTGCAACGCTCCCTTGCGGTCGCGGCTCTGAAGTCGCTGCTCTGATTCGCGCTCAGCCCCCGCCGAAGCGTTGCTCCAGGACTTTGCGGCGGTAGGAGAAGATCTGGTCGAGCTTGCCGCGCACCTGGAGGCGCACGATGAGGTCGCCCAGGGGGCCGAGCGGGGCGGCGTAGTGGACGATGTCACGCATCTCGGTGCCGCCCTGGACCGCGCGGAAGTGGTGCTCGTGGTGGAAGAGGCTGTACGGCCCGGACCGCTGCTCGTCGACGAAGTAATCGCCTTCGCGGACGTGGGTGATCTCGGCGACCCACTTGACCGGGATGTTCAGCGCCGGCCGCACGGTATAGGCGATGATGAGCCCCTCGTACATCTGCTCTGGCAGGTCGGCGGAGGTGAGCGTGAAGTCGAGCCAGGGCGGAGTGATGAGCGCGAGGTTTCGGGGGTCGGAGAAGAAGCGCCAGGCCTCGTCGACGGTGACGGGGAGGAACTGCGTGGCCTCCAGGCGGTGCACCGACATCGGAAGATAATATAGGGGAACGTTCCGCCGGGACGGGGATGCTCGCGCGAGAGTAATTGCAGTGGGGGACTCGACCCCTGTTATGCCTTTGCGATGGAAGCGTGGCTACCATCCACCCGGCGTGTATAACCGCATTCGCGGCCTAAACTGCCCACTGCATGGGTGACCGGAGCCAGCTTCCCGAATGACCCATCTCGCCGAACCTGGCAACTCCATGGCTGAGCGCATGTTGAGCGTGATTCGCCAGGCGGGCGCGGGAATCGTCGTCACGGAAGGGCAGGGAAACATCCGCCTCGCGAACCCGCGGTTCTGGGAGATCGCCGGCCGTTCGGAAGCCGAGGGCCATGCCGTCAGCACCGCTGAGATCACTCACCCGGACGACGTTGAGGCGACACTCCAGGCCATCCGCGGCGCCATCGAAACAGGGTCGGAGTCCAGCGTGGAGAAGCGATACGTCCGGCTCGACGGGTCGGTGGCGTGGGCGCGCGCGTCGGTCACGCAATTGGACGGAGTGGAGCCCGGCGAGGTGCTGGCCATGGCCGTCGTGGTCGACATCACGGCCGAACGCGAGGCTCGAGAGGCGCTGGCTGCAGCCGAAGGGCGTTACCGGGCTCTACTCGAGGGCACGCCCGCGATGGTGGTGGTCGCGGACGCGGCTGGCCGTGCGACCTTCACCAACAGGGCGTGGGAAGAGTTCAGCGGGCTCGCCGCGAAGGACGGCCCGCACTGGGCAGAACGCGGCTACATACACTCCGAGGATCTGAAGCGGGCCACCGCCGCCTGGAACGCCGCACGCCGGGCCGGTGTGGGCTATGACATCGATTACCGAGTGCGCAACGGCAAGGGGGACTACTGCTGGGTGGCGTTCAAGATCCGGCCTGTGACGGACGAGGAAGGGGCGGTCGTCTCCTGGACATCAGCCGCAATCGAGATCGATGAGCGCGTGCGCGCGCAAGAAGCATTGGCCGCGAGCGAGGCACGCCTGCGCGCGCTGGTGGACGCCACCCCCGCGATGGTGGTGATGACGGACGCGGACGGCGGCGTGCAACTCGTGAGCCAGGAATGGACGGCATTTACCGGTTTGGATGCGGACGCCATGACCCGCTGGCAAGAGCTCCAGACCATGCATCCCGACGATGCCGCGGCTACGGCCGAGGAACGGCGCCGCGGGCTGCTCTCGCAGGCGGGCTACAACGTGGACTACCGCCTGCGGCGATTCGACGGCGACTATCGCTGGGTCAGCGCGAGCGTGCGGCCCGCGCTCGCGGCGGATGGGCGCGTGTTGGGATGGATGTTCGTGGGCCTGGATGTGGACGACCGCGTGCGCGTGCGTGAACGCCTGGAAGCGCTCAACGCCGACCTCCGGCAGCTTGCAGAGTCGATCCCCGCGATCGTCATTACCTCCCCGGAGGACCGCACCGAACCGCCATTCGCCAACCGGCTGTGGACCGAGTACACAGGCATCCCCCTGGAGGACGTGACGCAGGAGGCCGTCCAGCGCCTGGTTCACCGCGACGACGCAGCCGCGGTCCTCGAGGCCTGGCAGCGATCCAGCAGCGCGCGTGAGCCCTACGAGCTGGAGTTCCGGCTGCGCGGGCACGATGGCGCGTACCGCTGGTTCGCCTGGCGCACCCAGCCGCTCATCGACGCTGGGAACCTGCACCTGGGTTGGATCACGGCGGGTGTCGACATCGACGACCAGGTGCGTCTCCGCGAGCAACTTGAGCACACCAACGAGCACTTGCAGCTCCTCGCGGATGCGGGCCAGGCGATCGCGAACGCGGTGGACTTCGAGGCGGCGGTGGGGGACACGGCGAGCGTGCTCGTGCCCTCTTTCGCGGGCTGGTGCTCGGTCGACATCCTCGTGGAAGAGCAGTCGGTCGTACGGAAGGTGGGTGTGCATTCGCCGGCACTGGTGGACGAGGAAACGGCGCGGATGCTGCGGGACCTCCCGCCCTCCTGGGATGATGCATCTGACCACCTGACCGGCGTGCTGCAGAGTGGCGAGGGCCTGTACATCCCGCGGATCCCCTCGGACCTGTCGGTCTCTGAGCAGAGCGACGAGCACGTGCTGGCCAGCCGCGGCATGCGGCCCAACTCCACCATCGCTGTGCCGCTGCGGGCAGTGGGCGGCCGAACGTTGGGGGTGCTTGCCCTCGTGCGCGTTGGCGATCAACCCCGCTTCACGGAGCAGGACTACGCCACCATCTCAGAGCTTGGCCGCCGGCTTGCCGCGGCGCTCGACCGCTCGCGGCTTTTCTCCCAGGTAACGCGGGCGCTGGCCAACCTGCGACTCCTGGCCGACGCGGGGCTCGCGCTCTCCGGGAGCCAGGAGCTCGAGGAGGCCCTGGAAAAGGCCACAAGCATCATCGTGCCAACCTATGCCGACCTGTGTACCGTCGACGTGCTGGACGGGGACCTCATCCGCCGCGCGACAGTCGCCCACAGCGCGCTCGTGGACGCCTCCGCCGCGGATGCGATGCGGACGCTCACGGTGAGGCGCAGCGACCCGGACGACCCGGCTGTCCGCATCATTGAGACCGCTGAGCCGCTCTTCCTCCCCCACATTCCCGCGGACATGTCCCACCTCGGCAGCCGCAGCGACAGCTACGTTGAGGCTGCGCGGCTGGTACGCGGGGGCTCGGCGATCGGCGTGCCCTTGCAGTCGGGCGACCGAACGTTCGGGGTCCTGGGGATGACGCGCGTCGAGGGGCGGGAGCCATTCGACGAGAGCGACCTGGCACTCTCCAGGGAGCTCGGCCGTCAACTCGGAGGGTGGGTCGAGCGCGGCAGGCTCTTCAGCGACCTCCGCCAGGCGTTGAGCGCCAGGGACGAATTCTTCGGCTTCGTCTCCCACGAGATGAAGACGCCCCTCACCACGGTGGTGGGCGTCTCGGACGTGCTGTCGCGGCGCTACTCGGAGCTCGCGGAGGATCAGCGCCAGGACGCCATCTCGCTCATCCGGCGCGACAGCCTGCGCCTGGAGGAGATCATCGCCAATATGCTCACGCTCGCCCGCAGCGAGCGGCAGACCGGCGACGAGCCCGCGCTCGTGCAACACGTGATCGCGAGCGCGGTGAGCATGCACCGCCAGCGTCACCCCCACAGCGAGGTGGAGCTGCGCCTGGAGCCGGGGCTGCCGCCCGTGCTCGCACCGTCCGGCTGGATCGACCGCGTGGTGGAGAACCTGCTCTCCAACGCGGAGAAGTACAGCGAGAACCCGACGAAGATCGAGGTTGAGGCAGCGCTCTCAGGCAACCTCGTCGAGGTGCGGGTCCTCGACCGCGGCCGCGGGATCAGCGAGGACCAGATGCGGGATGTGTTCGAGCCGTTCTTCCGGGCCGACCCGAACGAGCCCGGTGTGTCTGGAGTAGGCCTGGGGCTGACGGTCTGCCGTCGGCTGATCGAACGGCTGGGCGGCGAGGTGTGGCTGGCCCCGCGCGAAGGCGGTGGCACCGCCGCCGGCTTCCGGCTACCCGTTATGGCAATCCCCGAAGAATAGAAGCCCGGTTAGCGCTCCCACCATCCGCGGCTCGAGGGCTTGCGGCCCTTACCCTTGGTCTTCGGAGTGGGTGTGGGCGTCGCGGTGTCCTCGACGGTCGGCGTGGGTGTGCTCGTCGGCGTCATCGTGCTGGTGGGCGTCGGCGTGGGAGGTTCGCCGGCGCCGAACTCCGTCGCCCAATACCATCGCCACATTGAGCCCTCGACGTACACGCGCGCGATGCCTATGTCGGCCCAGTGAGACGAGAGCATGTTGTTGTTGTGGCCGGTGGAGGCCCTCCAGGCGGCGAACGCTTCGTCCGCCGTGTCCGTCCCCCGCCCGGCGGTGAGGTTCTCACTCGCGCCCACGGAGTAGCCGCATTCCACGGACCTCTGGAATGCGCCGCGGCCGAGAGTGTCGGTGTGACCAAAGTCCGGGTTGATCGCGAGGTCGGCCGCCATCCAGGTGGCCGTCCGGTTCAGGTCGTCGTGCAAGGCGAGCGTGTCGCCGCCATTGGCGACGCGATATTCGTTGATGAGCGTGAGGAGGCGCGCCTCCTCGGCGTCGACGGAATAGTCGGCCACCTCGCAGGACGTGAGCGCGGAGCCGGAGCGCCCCTGGAGGGCGACGGTGAACAAGCAGAGCGAAGCAACGGCAAGAATCCCCGGAAATACTCGCATGCGACACACCCCGTAACAGTTTCTGCACAATGTGTTGCAAATCCCTTACAGGAAAGTCCGAGACACCGTCACTTAACCGTCATCACACAAGTACGAATGGGAGCAATCTACTCGCGAACCACTCAGGCGAACTAATTCTGGCGAGGGTCCTCCGGAAAGAGCGCGTACATCCGCACATCGCCCCGCTGCCGGCCGAGGACGCGCTGCCAGAGCGACTGCGGATCGTCGGTGAACGGATCGCCCGGCTCTGCATCGACGACGAACCAGCCGTTCGCGGCGACTTCGCCCTCGAGCTGCCCGGCGCCCCAACCGGCGTACCCCGTGAACACGCGGATGCGCTCGACGACGACGTCGAGCGCGTCGGGCGAGCGGGCGAGGTCGATGAGCCCGTAGCCCGCGGCCATCGGCAGCCACCCGTCGGGTGATTCGTGGACGGAGGCGGAGGCGAGGCCGAGCGCCCTGGCCGGTTCGACGGGCCCACCGGCGAAGAGTGACGCGGGAGCGGTCACATGCTCCTGCCAGGCAGGCACATGCTCTCCCACGGCGGACGCCTCCAACGGCCGGTTCAAGACGACCCCGAAGGCGCCGTTCTCATCGTGAGCGAGCAGCAGCACCACGGTGCGGTAGAAGTTCGCGTCGAGAAGCGCGGGCGTGGCCACCAGCAGCTTCCCGGCAAGCAATCCGGCCATCTCGGGAATTGAAGCATCTCTTCCCGGTTTGTGCCCGAGGCTAACGAAAGCGCGGGTCCCGTGGTGGCTGCTCAGGCCGGCTTCATCAGCCCGATGCGGTTGCCCTCCGGGTCCGTGATGAGGGCAATGCGCGGCCCGCCGGGGACGTCCTCCGGGGGCTGGACGACCTTGCCACCGAGTCTCGTCGCGTCCGCCACGGCGGCGTCGAGGTCCGGCACCGAGACGTAGATTGTCACCCACGGTTCGTCACCGCCGGTGATGCCACCCCCGATCGCGCCATCGCCGGCGCCCGTGTCGACCATGCCGTAGTTCATCGGGTTGTTGCTGTCGATCTTCCACCCAAACAGTTGCTGGTAGAACGAGGACAGCTTCGCGCGGTCCTTGCCGTGAACTTCGAACCATGCCACAGGGTTTGCCATTGCGATTCTTCCTTTCGAGTCGAGCATGTGCCGCCGCAGATCGAGCGGGCATACGGTTAGCGTTAACCGGCCGCAGCGCGAATGTGGGCGAGGTGGGCGGCGATGTCGTTGAGCACCGGCCCTTCGATCAGGACGCGCGCGGCCGTGGGCTGTCCGCCGCTGAGGGCCATGGGCATGGACCCGGCGAGCTCCTCGTCGGAAAACGCCTTCAGCTTTTCGACAGCCTGCGGGCCCTGGGCGAGGAGTGCGGCGAGGACCGCGTCCCGCGGGACGTCCTTGTTGGCCCGATCGGTCTGCGCGTTGCCTGCGTTCAGCGTTTCGAGGGTGAACTCATTCACGGGACTCGGGTTGCCGTGCGCCACGTCGAGGGCGACGTCGACAAGCCCGAGGTGATCGACCATGTGTTGGGCGAGGGCGTTGGTTGCGCGCTGCTCACTGGTCATGGATTTCCAGGAGCGATCGGGCATCGCCTCGAGGACCTCACGGGCCTGGTAGAGCAGGCTGTTCAGCCGGGAGGCGTACTCCTCGGCATCTGTGAGCGGCGGCGCGAACGGCCCGACATCGCGGCCCGCGACGCTGTCCACCAGGCGGGAAAGGAAGAAGTCCCAGCCATCGGCGTGGCCCTGCAGGTCCATCTGGCCGAGGCCTTCGTGCAGCAGGCGGAGGCGAGTGCCATCGCCTTCGGGCTCGAGCGTGACGGTGACGGTGCTCTGGCCGGGGCGCACCTGGTCGCCGAGCGTCTCCCATCCCCAGGTGAACACGATACGGGAGGGCGGGACGATCTCCACGAAGTTGCCGCGCATGATGTCGAACCCGTTGTAGTCGATGCGGAAGAGGCCACCGGGCCGCGGGTCCATGGTGGTGCTGCGGCCGGCCCAACTGGAGAAGCGGTCGGAGTCGCTCAGAAATTCGAAGACCGTCTCGGGCTTCGCATCGATGTGAATGGTGCGCTCGATGACGTCAGTGCTGGTTACGGGCATTGTGGTCCTTCCTTTTCTGTTCCTGCTCGGCGAGGCCCTTGAGGTTGCCGAGCCCATCGTCCCAGAGGCTTTCGAAGAAGCTGCGCAGCTCGTCGAGGCCTTCGGGACGGGCCCTATAGAGGCGGCGCGTGCCGTCGCGGCGTTCAGACACGAGGCCAGCCTCCTTGAGCACGCGAAGGTGCTGCGAGATGGCCGGGCGAGTCACGTCGAAGTGCTTTGCGATCTCGCCCGCGGGAAGCTCCTGGCTCCAGACGAGGCGGAGGATCTGGCGGCGCCGTGGCTCAGCAACGGCCTGGAGTGCGGCTTCCATGGGGAATACCGTAAGCGCCTGCTAACGAAAGCGTCAACTAACGTAAAGGCGCCAGACCTTACACATCGCCGGCCCGGGCTTGTCAATGAGAACGGATCACATCCGCAATTTCGAGTGCGATCTCGGCGACCGTGTTCGTCGCGGTACTCCGCGCGACTTTGTCTGCGAGCGAAGGGCTATACGCCATCACTTTGTCCTTTGAGATGTTGTGCCAGATCGGCAGCAGGATCTGTTCGCCGCTTACGGTTCGACTGACCAAACCGTCCAGTTCATAGTTGGGCCAGCCCTTTCCAAAGAATGACTGGGAGAGCACCACCACCCCGAAGCTGCTGCTCGCGAGGCCGAGGTCGATCTTTCGTCGGAGGCTGTCGCCGATCCTGAGCTCAAATTCGTCATACCAGACCTCTAGACCCTCCTCCCGCAGGCAGTTCGCTAGCGGACGCACGACGGCGTCTTTGTCCTCCGAGGCGTGTGATATGAAGACATCATATCTTCGACCGTCCGCCACAAAGCCGTCCGGAGCAACGTCCCGGACCAGCGACGGCACGGAGGAGAGTGGTGTCTCGCGCGCTGCCGGCAGGCGACCAGGAAGTACGCGCACGCTCGTTCGCACGGTTCCCCGGTAACCACCGAGATCGATAGTCACATGCCAGTGGCCGGAATGGGGTATTTGGAGGTGGGCGGGCGAGCGCGTGTAGTGCCCGCCGCGGTATGAGTGACGCCGACCGGCGCGAAAGTTCTGGAAGTTGGACGAGTCCATGAGCCGCACATTCGCGGCCGTCCCAGAAAGGGTGACCTCCACAACTTCACCGCTGTTACGGTAGCCCAGGTCGTACTGCCGGAACTGCACGGAGTAGCCCGCTTCTAGTGAGTATCATCACGCGATTCTCTCGATCGGCGACTGCCACAATCCTATAGGGAACGCTCTCGCTTCGCGAGGCCATTGCCATTGTCCCTCTTCCCCGGGGGCTTGCCGGTCGAGTGGTATTATCGACAGCTATGACGCATTCGGCCGAGCCGCAGGTCGTGGAGAACCTGGCGGAGGAGCCACTGCTCCCCGCGCCGGAGGAGACCATCTTTCGCATGCGCCAGTCCGTGCACGACGGCCAGCCGTGGTTCGAGGCGGTGCTCGATGCGGTGGGCCGCTGGCGTGTCCCGGAAGAGAGCATCGGCGACCGGCACTATCGCTACCTCATCGGCGGCGAGGCGTTCGACTGGCTGCTGCTGGCCGAGCGGCTGCTCGACGAGATGCCGGACCTCGTGCCGCCCCGGCAGCGCGACGACCTCCTCTTCGCCAACCGCTGGCCGGGGGACGTGGAGGACGACGCTTTCGCGGAGCGGCTGGGCGCGGCCAAGCACAGTGCCCACCTGAACTACCTCTACGGCGTGCTCGTGGAAGAGGCCCTGCAACTGGTCGTCGAGGAGGAGATCCACAAGGAGAATCGCAATCGCGTCGTGGGCCAGGATTGGCGCGTGGATGAGACGATGTTCGAGAGGGTCTACGGGAAGTCGAAGGACGAGCTCTTCGCGCAGTACTACGAGGAGACGGGAAGCCTGCTCGGGCAGAATGTCGCCTACGCGGACTGGCACGAGTTCGTGTACTGGCTGTTCAAGCTGCGGCTGCGCCGGCAGGACAAGGCGCGCATCGCGAGTGATACGCGGCGCGGCCTCGCTCAGCTCACGCGCATGGAGATGGCCGTGAGCGAACGGCGGCACGGGGCGCAGCTCGACGAGCAGGACTTCGCCCGCAGGTACAGCGCCTGAACCGGACTGTGACCCAGTTCACGGGCGGGGGTCGGTCGCCAACGACTGAGCCGATACACTCCTCGCATGCGGAACCCTGGTACGCAGATGGCCGCGCGACTGCGCGCGCTCCCGTGGCTGGCCCTTCTGGTCGGGGCTATCTCCGTGCTCGCGATCGGCTGCGGTGGCGACGACGATGATGCCGACGCCGATGGCGACTCCCGCACACCAATCCCCGCGCCGTCGTTCACGGTGGAGTCGACGATGGGCCGCCTGGCGACCGAGGGGAAGCTCACCATTGGCGTGAAGTTCGACCAGCCGGGCTTCGGCTTCAAGGACCCGATCACCGGCAAGGTGGATGGCTTCGACGTCGCACTCGCTGAGGAGATTGGGCGTGCGCTGGGGCTCGAGGAGGACCAGTTGGTGTTCGTCGAGGCCGTGAGCGCCCGCCGGGTGGAGCTCCTCCAGAGCGACGCCGTCGACCTCGTGATCGCGACCATGACGATCACGGAGGAGCGGAGGAAGTCGGTCGACTTCAGCCGGCCGTACTACGTGGCCGGGCAATCCATCCTGGTGCGGGAAGAGACCGATGACATCGACGAGGCAGACGACCTGGACGGGCGCAAGGTGTGCACGGTGAAGGGCTCGACGAGCGCCACGAACCTCGAGAAGGCCGCGGCGCAGGCGGAGCTGGTGCTGCTGGAGACGTACGCGGACTGCGTGGCGGAACTCAAGGACGGGCGAGTGGAAGCGGTCAGCACGGACGCCAGCATCCTCCTCCAGTTCGTCGCCCGGGACGCAACCCTGAAGCTCGTGGGCGAGGCCTTCAGCGAAGAACCGTACGGCATCGGTGTGAAGCAGGGCCGCGACGACCTCGTTGCCTTCGTGAACACGGTCCTCGCCAACATGCTGGAGGACGGGCGCTGGGACGCCATCTATGACGAGTACGTCGGGTCGGTCCCCGGACTCCCGGATGCTGAGGGTGCGCGGGGTCGTCCCCCGGAGTAGTCACGGAGCGCGTGCGCCCGTCCGTCGTCGGAGCCCGCGAGCGCCGCTGCGCTGGCTCGCTGGGGTGGACCCGTCGCTGGCGCTCGGGGCTCGGGCGCGCCGCGGGGGCATCACCAGTCGCGTTCGAGGTCCCCGGGGCGGAGGGCGTCGGCCGAACCGAGCTCGGCGCCCATGAGGCGGAGCTCGCGGTCCAGGCGGGTTGTCTTCTCGGCGATGCCCGCGATTTGGGTGCGGTCGCCGGTGACTTTCACCCAGAGGCGCCGGCGCGGAACGTAGAAGGTGATGGCCAGCCCGACGAGTGCCATGCCCACCGCGAGCCAGATGAACGTGTCGCCCGGGTCGCGCCGGATGTCGATGCCTGCGCCGTCAAGCTGCCCCTGGAAGGTGTATTGGAAGCCCTCGGTCTGGACGGGCACCGCGGTACGGAGCACCTGGTCGTCGATGTCGATGCCGAGGACGTAGAGATAGGCGTCGCCGGCCGTGTCCGTGAGCATCTGCACGGTGACGGCGCCGTCCTCCGTGATGGCCCCGGGCATGTCCGCGATCTGCATCGCGGGGACCGGCTCCGGCCCCACGAAGGTGAGCCGGTAGCCCGCCGCCTCCACCGGCTCGCCCGCGGGCAGCTCCTGTGCGGGCGCGTCCGGCGGCCCGAAGCCAACGCGCATCTCACCGTCCACGATCTGCCAGGCGAACAGGTACTGGAGCAGCGGGCTCGCCGTCTGGCCAGGAGTGAGGGGCAGCAGCAGTGGTCCGATGCCAGCGTCGTCCTCACGGCTATCGGTGGCGCCCGGGAAGGTGTCGCTCTGGGGGATGGCCGCGTCGTAGAGGACGGCGCCGCTCGCATCTTCCACGCGGATGCGAGGGTTGAACGTGCGCTGGTCTTCGAAGTCGACGACGTCGTCGTAGATCACACGCCCATCGGCGGCCTCGATGCGGAGGCGGCCAACGTCATCGAAGAATGCGGCCTGGTGGAAGCGGTAGCCGAAGGCGTGGCAGGGATCGTTCACGGTGGACGTGCACCGCACCACTTCGTCGCCACGGGTGATCTCCAGCTGCGAGCGATAGTCGATGATGTTGCCCTCGCCGTCGATGCTGCGCACGGAGTCAAGCATCGTCACAAACATCTGTCGCGTGCCCGGGTCGTTGAATACGGGCGCACCGGGCATCGACTCGGCGAGGGCGAGCGTGCGCCCGAAGCCAACAAACTGCGTGAGCAGCCCACCAATGAGGAGCATGAGCAGCGCGAGGTGGCTGATGAACGTGCCGTAGTGGCTCCAGCCGAAGCGTTCGGCGTACAGGTAGGCCGCGTCGCCAGTGCCGCTCGTGCGCTCGACTGCGTAGTGGCGGCGGCGGAGAGCGGACTCCACTGCTTCGGTGCCCCCGCCGTGGCTGAAGGCGGCGCGATGGTGGGCACTCTCGAAGTAGCTATCGCTGACCTGCCGCTGCGGACGCTGCACGGTCCGCCACGTCGGCCGGAAGCGGCTGACCGCGCAGACTGTGACGGCCACGACGATCAGCACCCAGAGCCCGTTGAACCACGTGCTGTAGAAGACCTCGAAGAGCCCGAGATTCTCCATGAGCCCCGTGAACGGGCCGAAGTCATCGCGCTGGAGCTCGAGCCAGGCCGAGCGGGCGGCAGGGTTGCCGCGCATGGGGCCCGGCATCTGGGGCACAACCACGCCGATGAAGCCGGCCGTGGCGGCCAGCCCCACGAGCACGAGGGCGAACTTCACGTTCGTGAGCAGGTTCCAGAGCCATCGCAGGGGATCGAGCCCGCCCGGCTTGAAGCTCGACGCGGGGACCGTACGCGCGGGGGCGCTCATGGCGACAGGTACTCGTCTTCGAGCGCGTCCAGGTCATCGTCCGTGACACGCCCGAGGTAGGCCTTCACGATCACGCCCTCGGGGTTCACGAGGTAGCTCACGGGCAGGCCCTGGGCGCGGTAGGCCTGCGACACCTCGCCCGAGCGGTCGAGGACAATCGGGTAGGTGACGTCGAACTCCTGTGCGAACTTCGCGGCGGCGTCACGGGTCTCCTGCTGGTTCACACCGAGAACCACCACGTCATCCGGCCGCCGCTGGGTGAGCTCCTGGAGATCGGGGACCTCGCTACGGCAGGGACCGCACCAGCTCGCCCAGAAGTTGACGAGCACCCACTTGCCCCGGTAGTCGGTGAGGGTCGAAGCGCCGTCCGCGAGGTCACGGAGGTGGAAATTCGGAGCCGCTCGGCCTGGTTCGGCTGCGGGAGCCTTGCCTGTCGGATTCTCGCTGGCGGCGAGCTCGACCACGCCGAAGCCGTCCTCGCTCGCGGAGCCAGCGCCGTCGCCGCGGAACTCGAACCACCAGATGGCCACGCCCACCGCGAGGATGATGAGGGCGCCCACACCAAGTGTGGAGCCGGCGCCGGAATACTCGCGGCGGCGCTGGGGACGGTCGTCGGGGGTCACTTCAGGCGGCGTGTTTGCTGGCTGTTGGGGCATGGGCGGATGCGTTCGTGATTTCTGTCACGGGTAAGGTACCACCGGCCGGGAGAGTGCGCGTAACGGCTACTTGTCGCTGGCGGCGAGCGAATCGGCGCCCCGCCTCCGGATCTCTGCGAGAGCGCGATCAAGCGCGTCGTCTGGCATCCTGCCGCGGTACATGCGCTCGTTCCAGAGCGCAGCCAGCTCGTGCGGTGGCGCGCCGGGGTGCTGGCGGAGCACCGGCTCGAACCGCCGGCGGGCAATGCTGTCGCTCCAGCTAAGCACAAACGTCACGCGCTCCACGCCCGTCGCACATGCCCATCGCCTCCACCACTCGTCGTGAACTTCAGTTTCCGTATCGCGAGGAACGGCTCGCTTCCAGCGCGTCGCCAAGGTCGAGGCGCTGGATCCAGTGCTGAAAGTCGGGGTCGTGCTCATCGAACAGCTCCAGGGCCATTATGGCCTGCACATCGGAGAATTGCCGCTCCGACCAGCTCGGCTTCCCCCACTTGAGCTTGCTGATCACCAGGTCTGGCGGGGAAATGACGCTGACGGGCGTCCCCTCCCAGTCTTCGCGGCGGCGCCGCCCAAACGCGACACGCTCAAAGTGGTCCATCCGCAAGGGGTTAATGTCGACCTTGAAGCCAATGCCTTGCTGGACGAGCGCACTCACCATTTCGCCGTTCCGCTTCGAGGCGGCGAGCGCGACTTCGTCGATGAAGTACTCCGGCTCCACCGATCGTGCGACGAGCTGAGCAGGCCTGGCTGCGAGGTCGATGACGAGGTCAATGTCCAGAGTCGTACGGCCGAGCCCGTAGAATGACCCGGCCACGGATCCCACGAGCATCCACGGAAGCCCAATTGAGTCGAATCGGCGAGCGAAGAAGTGAACGGTCTCCAAAGGCGCCACGAGCCGGAGTCTACACGGCCGGTCGCGACATCCGCCGTCGTCCTCACAGCACCGGTGGACCAAAGCTGGCGCGGAGGCTATGTCCAGTCCCTTTCGCGCGCGACCGAAGGAGGTGTTAAGTCACGCGCGGGACGCGGGCAAGGATGGCGGCGACGACCTCGTAGTTGATCGTGCCAAGGGCGCGGGCGACATCCTCGGCGGTGATTCGCTCGTCGCCCTGGCGGCCAATGAGCACGACCTCGTCACCGATCCGGACGTCGGGGATGCCGCTGACGTCGATGGCCGCCTGGTCCATCGAGATCCGTCCCACGATGGGCGCCCGCCGACCTTTGACGAGCACCTCGCCCCAGTGCTGTGGCGCCCGCCGGAAGCCGTCCGCGTAACCCACCGGGATGACGGCGATGCGCGCTTCGCCGCTCGTGAGGTACGTCCGCCCATAGCCGACGGAGCTGCCGGGTGGGAGCGCCTTCACCTGCGCGATGGTGCTCTTCCAGGCGAGGGCCGGCTGGAAGCCCTCCGGCAGCGGTTCGTCGGGCGACGGGTCCATCCCGTACAGTGCGATGCCGACACGCACGAGGTTGAACCGCGCTTCGGGCACGCTCAGCGTCCCGGCCGAGTTCGCGGCGTGGACGTAGCGAGGTCGGGGGTACCGTCCGTCGAGGTCCGCGAGCACGCGCCCGAAGCTCGCGAGCTGTTCGAGCGTGTACGACTTGTCGGCGTCGTCGGCGACGGAGAAGTGCGTGAAAACGCCCTCAATTTCCACATGCTCCAGCGCTTGGAGGCCCTCGAAGAACGGCGCGACCTGGTCGGGGAGGAGCCCGAGGCGGCCCATCCCGGTGTCCACCTTCACGTGGACGCGGACGGTCGTGTTCAGGTCGGCGGCGGCACGGTCGAGTGCGCGTGCGATGTCCAGGTCGTAGACCGTGACCCACACGCCGCGAAGGATGGCCTCGCGCGCCTGCCAGGCGGGGGTGTAGCCGAGGATGAGGACCGGCGCGGCGATGCCCGCGTCGCGCAACGCTCCCGCCTCGCTGAGCGAAGCCACGCCCAGCATGCTCGCCCCGTTGTTCAGCACCGTCCGGGCAACTTTGACCGCACCGTGCCCGTACGCATCGGCCTTGAGCACGGCCATGAGCTCTACGTCCGGGCCGATGATCTGCGTCAACTGGCGCGTGTTGCCCGCAATGGCATCGAGGTCGATCTCTACCCAGGTCGGGCGCGATGGGAGGCCGAGGCGCACCTGCCCCCAGCCCGGCTCCTGCCGGGGCAGGCGTGGCGCGTCGCGTTCCGGATCCGCGAGGAGGGCAAGCGCCACCTGTTCCATGCGCGTCTCTGTGTCGCCCTTCACGAGCACCACGTCGCCGGGGCGCAGGTCCGCCGTTGCGGTGCGAATCGCCTCCTTGTTCGTGTAGGTGACAGAAATCGCTCCTGCATCCATTCCGGCTTCGCCCGCGGCGGTCGCGATGCGCTGGCCGCCCTCGCCGACGGTGATGAGCACGTCCACGCTGCCCGCGGCGGACGCGCCGATCTCGCGGTAGGCGCCGTCGGCGAAGTGGCCGAGGTCATGCATGTCGCCGAGGATCGCGATGCGTCTGCCGGCCTGCCCGGGCGGGAGGTTTCGCATGAACGCCAGGGCCGCGAGCACGGGCGCGGGGCTGGCGCTGTACGTGTCGTCCAGCACCGTGCTCCCGTTCAGGCCCGGCAATGCCTGGAGGCGGCCGGGCATCGGTTCGACATGCGCGAGCGCACCAATGGCGTCGTCGAGCGCGACGCCGTAGTGACGGGCGACGGCTAACGCGGCGAGTGCATTCGACGCCTGGTGGGCGCCCAGGAGCCGCAGGGCAACGTGGCGCTCGCCGTCGGGGGTGAGGACGCGGAACGAGGTACCGTGGAGGTCCGATTGAACGTCGTCGTCACACGCGAGGAAACCAGCGCCATCGATCCACCCGAACGTCGTGACGCGTGCGCTCGACCGGGCGGCGAGCGCGCGCACGAGTGGGTCGTCGTTGTTGAGAATCGCGGCGCCGTCCGGGGGCAGGCCGTCGAGGAGGGCCCCGTCCTCGCGCGCGATTGCTTCCAGTGAGCCGAAGAAGGCGATCTGGTTGGAGCTGACGTTCGTGACAACGGCGACCTGTGGTGGCGCGATGCGGGCGAGCTCGGCGATCTCGCCGAAGCCATCGCAGGCCATCTCCAGCACGGCGATGCGATGCGCGGGCTCGAGCCGTCCGAGGGCGATGGGCAGGCCGTACCGGCCGTTGTAGCTGCCGTAGTTGCGGAAAACCTCGTACCGGGCGCCGAGCACCGCGGCGATCATCTCCTTCGTGGAGGTCTTGCCCGCCGACCCGGTTACACCGACGACCCCCACACCCGACTTCCGCACGATGTAGGCGGCGTAGTCCCGGAGCGCGGCCTGGGTGTCGGAGACGAGCACGGTGGTGACCCCGAGGGCTTCAGTGGGTGCACCTTGGCAGAGGACGCCCGTGACGCCTCGCGCCACCGCCTGGGGCAGGTAGTCGTGTCCATCGCCCTTGTCGCTCTTCACCGCGATGAAGAGCTGGCCAGGGTCTGCCTGCCGGGAGTCGTACGCAAAGTCGCTGAAGGACATCGCCCGTGACGGACCGATGAGGCGTCCGTTGGTCGCCGCCAGGAGGTCCTCGAGCAGAATCATTCGATCCTCCGGCGGCTAGCACTGTCCACGGGCTTAACCGTGTCTTTGCAGAGTGATTACACGGAGCGCCTTGCCCGTTGGTAAGGGCACCCTAGCATCGATTGGGTGACCCGGTTTTGCAATCAAACCGGAACTCCCCGTAATCGCGCGGCTCGCCTCACTGCCCTTGCCTCACTAACGATTTTCCCTCTTGCGTTCGTTTCCTGTAGTGGCGGTGACGCCCCCGGACGGTCCGACGACGCCGTGGCGCAGGTCGACGAGCCCACGCTCGCGGCGACCTCCACCCCTACGGCGACGCCGACACCACCTGTTGCGGACGCAGCCAGCCTGGCGCCCGCCCAGGAACTCCTGCGCGAGGGCCGCTACCCGGAGGCGGCTGAGTTGTTCGACGCCATCCTCCGCGGGGCCAACGACGACAGCACACGCTCGGCGGCGCTGAGAGGCGCCGGCGTGGCGCACTTCGAGAACGGGAACCAGCCGCGCTCGCTCGAGCTGCTGCGCGAGGCCCTGGCAATGGCCCCCGAAGGCACGCCTGAGCGGGTGCGCGCCGGGTACCTGCTGGGCGTGCGCCTCAACCAGGCGGGTGAGCACGGCGAGGCGATCACTCTGCTCGCGCCACTCGTGGAGATCGAGGGACCACTGGCGCACCATCTCCGCCTCGAGCGTTCGCGCGCACTCGCTCGATCGGGCCGGGTGGACGAGGCCGAGAGCGACTGGAGCTTCCTGATGGTCGCCGCCGAGGCACCGGGGTCGCTGCGGACGGCAGTCTCCCGCGAGCGTGCGGAGGCGGCGGAGCGCGGAGGCGACCATGCTGCGCGGGAGCGGTGGCTGGCGGAGCTCGCCGCAGCGGGTGACACGACGGCGCGCTTCGAGCTGGCGGAGGTCGCCCTGGAGCGCGGCGACTCGAGCACTTACGCCGAGCACCTCCGCGTCATTGTGGCCGCGAACCCCTCGTCGGATGCGGCATTGCGGGCGGCGAACGCGTTGAGGGAGTCTGGCCTGGCGTTCAATGCCGGCGAGGTCGGCCTCACGTACTACCGCCATCGCCAGTACGTGGCCGCGCGAGAGGTCCTGCTGGCCGGCATCTCGGAGCCGGGGCTGAGTGCCACAGCGCAGACTTTCCGGGCGTTCTACTACGCTGCCTCACTCGAGGATGACGGCCTGCTGAGTGACGCGATCGGCGCGTATGACCTCGCGGCCACCTACGATCCCACCTCGCCGTTCGCGCATCGCTCGCGCTACTGGGCCGCACGCACCACTGAGGCATTGGGTGACCGGGCTGGCGCCTCATCACGTTATGTCGCCTTGATCTCGGCGGGAGAAGGTGAGTTCACCTCTGAGGCGGCGTTCCGGGCGGGATACACACTGCTGCGGGATGGGGACGCGAGCGGGGCGGTCGCGACCTGGGAGCAGCTCGGCGTCGCCGGCGGGCCACGGTCTCTTTATTGGAAGGGCCGCGCCTACGGCCAACTCGGCGACCAGGCGGCCGCCACGGCCGGGTTCGAATCCGCGCGCGATCTCGACCCCTACGACTATTTCGCGGTTGAAGCGGCGCGGGAGTTGGGCGGCGGCACTGCGGCGGATGTACGTTACCAACCACTGGCAGCCGCCCCCGAACCTGATTGGCCAGCAATCCAGGCAGTGCTCTTCCCCGGAGCCACCGTCGTGCCCTGGGAACCGCTCACGGCGGCGGCGGAGATGGTGGAGGTAGGGCTGAGGGACGCGGGCGAGGAGCTCGTGCTCGAGGCCGCGGGCGGAAAGCCGCCACTGGAGCTCCTCGGCTACCTCCGCGAGGCCCACGACGCAGGCCTCCCGGATGTCGCGGCGCGATTGGCCGTGCGGCTTCGGTCGGAGTTGGGCCTCACGTGGGCGCAAGCGCCGATGGACCTCATGCGGCTGGGCTATCCGTTGGATTATGTCACGTTGCTCGATGCGGAAGCGCGTGCAAATGGCATCGACCCACTGTTCTTCGCCGCGCTCATCCGCCAGGAGAGCTTCTGGGACGCGAATGCTGGCTCCCACGCGGGCGCGCTCGGCCTCACGCAGGTCATCCCGCCCACCGGGGAGGCGATCGCGCAGTCGCTGGGCGTCGAGTTCGCGCCCTCCGACCTCTTCCGCCCGGCAGTGAGCCTGAAGTTCGGCGCGAACTACATAGCCGGGCAGATCCGCGCCTTCGGGAACCCGTACCACGCCCTCGCTGCCTACAACGCCGGTCCCGGGAACGCCGAGCGTTGGGCCAGCTTCGCCGGGGGGACTCCCGCGGACTTCGCCGAGGCAGTCGACTTCGCCGAGACCCAGGGGTACGTGATCTCGGTGATGGAGCACTACGCTCATTACCAGGCGGCGTACCGGTAATACCCGCTCGCTAACGCTCGGGGCTCTGATGGTGCCTGTTGGGGTGTTCGGGTTACCCTATTGGTTCACGTCTGACGATTACGAATTGAAAAGAGGACCACGTGGCCACGAAGCGCACGTATCAGCCGCACAGGCGGCATCGGAAAAGGACACACGGATTCCGGCAGCGGATGTCGACGCGCGCGGGGCGGCTGGTGCTGAAGGCACGGCGGCTGCGAGGGCGCCAGCAACTGACGCGCGTCTAAGGAGCACACCCGTGGAACGCGGGAGCACACCCGTGGAACGCGCCCGGCGACTGCGCAAGGGCAGCGAGTTCGATACGGTGTATCAGAAGGGGACCGTCGTGAGCGGTCCCCTTCTTGTCGTCCGCCACCTGCCTGGCGGCGAAGGCCCGGCGCGCTGGGGATTCGCTGTGGGCAAGCGCATCTCGAAGAAGGCGGTCGAGCGGAATCTCATCCGGCGACGGCTGCGGGAGGGCGCGCGAGTGCTGGAGGTGGCCCCCGGGCACGACATCGTGGTCACCGCGCGGGCGCGGGCGCTCGGCGCACCCTATGGGGAACTGCGGGCGGCGCTGAGCGCGATCCTTCAGCGAGCGGGACTGTTGGAGGAGGGGAGCGAGCGATGAGGTGGGTGCTTTTGAAGCTAATCCGGGGCTACCAGGCCGCGATCTCACCCATCATTCCGCCGATGTGCCGGTACGAGCCATCGTGTTCGAAGTACGCGTATGAGGCTGTGGAGCGGCATGGCGCGCTGCGGGGCGTTTGGCTGGCGGCGCGGCGGGTCGTGCGATGTACCCCGTGGGGCGGCAAGGGCTACGACCCCGTGCCTGACCGCTAGGCCGGTAGTCGAGGCCCCCCGCGGCCTCGGGCTGACGCGTTGTAGTGGGCGGTCATGTTTCACGTGAAACATTTGGGCCGGCTTGCAGGTTTCACGTGAAACACCCGGTTGGCAGGGCTGGCTCGGCCAGCCCCTACTATCGAGAATGCGCTACGTGTTGACGGCCGGCTGATAGTAGGGCGTCGGCTGCGCCGACCGTCCCCGTGGCGACGCTGGCGAACAGACGGAGCCGCGCCCGCTCCCCCGTTCAGCAATGCTGGGGTACGATGCACGGGTGAATATCCGCCGCAGACTCGCGGCGGGGCTTCTCCTTCTCCCTCTCGCCTTCGTGAGCGCCGCATGTGTCGGCGTGACGCGGCCACAGGGCTGGGCCAGCCCCGCCATTGATGGGTCCTCTGCCTTCATCCTCGAAGACAAGGACCGCCTCACCGCCCTCGAACTTACGGACTCGAACACCGCCAACGTGCGCTGGTCGTTCCCCAACGACGACAGGTCCAACCAGGAGGACGTCGACGTCGAGGCCATCTATGCGCGTCCGATCGTGGATGGCGACACTCTCTACGTGGTCGGCTACTCCGGCGACCTCTTTGCGGTCAACGCCAGCACGGGCGACCTCATCCGGCAGCAGGACATCGGTGGGCCGGTGGTCGGCGATATCGTCCTGGACGACGGCCAGCTGATCATGGCCACGGGCGATGGCACGCTCCTCGTGGTGTCCGCGGAGGACTTTAGCGTGGTCGAAGGCTGGGACCGTGCCGGCATCCCCTTCGACGATGGCATCTGGGCCGCGCCCGCCGTCAGCAGCCAGTTCATCTACGTCGCCTCGATGTCCGGCGAGTTGGTGGCTGTGGATCGCGCCGACGGGAGTGTCGAATGGACTCACAACCACGACGGGGCCATCCCCACCCTCGCTCTCCTCGACGAGGGACACCTGTTCGCATCAAGCCTCAGTGGGGAGGTGCTCATCCTGGACCCGGCTGATGGGGAGGTGCTCCACACCTTCGAGGCGGAGGACTGGGTCTGGAACACACCCGCCTTCGCGGACGGCATTGCGTACTTCGGGGATTTCGCGGGCAATGTGTATGCACTTGACATAACTACGGGCACCCTTAAGTGGAGTGCTCCGTACGATGGGGGCTCCAAGGTGAAGGCGGGGCCGGTAATCATCGATGATGTGCTCGTGCTGGCAGACCGGCAGCCCGTGGTCCACTTCATCCGCCTCTCCGACGGGGTCGGCTTGAACAAGGTGCCCCTTCCAGTTGACGTGGGCACCGTGCGGTCAGACCTGGTCGTGCGGGAAGGCCGGGCGCTCGTGCTCACCACGGATGGCCACCTGTTCGCCGCCGACCCCGGGGCGGCCCCAGGCCGCGTCGACGAGATCACGTACGGGGGCGGCCAGTGATCGGGGACATCTTCCGGCTGATCCTGATCGAGCCGATGATCAACCTGCTCATCGTGCTCAATAACCTCCTGTTCGATTCGACGGGACTGGCGATCATCGCGTTCACGATCCTGGTGCGGCTGGCGATGTTCCCGCTGACGTTGCGCCAGCTTCACCACACGAAGGCGCTGCAACAGCTCCAGCCCCGCATCCAGGAGCTGAACAAGAAGTACAGCGACCCCAAACGGCGCCAGGAAGAGATGATGAAGGTGTATCGCGAGGCGGGCGCGAACCCGATCGGCTGCCTCGGGCCGATGCTCCTCCAGATGCCTATCCTCTTCGCCCTCTTCATCGCGATTCGCCGCACGCTCCCGGAGTCCCCGGAAGCGCTGGAGCTGCTCCACAACTACCTGTACGACTGGAGCTACCTCCAAAACGCCGTGCCTCTCAAGGACCACTTCCTCGGCATGGACCTGAAGGCCAACGGCAGCATCATCATGGTCGTCCTCGTCGGCGTGACGAGCTGGATTCAGACGAAGACGACTGCGGTAACGTCCACCGACCCACGGGTGCTGCAGCAGCAACAAATGATGGCGATCATGATGCCGCTGATGTTCGCGTGGTTTGCGCTCACGTTCCCGAATGGCGTGAGCCTGTACTGGGTGGTCAGTTCCGTGATCGGCATCGGCCAAAACATTCTGATTTATGGGCTACCCCGCTTTGGCCTGCAGCCGGTCTTTAGCGTGCGAACGCCCGCACCCCCTCCACCCTCTGACACCCCGCCGCCGCCTGACCGAGGAAAGGGCGGCGGCACAACTACCCCATCTGCTCGTGAATTGAGGACCGCAAATGGATCAGGTCGAAACAAGCGGCAAAACCGTCGACGACGCACTTAAGCAAGCTCTTCAGAAACTCGGCGCCCGCCGCGAAGAGGTCGAGTTCACCGTGCTCGACGAAGGCAAGAAAGGCTTCCTCGGGCGAGGAGCCCGCGACGCCATCGTGCGAGTGAACCGGCTGGAACGCGCCGATCGCCCAGCCACCGACTCGCGGCCACCGGACACACGCATCCCACGCGGGTCCGAGCCCGGCGCGCCGGGTGGCCGCGGCCAGCGGGGACAACGTGGCGGCCAGCGTACTGGTGGCGGCCCCCGCCCGGACCGGCCCCCGGGGGCTGGCGGCCAACGAGGCGGCCAGCGTAGCGGCGGCGGCGGCGGCGACCGCAGCCGCGGGGGTGGCGGCTCACGCGGGGCCGGGCTCGAGGCGGCCACGCCCAAGCTCACCGAACAAGACTTCCTGCGCGCCCCGAGCTACGACACCGAGACGGAGGGCGCAGCCCCACCCGATACCCGTGGCCGCAGCGACCGGGGGGAGCGGAGCGGACCGCCACCACGCCAGCGCCCGCCCGGGCGCAGTGACCGTGACCGCGAGCGGCGCCCGCGCGAGGACGAGCCCGAGATCGAACCGGACATCAACGCGGAGGAGGTCGACTTCGCCGCCCACGTGACGGACGACCTGCTTCGGATACTCGACATAAATGCAGACATCAACATCCGCGAACCGCTCACGCCCGGCGACGGCAAGGGCGCTGTCCTGGCGGTAATCGACATCATGGGCGATGACCTCGGGCTCCTCATCGGGCGCCGGGGCGAGACCCTGATGGCGATGCAGTACCTGGTGAACCTCATCGTCACGCGCCGCTTCACCGGCCGCCCGGGCGTGACGCTCGACGTCGAGCACTACCGGCACCGCCGCGAGGAGCAGGTAGTCGCGCTCGCGCAGCGCATGGCCGACCGCGTCCGCCAGACCGGCAGCGCGATCACGCTCGAACCTATGACTGCGGCCGAACGCCGTCTCGTGCACCTCCTCTTCGCGGAGGACGCGGAGCTCGAGACCAACAGCATCGGCGAGGGAGAGAACCGCAAGGTCGTCATCAGCGCTCGCAATTGAGGAGGCAGAGCACGGAAACGGTGGTCGTCGGCAATGTGGTGGAAGACCGGACGCCGGAGGGTGGGTGGACGGCCGGGGGCCCGTCACTCTATTCGGCGCTCGCGGCACAGGCCCTCGGCGCGGACGTGACGCTCGTGACCTGCGAGCTCGCTTCTGCCGGGCCTGTCCCCTTCGACCGCTCGGCGCTAGGCGGCTTGCGGGTGATCGAACTGCCCCGCCTGCGTGGGAAGGCGATGCCCCGCTACGCCAACACGTACGACGACGAGGGCAACCGCACCCAGCTCCTCGTGGAACAGGGTGACCTGCTCCCGGCGAGCCTGGTGCAAGACCGGGAGCCGCCGCGATTCCGCGCGCCGGTCGACGTGCTTCTCTATGCGCCCGCGTTTCACGAGCTGACGTCCCCGCCGGCTGCGGCCATCCCGGCGCGGGCGACCGCGGTCGCTCTCCAGGGGTTCCTGCGAGACGTGCGGCCGACGTTCGAAGTCTGGCAGCACCGCGAACCGTGGGCGCAGGTGGCCGACTGGGTGGACGTGGCGGACTTTGCCTTCCTCAGCGAGGAGGACACCGCTCAACCGCTGGCGCTGGCTCGCCATCTCGCAAAACAAGGCGTCGCGGCCTTCCTCACCCGAGGATACCGCGGTGCGACGCTCTTGAGCCGCGAGGACGAGCGCGAGCTCGCCGCACTCCCGGCCAACGTCACGGACCCTACCGGCGCCGGCGACTGCTTCTGCACCGCCTTTCTCGTACGCCACGCGGAGACGGGCGACATCGATGAGGCGGCGCGCTTCGCCCTGGCGGCCGGGGCGCTGGCCGTGGAGCGCCCGGGCCTGCTCGGGATTCCGACACGCGCCGAAGTCGAGCAGCGGCTCGCGGCGGTGGCCGCGTGAGCGCGCGCATCGTCACCTTCGTGAACCAGAAGGGCGGAGTCGGCAAGACGACCACGGCGGTGTCGCTGGCGGCGGCGCTCGCGCGGCGGGGCCAACGCGTGCTGCTCGTGGACCTCGACCCCCAGGCGAACGCATCCAGCGCCCTCGGCGTCGACAGCACCGACCGTCTCGGAATTTACGACGCGCTGCTGGACGAAATCCCGGTGGAGCAGTGCGTCGTCACGGCGCCGTTCGAGTCCGTGGACGTAATCCCCGCCAGCGCGGGGCTGGCGGGAGCGGAGGTGGAGCTGGTGCCCGTAATGGCGCGCGAGCGGCGCCTCACGAACACGCTCCAGCCACTGCGGAAGAAGTACGACTGGATCCTGGTGGACTGCCCGCCTTCGCTCGGGCTGCTCACGATCAACGCGCTCACCGCGAGCGACCACGTGGTCATCCCGGTGCAGTGCGAGTACATGGCGCTCGAAGGGCTGAGCCGCCTGATGGAGACGCTCGAGCTGGTGCGCCGCAACCTGAATCCGCCCCTCACCATCCTCGGCGTGGTGCTCACCATGTACGACTCGCGCACACGGCTCTCGCAGCAGGTGGTGGACGAGGTCCGCAGCCACTTCGAACAAACCCTCGCCACGGTGGTGCCACGAACCGTGCGGCTGAGCGAAGCGCCGAGCCACGGCCAATCGATCTTTCGGTACGACCCCGGCGGACGCGCCGCGCAGGCGTACGATGCCGTCGCCGGTGAGCTGCTCGCCCGCGTGGAGGTGCCGGCATGACTCACCCCAAACGGGGGCTCGGCCGGGGACTGGACGCGCTCATCGGGCACGGCTCGCACCCGGCAGGGATTGAGGCGGCCGCGGGTCCAGGGGCTGCCGTCTCTCGCCGCGGCCCGGAGTCGCTCGACATCGACCTTATCTCGCCAAATCCCGAGCAGCCGCGCACCCACTTCGAGCCGGAGAAGCTGCGCGAGCTGGCGGAGTCCATCCGCGAGCATGGCATCATCCAGCCGCTCGTGGTCTCGCGAGACGGCGACGGCGGCTACCGGCTGATCGCGGGCGAGCGGAGGCTGCAGGCGGCACGGCTGGCGGGCCTGCCCACCGTACCCGTCGTCGTGCGCGAGGCCGCGGACTCGCAGCTGCTGGAGCTCGCGCTCGTCGAGAACATCCAGCGCGCGGACCTGAACGCCATCGAAGAGGCCATGGCCTATCGCCGTCTCACGGAGGAGCACGGCCATACCCAGGAACAGGCGGCGAAGCGCGTCGGCAAGAGCCGCGTGGCGGTGGCGAACGCGCTTCGGCTGCTCGCACTCGAGACGGAGATCCGCCGGAGCCTGGTCGCCGGCGAGATCACGGAGGGACATGCGCGCGCGCTCCTGGGGCTGCCCGAAGGCAAGGCGCGCATGGACGCCTGGCGGGACGTGGTGAAGCGCCGCCTGAGCGTGCGCGACACGGAGGCACTGGTGCGGAAGGCGCTGGCGGCCTCACCGGCAACGGCGGCGCGGCCGGGCGCCACCACTGCGCGCCGCGATGCCAACATCGCAGACATCGAGTCACGGTTGCGGCGAGCGTTGAGCACGCGCGTGAGCGTGGTGCCCCAGGAAAAGGGCGCGCGCATCACGATCGAGTGTTACAGCGCCGAAGAATTCGACCACGTGGTCACGACTCTACTGGGGGAGAGTGAATGAGTGCCGAGGCACGCCTGAAGGAGCTCGGGATCGAGCTTCCGCCACCCGCGGCGCCGGCGGGACTGTATGCGCCCTGCGTGCAGGTGGGACCACTCGTCTTCGTCTCGGGGCAGATCCCGATGCAGGACGGGAAGCCAATCCGCCATGGCAAGTGCGGGGAGAGCGTGAGCCTCGATGAGGGCGCCGCCCTCGCGCGGCAGTGCGCCATCCAGGGGCTGGCTGTCGTGCGAGAACAGGTAGGCTCGCTCGATAACGTGCGGCGCGTGGTGCGCGTGGGCGGGTTCGTCGCCAGCGGCAAGGACTTCATCGAGCACCCGCGCGTGATCAACGGCGCCAGCCAACTCCTGATCGACGTGTTCGGCGAGGAGGCGGGGCGCCACGCGCGCATTGCAGTCGGGCTCGCCGAGCTGCCGCTGGGTGTGCCGGTCGAGGTGGAGTTCCTCTTCGAGATCAACCGCGCCGCCGCCGGCGGATAGCTGGCGAGCAGCGGCCCAACGGCCGCTGTACTGAGCCTACCCACGCCTGCCGGCCGGGCGCGGCATGGCCTGTCAGTCATGTGAGGTGGAGCGCAACCTCGCCGGTCGAGAGCGTGCGGACCTCGCCGGGGCTAAAGCCGCCGGGGGAGATGGCCGCCCGCACATCATCGAGCGATGGCGCGTCCGCATCTTCGGCGTCGACGACGACCCACGCGGAGCCCTGCTCGGCAGACGCTAGCCACGCCAGACGGCTCACGCTCCCGGGATTCACCTGGTCGCGCGTCGGCCACCAGACGATGAGCGCGGCGGGCCGGGCTACCTGGACCGAGCTGGCCACTCCCGGCCGCGGCGTCATCGTGGACGCCTCCGCGGAGACGTAGGGCGGCGGATCGATGAGGAGCACCGAGCCCTCGACGGCATCCAGCCCAAGCTCGGCGAGCACACCCATGCAGGCACGATACCTCAGAGCCGCGACCACAAGGGGCGGTGCGATGTCCAGGGGCACACGGAGCATCCGTGTTAGCGGCGCGCAGGGCTGGCACAGCCAGCCCCCTACTATCCGTGACCGAAGCCAATGGTGAGATAGTAGGGGTCGGCTGCGCCGACCCTGGCACGGGACACGCTACCCCGCGTACTTGGGGCTGCTCGCCTTCATCCACCTCAACAGCATGCGCATCTCGGCGATGCGCTTGCCGGAGGCGTCGCTGGCGCCGGTTTCGAACCACATGTACTCGGTCTTGGGGCTCTGGCCGATGGCGACGACATGCCCCGTGACCTCGTAGTCCTGGCCGACGATGACGGGACCATTCACGTTCCGCAGCTCGATCGCGCCGAAGAGGCCGACGGCGGGCCCCATCTCCGCGCGCAGGGTGCCGACGCTTTGGGCGTATAGAAGCTGCACCATCGCGGCGGGCGTGGCGACGGAGCCGCCCCATGGGCTGCGGCCCTCGTACCACTCCAGCTTCTCCGTGATCACTTGCATCCGGCCGGCCTGCGCGGCGGGCGTGACCTGCACGGTCACGGGCTTGAACTCCTGCCCCGGCTGCACGTTCGCGAGAATGCGGAGGTCGCCGACCTCGAAGCGGTCGAGCGGCTTGCGGAGCAGCGCGGTGGGCTCGCCCGGGTCGCCGGCAGAGGCGGTGCCTTCGGCCACACGCATGCCGTCATCGCGCAGCACCCAGGCATCAACCTGCGTGTCGGTCTTGCTCGCGGGCTGGCGGAGGAACGCGCGGACCGGCTCGCGGTCGGTGGTGGCATTGGTGAAATAGAGCGAGAGAGTGCCACGCTCGAACCACTCCTTGCCGAAAGCCTCGAGGAGCAGGGGCGGGAACAGCTCCATGTGGATGGAGCCCGCCACCGTGCCGCCGCGGAAGCCCAGCTTCGAGGCGGTGGCGTCGTCGTGGATGCTGCCCTTCGAGTTGATGGCGTTGTTCACAGAGCTGCGGAGGGGACCAACGATCACCCCGTCCTCGATCGTGATGTTGGTGCGTGTCTCCTCGACGGTCATGGCATTCCTCCGGATTCAGTGTCGTGGAGGCATTCTGAATTGGCACGCAGGGTTTGTCGATTCCAACATGAGCAAGGGCGTTCGGGCCGGGACAGGGTAGATTGGGAGAATGGACGAGCCTCAGTTATTGGTCGAAGCGTCACCAGATCGTGCGGCGGTGGGCTTCCTCGAAACACAGATCACCGAGTTCAACTTCGACACCACGGGCATCCGCGATGGCTCCGAGCTGGGGATTTTCGTGCGGGAGGAAGGCGAGATTCTGGCCGGTGTGTCGGGCTGGACGTGGGGTGGGTGCCTCTACGTGCAGCACCTCTGGGTGCACGAATCGCTTCGCGGCCGGGGCACGGGCGGCCGGCTGATGGACGCTGCCGAAGCTGAAGCGGTCGCGCGCGGATGCTCGCAGGCACTGCTCGAGACGCACTCGTTCCAGGCGCCGGGGTTCTACGCCGCGCGCGGGTACGAGACGATCGGGACGGCCGTCGACTACCCCGTGGGCCATGCGCAGTACTACCTGCGGAAGTTCCTCATGGCGGGGGCCGAGGCGGGCCGGTGAAGGTGGGCGTAGGGTTGCTGCTGCGTTTCCCTTCCAGGCCGTACCCTCAGGCGATGCTCGCGCTGCTGTTCACCTTCACCGCGTTCCTCGGCTTCCTCGCCTGCGACGGAGCCTCCGACGCCGAGACGCCCCCTACCTCTCCCGCGACCCACGAGATCACCGTCAGGGACGGGGACACGGAAGAGCTTGTGACGGTCGAGCTCGCCACTACCCCGGCCGAGCGCCAGCGAGGCCTGATGGGTCGCGAAGAGATGGACGAGGACCGTGGGATGCTCTTCCTCTTCCCGGAGGTGCAGGGCGAGGGCCACGGGTTCTGGATGCGCAACACCCTCATCCCGCTCACGATCGCCTACCTGGACGCGGACGGCACAGTGCTGAGGCTGATGGACGGCACGCCCCTCGATGAGACGATCCTGCGCCCCGAGATCCCGTATTACGCGGTCCTCGAAGTGAACCAGGGCTGGTTTCAGCGGCATGGTCTCGGTGTCGGGTCAGTCGTGGAGTTGCCCGCTGACGCGCCGGAGCCTCAGTAGTCGAAGAGCTCCGCCAGGTCGATGCTCACGTTTGGCAGCGACGCGACCGTCACCACGCCGGCCGCGACATCCTCGCGCGCGTAGCCTCCGACCGGTTGTCGCCGCCAGATCGTGACCTTGCGTTCGTAGGGATGGATGAGCCAGATCTCGTGGTCCCCGCGGCGCTGGTACTCGGGAAGCTTGTCTCTCACGTCGTATCCGCCCGTCGACTTCGACCAGATCTCAGCCACGAACGGCAGAGCGACGGCGTACGCCTCGAGCTCGTCATCAGGTGAGCCGAGCTTGGGACCCGTCAGCTCGTAGGGCACGACCGTGATGTCGGGGATGAAGTACGTTCCCTGCTCGACGCGTGTACGGCTGTTGTTCTCCCGTACGCGGAACGCGCGACGGTCCAGTTGTCGAAGGAGGATGAAGGCCAACTGCATGGCGACATCGGCATGCGAGTGCGTCATGCCGGGCTTCGTCCGGAGCTGGCCGCACACCAGTTCCCACTTGTTCTCATCGTCCTCGAGGGACAACTGCTTGTAGGTCGCTTCGCTGACAGGCATCTGCGCCTCCGCAACGCTCTTCTCCAGTGTAGTCGAATGGGTCGAGTCTACGCGGTCGATCGTGCCGGAGGTCAGACGCCGGGGTGGATGGTCCGCACGCGGATGGCTGCGACGCGGTTGATGGGCTTCGTCGGCTTCTCGGCAGTGACGAGTTCGTCTGCTCCGGCCTTGATCGCGCAGGCGACGTGCAGGGCGTCCATAGCACCGAGGCCGCCAGTCGCAGCGTATCTCATGGCCTCTCGGGTCACGGCCAGACTCGGACGCACCCACACAGACACGGCTTGGAAGAAAGCCTCGAGGAACTCGAGCTCGCCTTGACGATGGAAGAACAGCGCGCTCGGAAGGCATTCGAGCCGGACGTATTCGCTCGAAACGAACGTCGAAGCTGGCCGATCGAGGAGCCGCAGCGATGGAACGCTGAGAGCTTCCGTTCCTTTCGCAGCGGAGATGAGGACGCTAGCGTCGACGTAGACTAGCGCCAAGTCCGAGAAGCCTCTTCTTCGAATCGCTTCTCGAGCGCCTCACGCTGAACGTCGTCCCAATCCAACAAGGGCTCGTCCGAAGCGACGATCCGCTTCCTAATCTCAGCCAGTCTCTTGCCCAGCTGCGTCTTGGGTTCGAAGACTTGCGTCTTATCGGGTCGTCGTCCTTGCCCCATGGGTTCCAGTATATAGCAACGCGCTCTTCGCCCAGTTCACGGCCAGGTCCGGATCTCAGGACGCCTTCACCGTCTCAAGCAGGCGCGCCGCCAGTTCCCCCGGCGGACGCGTCGCATCGAGCCGGAGCCACGTTCCGGGCGGCGCCTCGGACATCAGCATGCCGTAGCCCTCGCGGACCTTGCGGTGGAAGGCGAGGGACTCGCGCCCGGTGCGGATGGCCTCGGCTTCGCCGTGCTTGCGCGCAAGGCCGACCTTGGGGTCGAGGTCGAGCCAGGCGGTGAGGTCCGGTTCCAGGCCGCCGGTGGCAGCGGCGTTGGCGGCGCGCAGGGCGGCAAGGTCGAGTCCCCGGGCGTGGCCCTGGTAGGCGAAGGTGCTCGCCTCGAAGCGGTCGCAGAGGACGATCGCGCCGCGGTCGAGGGCGGGACGGATGACCTCCTCCACCACCTGCGCGCGGGCCGCGAGGAAGGCGAACGCCTCCGCCCAGGGCGCCAAATCAAGATGCAGGAGCTGGCGCACCAACTCGCCCGCCTCGGTACCGCCGGGCTCGCGCACGGTTACGACCTCGTCGCCAGATTGGCGCAGGCGCGGCGCCACGAGGGAGATGAGCGTGCTTTTCCCAGCGCCCTCTCCGCCCTCGAACACGATGAAGCGACCGGTCACCCGAGGAGCATACGGGCGTGAGCCGACAGCCAACAGCGGCGCTGAGGCGATCGGTTCTGGCCGGAGCCGCCGGGCGCCCTTGCGCTAGGGGTGACTACCACTCAGGCGAAGCCGGAGATCGTTAACTGCGTCGCGAATTGGCTGGAACGCGATCTCGGGCGTGGCGGCCACGGAAAACCAGCCAACCTCATCGATGATTTCCGCCGGATGAGGCACTCCTGACTTCAAGCGGCACACGTATACCAGAGTGATACTGTCGGCTTCCCCGAAGGGGCCCTCATACGCGCCAAGCAGCGATTCCACCTCGACCTCAACTCCCATCTCCCGCCGGCACTCGCGAACGAGCGCCGCTTCCAGGCGATCGCCAACATTGAGGAAATTGCCAGGCGTATCCCACTGACCGGAACCGGGTCCTTGGGCGCGTCGTCCGAGCAAGACTTCTGTCGTGAGCCCAACGCCGCGGATGATGAGGGCATCAACGCAGGGCTTTGGATTCTGCCAAAGGGTGAAGCCGCATGAGACACAGACCGGGTGGAGAACCTCCGCATAGTGAGGGGATCGCCACTCCAGGGCGTCGGCACAGCGAGGACAGAATCGGAGTTCTTGAGTCGGAGCGGCCACCTCCCGATTCTACGCCTGCTAGCCGCCGCGACGGCTGAAGGCGGCGGTGGGCGCGCCCGCGGGGAGGACGGTCACGCGGCGCTGGGGCTCCTTGCCACTGCTTTTGCTCTCCAGGTTGTAGCGGCCGGCGAGCTCGTGCTGAATGCGCCGCACGTAGCTGTTGGCGGGCTCCAGCTCGACGGGCCGGCCCTCCTCGATTACGCGCGCAATGGCGTCTTCGGCCTCCTTGTAGACCTCCGTCATGGGGTCCTGCCGGACGCTCCGGTTGCCGCCACGAAACTGCAGGAGCGCCTGCTCCATCTGGTACCCGGTGTTCGCCTTGATGACATAAATCGGGAGAGAACGCTCCTCGGCGTCCCTCACCGCGGCCGGCTTGCGGCGGTAGTAGCTGCGCAGCGTCATGAGCGCGTCGGCATCGCGGATGTCTTCCACCAGCTCGACGGGGGCCTGCATGGTACGGATCGCCTGGTCCAGGCGTTGTTTGGAAATGCCGAACGGGTAGAGCTTTACCGTGGGCATGGAGTCGCTTCGGGGCAGGCGCTCGCGCTCCCGTTCACGTGCGGGGGACGGACCATCCGTATCGCGCACATGGCCACCCGTGCGGCGGTGACCGATTTGCCAGCCCCCGGTCATCAGGGGCGCGGGCGTGGCGTGGCGAGGCAGCTCGTCATCGTCTTCCTCGTCGACGATCTCAATGCGGCCGTTGGCGGTATTGAGCTGGCGCATCTCGGGGTATGCGGCGAACCCGCGCAACATCGAGTCCACCGTGGCGGCCACATCGGGATGGATGGCCACCCGCTGCCACGAAACGATCTCGACCACGACGTCGAAGGTCGGGGGGGCCTTGCGTTCGAGGATGGACTTCTGCGTGCCCCTGCGCCGCGCCTCTTCGTCGCCAAGCGTGACCGACTGGATGCCGCCGATGAGGTCGGCGAGCGTGGGGTTTAGCATGAGATTCTCGAGCGACGTGCCGTGGGCCGTGCCGACGAGCTGCACGCCGCGCTCGGCGATTGTGCGGGCGGCCGCAGCCTCGAGCTCGGTGCCGATCTCGTCGATGACGATGACCTCGGGCATGTGGTTCTCGACGGCCTCGATCATCACGGCGTGCTGCATCGGCGGCGTGGCGACCTGCATGCGCCGCGCGCCACCAATCGCGGGGTGAGGGATGTCTCCGTCGCCGGCAATCTCATTGGAAGTGTCGACAATGACGACCCGCTTGTTCGCATCGTCGGCGAGGACGCGCGCGACTTCGCGGAGCATGGTCGTCTTGCCCACGCCCGGCCGGCCGAGGAGGAGGATGCTCTTCTCGCTGAGCACGAGGTCTTCGATCACGCGGATGGTGCCGTATACGGCGCGGCCGATGCGGCAGGTGAGCCCCACGATCTTCCCGCGACGGTTGCGGATGCAGGAGATGCGGTGGAGGGTGCGCTCGATGCCGGCGCGGTTGTCGGCGCCAAACTCGCCGATGTGGTCGATGACGAACTGGATGTCGTCCTCGGTGATCTCCTCGCGGCTGAGCACGACCTCCCGTCCCGGGTAGCGCGCCTCCGGGAGGCGGCCGAGGTCCATGACGACCTCGAGGAGGTCGACACGGCGTTCCGGCGCACGGAGGAGCTCGCAGATACGCGGTGGCAGCGCGTCGAGGAGGGCGTCCAGGTCGTCGGTAACGATCTGTTCGATGCCGGTGAAGTTCGGTTCTGGTTGTGTCGTCACAGGTTATTGGGGCAGCGCAAATGATTCAGCCGGGGCCGCCACCACCTCCTTGAGCGAATTGAGCACGGCGAGCCGGCGTGCGCAGACGAGACGCTCTCCCAATGCAGTGTACCCGCGGGCGAGCGCGTTGTGACGCAGATTCTCCTGGTCTTCGCCGAGGACAATCACCGCCTGGCGCGGAGCTTCGCGCTCCACCATGTCGAGCACCTCATCGCTGATGCCCTCCAGCCGCCAGTCGGCGATGGCGCGCGCCTCCCGATCGCCTATTCCCACCCAGGCCGCCAGGGCGCCTTCGTGGTCGAGGACGAACTCACTCTCGCAATCGAACGAATCGAGGACAGCGCGCCAGTCTTGCAAGGTGGGGGCTTCGAGACGGCGGACGTGCTCGGGCACGGCGCGGCAGTAGAGCCGGAAGACACCATGCCGGTCCGGCCCGCCGGCCGAGCGGAAGGCGGATGTCTCGCGGATGGTGCGGCCCGCGGGCAGGGCGTAGAGCGCCTCCGTCTGGTAGGCCACGAGGCCGGCGCGGCGCACGGCGGGCATGTGCGGCGACCCTTCGGCCATGCGCTGATATACGGTCCGCCCACCTCGACTGGCGGCCTCCTGCGCGGCCGCGTTGAGCAGCGCGATCACGGCCTCATCGTCCTTATCGCGCACAAGGCGGAGCGAAACGAGCTCCCAGCCGGCGCCACCCGCCAGCTCTCGACCGACCAGCACGCCCCGGTAGTTGAGGCCGCGCCGCAGGCCCACCACGACGGTTCGCGGCATCCGCGGCAGGTGGGTGAGGCCAGTCGCGGCCAGGCCCGAGCTGAGGAGCAGGTTCTCGCCGGCACGCGTCGCGATGACCTCCGTGGCAAGGCGCCGCAACTGGGGCCAGAGCGTGGCCGCATCGATGGGGCTGAGGGGATCGGCGCGGAGGTCGGTCAAGAGGCACCTCCCCGCCCGGCCACCCCCGGGCCGCCGGCCGTCGGCTGCAGGCCGTCTGCGTGGACGGCGCCGTTGGCTGAGGGCTGATGGCTGATGGCTGAACGCCCGAGCCTGAGGAAGAGCTCGTGGAGCCTCGTGTCGCCCGTGAGCTCGGGGTGGAACGAGGTCGCGAGGAGGTTGCCCTGGCGGGCGGCCACGATGGTGCCGTCATCGAGGGTCGCGATCGCCTCGGCGTCGCCGGAGACGGAGTCGATCAGGGGCGCGCGGATGAAGACGGCATGGAACGGCTTGCCCGCCAGTCCCGCTATCGCGAGGTCCGCTTCGAAGCTGTCGGCCTGGCGGCCAAAGGCGTTGCGGCGCACGGCGATGTCCATCACCTCGATTCCCGGCCGGTCAAGGTTATCGACCTGGCGAGCGAGGAGGATGGCGCCGGCGCAGGTGCCCCAAACAGGCCGGCCACTCGCGCAGAAGTCCCGGAGCGGCTGCTGGAAGCCGTTGCTGAGAATGAGGCGGGCGATCGTGGTGCTCTCGCCGCCGGGGATGATGAGAGCATCCGGGGCGTCGAGCTGCTCGGGCTTGCGCACCTCGCGCACGGCGTGGCCGAGCCGCTCGAGCATCTCGCGATGCTCCCGGAAGTCGCCCTGGAGGGCGAGGACGCCGATAGTGCGCGGGGCCGCGCGGGATTCAGTCATGGCAAACAGCTCCGCCGCTTGAATACGGCGAGACGAAGTACGGAGGCCAGCAATGGGTGCGCGTGGGGCCGAAAACGCGACTGCACGCAGGCAGCATCCCCTACCAGGCAGGTTCCACTACCAGTGTAGCGGATCGACGGGGCGCCCTGTGCTGCGGCTTTGGTAACGAAACGTCAGCGGTCGATCGCCGCCCAGAGGTCCGTGATGGGGATGCGCAGGCCCGGGAGCGCGGGCGACACGAGTGCTCCGCCTTCAGGGACGGCCGCGCCGTCGAGCTCGCCTTCAAACGCCTCCGCCGTCCGGGAGTACGGGTCGATGAGCCAGGCTACGTCTACGCCATGCGAGCGGTAGTAGCGGCACTTCTCGCGGAGATCCCGGCGCGATTGGTCCTCCGAGCGGACTTCGATCGCGAGCGTGGGAGGTGTGAGGATGCGGCGCCCCGTCTCGCGGTCCGGCGCCCAATAGGAGAGATCGGGCAGAAGAAACCGCGGGTCGGCGGGGTCTTCGAACCCGCTGCGGCCTTCGGGACCAGCGAACCCTCCAACCTCCCGCACGTAGACCCACAAGAAGTGGCTCAACTCGAACACGAGAGCGATGTGGAAACGATCGGGCATCGGCTTCGGTACCGCCTCCCCGCAGATGTACTCGAGGTAGGGCTTCTCCTCGGGGAGGGCGAGGTACTCTGAGACGCTCAGCTTCTGCTTGATGCCCATGGCAACAGTATATATGCCGAGCAAGCGCGGCCGGTCGGAACCCCCGGCTCCCCGTTACAATGCCCCCGTTGGAAGACTTTGGACTGATCACGACGATCGCCCTCGCCCTCGGGTTGGCGCTCGTGGGGGGACTGTCGGCGCGAGCGATCGGGCTTTCGCCGATCGTGGGCTACCTCGCCGCGGGCATCATCCTCAGCCCCTTCACGCCCGGGTACGACGCGGACACGGAAGAACTTCGCGAGCTGGCGGAGCTCGGGGTCATCTTCCTGATGTTCGGCGTGGGCCTGCACTTCAACATCGCCGACCTCCTGCGCGTCAAGAACATCGCAATCACCGGCGCATTGGTGCTGATCGCCGCCGCGACGGCCATGGGAATCGCTGTGTCGCTCGCCTTTGGGCTCGAGTTGGAAGAGGGCATCGTCGTGGGCCTCGCTGTGAGCGTTTCCAGCACCGTCGTCCTCGTCAAGGCGCTCGAGGAACGCGGCCTCTTCGAATCAATCCACGGGCGTGTTGCAGTGGGATGGGTCATCGTGGAGGACCTCGCGACAGTCCTCTTTCTCGTACTCATCCCGTCGCTAGGAGGAAACGGCGACGGGGCGGATTTCTTCAAAGACGTGGGGTGGGCGGTGCTGAAGGCGGCAGCCTTCGTGGCGTTCGGCCTGTTTGCCGGCGCCCGCCTGATCCCTCGCCTCCTGGAGCTGGTCGCGCGCACGGGTTCCCGGGAGCTCTTCATCCTCACGGTCGTAGCGATCGCCCTGGGCATCGCCACCGGGGCAGAGGCCTTCGGCCTATCGGTAGCGATCGGGGCGTTCATCGCTGGCGTGGTCATCAGCGAGACCGACACCAGCCACCAGGCGGCAGCGGACGTCGTCCCACTGAGGGAGGCGTTCGCCGTCCTCTTCTTCGTTTCAGTGGGCATGCTCCTGGACCCGGAGGTTGTCCTCGAGAACGCGGGCTTCCTGCTGGCAATCCTCGCCGTCTTGTTAATCGGCAAGACCCTGCTGCGATTGCTCCTGATCGCGGGCTTCCCCTACCCGGCGCGCACCGGGCTGGTTGTCACCGCGGGCCTCGCGCAGATGGGCGAGTTCTCGTTCATCGTCGCGGACGAGGGCCTGCAGGAGAACATCCTCTCCGCGGGCTCGTACAACGTCATCCTCGCGGCCAGCGTCATCTCCATCACCCTGAACCCGGCGGCCTTCCGGCTGATCGGCCCCGCTGAACGCTTCCTGCGAGGCAAGCCGCCGTTATGGGCGCTGATTGACCGGCAAGGCACGCCGCCGTCCTACGCAGAGGAGATGCGCGGCCACGTGATCGTTGCCGGCTACGGCCGCGTGGGCGAGCTGACCGGGCACGCGCTCCAGCAGTTGAGCATCCCGTACATCGTTGTCGAGGCCGACATCGGCCTGGCGCGGCGGCTTTCGGCGGCGCTCGTGCCAGTGGTCTGGGGGGACTGCGCGACGCCTGAGGTGCTCGAACAGGCGTCCATACGGCAGGCGCGCCTCCTCGTAGTCGCCGTGCCGGACGAGAGCTCCGCGCTGCTCACGGTACGCAACGCCGTGCGCGCGAACCCGGAAATCAACACCGTGGTGCGCGGCCGCACAGCCGCCGAGATCCATCTGCTCCACCAGATGGGTGCGCACGAGGTGGTGGTGCCGGAGCTCGAGGGCGGCCTGGAGATCATGCGTCAGACGCTGCTCATGCTTGGCTTCGACGCCGAGGAGACGATGGCCTTCCGAGGCGCCCAGCGCGACGTCCACTACGGCGACGACGTGCTCGCGCACTGAGCGCCTTTCCCGTCCCGTTACCGCTCACATCAGCTTCCCCTGAACGCCCGCGATGATGGTCCCGCACCTGATATCCGCCCCCACCCTTCGCTTGACGATCCTGTTATCGCCGCCGCGGGATGCTGACAGAACCCCTTGGGGAGCACGGGCGCGGAGTTCGTGTCACGAGCAGGAGAACCGGATGCCGCGGCTGCGTTACCTCTTCCCCCTTATCTGCGTTTCCTTCGTCTTCGCGGGGGTCGCCTGCGACAGCGGCTCCGGGGACCGCGCGACAGTGGACGTCGTCGCCGGTGCGCGCGAGGAACAGTCGCCGCCACCCACGACAGCCAGCGAGGCGGAAGGCGGGCCGCGTGCGCTGCTCCCAGACCTGGTCGTTCGACAACCCGGCGAGCTCTACATCCAGGACGGCGACGACGGCGTGCGGGAGATCCGGTTCAGCACAAGCGTCGTAAATGTCGGTGAGGGGCCGCTGGAGATGCTGGGCGCCTACGAAGAGGAGACGGACAAGACGCTCGCGTCGCAGCGCGTCCTCTATGCGGACGGCACCACGACCGAGCGCGAGATCGGCCGCTTCCTCTTCCACCCGGACCACGACCACTGGCACTTCGAGGACTTCACCGTGTTCGAGCTCTGGTCGGTGGACGACGGCCGTGATCTCGTCGACCTTGTGGCGACGACGGGGAAGCTCACGTTCTGCCTGGTGGATGAGTACCCGGTGGACGAGCCCCCCGCGAACGGCGTCGCCGAGCCTGCCATGCTCGAGTGCAACAGCGGCGCCCAGGGCCTCTCCGTCGGGTGGGAGGAGACCTACCTGGCTGACTTCCCCGGCCAGGAGCTAGACATCCCCGAAGTGCCCGACGGCACATACGTCATCCGGACGATCGTGGACCCGGATGCCCGGCTCTCCGAGTTGGACACGACCAACAACGAGAGCGCAGCGCTCGTGCAGATCACCGGCCACGACATCGTCGTGCTCGAAGAGCTGTGAGCCGGCGAGGTAGACTGCGCGGATGCAGGGAACCAGAGCCACGCGGCACATCACTGCCTTCCTCGATGGCGAGGACCGCCCGGACATCTCCAACCCCATCCACTCGACGGCGGTAGCGGCCGAGTACGGATACCGCGCGGCCCTCGTGGGCGGCGTCACGGTGTACGGGTGGACCGTGCCCGCGATCCTCGAGGCGCTGGGCGACGAGTGGCTGGAGCACGGATGGGCGGACGTCTCCTTCAGGAGGCCCGTCTATCCCGGCGACGAGATGACGGCGACGGTCGAGCGAGCGGGCGAGGGCTGGCAACTGACGATGGCGAACCAGGATGGCGAGGCCTGCATCGCCGGTTCCGTGGGCCTGGGCAGGGCGCCCTTCTTCCCCGGACTCGCCGTCCCCGAGCGCACCTACGCGGAGGCACGCGGCGCGAACCCGCCGCAGCTCACGCTCGAGGACGCGCCCGTGGGGGAGGACCTGCGGCCGATGGCCGTGCCGCTCACGCTGGAGGACGCCGCCGAGTACATGGCCACGAAGCAACTCGACGACCACCCGCGCTGGTTCGGCGCTCAGGCGCGCATGCACCCCGGCTGGCTGGCCGCACGCATGACCCCGCTCATCCACCACTCCTACCAGTACGGGCCGGCGATCCACACACGCACGCAGGCGCAGCACCTCGCTCCCGCCATCGCCGGGCAGACCATCACTGTCGCCGGCCACTTCCTCGACGCCTACGAGCGCAAGGGCCACCATTACGGCGTGGTCGACGGCGCGATCTACGCGCAGGACGGCACGCTCCTCGCCCGCATCCGCCACACCACCATCTTCCACGTCGCGAAGCGGTAGCCCTCGACCTCCGTGTCGACGGGGCGTGCTAATACTCGCCCCTCTTCAGCGGCGTCACTCCGCATGCGCCAGCCGGCAACGCCAAAGGAACTCCTCGACCCTCTGCCGAGTCTCGCCGGCCACCTGCATCGGTAGGTCAGTTTCGGCAAAGGCTGCATCGAGTTGCGGCTCCAGCGAGGCGATCTCCTTGAGGTACGGGGTGTCATCCTCAAGCACCCCGCGCTCCGCCGAGGTCTTCAGCGCGATGAGCTCGCGAATGCGCTCGCTCCCGAACCAGTCGTTCAAGGCGACGATGTTCGCCTCAATCGCGCCCGTTCTGAGCGCGTGTATCCCGGTGAGCGCGACGCGGTAACGATAGAGCAGCCCCTTCACCCGCTTCTCGCCCAGCCGGTCATACAGCTTCTCCTGGTTGTTGAAGAAGCCGCGATAGTGGTGATAGACCTTCGCTGTGACGAGGCCCGCACCGATCGTTTTCAACTCCTCGTGCCACGGCGATGTCTCCACAACGAGCGGCGAGAAGAGTTGTTCGAGTACGTACCCGTTTCCTTTGAGTGCGAGCCGCAGGAACTTGCCGATGTCATGTGAGACGAGGTCCATCTCTGGCGCTCGGTTCTTGTCGAGCACTTCCACCGTCATCCCGCGGATCGTGTCGAGGCCTCCGCCTCTTAGCGAGCCAGCGACCATGTCCCTAAGCGGGAGTGCATGGGCGCCGCGCATGTCGTAGTCGCCGTCCGCGCTGGGGAATCCGTAGAGGTCCGCGCCGCTGAGCGTCACGAACAGTCGCGGGTACGGCTGGTGTTCGGCGATGAACTCCCGCAAGAGCGTCAGGTCGTCTCGCCAGTCCTGCTCGCGGCCGTTCATCTGCTGATGGTAGCAACGCTGTGGCACAATACGCCCATGGCGCGGACATATCCCATCGACATCCCCTACGAGGCGATCGCCGAGTTCTGCCGCCGGAACCACATCCGCAAGCTCTCCCTGTTCGGGTCCGTCCTTCGCGACGATTTCACGCCCCGCAGCGACGTCGATGTCCTCGTCGCCCAGCTCGACGCCATCCTCGGGCCTGAGGAGCGGAACCCATGAAACGGAACGCCTGGCAGGGAGAGCTCGTCACGCTGCGTGACATCGAGCCGGACGACTGGGAGGCGTTCTGGCAGAACGACCAGGACTCCGAGGCCGCGCGCTTTGGCTGGCAGATCCACTTTCCACGCAGCAAAGAGGGAGCGAAGGCCTGGGCCGAGGAGATGTCGAAGAAGAAGCCGGAGAACGACAACCACTTCTTCGCCATGGTCGGTCCGGATGGCAATGTCGTCGGGTCGATGAACTCCCATGGCTGCGACAAGCGCAACGGCACCTTCGAGTACGGCATCTCCGTGAACCGAGATTGCTGGGGGAAGGGCTACGCGAGCGACGCGATGAAGGTGCTCTTCCGCTACTTCTTCGATGAGCTCGGCTACCACAAGGTCGGCGCCGTGGTGTATTCCTACAATGACCCCTCGATTGCGATGCACGAACGCTTCGGGTTCGTGAGGGAAGGTGTCTTGCGGGAGGCCAAATACACCGACGGCAAGCGCCATGACATCATCTTCTTCGGCATGACCGCGCCCGAGTTCCGCGCGCGCCACCCGAAGTCAGAGCCGGGGGCCTGAGCGACCGGTCCCGGCGGCCCCCTCGCAGCGCCCATCAGAGCCGGGAGGGTTAGCGACCGCGAGCATCAGCGTGCCCCAGGGCCACAGGTACCGCAAAATGTCCGGCATGCAACCCGAGTCGCGGTTCTACGAGTCGCAGCGGCTGAAGCTGCACTACCTGGTCTGGGGTGACGAGTCGAAGCCGCCCCTCATCCTCGTCCACGGGACGCGCGACCACGCTCGCGCCTGGGACCGCACGGCCCAGGCGCTCATCGACCGCTACTGCGTGTACGCCGTCGACCTCCGCGGGCACGGCGACTCGGCCTGGGCGATCGGCGGCGACTACTCGATCATCGACTACGCGCTCGACATCCACGCCCTTGGCGAGGCGATTGGGCGGGCGCCGTACACGATCATCGGCCACTCGCTCGGCGGGGGCGTGACGCTGCAGTATGCGGGCACGTTCCCCGAGAAGGTGTCGCGGCTGATCTCGATCGAAGGACTCGGTGGCCTGGGCTGGGCCTCCATGACGCGCCGCCCGGCGCACGTCCGCATGCGCGACTGGGTGGAGAACATGCGCAAGCTGGAGCTACGCCGCCTGCACGCCTACCCGAGCCTGGATGACGCGACGGAGCGCATGGTCGAGGCTAACCGGCACCTGACGCCCGAGCTTGCGCGGCGCCTCACCGAGGACGGGGTCCGGCCTCTTGACGGGGGCTACACCTGGAAGTTCGACAATTACACCCATGCGGGCTCGCCCTACGAGTTCAACATGGAGGACGCGCGTGACCTCTGGAACCAGATCCGGGTGCCCATCCTCATCATGTTTGGGGATGAGAGCTGGGGACGGCGCAACATCGAGTTCGACTTCAGCTCGTTCCACGACTACCGCGCCGTGAAGATCGAGCAGGCGGGGCACTGGGTGCATCACGACCAGTTCGAGGTGTTCATGCGACACGTCAACGGGTTCCTGGCGTGAGGCAGCCGGGAAGGCGGGCGAGCGGCGGACTAACGTCCGCCGTACTGAACGCGGCCGACCGCCGGGGCTGGCTGCTGTCAGTCCCTACTCTCGGGGTGCTTCTCCCACTGGTCGCGATGATGCTGATCCCACTGCTGGTGGCTTGCGGTGGCGATGACGACGATGCCGCTAGCGACGACAACGGGCAGAACGCGTCGACCGTGCCCCCGGGCGAGACCTCACCCACGCGCGCCGCGACGAACACGAACGACGCAGCAGCCGCGATCGAGGCGATCGAGTTCCCCCTGGAGCTGGCGGATGGCATGGCGCTGGGCGAGCCGGAGGCGCCCGCGACGCTGCAGCTGTTCGAGGACTTCCAGTGTCCCTTCTGCCTCCGCATGACGGTCCTCTGGGAGGGCCTCCTGATGGAGTACGTAGAGGACGGAAGGTTGCGGCTTGAGTTCCGGAACTTCCCGATCCTCGGCGATGAGTCGGTGTACGCGGCAGCCGCGGCTGTGTGCGCGGCGGAACAGGATGGCTTCTGGGAGTACCACCGGAAGCTCTTCCTCGTGCAGGCGGAGGCCGGGCAGCTCACGAACGAGCAGCTCAACGTGGGCCGCTTCGACCCGGACGCACTCGTCGACTACGCGGGCGTGGTGAGCCTCGATGAAGCCGCCTTCGCCACCTGCCTCCAGGACCCGGCGAGCCTCGCCGCCGTGCAGGAAGACTTCACCACGGCCCGCAATGCAGGCTTGACCGCCACCCCGAGCCTCCTGCTGGATGGTCAGCCCCTCCAGGTGCCCACTAGCGAGCAGGCCTGGCGCCAGGTTCTCGACGAAGCGACAAAGTAAGACACAGAGAACACAGAGGAGTTCTTTGGCTAGACCGCTGTGCGATCTGTGTCTCAGTGCCCACTGCCTGTGTCCGACTAGGGCACGAGGAGGACGCGGCCGAAGGAGCCGCGGCCTTCGACGTAGCGGTGCGCCTCGGCCGCCTCCGCGAGCGGGAACTTGCGGTCGACCACGACCTTGAGCTCGCCGCTGGCGCAGCGTTCGAGGAGGCGCTGGATCATCGCGTAGGTGCGGTCGCGGGCCACGCCCATCTCCGCGCCGAGAAAGACGCCCGTGATGGAGGCGTTCTTCTGCATCATCGGCCAGATCTGGGGGACGTCGGTGTCGCGCCCGGCGTTGCCCACCCAACTGACGCGCCCGCGGTAGGCGAGGGAGGCGATGCTTCCCTCCAGGGTCTTGCCGCCCACGGAATCGACCACCAGGTCCACGCCGCGCCCGCCGGTGAATTCCATCGTCTTCTCGGCGACATCTTGCGTGCGGTAGTTAATGCCGTGGTCGAGGCCGTACTCCTTGAGCCGCTCGAGCTTCTCGTCCTGGGAGGCGGTCGCGAGGACGGTGGCGCCCGCGCGCTTGGCGAGCTGGATGGCGGCGATGCCCACACCACTGCCACCTGCCTGGATGAGCACGCGCTCGCCCGCCTTCAAGTGGCCGAACTCGAAAAGGCAATCGTCGGCGGTCCCGAACTCGACGGGCACGCCTGCCGCCTCCTCGACGCTCAGCCCCTCCGGTACCTTCCAGGCTGACCCTTCCGCGACGGAGACGAGCTCCGCGTGCGAGCCGAAGCCCATGGTCGCGACGACCGGATCGCCCGGCTTGAACGCCGTCACGCGCTCGCCCGCCTCGCGCACGATGCCCGACGCCTGGTACCCGACGACGTGGGGCGTGGTGGCAAGCACGCCGCCAGAGCGGTGTAGGGTGTCGCCGCCCTGGATGCCGACGGCCTTCACTTCGACGACGATGCCGCCGGGGCGCACCTGGGGATCGGGCACCTCTTCGTAACGGAAGACCTCGGGACCACCGGTCTGGTAGTAGACAGCCGCTTTCATTCGCGAATCCTCGAATCAGGTTGATGTGGGCGCAGTCTACGCCCGGTGCGCAGAGGTTGGTGGCCCTGGGAGCAGACCCTGGTCAGAGGACGACGCTATTTGCATGTTGACCTTACAGTTACTGCAAGGTGTACGGTGCCGAGGTGAACGTTTCGCAGCTCGCCCGCAGCGCCGGGCTATCGCCCTCGGGAGTCCGCTGGTACGAGACGGTCGGCGTCTTGCCGGCCGCCCCGCGTGGGCAGAACGGCTACAGGCAGTACTCGGAGCAAGACCTCCGCTTGCTGCAATTGGTCACCACCCTGCGCAAGGTCGGGCTGGCCCCGGGCGATGCGGGCCGGCTCGCGCGGCTGTGCATGGCACACGGCGCAATCGATCCGGCGGTTGGCAACACGCTCGGGGAGCATCGCCACGCCATTGGCCGTCAGCGCGAGGAGCTCGGCCGCCTCGAAGCCGAGCTCGCAGACCTGGAGACCACCATCGCCGGGACGCGCTCGGGTTCGAGGCCCCCGAGCGGCCGCGAAGCCGCGCCGATTTCGGTGCTGTTCCTCTGCAACGGCAATTCCGGCCGCAGCCAGATGGCTGAGGCGCTACTCCTGCGCCACGGCGGCACGGCCTTCGAGGCCCTGTCTGCCGGTATAACGCCCCGCGGTGTCAGTCCCCTGGCTGTGCGCGTCCTCGCTGAGGCCGGCATCGACTGGAGCGGCGCGCGTTCGAAGTCGGTGGACGAACTGGCGCAGCGCACGTTCGACTACGTGATCACGCTCTCGGACGCAGCGCGTGAGCAATGCCCGGAGCTTCCTGGGCCGCACAATTCGCTCCACTGGCGTCTCGAAGACCCGGCCGAAGCGATCGGGACCGAGGACCTTCGCCTCCAGGCCTACCGCCGCACGCTCGACGAGTTGATGCTGCGACTCCGCCCGTTCGCGGAGCTCGCTTCTCATACCGCCGGTCGAACCTTCGATTCCAGCTCAACCCACTGAAGGAGACCCCCGATGACGCAACCAGACCAGTTCGGCAGCGTCCGCTACCTCGTGGACGACGTGCGAGCGGCCGCGGACTTCTACACGACCCACCTCGGCTTTGCCATCACCATGGACGCGGCGCCCGCTATCGCCCAGGTGACACGCGGCCCGCTGCGGCTGTTGCTCTCCGGACCAACCACCTCGGGCGCGCGCGCCACCCCCGACGAGTTGAAGACCGCCGGCCGCAATCGCATTCACCTCGTAGTCGAAGGCCTGGATGCCGAGATCGAGCGCCTAAAGAGCGCGGGACTGTCGTTCCGCAGCGAGCTGGTGAAAGGCCCCGGCGGACGCCAGATCCTGCTCACCGATCCCGCCGGCAACCTCATCGAATTGTTCCAACCGGGCTAAAGGACGGCCAGGTCAGCCGCTAGTGCCGGCACCCGGCTCGAGTGGACTGAGTTGCTCGACGCGGAAAGCCGGACCCTGAAGCCGGCCGGGGAGTTGCGGCAGTTGCTGGAGCTGCGGGCCATCACGCCCGACAAGCAGGTAGCGAGCTATTGCAACGGCGGCGCCCGCGGAGCGCTTGGGGCGTTCGTGCTGCGGCTGCTCGGATACGACCGGGGGCAGGCGTACGCGGGCTCCTTCCAGCAGTGGTCGAACCAGCCGGACACGATGGTGGAGCGCTAGACTCGCGGTCCAAGATGTCGCTCGTTCCAGCGGGCCCGGACAGAGCTCGACGCGGAGACCATGCTTCTGCGTCCTCTGCTTCAAGGCGTTGGATACGTCCCTGCCAGGTTCACGAGTGCCAGGGCTGACGGCCGAAGATTTCGTGCAGGCGGTTGAGGTGACGGGCGAGGGCGATCTCCAGCTCAATGAGGCGCTCAGCCACGGCCAGCACCTGGCCGTTGTCGAGGCCCGGGTCCTCCAGGGACGCGAGGATCTCCGAGGTGGTGGACATCAGCTGGTGGTGTTCGGCGACCTGGTCCTGCACGGCGCGTGCATCCTCGGGGTCGGTCCGCAGGCGTTGCATGAGGGGCGAGTCCTCCGCCTCCATGACGTCCGTGTGCACGGAGATGGCCGCGACCACCTTGTGGACCATCGCGGCGACCTCGCGCGCCCAGAAGTCGATGCCCAGGTCGATGGGCACGCGCCGTGCCTCGCGCAGCATGCTCCACGCATCATAGAGCGGGTCCATCTCCGCGCCGTCCGGACGCGTGACGACAAGGGGTTGGGTGTGTGAGAACGTCATTGGAGTGCCTCCTGCCGCCCGCAACCCCGTCACCCGACGGAAGCCGCACGGCCCGCCTGGCCCGGCGGCGACACGGCGCAGCCAGCGTGGCGGGTTCGGACTATGTGGAGGCATATAGCCTCCCGATGCGTCTACGGGGTTAGCTGACGGGTTCGGCGTCGGAAGTCGCCTACGCTGCTTCCTTGGAAGCAACAATTCACCCCAACTGTGGGTCCCCCGTTCCCAGCGCGGCGCCGGGATTCGACCACACGCACTCTACCCCATGGCGAGCATCCCGGGCGAGAGAAAGGAAAGAACGCGTATGGCGGAACCAGCCGTCCATGACCGGTGTACATGGTGCATCGACGTCCTGGAGGGGCTTCTATGAACACGGCGCAGATGGTTCGACTCTCCGCGCTTGTGGCGATCACGGTCGCGACAGCCACGTTCCTGCAGACCACTGTGGAGGAAGCACGGGCGGGCGGCGGATGCCGCGGCACGCCCGTCACGGAGGCGGACGGCGACACGGTCATCATGTCCGAGAGTTGCTTCGAGCCGAGCGTCCTGCGCGTGGAGCCGGGCCAGGAGGTCACCTGGCTCAACCAGAGCACTCAGCCCCACAGCGTCGCCGGGCAGAACACTTCCTGGGGCGACTACGAAGAGCTGAGCAACGGCGAGAGCGTCGCTCACGCCTTCGAGAAGGCTGGCACCTACACGTACTACTGCTTCGTGCACAACGGCATGATCGGCGTCGTGGTGGTGGGCGACGGCAAGGGCGCGCTCACGGGCGGCGTCTCCCGCGTCGACGACGAGGAGGACGAGGACGTGCTGGCCTCCGTCCCGCAGCAGCCGGACCCACAGGCCGGCCTGGTCGCTGTCTCGAACAACACCACGGACAGCGACGGCGCCACCGACTGGCTCGCGCTAGCGGGAGTGGCGATAGTGGGACTCATCGCGGGCGGCGGCGCGGTTGCGCTAGCGCGGCGGCGGTAGTTTACTCCAGCGCCGCTTCGACGGCCGCGAGGATCGCGTCCCAGGCATCCGCGAGGATCTCCGGGCCGGTCATCTCCGGGCCGTCGGCGGGCGTGTGGAAGTAGCGATGGGCGCCGGCGATGCCGAAGGAGCGATAGTCGCGCTCAAGCACATCCGCCATCTCCCCCACGGCACGGTCAGAGACGTGGTCGAGGCCGGGATGCCCGGCGAACGAGGGCAGGATCACGTCCGCGAGGTCGTCGCTCGCCATGAGCAGGCGGCGCGCGTCGGGGCGGCCGGTGCGCTGAGGGCAGGTCGGCCCGTCCTCCCACTCCCAGGCGGCGACACCGGCGCCGAGGTGGAGCCAGCAGTCGACATCGTCCGGGTTAGGAGCGTGGTGGCGGAGGAAGGCGTGCATCCCACGGTTGCCCAGTTCGTGGCCGCTCGTGCCCACAAACATGCAGGGCAGGTCCTCGGCGGCGGCCCATTCGGCGAGCGCCAGCCAGAGCGCGATTCCCGGGCCGCGTTCACCGCCGCAGCGAAACCAGCCGCTCACGGGGGTCGAGACGACGAGCACGGGGCCGTGGCCCTCGCGCCTGCCCACGATGTTCTTGGCCGAGAGGTCACGCCACTCGCCGTCGAGCAGCAACTCCACCTCCTGGCCGCAGCCGGAAGCCTGCTGAGCAATCGGGGCATGCTTGCCACCGATGAGGAGCACCGGACACGGCCAGGGCTCCGGCTCCCCGGGGGCGTTCAGCGCGACGACCTCGCCGTCGGGATGGGGTGAGATCGCCACCACCGCAACTGCTCCCGCGTTGGCGGCATCAAGGATGAGATCCTCGTGCTCTCCGCGAATCGCCCCTCCCGGGCCGCCGGGGAAGGTGACGAGGGCAATGTCGCCCGACTGGAAGTCGTCCGATGGAAAGCAAGAGAGTGACGCCACGAGGGGCCGCGGGCCGGTGGCCACGGGGAACCAGAGGGGGACCGCCTCCGCCCGCTCGCCGGCGACGGTCAGGCGGCACCGTCGCGGAAAGAACTGGCGCACGTGGAAGGGCTGGCGGAGCGTCTCGAACCCGAGATCGCGGAGGCGAGTCTTCAGCCAGGAAACGGTGCGGAGGTCGGCCTCGGACCCGGTCCGGTGGTCACCGAATTCGCAGTAGCGGACGACATCGGCAAAGAGGCGGTCTCCGTCGACGCGGTGTTGCTCCATGGGCCGGGATTATTGCAGACCTGCTCACCGCCGTGTGCGCTTACGTCCCCATCTTGACACTGACAGGTTAGGATCGCCGCCAGACCGCCGCGGGGGACACATTCATGACCTACTCCATCGTCGCGCGCGACCCCGAAACCGGCGCACTCGGGGTGGGCGTGGAGACGCACCAGCCGAGCGTGGGCGCGATCGTGCCATGGGTGAGGCCGGGCGTGGGCGCTGTGGCCACGCAGTCGTTCGTGAACATCGCGTTCGGGCCGCAGGGGCTGGCGCTACTGGAGAGCGGCCTGTCGCCTGAGCGAGCCATGGCCGCGATCATCGCGGGCGACGACATGCCCGGCCGGCGTCAGGTCGCCATCCTCTCGGCCGGTGGCGAGGTGGCAGTGCACACCGGCGAGAGCTGCATCCCGTTCGCCGGGCACCGCATCGGCGAAGGCTACTCCGTGCAGGCCAACATGATGGCCAGGGACACCGTGCCGGACGCGATGGCCGAGGCGTTCGAAGGCGCGACCGGGCACCTGGCGCAGCGCATCCTTGCTGCCCTTGATGCCGCCCAGGCAGAGGGCGGCGACATTCGCGGCAGCCAGTCGGCGGCCATCCTCGTGCGCGCACCCGGCCACTACCTCGACTTCCACTGGGACCTACGCGTGGACAACGACCCGAAGCCGCTGGTGAAGCTGCACGACCTGGTCAACATCCGCCTGGCGGGGCGAGTGCTGGAGAGGGTCACGGAGAGCGGGAGCGCGCTCGCCGAGGACAGGGGCGAGCGCCTGCGCCTGTTCGAGGCCGCCTTCGAACGCGCCGACCGCCTGGCTCCGCACGACGAGCAGACATTCTGGTACGCGGTCACGGGCCTCGCGCAGACGCTCGGCGAGAACGAGCGCGCGATGGACCTGCTGGACGGCGTGTTCGCTCGCGCGCCTCAGTGGCGCGAGTTGTTGATGCGCTTGGAGTTACCCGGGTTGGAGGGATTGAAGGCCGCGCTGCGAGAACAGTAACACCGAGCCCCGACCGCAAGGGAGGGCACGATGTTGCCCGCTCCACAC
>JBBDMZ010000055.1:0-13088 GCA_040877955.1 Dehalococcoidia bacterium | reverse complement strand
CCCCCCCCCCCCCGCGACTCTGGATGGCTGGTCTTACGCGTGGACGCCCGTCAGGCGAGCGAGCTTGATCGTGTTGAACAGGGCGAGGCTGGCATACCACTTCACGCGGATGCGCGTGGCGTCCTTCGTCTCGAGGCTGCCCACGCGCTCGACGGTGAGGCCGCCCGGAGCGGTCAGCCCGCTCATCGCGCCCTCGCCGAACTGCATGGCGTAGATGGTGCTGCAGTCGTTGCTTGTGCCGACGGTCTTGTTGTCGGCGATGTAGTCGTTGATGCCGACGGGCACGCCGTCGTAGTACTGGACCATCTGGCCGAACTCGTCCCGGTCGGCTTCGAGGAAGCTGCCCGCGGTGCGCGCGAGGACGTTGAGGGTGCGGCGGCTGCGGCGGCTCATGAGCAGCAGGTCGGGCTTGCCGCCCTTCACCTTGTCGAGCAGCTCATCCAGCCTGTCGAGCGTGAGCACGGCGCCGTTCGTGCCCATGCTCACCGACTGGCCGCCGCCCGTGAGGCGGTCGATGCCTTCGAAGCTCTTGGCGTTCGTGCTCTCGTTGCCATTGACGAAGGTGTCGTCGAAGAGGTCGCGCGTCGCCCGCGCCTTGAGCTGGACGATGGCCGCCTCCAGGTCCTGCACGTCAGAACGGGTGGACTTGAGGAAGTTATCGATGTCGGCGTCCCCGCCCATGATGCGGAGGGTGGCGGTGATCTGGGTGAACGTCGGGGTGTTCTCGGTCCACGCGTCGCCCACATCGTAGAAGGCGGCTGTGGCCGAGGCGTTCTCGCGGTTGTAGGTCAGGCCGTTGCCCACGATCTCGATGAAGGGCAGGCGCTGAAGGACGGGGCTCTCGGCCGCGATCGTCTCGATCACGCCGGAGAGCAGGTGGTCGTTGCTGAGCTTGGATGCTTCGACAAGGGTGAGTGCCACGGGTTCGTGCCTCCGAAACAGGGTTCGGGGCGAACGTTGGCAGCGCCAGGCAATAGCTCGTAGGGGTCGATGGCACGACCAGCGTCAGAGCCGCGACTGACAAGGAGCGGGCGCGTGCCCAGGGCGACGATCGTCCGGGTACATCACCATCGCACGCTCGCTGATGCTCGCGCTGGGGCTACGGTCGGTGCTAGTCCACCAGCGTCTTCAGGGGGTGGCGGCCGTCGACGTTGCCGATGAGGTTGCCGGCGACGTTGTAGCCGAGGAGCTCCTGGAGGCGTTGGGGCAACTGCTGCACGGTTTCGCGGGGGACGGCGAGGTACTGGTTCTCCTGTTGCCGCAGCCAGCTCGCCACGTACTCGAGGATGACGCCCAGGCGCGGACGGTCGGTGGTGTTCGCTCCGCCACCGTGGAAGACGCTTCCCACGAAGAACATAAGCGAGCCCGCGGGCATCACCGCCCGGGAGACCGGCTCGTCCGCCGCGGGCACGCGCTCCACCCACTTGTGGCTGCCGGGGACGACGTGAGTGGCGCCGTTCGCCTCCGTGAAGTCGTCGATCGCCCACATGGTGTTCACCACCAGCTCCCGGTGCGGACGCGCGATGGGGTACACGCCGTCGTCGCGGTGTAGGTTCTGGGCGGTCTCGCCCGGGCCGATCTGGATGGCCTGGGGAGCGCTCAACTGGTAGTGACCGAGCACCCGGTCGAGGACTCCGAGCACGAGTGGGTGCGTGGCGGTGTCATCGAACGCTCGGGTCTTCGCGAAGAGGGCGTAGATGCGCTTCGTGTCGAAGCCTTCGAAGTCGTTGCGGCCCTGTTTCGTGCGTTCGAGGAGGCGCAGGAGCTCGTCCTTCTTCGCTTCGACCTCGTCCGCCGTGAGCGCGCACTCGACAACGGCGTAGCCATCATGCTCGAGCGTTTCCACGACCTCGTCGACGGACGGAATCGCTGTCACTTTCGCCATGCTTCGACCCTCAAACAGGTGGTGGATGCGCCCCGAGAACGCGAGTTTACATCGGCGGCAACGGTCTCGCCGCACTGGACTGAATCTGGATCGCCACGCACGGACTCAGGGAACACCCTGATTCCCGCGGTGTTACCGGGCTGTCCATCCGTGTCACCGGGCGGGCCTTCGATGATCACCATGACATGGAATCTCCTCGACGTTGGAACGGCCCCGTGGAGAAGCCCTTCGAGCCAGCGCCCCGGCCAAAGGGCCCGCGGGGCATGGCCGCGACCTTCCTCTCGACACTGCGGGAGACGTTCGTCCCGGCCTTCCCGGACCCCATCCGGAGCGCCAGCGAGCGCGCCGATGCCGGTTCACCGAGACCCGACACGATGAGCGAAGGTCGCTAGCCCACCTCCACGTCAGCCACCACGGCGAAATGGTCCGAGGGGTAGAGCGTGGGGTCGCCGCGCGCGTGCTCGTTCGCCGCAACCCTCGCCGTGAGCACGCGCGCGCGCCCGCGCACCCAGATGTAGTCGAGGCAATTAGGGTCGCCGTCGGTATCCATGGTCGGTGCCTGGATGCCCGACGGCCACGTCACGTCTGGTTCGGCGCCGTTGGCTTCGAAGGAGGCGGAGCGGTAGCCGCCGGCGCGCATGCGGGCGTATGCCGGCTCGTTCGGAGGCGCATTGAAGTCACCGACAACGACCGTGGCGTCGGCCTCCGGTGCGTCCGCCATCCAGTCCACGATGCGCTCGACCTGCTGGTCGCGGATCTCGGGCTCGCCGGGCACGTGGTGGAGGTGGGTGTTCGCGAACCAGACGGTGCGCTGGCCGGGCAGCGTGAACAGGGCGCGCTGGGCTGTGCGGCCTTCCCCAATGGGGATCTCCTGGTGGGCCGAGACTTGGCCCGTGGTGAAGAGGATGGCGGTGCCGAACTCCGGCAGCCGCTCGCTCCGCGACTCGAGGCTCAAGTACTTGCGGCCCATGCGCAGCGCACTCTCGGCGAGGAAGTCGTCCTGGCGCTTGCCCGCGCGAAAACCGACCTCCTGCAGGCCGATGATATGAGCATCGATCGCAACGAAGGCGTCCCCCAGCAACGACTTCCGCTCCGCGTAGCGGTCGTTGACGTTGCGGATGTTGAACGTGGCGACCCTGAGGCGCATGTGGCGACTCCTTGGTTCTAAGTTCTCGGTGTTCGGTGCTTGTCCTCAGTGCTCCCAAAACCGCCCGTAGCACTGAGAACTGAGCACTGAGCACCCGCTTACGCCAGGCAGCGCAGGGGCTGGCCGCCGTTGTATTCGAGCATTTCCTGGAACATGCGCCCGTAGTTCATGGGCGCGCCCCAGGGCTCGCCCCGCAGCTCCGCGTAGGCGCGATGGAGGTTCGGGACCAGGCGCTCACTGTCGTGCAGGCCGCTGAAGCGCCCAAGGTCGAGGTCGCGGGCGACGGCCAGGGGCTCTGCGCCGGACTCGGAGCCCCACTTCGCTGTCTCCTGGATGAACTGCAGATAAGCGCGGACCTCGCCGATGACCTCCGGACCGGCGACGGGGCCGTGGCCGGGGACGATGCGTTCCGCGCCCAGCCCCTCGATCGCGTCCAGCGCCTGCAGCCAGCCGCCCACGGAGCCCGCCAGCGCGAAGGGCGTGCCCTCGTTGAAGATGACGTCGCCGGAGAAGAGCAGCTTGCGCTCCGGGATCCAGGCGACGATGTCGTTCGAGGTATGCGCAGGGCCGACGAAGATGAGCTCGACCTTCAGGTCGTCGACGTAGACGGTCATCCGCTCTTCGAAGGTGACAAACGGCGGCGTGACCGGCGTATCCCCGAAGTCGACCATGGAGAACAGCGGTTGCGCGGAGAGGCCGCCGGCGATGACCTCCTCGCGGCACTTCTCGTGGGCGATGATGGCGGCGCCGGGGGCGAAGGCGAAGTTGCCGTACGTGTGGTCGCCGTGGGCGTGGGTGTTGATGAGGGTGTTCACGGGAAGGGTCGTGACGCGCTGGAGGGCGGCGCGCCAGGCGCGCGCCCGCGCCTCCGTGCCGGTGGAGTCGATCGCGGCCGCGTACGTCTTGCCGACGATCGCGCCCGTGTTGTTGAGGAACCAGGAGCCGTCGAGCTGGATGTAGGCGAAGATGCCGTCGCTCACCTCTTCGATGGAGGGCGGCGGGATCTCGGCGTGGGCGGGGACGGTCGCACTGCTCATGGGGCGCGCTCCGGAGAAGGTGTGGCGGAGTATAGCGGCTGGAGGGTGGGGAAGGCGGTTGGGGTGCTTCGCGAGCGGGGTGGGGCGGGGCCGTCCCGCGCAGGGATAACTTTCCACGCGCCTTACTTCCTTTTCTTCCGCCTATGTCGGCGCGGGCCGTACACTCGGCTGAACCGCACACTCGCGCCCCTGGGAGACCTATGTTCCGCCGGCATCTGCTGGCGCTGTGCGCCTGCTCGTCGCTGCCCCTCCTCTTGATCGCTTGCGGAGGAGATGGTGGCGACGACGACGACGGCGTGAGCCCCACGACCTCGAGCACCAGCGCCACCCCCGGGGCCTCCGCCAGCCCATCGGCGCCGACTGTGCCCGTGAACAGCTCGACAGAGCCCACGGTCGGGGAGCCGGCGAGTAAATACACCCTCCTCCTCGCGGACATCGGCAGCGGGTACTTCACGGACCGCCAGCACACGTTCGAGCTCACCGTCGAGAACTACGCGACGACCGCCTCCTTCCCCAGCCCCGCGGACGGACAGCGGATGCTGAAGGAGTGGGGCTACATGGGCGGGTTCGAGACCGCGTACGAGCCGGAGGGGCGCACCCAGGACGTGTTGAACGGCAAGTTCTATGTGGCCGTGGAAACCCACCTGTTCGAGTCACCCGAGGGGGCGCAGGCCGCCTATGCGTACTTCGAAGAGGGGCTGCGGGCCGCGCGCCGGGCCGAGCCCATCCAGGCCGCCACCGTGGGCAACCAGTCGAGCGCCTGGAGATACACAGACGGCAAAATCAGCGGCTCCTCCATTAACGGCGTCTTCCACCGGTTCGTCATTCGCCGCGGGAACATGGTCGCCGTGGTGCAGACATGGGGCGCGGATCCGCTGATGCGCGTCGATACGGCGCGCGGGTTCGCAGCCATCCTCGATGAGAAGGCGTTGGGCCGGAAGGAATCGCCCGAGCCCACGCCGACGCCCGGGCCTTGATGAACCGCGCAGCGCGCCGCCGCGGAGATTCCCCTGGCAACCGGCGCCAGTGGCTGCTTGTCCTCGGCGGAGCGGCAGCGGTGTTGTTCATTGCCGTGGCCGTGGTGTTCGCGCTCGCCTCCGGCGGGGATGACGGCGATGCCAATCCCGGCGTGGGCGGCACACCGGGGCTTCGCACGCCCAGCACGGGCGGCACACGCGGTGGCCCCCAACCGGTGCTCAGCGGGCCCGCCTCGAAGTTCGCGGCTTCCCAGGAGGACATCGGCGACGGCATCCAGGGCGTGCCGAACGAGAGCGCGAGCCTGACGCCGGCGACCTTCGCCGACCCGACGCTGGGGCCTTTCCGCACCATCGACGAGGGCCGCCAGAAGCTTGCGGAGTGGGGCTACCAGGAGGGCTACCTCGGCGTCCTGCAGCCCGACGGCCTCCTCGCGGGCGTGGTGCAGGGCCGGTTCTACGTGCGCGTCGAGACGCACCTCTTCGCCAGCATCGAAGGCGCCACCGCGGCGTTCGATTGGTACGACCAGATCTACTCCGGCATCGATGCCCTCGAACCTGAGCAGGCTGCCCCGCTCGCGAACGAATCCGCCTCCTGGAAGTCCCTCGAGGGGAAGGTCGAGAACACCGACCTTGACCGGGCCTATCATCGCTTCGTCTTTCGCAGAGGCAATCTAGTCGCTATCGTGCAGACGGTCGGAGCGGACACATTCATGACGATCGACCCGGCGCGTGACATCGCCGTGATCGTCGACGAACGAGCACTCGGGAACCGCGCAGCGCCCACGCCAACCCCGAGCGGCGGGACGCTGCCGCCCACGCCGGTACCAACCCGGTGAGCGGCGGCGTACCGAGGAGGTAGCTACATTGCGGAAGCGATGGCTCGCGCTCATCGCCCTCTGCATCGTCGCAGTGAGCTTCGACACGGACGTTTCGGGGGCGCAGCAACCTGCCCCGACGGATGCGCCGAAATACGTGGTCGTCCAGTACGACCGGCCCCACGGCCGCGCGATCACCGCCTTCGGACAGCGGGCGCCCACCCTCAAGGAGTCGGGGTTCGAGCAGCTCGAAGTGCCCGAAGGGATGACCGCCGACGAGTTCCTCGCGGAGCTGCGCCGGGACCCGGCGGTGATCTCCGCGGAGGCGCCTCCCAGTGGTGGAGTCACCGCCGCCTTTGTGCCCAACGACCAGTACTACAACTCGGTGGGACAAAACCAGGCCGCGTACCTGGACCAGATCGGTGCAGCGGCCGCCTGGGACGTGACCACCGGCGACGATGAGATCGTCGTGGCCGTGCTCGACTCGGGGTTGGACCTCGGCCATCCTGAATTTGCGGGCCGCCTCTGGGAGAATCCCGCCGACGCCGACAGTGACGGCGTCGACGACGACGGCAACGGCTGCATCGACGACCGCTACGGGTGCCGCTTCGTGAATCTCACCGACGTGAACGGCCCTGCCTGCGGTTACGCGGGCTCGTCCACGAATGAGTTTGCGTGGGGCGACGTGCGCGACGACCACCACGTTAACGGCGAGTTTCACTCCCACGGGACGATGGTCAGCGGCATCCTCGCGGCGAGCGGGAATAATGCCGTGGGCGTGGCCGGCATGGCCTGGGGCGTGAAGATCATGCCCATCAAGGTGCTCGGATGCGGGCGTGACCCTGGCCCCCTGCCGCGCGGCGAGTACTACAACCTCGCGGAGGGCATCGACTACGCGGTGCGGATGGGCGCAGACATCATCAACCTCAGCGTCGCGGCAGACCGGGACGAGCAGGTTATTCGCCAGGCCGTGGCGACCGCACAGGCGGCTGGCGTCATCATCGTGGCCGCCGCGGGAAACACCGCCGGAAGTGATGTGGGCGTCCGCTATCCGGCCGCCTACACGGAGTTCCCGAACATGATCGCCGTGGGCGGCACGAACAACACGGTGAGCGCCACGTCGTGGTACGCCTTTAGCCGCTACGGTCCCGCGGTGGACTTCGCCGCCCCGAACGTCCAGGTGCTGACGAGCGCCCGGAGCGACCTGGGGTTCGCCGTCCCTTACTTCTCCACGAACCAGGGCGGCACGAGCTTTGCGTCGCCGTTTGTCGCGGGCACGTTCGCGCTCATGATGTCCCGCAACCCGGCCCTGAACGCCTCGGAGTACATCCAGATGGCGCGGGTAACAGCGACGCCACCGGCTCCCGCGCCGCACGGCCAGAACTGGGCGGGCAGCGGCGTGATCAACGCGGGGGCGGCGGTCGCGCGTGTGCCCATGCGCGTCACGGGTGAGGCCCTGCACGACTGGGAGTACGTGCCGCCCGCTAGCCAGGTGCGAGCACTCGTCGACGGTCAGGAGTGCGGGACGAGCACGACGAGCACGAACACCGGCGTCATCTCCCGCTATGACGTGCGCATCAAGTCCGCGGCGGAGCAGCCCGGATGCGGCGCGCCCGGGAAGATGGTGCAACTGCTGATCGCCGGTTCGCCGGCGCAGCCCCAGATCCCGTGGGCCGGGGCCAATCAGAGCCTTGCTGTGATCGACCACAGCGCCAGCAGCGTCACCCCGCCGCCGGGAGCCGTGGTCGTGCAGTCCCTCAACGGCGGCTGGAGCAACATCGCCGTTCTGGACGAGAGCGGAGACCTGCCGGACGCCCTCTCGTCGCTCGCCGGCTGGACGACCGTCTACCGCTGGGACGCGGCCGCGGACGGCTTCCAGGGCAAGGGCGCCTACGGCCGGTACTCGACGGAGGTGCCGGACTTCGTCAACAACATCAGCAGCCTCGCGACCTTCCAGGCGGTCTGGGTGGACGCCCCCGCGGGGAACGTGGCCATGCTCAACCCGAATCCGCCGTCGAGCCGCTCGATCGGTCTCCAACCTGGGTGGAACAACTTCGTCTACACGGGCGCGAACAAGGAAGTGAAGGATGCACTCGCGGGCATCGCGGGCAAGTACACCCTGGTGATGCAGTACGACAATGCCCTCCGAGCATGGCGCATCCACACCCCGGAGCAACCGCGCTACCTGAACGACTTCGGCGGCCTCTTCAAGCTCCAGACGTACTGGATCTTCGTGACTGAGCCCACCGCCCTCACGATGAACTGAGCCGGCGAGTCGGCGCAGTCAGCGAACCGCCGCAATCCCGCCCTCCCTGATATGCCCGCGCAACTGGTGCCGCCCTAGCGTGTAATGAGGGGCCGCGATCGCGCGCGCCCATAACGGAGGAAGACATGGCCAGGGTTGTGAAGACCATCGAAGTCGAGGTGCCGGTACGCACGGCATACAACCAATGGACCCAGTTCGAGGAGTTCCCTCGGTTCATGGAGGGTATCGACGAGGTCACCCAGGTAGACGACCGCCGCATCCACTGGAAGGCCAGCATCGGCGGCAAGAAGGAAGAATGGGACGCCGAGATCCGCGAGCAGGTCCCGGACCAGAAGGTGATCTGGCGCGCGACCGAGGGCAAAGAGAACGCGGGCATGGTCACGTTCGACCCACTGGGCGACAACCGCACGCGCGTCCACCTGGAGATGAGCTACGACCCGGAGGGCCTCGTCGAGAACGTCGGCGACGCGCTTGGCATCGTGAGCCGCCGCGTCGAAGGCGACCTGGAGCGCTTCAAGGACTACATCGAGGGCCGCGGGACGGAGACGGGCGCCTGGCGCGGGGAGATCGAGAACCCCGACACACCGCAAGGGCACACCAGGGGCGTGGGCAGCCTCGACGACCGCCCGGGCCAAACCGCGAACCTCGAGGGCAAGGGTCCCCGCGGGAGCGATCGCGAGCACACCGATACGAGCGCGGGCATGCGCACACCCGGCGCCATGAAGCCGGGCTCCCTCAGCCGCGAGCAGTCCCAACGCGAAGGCCCCGGCTACACGGGCAAGGACGACTACCCAGAGGTCTGAGCCGGATCGAGCATCTCCGGCCAGGCGACCTGCGCCGCCAGCGCCCGCGTGTCTCAGACCGGACTTCAGGCGGCGTCGAACTCGCGGGCCTCGAACTGGACCCCTTCCGCTACCGCCCGGTCGAGTGCCGTCAAGATCGTACGCGTTGTCTCTTCGCTAACGTACTGCTCGCCGCAAACGTCGCAGACGTCAGCGGGCGCTCGTCGCACCACGAGGATCGCAGACCCCCGCTCGACGGTTACCGTCGCGGTGCCCGGAGCGGTCTCTCCATGCTTGCAGATGTGGCACGTCACAGTTGAAGCCCTCCCTCAGGGCGGAGTCCAACCGCCGGGTGTGCCACGGGCTCAGATCAGGCGCAGCCCCAGGCTCAAACGTGGGCTGCGAGAGGCAGCTCACACTCCCTCATCCGGCTGTCCGCGCCGCTCCGTCGAAAGGCGGAGATTGGCCTTCCCCCGATCATCCAACATGCGAGTGACCCACTTGCCCGATGGTAGGAGAGGCCACGATCGGTACATTCATATCAGGAGATCGGCCCAGGGCCGGGACCCAGGAAGGACCGGGAAGATGCGAACCATCAGCTTCAATCCGAACGTATCGCGCTCGGAGCCCACGCTCCGCCGCAGCCGCGCTGTCCACCTGCGCATCGTTGAGCGCATTCGCCCGGCCAACGACAGCAACACCGGGCGTCTCATCCAGTTCCACACGCACACCAGCCCCCGGCCCGCCGCCTAGGCCTCGCAGTCACGAAAGGACCCTCCCGGTGCACGACCTCCACAACTACTACTTCGCTTTCCGCGTCGAGCACGAGCTCAGGATTGCTCGCGCGCGGCGGCTCTCACACCTCGGCGCCTCGCTCGCGCCGGACCCCGACTTTCAGCCAGCGCCGCAGCCCCGACGGCGCCACGGATGGCTCTCCGGGTTCGCCCGGTCGGCCACCAGCTAACATCCGTCGGCCACCCGGCCGACAGCCCAGGGGCTCCCCTCTTCCACGAAGCCCGTCCTTCCGCGGACGGACGGGCTTCGTTTTTGTGTCAACTGCCAGGCTCGCGAGCCACGAGTTGGGAGGCAATGCGGAGGATCTTTCGCCTCAATTTTGCGTGGCCTCTTCGTTCCTCGGTGTCTCAAGCTGGTCCCGAGCGCGCCAACAGGCTCACTCCCCAACGGTGATGGGCTCCAACGGCCAGGCGCCGGCGATCAGGGGCCCCGCGAGCTCCGCGAATGCCGCCGGCACCAGCCGCTCCGCCGCGCCCCGCATCTCGTCCAGCGTCCACCAGCGATGCTCGGCCAGGAACTGCATCTCGAGCTCAGTCTGGTACGAGTTCGAGACCCCGGTCTGTTCGGTCCGGGCCACGAAGTATCGCTCCTGAGAGCGAATCCACGCGGCGCCCCAGCGCCACGTGTGCTCCCGCAGCCAGATGCAGGGCCCGAGCTCCACGTCCTCGATTCCCGTCTCCTCGCGCAGCTCGCGTCGCGCGCACTCCTCGAAGGTCTCGTCGCCCTCCAGCCCGCCGCCCGGCGTGATCCAGAAGGGTGCCGCCTGGGGGCGCTCGGGCTCAGTGACTTTGAACAGCAGGATCCTCCCCGCCGGGTCAAGCAGCACCACCCGCGCTGTCGGCCGCAGGAGAGGCTGCTCCCGGGAAGGCCCGCCGACGATTTCGGTCATGCGTCACTCCTGCTCAGTCGGCCACGAAGGTCGACCATCGCTCCTCTCGCCCGTCCTGCCACGGAAGGAGAGAGGGGCCGGGGGTGAGGGCGCGACGGTCACTCCCGCGCCAGCTCGCCCAGGGCTGCGACCGTCCGCGCCCACGCGTCGGGGTCGTCCGGAGGCTGGATGGGCATCGCCAGCAACTCGCCCGCGCCGTACGTACTCACCTCGCGCAGCCGCTCCTTCACCGCGTCCGCGCTGCCATGCACCACGAGCGCGTCGATTATCCGGTCCGACATCTGCCCCTCTGCCGCCTCTGGGAAGCCCGCGTCCACGAACATCTGTGAATAGAACGGCACCCGCGGGTAGAACCCGATCTGCCTTCGCGCGGCCTCCCGCACCGCCTCGGCGTCCTCGGATACCACCACGGGCACATGCGCGACGAGCGGCGGCGCCTCCCGCCCGGCCTTCGCAGCGCCCTCGTTGATGGCGGGCACGGCCACGTCCCGCAGGTACGGTAGCGGGCAGACCCACGAGATCGCGCCCTCGGCCACCTCGCCGCAGAGCCGGAACCCGTTCGTGCGTAGTGCGGACGCCATCACGGTCACACCGGTGGGCGCGGCCAGCTGCGCGTGCGCTTCCAGCCGCTGGCCCTTGAAGTCGACCTTCCCCTCCTGCAGCAGCGCCCGCAGGATTGCCAGGTACTCCCGGAGGTGCTGGAGCGGCCGTTCGAACTCCATCCCGAACATGCCCTCCATCGTCGGCTTGTGGCTCGGCCCCACGCCCAGCCGCAGCCGTCCCGGCGCGAGCTGGTCGACCGCGATCGCCCCTTGCGCCATCACCAGCGGATGCCGCGGGAACGTCGGCACGATCGAAGTCCCGAACTTGATCCGCTCCGTCTTCATCGCCGCCGCCGCGAGCACCGCGAACGGGTCCGGCGCCACGCCCCCGCTCGTCATCCACACCGCATCGATGCCCGCCTCCTCCGCCGCCACGATCCCCTCAACCGTCTTCCCCGCCGTCGCCGCGGCCACGTGCACACCAACCGTCAGGCCGTCCAAGTAAGCCCTCCTTGTATGCCGAGCCTACAGGAGTCGCGGCCCTCCGTGGTCGCGAGCGGAGCACCTCAATCGAAGGAGTCGCGGCCCTCCGTGGCCGCTGCGCGCGCGAACCATCCGGGCTACAAGCGAAAGGGGCCGCCTCGCGACGACCCCCTATCATCCATGGCCTAACGCCTAATCCCTACCTACAGCTTCTCCACCTGCAGGAAGTCCAGCTCCACCGGCGTCTCGCGGCCGAACATGTTCACGAGTACCTTCACTTTGCCCTTCTCGCTGTTGATGTCCTCCACGGCGCCCACGAAGTCCTCGAAGGGGCCATCCACGATGCGCACGTTCTGGCCCACCGTGAAGCCGATGCGCACCCGCGGCTGCTCCATCCGCATGGCGCGGAGGATGTGGCTCACCTCGTCGTGCGACAGCGGCACCGGCCGCGTGCCCGAGCTCACGAACCCCGTCACGCCGGTGGTGTTCCGGATCATGTGCCAGGCTTCATCCGAGTCCGGGTCGCCTTCCTTCAACTCGATCGTCTGCACGAGCACGTAGCCGGGGTACAGCTTCTTCTTCACCGTCCGCCGCTGGCCCTCGCGGATCTCGATCTCGTCCTCCGTCGGGACGACGACGTGGAACACCTTGTCCTTGGCGTCCATCTGGTCGACCGTCGCCTTGATAGCGTGGCGGACCTTGTTCTCATGCCCGCTATAGGTGTGCAGGAAGTACCACCGCCGACCGGAAGCGTTGATCTCCTCGTCGGGGAGCTGCTCCTGCTCAGCGATGTCCTCGTCTTTGCGGCGCCGCACTCGTTTGGGTGCCGCCGCACCCGGTCCGATGTGGCTTAGGGCAGTGATGGGTTCCGGTTCACTGGTCATGATTTAGAAGAAAACCTGCTCAATCGCCCATCCGAACACGAGGTCCACTCCGCCGAGGACCGCCCCCACCGCCACCGCGACGATCGCGACGACGATCGTCAGGTAACGTGTTTCGGTGGCTGTGGGCCACGTCACCTTGCGGAGTTCGGAGATCACGTCCCCGACGAATCGTGGTTGCAGCCGCCCCAGGAACCCGAATGGGTTCCTCCGGCGGACGGGAGCTGTGGGCCGCGCGACGCCGGTGCTCACGGGCGCGACCGCCGGCCGCGGGAGATTCTCTCGCACCCTGCGAGTGCTCTCTCCAGCTGCCGTCCCCGAGCCTGTGCCCCGCCGTCGTGTCGTTCGTGCCATGCGTTTACCGCGTCTCCCGATGCGCCCGACGCATCCTGCACCGGGGACAAAACTTCAGCAGCTCCAGCCGGTCTGTGTCGTTCCGGCGGTTCTTTTCGGTCGTATACGTCCGCTCCCGGCACTCGGTGCACGCGAGATGGATGATGATGCGGTCGCCTTTCGCCTTCGCCATTCCTCAGCTCCTACGCGTTGATCTTCGTGACGACGCCCGCACCAACGGTGCGGCCGCCTTCGC
>JBBDMZ010000054.1:0-13436 GCA_040877955.1 Dehalococcoidia bacterium | reverse complement strand
TGCCTCCGCCCAGATACGGGCGGCCGCGAGCATGATTTCACTGGTGATTGGCTCGAACCGCGCGGCAGCGCGGACCGCCGCGAGCCTGGCAAGGGACAACTCGAGACCGGCCAGGATCAATTCACGGCGAACTTCGTAGTCAGCGATCTCTGGCACAACCACGTCGATCTCGGCGCTGGTCACCGATCGATACCACGCGGGGAAGTCACCGGTGCCGCGTGGATTCGCGGCCATTCCCAACGGCCCGGAATCAAGCACCAAGAACCTCGTCACGCCGGAAATGGGGGTCGCTCAGGCTTGCTGGCATTCATGGCCGGCTTCAATATCGACCAGACGCGTTCTTGATCCCCGGATTCATCGGCTAGCCACTCATCCAGGAGGGCGCGGAGGCGCGCGTTATCGCTGCGGTTCCCGGGCGGTGGATGAGGCTGAGCAGTCACGCATGCATGATACACGGGCCGGTCAGTCGCGGCCCCAGTCGTCTCCTCGGAACATCCGCATGATCTCGTCGGTTGTCATCGACTTGTTGGTGGCGCTCCCGCGGACACTCTCGACGCGCGCGCGGGCCTCCTCCCAGGTGGGGCGTGGTCTGGAGTCGATGACGCGAACATAGATACCGTCGTTGTGAGCCGCGAACTCCACCTCAGCGCCGGGATGGAACCCCAGTCTTTCGCGGATGTCCGCAGGAATCGTGACCTGACCTCTGGCGTTCATGCGCGGCATGGCGTCGACCTCACTTGGGACTGATCTGAGTCTAGCCGACGATTGGACCCTCGCGAACTCGGCTCGGGTTGGTTTTCTTGCGCAACGCTGGTTGACGCGCTTTGCGGGGCTTCTACAATGGCCGTGCATCTGGCCCGGGCCGGACCGCAGTCGTGCGCGCGGGTGTCCCGGGGAAGAGTCCTTACGTTCTCCCAGGAAAGAGAGGGGAAGTCGATTTGGCTGAAGCAGTAGCAGCCCCGCCCGAGGTTCGGCCGTTGGTGCCGCACCTGACGCTCGGCGAAACGCGCGAGCAGGACCACCTCAACGGGAGCAAGTGCAAGAACTGTGGCGCGCTCTATGTCGGGCCGCGAATGTTCTGCGCGAAGTGCTCAACCCAGGGACCATTCGACACGGTGAAGCTCAAGGACACGGGCGAAATTCACGTCTGGAGCATCATTCACCAGGCGACGCCGTACGTGAAAGCCCCCTACATTGCCGCAATCGTCGACCTTGATGGCGGCGGGTCGGTGAACACGAACATCGAAGGCATTGAGCCACTGCCGGAGAACTTGAAGTTCGGCCAGAAGGTCAAGATGTTCACGGAGAAGGTCTCCGAGGACAAAGAGGGCAACTCGTACGTTGCCTACAAATTCCGGCCGATCTGATTCGCCGGTCCACGAACTCCCCAAGGAGGAACCATGCGAGAAGTAGCAGTCGTCGGCGTTTCCATGATCAAGTTCGGCCGGTACCCGGACCGGGACGTCTCCCAGCTCGCAGCTCAGTCGGGGCTCGAAGCCCTGAAGGACGCGGGCATGGAGATGAAGACCATCGAGGCGCTGTACAGCGGCAACCTGTACCAGACCTCCGGCTCGGGCCAGCGCATCCTGCAGCAGATGGGCCAGACCGGCATCCCGGTCGTGAACGTCGCCAATGCCTGCGCGACGGGCTCGACCGCGTTCCGCGAGGCGTACTTCGCGATCGCCTCGGGCGCCTTTGACGTCGTGATGGCGGTCGGCTCCGAGCAGATGGGCAAGCAGGGCCTCCTCGGCTCGCGAGGCGACCCGGCCACCAGCCTCGAAGGCCGCGTCGGCTCGTACATGATGCCCGCGGTGTTCGGCATGGCCGGCATGGAGCACATGAAGGAATACGGCACGCAGCAGGAGCACTTCGCCCTGGCCAGCGTGAAGAACCACTTCCATTCGACCCAGAACCCGCTGGCGCAATACCAGAAGGAGTCCCCGCTCGACGAAGTGCTCGCGGGCCGCGTGATCGCCTACCCGAACACGCTCCTGATGTGCTGCCCGACCGGTGACGGCGCGGCGGCGGCGGTCCTCTGCTCGATGGACAAGGCGCGTCAGTTCACCACGCAGCCGATCAAGGTTGCCGCCAGCGTGCTGACGTCCGACCCATACACGGACCGCGACCTGACGCTGCCGGACATCAACACCCTGACCCGCAACGCGGCGAAGATCGCGTACGAGCAGGCGGGCATCGGGCCTGAGGACCTGAGCCAGGTGGAGCTGCACGACTGCTTCGCGACGGCCGAGCTCCTGCACTACGAGAACCTGGGCCTGTGCGGCGACGGCGAGGCCGGCAAGCACGTGGCCAGCGGCGCGCCGTGGATCGGGAACAAGATCCCGACGAAGTACCAGGAAGACGTTGCGCCCTTCCAGGACAAGACCTACAAGCCCAAGACCACGGCGGTGGTGAACGCCAGCGGCGGCCTGCTCTCGAAGGGCCATCCGCTGGGGGCGACGGGTGTCGCCAACATCGCGGAGATCGTCTTCCACCTGCGCGGTCAGGCGGGCGGACGGCAGGTCGAGGACTCGAAGATTGGCCTCGCGCACGTGATCGGGCTCTGCTCGGCGTGCACGATCAACATCCTGCAGAAGTAGGCCCTCACCCCCAGTGCCCGATTCGAAGAATCGGGTTCCTCTCCCGACTTCGCGGGAGAGGGGAGCCATCCGAACGATCAGAGGCGGTCCATAACGGGCCGCCTCTTCGCGTCTGTACAATCAGAGCGATGACCACGCCAACGACTTTCCCCATCCGGATGGTTGCTCAAGTTCCAGACGCGGAAGGCGATTACATAGGCGACCGACATCTCAGCTTCGAGGATTATCTGGGCCTGGACAGCGAACGCGGGCTGGCGGAGTGGGTGGATGGACGCGTCCACGTTTACGTTGGGCCCAGTGCGGCACACCACATCGTGCTGATGTTTCTGATGACCGTCTTCGGCGGTTTCGTGCACCAGAAAGGTGGCCGGATGATTCAGGCGGGCTACGTGATGAAAGCCACGCCCTCGGGCAATGCCCGAATGGCGGACATCATCGTGATTCTCCCTGCGCACACCTCGCGGATCACGGACTACTACCTCGATGGGCCCGCCGACCTGGTCGTCGAGATCGTCGATGACCGCAGCCAAGCTCGCGACTACGAAGTCAAGCGCGACGAGTACGAGGCTTCGGGCATCCCTGAGTACTGGATTGTCGATCCTCGCGAGGGGAAGCGGAGCGTCACGTTGCTCGTGTTACGTGACGGTCGATACGTGGAGGTACCCGCTGACGGCGACGTAGTGTACAGCCGCGTGCTCGATGGTTTCTGGCTTCGGCTGGAGTGGCTGTGGGAACGCCACCCAGACGCCATGGGCTGCCTCAAGCGCGTGCTCTCCGGGCCCGCGACGTGAGGCTGGCAGCGCCCTCAGCCATCGGCGTTCGCGAGCACAGCGGGTGGGCGGCACTGGTGGCAGTGGCGGGAGATGTGGCGGCGCCCACGGTGATCGACCGGAGGCGCATCTCATTGCTGCTGCCCGGGATGCCGGGCGAGGCTTATCACGCGGTCGTCGGGATGCCGATTGAGCGGGCACGGGAGCGCGTCCGAGAGGTGCTCGAGGGCGCGCGAGAGTGCGCAGCTCGCGAAATTGCGTCGGTGGTCGCGGCGTTGGAGTCAGACGGGTACCGCGTGAGCGCTCTCGGCTGCGGTGTGAGCCCGTCCCCGGTACGGGTCCCCCTGGAGCGGGTGCTGAAAGCGCACCCGCTGCTCCACGCCTCCGAGGGCGATCTCTTTCGCGACGCGGTTGCGGAGGCGGCGGAGGGGTTGGGTCTGGCTGTCTCGCGGGCGCCGTGGAAGGAGCTGTGGGCGCAGGCCGGCGCGGAACTGGGCGGCCTGGATGCGAGGGAGCTGGTGGCGATTATGGGCGCCGGGCTTGGCCCGCCGTGGGGCGCGGACCAGAAGGAGGCGTGCGCGGCGGCGGTGCTGGCACTCGCGCTGGACCGGCGCTAACCGCTCTCGCACTGCTGACCCCTTCGGCCGCCGCAATCGGCGCCAGCACCACCATGCTATGCCCGCTGCGCAGTTGCCGAGCCGTCCACAAGCCCGCTGGTTCCGAGCCAGCGGTTTCGTACAAGACGCGTGAACGGTGAGCCGGTAGAGTCGTTGGGATGGGGCCGTGGCTCGAGGCGACGTTCAACGCGCTGCGCGAGCGGAACTTTCGGGTGCTCTGGACGGGCTCATTCCTGGCGTTCCTTGCCTTCTTCATGTCCACCGTGGTGCAGGCCGTCGTCGCCTACGATCTGACGGGCAACAACCGGTCGGTCGGGTTCGTGGTGTTCGCCCAGGGCATCGCCCAACTCGTGTTGGGGCCATTCGGCGGGGCGATGGCGGACCGCTTCCCGAAGCGGCTAGTCATCCTCGTCTGCCAGTCGGTCATCACGGTCTCGTTCGTCGTCGTGGGGGTGCTGATTGCGGCGGACGCGATCTCGATCCCTGCGCTGGCCGCGGCCTCGTTCGTGATCGGGCTCGCCTTCTCGTTCCTTGGTCCGTCTCGGCAGGCCCTGCTGATGGACATCGTCGGCCCGGCCCGGCGAGGGAACGCGGTGGCGCTGAGCCAGGTCGCGCTGAATGCCTCGCGCATCCTCGGGCCCCTGCTCGCGGCGGCCAGCCTGGTGTTCGACTGGTTCGGCTCGGCGGGGGCGTACTTCATGATGGCAGCGCTGTACGTCCTGGCGATGTGGACGACCGTGTTGTTGCCCCGAGGGGACCCCGTTCCGGGGGCTCCGCGGAGCGTCTTCGGCGACATCGCGGAAGGCGTCCGGTATGTCTGGCGCGTGCCGCGACTGCGCTCGCTGGTGCTGTCGTACGTGCTGTTGATCATGGTCGGGTTTCCGTATGTGACAGTGCTGCCCGGGCTCGTGGAGAACGAGCTTGGACGCAGCTCGGGAAGCATCACAATTCTCTTCGCGGTGAACGCCGTGGGCGGCCTGCTTGCCAGCCTCATCGTGGCGTCGCTGGCGGATTCGGCGCGAGCGGGGATCGTGTACGTGGTGATGTCGCTGGTGTTCGGCGCGGGGCTGATCGCCACGGGCCTCGCCCCCAACTTCCTGGTGGTGAACCTGATGATGTTCGTGCTGGGGTTTGGGGCGGGCGGATTCCAAACCCTGAACGGCGCCATCGTCTCGCACATCACAGACCCGGCGTACTTCGGCAGGGTGGTGTCGCTGACGTTCCTGGCGTTTGCGGCGTTTGGCGTGATTGCGCTGCCGATCGGGGTGCTCGCGGACGCGATCGGCGAGCGGGCGACACTCGGCGTGATGGGCGCGGGCGTCTTCGTCATCGTGCTGGCCTTCGCGGGTGTTGGACGGAGTGTGCCGCGGACGGATGTGGTGGAACAGCCGGCATCGCTCGGGCCGGGGCGAGCCCAGGGCGGGTAGTTGCAGGGGCGTATCGCCCGGTAGGCACGCTCACCGCTCGGACGGACGGGGCGTTGGCCCGCTCGCAGCAACCGCCTCGTGGCGGGTTCACGCTGCCAGAGACCTCGGCACAGGTCAGTGGAGGGACTCATGGCAACAGCAACGGCTCCGCGCCTCTCGCCCCAGGACATTCTTGGGCTGGTTGAGAAGGCTTCGGCGATGGATAGCATCGAGATCAAGATGTCGGTGCCCGACAACCAGCGCATGGCGCTAGCCGATATCGGCATCGATCCAATGGGCGGGCAGATCAGGCAGGTCTACTTCTTCGATACGCCAGGATTGGACCTTTTCCAGAGGGGCGTGGTGCTGCGGGCGCGGCGCAACCAGCGCGACGACGACGACACGGTCGTGAAGTTGCGGCCAGTGGATCCGACGAAACTCCCCAAGAAGGTGCGGAACTCGAAGAACTTCAAGGTGGAGATGGATGTCACATCCGCGGGGTACGTGATCTCGGGGTCGATGAAGGGCGTCCGCAAAGCAGGGATGGTGCTGCAAGCACTAAACGGCAAACGCTCCCTGGAGAAGCTGTTCACGAAGGAGCAGCGAGCATTCTTCGACGAGTTCGCGATCGACTGCCCGGAATGGGGCGAGCTCATCGCGCTCGGCCCCATCAACGTCATCAAGCTCAAGTTCGCGGCGCCGGGCGTGTCCGAGAATGTGACTGCGGAGCAGTGGCACTACCCGGGGCAGATCCCGGCGGTCGAGCTTTCGACGAAGTCGGTTCCGTCGGAGTCGCATCGACTCGCCCTGGAGGCACAGCAGTTCCTCCGCGCGCATGGCCTGAACGCCAGTGGCCAGCAGGAACCGAAGACGCGGAAGGCGTTGGAGTTCCTGGCGGCTCGCGTCGCCAGCAAGCAGGCCGGTGGGCTGAAGGCAGAGGCAATCCCGTCCGCTGGGGTTGGTGGCAGGGGTTCGTCGAAGGCCCAGGGCGCGGCAGCTCCGCGCGCGCGTCCAGCATCGGCGAAGGGACGACGCCCGGCATCGTCGAGGGCGAAGGCGGCGGCACCATCGGGACGACGCCCGGCATCGTCGAGGACGAAGGCGGCGGCTCCATCGGCCCGCCGGACATCCTCGACGGCCCGTGGCGCGGCAGCACGGCCCGCGCGCCGGACATCCTCGACGGCCGCCAGTCGTGCGGCGGCACCCGCGGCAAGGCGGGCTTCTTAGGGGCGAAGGCGCCGCCCTCGACTACACGTTCGGCTGCCGTACCCTCTCCACGTGAGCAGGACCGTCAGCGGGAGCGATGGGGTGCAGTCGGCGCTGGAGGCGTTTGGCGTTCAGGCTGTGCGCGTCGCCGGCATCGATGAGGGCAGCGTGAACCGGCACTGGCTCGTCGAGACCGAGCTGGGGCGGATGGTACTGCGGCGCTATCGGGCGATCCGGAGTGACGGAGCGATCGCCTTCGAGCACGCACTGTTGCGCCATGCGCTGGAGAAGGGGTGGCCGGTCGCAGTGCCGCTACGGACAAACGATGGGCCTACCGTCGTGCGCGCGGGCGACGCGTCCTGGTCGCTATTCCCGTTCCTGCTGGGCGAGCCGGCACCATACGAGCTCCTCCCAATGAAGCACGTGAAGGGGCGCCTGCTGGCACGGTTTCACACGGACATGGCGGACTTCGCGGTGACGGAGCAGCGGCCTGACTCAGGGCGGACCTGGGAGCTGGACGTGTTCGCGCGGGCGGGCGGGCACGAGAGCTTCAACGAACTGCTGCGGCGATTTGAAGTGGACTACCCGGAGCTCGGAGCGGCGGTGCGGCGGGAGAAGTATCGGAGTCTGCGCGAGCTCTCGCGGCTGGGGTACGGGGACCTGCCCTCGATCGTCATCCACCGGGACTTCCATCACGACAACCTGCTGTTCGACGGAGGAGAGCTGACGGGGCTGCTGGACTTCGACCTGGCGTGTTGGGACGCGGCCGTCTGCGACATTGCTGCGTCGCTGACGCTGGAGTGCCTCGCCGCCCCGGACTACGACTCCATCGACCTCGCGATGGCCCGGCCGTTCCTGGAGGGGTACACGGCGCAGCGGCCGTTGCGCGCTGAGGAGGCACGGCTGATCGCGCCGCTCGTCCGAGCGAACTACCTCTGGCTCGTGATGTTCCGCTTGCTGGAGTGGGCGGATTCGGGGAGCGAGCGGGCGGTGTTGAGCGTGCGGCGGAGTGTGGAGCGGCGGTTCCCGGCGCTGGTGGGGCAATGGGGGGAGCTAACCGCGATGTGCGAGGGAGTGGCGGTGTAGCGACATCCCGCCCTCACCCCCGGCCCCTCTCCCAAAGGGAGAGGGGAGTACGTACCGGGCGGTTGGTGTCAGGGGCGGAGGGCGATCTTGAGGACGCCCTGATCGCGGCTGCGGAAGAGGTCGTAGGCGGCGGGCGTTTCGCTGAGGCTCATGTTGTGGGTGATGAGGGGACGGAGGTCGACCTTGCCGCCGGCGACCAGGTTCATGAGGCGCGTGAGCCGCTCGGTGCCGACGGGGCAGAGGGTGGTGACGAGCTTGCGGTGGATCCACGAGCCACTGGTCGGGATGGTGACGGTGGGGAAGGCGCCGAAGACGCCGACCACGCTCACCGTGCCGCCCAGGCGGGCGACGGCGCAGGCGTTCTCGAAGGTGGCCTGGTGGCCGAGGGCCTCGACGGCGATGTCGACGCCGCGGTTACCGGTCATCTCCATAATCTTCGCGACGGCTTCACCGGGTTCGAAGACGACGTCGGCGCCCATCTTCTTCGCCATCTCGCGGCGGTGAGGGATGCCTTCGACGGCGATGATGGTGCCGGCGCCGAGGGTGCGCGCGCCCGCGGTCGCGCAGAGGCCGACGGGGCCCTGGGCGAAGATGGCGACGGTGTCGCCGGGGCGGATGCCGGCACGCTCGATGGCGGCGAAGCCGGTCGACATGATGTCGGTGACGAAGAGGACCTGCTCGTCCTCGAGGGAGTCAGGGATCTTTGCGAGGGTGGTCTGGGCGCCGTTCACGAGGAAGCGCTCGCCCTGGGCGCCGAAGAGGAGGTTCCCGGGGGCGGCGAACGTCTCGCAGATGGACTGGTTGCCCTCCATGCAGCGGGCGCACTGGCCGCAGCAGAAGAGGCAGCTCGCGGCGACACGATCGCCGGGCTTGAAGGCGGTGACCCCGGCGCCGACGGCTTCAACCACGCCGACGGCTTCGTGGCCCATGGGGATGCCGGCGGGCACGGGCATCTCGTCGACGATGTGGATGTCGGAGCCGCAGATGGTGGAGAGGGTGGTGCGGACGAGCGCCTGGCCGGGGCCGGGCTCGTCGGGGTAGGGGATGGTGGACATGGCGACCTGGTGTGGTCCGGTCTTGACGCAGGTGAGGGAGGAGGGCATGGATGCTCCGCTGAAGTAGTAGTAGTGGTAGTCCCGTTCTACCTGCGCCGAGGGTCTCCGTCCAACCGTTTCGAGCGCCACTCTTCATACCATGCATCGTTGGCCTGGCGCTCGTCCTCCGTCTCATCGGCGAACGCATCTCCGATGAGCGCCTCACTCCATTCGAGTGCCTCGCGGGTCGCCTCCGCGTCCTCGGCGAGCAGCCTGTATCCCTCTTCCAGGGTGCGCCAACCTCTGCCGTCGGGTCTCTGCTCATCCATGCCTCGACGAGTATAGTTCGTCTTCACAGCTTGGACTCAGGAGTGGCACATGGCGCGGACCGATGACTACGAAGGCATGATCGCGGAGACGATCCAGATTGCGGGGCACAACGGCGACCTCGTGCACGCGTACTACGCGCGGCCGGCGGGGCCGGGGCCGTTCCCGGGGGTGGTGTGGATCCACCACATGCCGGGTTGGGACGACTGGTCGAAAGAAGCAGCGCGGAAGCTGGCGTACAACGGCTACGCGGTGGTGGAGCCGGACCTCTACTGCCGCGTGGCGCACGGGACCGTGGAGGACGTGATGGCAAAGGTGCGCGCGGAGCAGGGCGTGCCGGACGAGCAGGTGGTGGGCGATGTCGAGGCGGCGGCGCGATACCTGAAGGCGTCGCCGACCTCGAACGGGAAGGTGGGTGTCATCGGGACGTGCTCGGGCGGGAGGCACAGCGTGCTGGCGGCGTCGCGCTCGAATGAGTTCGACGCGGTGGTCGACCTGTGGGGCGGTGGCGTGGTCATGAAGGCGGAGGACCTCACGGAGAAGCGGCCGGTGGCGCCGATCGACCTGACCAAGGACCTGAGCTGCCCGATCCTGGGGCTGTTCGGGAACGACGACCGGTCGCCGACGGCGGAGCAGGTGGATCAGCATGAGGAAGAGCTGAAGAAGCACGGCAAGGAGTACGAATTCCACCGGTACGACGGCGCCGGGCACGGATTCTTCTACCACGTGTTCCCGCAGGCCTATCGGGCGGAGGCGGCGGTCGACGGCTGGAAGAAGGTGCTGGACTTTTTCGAGCGGAAGCTCCTCACCCCCTAACCCCCTCTCCACTGGCGTGGAGAGGGGGAACTGCGAGCTCGGGGTTGGACAGCAATCCCGGCCTCACCCCGACCCTCTCCCGGAGGGAGAGGGAGGTGAATCCTGGAGGTGGCCAAATGTGCGCGAACATTGTTGAGAAGGCGGTTGTGGCGGGGAGCGGGCGTGGGCAGCAGGGCTGGTTCCGGCTGGAGCAGGCGTATGTGTCGTACGACCACCCGTTCCACACGGACGTGGAACATGCGCTGAACATCGACTTCGTGAACGAGGCGGAGGGGGTGGAGGCGCGCGTGGCGGTGGAGCTGTCGCTGGAGTCGGCGCGGGAGCTGGCGCGGGCGATCGTGGCGGCGGTGGAGCGGGCGGAGGCTTACGAGGGGCTAGAGGCTAGGGGCTAGGGGCTAGTGTTTCGCGCAAACCAGCTTGCCAGGTCGCCGCCGGGCGTGCTGGCGACGAGACGCCCATCGAACCACGCGACGTTCCATGCCTCATAGCGTTCGAGCGGGGCGACGTGCAGTTCGTGTCTGGGGAACTCAACGATGAGGTGGCCGTCGTCGCTGACGCGCGCGGAGACCACCTCCTGTCCAAGGAGCGGCCGCAGTTGCGAAAGCTCGGCCCAGTCGTCAATCTTGATCGTTGCCGGGCCACGCGCGCTCACCAAGCTGAAGTCCCGCTCGATCATGATGCTAGCCGTGAGTTGGTCGGGCCCGCCGGGGACGTAGGGTCCCCTCGACAGTTCAAGTCTCATCCCGCCGACCGAGAGTCGGAGAGCGTCGAGGCTGTATTCCGCCAGGTCGAGATCCATCAGCTCCCCAGGAATGCGTCGAGGGCTTTCACGGACTCGGGCTCGACGAGGATGGGGGCGTGGCCCACGCCGGCGACTTCGGTGAGGGTGGCGCTACTGTTCTCGGCGAGCATGCGGTCGGCGATTGCGCGGCTGAGGACATCGCTGTCGCCGCCGCGGAGGATGAGCACGGGGCATTGCATGGCGCGATAGGCCTCCCAGGGGTCGCGCGGGGGCGCCACGGGTGAGGCTGTGCGGACGGCGGGGTCCATCTTCCAGACGTAGATGCCCTGGTCGGACTTTCGCACGTTCCACTTCGCGAAGTCAGCGACCTGGTCCTCGGGGAGGTGCTCGACCATGGGGCCGTAGTTCTCGCGGTAGTACTTGAGGACGGCCTTCATGTCGGGGAAGGCTTCCGGGGCGTGGCCGACGTAGGCGAGGATGCGCTGCAGGCCGGTGGGGTCGATCTCGGGGCCGATGTCGTTGAGGACGGCGTGGGTGACTCGCGCCGGGTGCTCGGCGGCGTACTGCATGGTGATGAGCCCGCCCATGGAGGTGCCCACGAGGGATACGGACGTGAGGCCGAGCGCTTCGCGGACGGCCTCGAGGTCGGCGACATAATTGCCCAGGTGGTAGCCGTCGGGCAGGCCCCACTCGCTCTCGCCGCGGCCGCGGACATCGAGCGAGTAGACGTGGTACTTCGCGCTGAGGTGAGAAGCGATGACGTCGAAGACATGAGCCTGGCCGGCGAGTCCGTGGATCATCATGACCACGGGCGACCCGGGCATGCCCCGGGCGATGAGGTGGTGCCGCAGGCCGTTGGCCTGAACGAAGATGTCGCGCGAAGCAACGGCGGTGGGCATGGGGTGGCTCCGGTGCGTGGTGGCGGGGAGTATAGCGGAGCGGAGAGGCTAGAGGCTGGAGGCTAGAGGCTAGGGCTGCGGAGAGGCTAGAGGCTGGAGGCTGGAGGCTGGAGGCTAGAGGCTAGGCCTGCGGAGAGGCTGAAGGCTAGGGCTGGTGCCCGCGGCGGCGGGCGTTCAGGATCCCCGCATCACTTCCGGGGTGCGAGACTCATGGCCCAGTTTCAGAGTTACCGTGACTTGATTGCGTGGCAGAAGGCCATGGATCTGGCGGGTATCACCTACGACCTGGCGGACAAGCTGCCTCGGAGAGAGATGTTCGGTATGACGAGCCAACTGAGAAACGCCTCGTCGTCGATCCCTGCGAACATTGCCGAGGGGCACGGCCGGCTCCATACCGGCGACTTTCGGCGGCACCTCTCCATCGCGCTCGGTTCGCTTGCGGAGGCCGAGACGTTCATGTTGCTGGCAGTCCGGCGACGGTACTTGACTGACGCGGAGATCAAGCCAGTCTGGGACCTCGCGCAGGAAGTCGGTCGATTGATTCGGGGGCTCGCGCGGTCCCTGGAGAGCCGGGAAGGCGTAGGAACGCGCCGCACCAAGTCTAGCCTCTAGCCTCCAGCCTCTAGTCTCTCACCCCGGTGTCGAAGAATTCCCATTCTTCGGCGAGGAGGCCGTTTTCGATGCGGACGATGACGGCGCCGTCGAAGCGGAGGTGGTTGCCGTTGGCGAGGGTGCCGCTGGTGGTGAATCGGAGGGCCGCGTGGTGGCCATCGGTGAAGGTGTGATGGACCTCGGTGTGGATGTCGGGCACGGTCGTGCGGAAGCTGGCGACGTGCTGCTTGAACTCGTCGCGGCTGCGCAGGGTGCGGCCGTCGGAGAGGTGGCGGATGTAGTCGGGGGCGACGGCTTCGTCGAGGGCATCGAGGTCACCCTGGTTCCAGGCGCGATGGATGACCAGGTGGGTGAGTTCGTCGGTGACGGTGGTGGGGGTCATGTTGTCCCTCCTATCGGGGTTACGGTAGGAAAACGGGTGAACGCGGGCGGGGTAACGGGCGTGACAGCTCCGGTTTACACTCTGCGCGTGGACGAAGCGACGCTCGAGCTCATCCGTACGAGGCAGCTCTCCGCAGCGGTGCGGCGCATCGAAGCGGATGGCTTGCACGAAGAGGTCGCCTGGCGGTACGACGAAGCGGTTCGAGAGCTGTATTGGAAAGCGAAGGACCTTCCGGGGGCGATATCGATCGGCCGGGCGGGCATTGCGCACTGTTTGCGGCGGATGGATGAGGCGTCTGAGCCGGGCGCGAGAGACTTCTTCGGCACCCGAGCGAAGGCGATGGCGTTCAACGTGGCTTCGTTTTCGTGGCCGGGGTGGGCAGAGCAGGGGATCGTGCCCAGCGATGCCGACCTTGCCGCCGGGATGGATGCGGCGAAGTTGAATCTGCGCCTGGCGGAGGAGTTGTCGAAGCCCGCGGATCGTGTGGAGGACGCTCGCTGGTTGCTCGGCGCGCACTTGCTTGCGGCAGGTGATGTTGTGGGTGCGCTGCGCGAGTTTGAACAGTCTGGGCCGGAGCGCCGTCCGCTGTACCGGGGATACGCCCTCGTGGCGGAGATTGCGCTGGGCCGCGACGGCGCTGATGTCCGGTTCGACGACCTCGTGGCGAGACTTCGTGAGGACCGTGACGACGACTCGAGTGCCCACGCGGACCAACTCGCGACGGCGCGCCGAGTGTTCGCGGGCCGGTGACAGTCCGGGGCGCTGCGCGGGCCGACCGGCGGGGCGGATTGGTCGCGGTACTCCCGCGGCCAGAGGCGGCCGCAGCTACCCGCGCGGATGGTCGCGGCTGCCCAGCGGCCACGGAGGGCCGCGACTCCTAGAGCGGTTGGCGGCCGGCGAAGCCGGCGTCGAGGTCGTGCCAGTAGAGGAGGTCGGGCTCGC
>JBBDMZ010000053.1:0-13505 GCA_040877955.1 Dehalococcoidia bacterium | reverse complement strand
CGGTGGCTCTTCGACGCCGGCGCCGGTTACCTTGCCTGGACCGCCCGCTTCAACGCCTACGCCTTCCTCCAGACCGACCACTACCCCTCGTTCGACGCGCAGGGCAGTGGCGTGACGCTCGAGTGGGACTACCCCGAAGCGAGAACGCTCAGTCGTTGGAAGGGGATCCTCTGGCGGTTGGTGTTGGTGATTCCGCACTTCGTGGCTCTGGCTGTCCTCTTCATCGCGGTCTTCGTCGTCGTGTGGATAGCCTGGTTCGCGATTCTCTTCACGGGCCGGTTCCCGCACGGCATGTTCGACTTCCTCACCGGCGCCTGGCGCTGGTACTACCGCGTCGCCGGCTACTTCCTCGGCTTCACGGACCGCCTCCCGCCGTTCTCGATGGCGCCGGCGGTGGGTGCGGCGAGCGGCGCGACGACCACCGCATCCGGCGTCGGTGGCCTCCTCGCTGCAGGCGGCGCCACGGCCGGGATCATCGCCCTTATCACATGGAACTCGAAGGTCACGCACGCCGATGTTGATTACGCCGCCCTGGAAGCCGGAGAGGCGCAGGTCGTCCACTTCATCGCCAACCTGGCCGACGAGGATGACCCGCGCGTGGTGATGGCGCTCAACCGCGTCATCGACCCCGGTGACCGCCTCGTCCAGGTGCTTGAGCCCGGCGATGGCCAGCGCATCGTGGTGTTCGAGTGGTTACTCGTGACTGGCAGTCAGTCCGCGCACGTGGAAGCGAGCCCCGCACGCCTCAAGGTCCGGCTCGGTGACGCGACGAAGACCTACTCGGCAGAGCTCGCAACCCTGGGGAGCGCCGGCGCCCCCGCAACGCTGGCCCGGGACGCCGAGGCATCGCTCCGTGTCGTCTTCGTCGTGCCAGAGGACGCCGAGCCCCTGGAGCTCCGCTTCGATCCGGACTTCCACCCTCGCGGCGGGATTCTCTATGAGTTCCGATAAAGTAACGCCGCGATAACAACTCGTAGGCGCGCTACGCGATTGAAAGCGACGGGTGCGTCGGCTGACAGGAGATGGTCATGCCGCTGCCCTTAGCTTGTCTGCATGAGCCACTTCGACCTCGTCCGCACCCACCGCTCCACCGCCGTCGAGCAGGCACGCCGCCGCTCGCTGTATCCCGGGTTGGGCGAACGAGCCCTCGCGTTCGGGATCGACGTCGGCGCGTTCGTGGTTACGGCGCCCTTTCTGCTCGGCTTCTGCGCGGTCCTCCTCCAGGACTACTGGGTGGTTGGCGCTGTCGCCGTGGTCGTAGGTTACGTGGCGGGCTCGTGGGCCCTCTGCGGCAAGACCATCGGCATGGCCTTCGCCGGCATCGAATTGCTGGATGAGCGCACCGGGCGTTGCCCGGCCATCCCCCAGGTAGCCATGCGCACCGCGCTCACGGTCCCACCGCTCGTCGGTGGGGCCGTTGTATTGAACGAGTTGCTCGCCCCCGGAGCCGCGCCGCTGGCCGAAGGCTGGCTCTTGCTGGCCGCGGCCGCTGCCCTGGTCGGCGTTCTCAGCTCAGCGTGGGCGTTGCTCGACTCCGGCCGGATGCTGCACGACCGCCTTTCCGGTCTCGTCACCGTCCGCACCGAGGTCGCCGACCAGCTTGGACGCGCGCGCCGGTAGTTCCTGCTCCTCACCGCCTGTAGGCTTGAGGCATGCCCGTCACCCAGGAAGCGCTCGATGCCGTCGCGCTGAGCCACGAGGAGTACGAGCTCCTTACGCAGCGCCTCGGCCGGGAGCCCAATGAGGTCGAACTGGGCATGTTTGGTTCCCTCTGGAGCGAGCACTGCGGCTACAAGAACAGCAAGCCCCTCCTCAAGCTCTTCCCCACCGGCGGCGACCGCGTGCTCACCCGTATCGGCGCGGAGAACGCCGGCGCCATCGACATCGGCGACGGTCTCTGCGTGGTCATGAAGGTGGAGTCGCACAACCACCCGTCCGCGATCGAGCCCTTCCAGGGAGCAGCCACGGGCGTGGGCGGTATCGTCCGCGACATCTTCGCGATGGGCGCCTACCCCGTGGCCATCCTCGACTCCCTCCGCTTCGGGCCACCCGATGACCCGGCGAACCGCTACCTCTTCGAGGGCGTGGTCGCGGGAGTCGGTAGCTATGGCAACTGCCTCGGCATTCCCAACGTTGGCGGCGAGGTTGTCTTCAGCGATGCCTATGTCGGCAACCCGCTTGTGAACGCCATGTGCGTGGGCGTCGCGCGGACGACGACGCTCCTCAGCGCGAAGGCGAGCGGCCCCGGCAATCCTCTGCTCCTCGTTGGAGCCGACACCGGCCGCGATGGCATTCACGGCGCCAGCGGCCTCGCCAGCCGCACCGACCCCGAGGCGCGCTTCGAGGAGATGCGCCCTGCTGTCCAGGTCGGCAACCCATTCCTCGAGAAGATGCTCATGGAGGCCTGCTACGAGCTCGCCTCCGAGCATGGCGACTGGATCGTAGGGCTCCAGGACCTCGGCGCCGCCGGACTCACGAGCTCCGTCGTCGAGTGCTGCGCCAAGGGGAGCTGCGGCGCCGTCCTCGACCTCGAGAAGGTGCCGCGCCGCGAAGAAGGCATGACCCCCTACGAGGTCATGCTCAGCGAGAGCCAGGAGCGGATGCTCGTCATCGCGAAGCGCGAGCACGCAGCGGACGTGAAGGCGCTCTTCGAACACTGGGAGCTCCACTGCGAGGAGATCGGCCAGGTCACCGACGGGACCGAAGTGGTCATTCGCGACAACGGCGTCGAGTGGGGCTGCGTCCCCGTCGAGCTCGCCACCGACCCGCCTCAGTACCTCCGCGACGGGGTCCGCCCCCCCGAGCTGGCGGAGCTCAACGCCTTCGACCTCGGCGCCCTACCCGACGTTCGTCCGGAAGATGCGACAGCCGCGCTCCTCCGCCTCCTCGCACGGCCAAACATCGCGAGCAAGCGCGGCGTCTACCGCACCTACGACCAGCAGGTGCTGAACAACACGGTCATCCCGCCCGGCGGGGACGCGGCCGTGCTCCGCGTCTGGGGCACCGACCGCGGCATCGCCCTCAAGACCGACGGCAACGGCCGCTACTGCTACCTGGACCCCTACAACGGCGCCGCCATCGCCGTGGCCGAGTGCGCCCGCAACATCGTCTGCACCGGGGCTGTCCCCGTCGCCGTGACCGACTGCCTGAACTTCGGCAACCCCGAGAAGCCAGACGTCTACTACCAGCTCTCGCAGGCCGTCCACGGGATCGCCGAGGCCTGCTCGGTCTTCGAGACCCCCGTCGTCAGCGGCAACGTCAGCCTCTACAACGAGACTGCCGGGCGCGCGATCTACCCAACGCCCGTAATCGGCATGCTCGGCGTCCTCGAGGACGTTTCGAAGCACTTGCGGGCCGGCTTCAACCGCCCGGGCGGGGATGTGTGGTTACTGGGAGCGGCAATCGACCAGGCCGTCTCTACCCTCGGCGGCAGCGAATACCTGGAGGCCGAGCATGGCCGCGTCGCCGGGCTGCCGGCCGTAGACCTCCAGGCCGAGCGTCGGCTTCAGCAGCTCGTCCTCCGCCTCAACGACGAAGGTCTCCTGCTGAGCGCCCACGATTGCTCCGACGGCGGCCTCGCCGTGACTCTGGCCGAGTGCTCGATCCTCGGCGACATTGGCTTCGAAGGGCGCGTGGACGTGGCCGGGCGCCTGGACGCCGCCCTCTTTGGTGAGGGCCAGGGGCGCATCGTCGTCAGCAGCCACCCAGACTCCTTCCGCCAGGGTGGTGGCGTAGGGCGCATCCAGGATCTCGCACGTGAGCTCGACACCCCAGCCACCCGCATCGGCCGCACGGTCGCCGGGCCCGCCTTCTCCTTCGGTCCGATCTCGACCACTGTCCCCGCCCTTCTCCGGGCATATGAGAGCCTGATTCGCTAAGGCAGCTCCGGCAACAGCCGGAAGAACTCGCAATGGCGCGGCTTGATCGCCCGAAAATGCCGGTGATCCAGGGTGAGTATCAGGTCTGTATTTAACCGCTCGGCGAGAACCACGATGGACGCGTCGGTCCCTCCGAGCTTGAAGTCGCTGTACTCGGCGACGACCTGAGCGATTCGGTCCCAGTCATCTCCCGCCGGAGCTACCACCTCGAAGGCGCTCATGCCGCGCAAGAACTCGGCTTCAGCCGATGCTCCCAGATCCCGGTGGATCAGATAAGTCGCCTCGGCAATGCAGAGTGCCGGTATCACCACATCCTCTGCGGCCATGAGAGCCCCGAGACACGCCCGGTGATGTTCCGATGACCGATCCGCCACCGCCACCATGACGTTCGCGTCCACGAGCACAACCTCAGTCAATCTTCGACCTCAGGTCATCCGCCCAGGTCCGCTCGAGCTCCGCGTCGAATTCCGTCGCGAGCTTCGGATTCCCGCTGGCACCAATTCCTGCCCAGGGGATAGACCGTTGCGGGCGCTCGTCCTCTTCGTCCCGTATGCGCTCCCGCACTAGCTCGGAGAGGGAAATGTGACGCCAGCGCGCCTCCCGCCTAAGCTTCGCTGCGACGTGAGGCTCAATTGTCACGGTGATACGTTCCATCTCACGCCCTCCTTCCACTGCTTACGCGCATACTAGCATACCGGAGCACCCATGACCCGCGAACAACGCATGTACGGCCTCTGGGATTCCCCCATCACTCCGCGCAGCCTCGCCGTCGGCCTCAACCTCTCCGAGCCCCGATGGGACACAGACGGCAGCACTCTCGCCTGGATCGAGGGCCGCTCCGACCGCGGTGTGCTCGTTGTCCAGGACGCTGCCGGCGGCGCGACCCGAGACCTCACCTCCGACCTCTCCGTGCGTGCCTTCGTCGGCTACGGCGGCGGCGATTTCACGCTCTCGCACGGCGTGGCCTACTTCGTCGCCCAGGCCGACCAGCGCATCTACCGGCAGGAGCTGGCCGGCGGCCCCGCGACCCCGATCTCGCCCGAGTTTGGTGCCGCTTCCACGCCCTCGGTCTCCCCTGACGGGCGCTGGGTCGCCTACATTCACACCTACGAGGACGTCGACTGCATCGCGGTCGTCGATGCCCACGGCAAGCACTGGCCCGTCCGCCTCTCCGAGGGCCGCGACTTCTACATGCAGCCCGCCTGGCACCCCTCTGGCGACCGCCTCGCCTGGGTGGAGTGGGACCACCCCAACATGCCCTGGGACGGCACGGAGTTGAAGGTCGCGCAGCTCGCCTTTCCCGAGGGCGGCCTACCTATCGTGGCGTCGTCCGCTGTTGTAGCTGGCGGCCCCGGTACGGCCATCTTCCAGCCCGCCTTCACGCCCGACGGCCAAGCACTCGTCTACGTCTCCGATGAGACCGGCTGGGGCCACCTCTACCGCCGCGACCTTGACTCCAGTGCGGTCTCCCGCATCACCTCGGGGGACGGCGAGTTTGGCGAGCCCGCCTGGAACCACGGCGCCAGGAACTTCGGGGTGACACCGTCCGGCGCGATCGCGGCCGTGCGTTCCTTCCGTGGCTTCGACCGCCTGGTCGCCGTCCAGCCTTCCGGTGAGCTCACGAGCGTCTCCGGCGCTGCCACCGAGTACACCAACATCACCTCGCCCGCCGCCTCCCCAGCCGCCGAACGGGTGGCGGTGGTCGCCAGTGGAGGCGCCCAGCCACTCCGAATCGTGGTCTTCGACCTGGCCGCTGGCGGCGCACCCTCCGTCCGCCGCCGCGCCAGCTCTGAGACGGTGCCACCGTCCGCCCTCTCACAGCCGCAACCGGTCTCGTGGCCCTCGTTCGATGGCGAGGAAGCCCACGGCATCTACTTCCCGCCCGCAAGCGAGCAGTTCGAGTCCGCCGGCGCCCCGCCGTTGGTCGTCATCGTGCATGGCGGGCCAACGTCCCAGTCCCAGGCGCAGTGGAGCCCCCAGACGCAGTTCCTCGCCACTCGGGGGTACGGCGTGCTCCAGGTGAACTACCGCGGCAGCACCGGCTATGGCCGCGACTACATGCTCAAGTTGCGTGAGAGTTGGGGCATCTACGACGTCCAGGACTCGAAGTTCGGCGCCCAGTCGCTGGCAGACCGCGGCCTGGCCGACCCGACTCGCCTCGTCATCATGGGCGGCAGCGCCGGCGGCTTCACCGTCCTGCAGTCGCTCGTGGAGATACCCGGGTTCTACAAAGCGGGCGTCAGCCTCTTCGGTGTCTCGAACCAGTTCACCCTCGCCAGCGACACCCACAAGTTCGAAGCCCGGTACCTCGATACGATCATCGGCCCTCTCCCCGAAGCTGCCGCGCGCTACCGCGAACGTTCGCCCATCTTCCACGCCGCGAAGATCGTCGATCCCATCGCCGTCTTCCAGGGCGACATCGACCGCGTCGTCCCCCGTGAGCAAAGCGACAGCATCGTCGCCTCACTTCGCGCGCGAGGCGTCCCTCACGAGTACCACGTCTACGAAGGCGAGGGCCACGGCTGGCGCAAGACCGAGACGATCGAGCAGTTCTACACCACCCTCGAACGCTTCCTCCGCCAGTACGTCATCTTCGCCTGACCGACCATACGTGGGTAGCTGCGGCCCCCTGTGGCCGCGGGAGGCTTGCACCGAGTCGTCCGGTGGGAGCTGGAGCGAGCCAGCGTAGCGCCGCTCGCGGCCGCCGTAGGGGGACCGTTTGCCTGCTCCTCATCTTAGGTCTGGCCTCATCGCCAGTGCATCAGCTCGCGCAACATAGGCAAGTCGCGCGCCCGCTTTTCATCCCACGGCCGCGTGAACGCCTCCCCCAGCTCCGAGCGAATGTCCGCCGTCGTAAACGTCTGCGATCCACCCGCCGCCCTCCGCTCGCGCACCGCACAGAGGAATGACGTCGCCTCGCCCAGCTCGAAGTCCTCGATGACCTCGCATCGGGCTATCCCAACGGCGCCCGGGAACCACGGATCGCCCTCCGCCGTAAGCTCGACCTCCAGGCCCGCGAGCTTGTTGCCCTCACGGCCCGTCCGGATCCCGAGCGGTTCGACGAGGCGCATGTGGGAGCGGTCGAGGACGCTAATCGCGAGGGTGCCTGCCGCCGCCACGAGCTCACGCGTGTAGTTCGGCCGGTAGAGCACCACCAGGAGCCGTGGCCGGTCCGGCACGGACGACGCGCCAAACACGGAAACTGTCAGCTGTGCGTTCGGTCCCTGCGGCCCATGCGAGCCCACCGCGCTGATGGGCGCCCAGAACAGCGACAACACGTCAGGCGCTGGTTGCACGCCCGCATTCTATGCCCCGTCCGTAACGGGTCGTGAACTTTAGTCGCTCTTGCACGTACAATCAGCGCGATGCCGGACTGCCTCTTTTGCCGGATGTCCTCGGGCGAGGTCCCCGTGGAACGCATAGCTGAGAACGATCACGCCTTCGCCATCCGTGACATCAACCCGCGCGCACCTGTGCATGACCTGGTCATCCCCCGGCAGCATGTGGACAACGCCCGCGAGATCGAGTGGGTGCACGGCGACATGCTCGCCGGCATGTTCGCGCTCGCGGCCCAGGTAGCCCGCCTCGAGGGCGTCTTCGAGAACGGTTATCGCGTTTCGTTCAATGTGGGGGACCATGCCGGGATGACCATCCACCACCTCCACCTCCACCTGCTCGGCGGCCGCAAGCTCGGGCCTGAGGGGTAGTGTCCCGCCACCTCCGCCATCAGATAGCACTCATCCGGGGCGAGTTCGCGTCGCGGCCCGCCGGGCTCATCCGGCACGTCGAGCGCGTCACCGCTGAAGCGCTTGACCTCGCTGGTCGCTGGGATCTCGATCCGTTCCGCGTTGAGCTCGCCGCGTGGGGTCACGACCTGTTTCGCGCACATCCTCCGGAGGACCAAATGCGGCTCGCCCGGGAGATCGGCATCCCGATGGATCCTGTCGATGAAGCCGACCCCGTTCTCCTGCATGGGCCCATCGCGGCCGCCGTCCTTCGCGAACGCTTCGGGATCACCGACGACGACGCTCTCGCCGCCATCCGCGACCACACCCTCGGATCGGCGGACATGCCGCTCGTCGCGAAAGTCATTCTCATCGCCGACAAGGTCGAGCCCCGCAAGCGCAAGCGCACGCCGGTCATGCAAGAGATCCGGCGTCTCGCCCGCCGCGATCTCGACCTCGCGCTCCTCTGCTGGGCCGACTGGAAGTGGGTTCAGGAGCGGGAACACGGCTGGACGAGCCACCCAACGCATTGGCTCGCGCGCACTCAGTGGGTCCGCGCCCACCACGACGAACTGGCGCTGCCTGGCCCCCTCCCCGACGGAACGTCGACCCCTAAGGGATAGTGAGCGTGTCGCCCTCCTGGAGGTTCAGGCAGTCTTCCTCCGTCATGTCGTTGGCTTCGAGCAGGTCCGACAGGGTCACGTCGTTGTCTTCGGCGATGCCGGAGCACGTGTCGCCCGCCACGACCGTGTACTCGTCACCCCCCGCGCTGGCCGTGGTGGTCTGTGTCGTACCGGGGGTCTGCGTCCCGTTGGCGGGCTGGGTGCCAGCAGGGGTCTCGTTCTGTTGCGTCTGGCCGGGTGTCTGGTTGGCAGCCGCCTGGGCCGTGCGGTTGGCATCAGCGGTGCCGAATGCGTCGGCCTGCGAAAGGTTCCCGCTTCCACCATCGTCGTCCACCGCCCGGTTGATGAGGAACGCGATCGCGATCAGCACGATCGCGAGAGCGAACAGCCCGATCGTCGCGGCGGGCATGCTGATACCGCCCGCCCGGGGTCGTGCTTGAAGCTGGCCGTCGGCGCCGCGCTGGCGCTTGGGTCGAGGAGCGGGTGGCTCCTCGGCGCCGGCCGGTTGCGCGCGGTCACGAGTGCGGGGGCCTGGGGCAGTTGCCGCCGGGGCTGGTGGCGTGGCGGCCGCAGGTGCAGCCATCCCGGCCGCCGCGGCCGCCGGAGCGGCCACTCGCGAGATCCCGTCGCCCGTATAGATAGGACACGTCGTGTGCGCGGCGACCAGGCAGTACGACTCCTGGTGGACCTGCGCGATACGGGTAGGGTTGGGCATCTTGAAGCAGCGATGTGCCTCGGTGGCGTACGTCGCATGCGAGTCCGCGTCATCGGCGAGCCCGAGGTGAGGGCAGACCGCGGAGAGATCCGGCTCGTTCGAGGGGTATGTCACGCCTGGCTCCTCGCGCGGGCGGGTGCCCACCGTATGGTGGCACCGGCCACCACCACGGGCAATGCAGGGCTAGAGGCTAGAGGCTGGGGACAACGGCGACAGGCAGAGGCAGGCGTTGGCTAGCGCGGTGTCGCGATCCTACCCGTATGAGCTTTGCGCATGCGAGAAAGCGCACTGGCTGCTGGGAGGCCCCGGGACCCTGGCCCCTAGCCCCTAGCCCCCAGCCTCTAGCCCCTAAATGGGTTGGGGGCGTGTCCGGGGATGAACCCGATCACGCCCCCAGTGCGACGGGGAGGACAATGTCGCCGGGCGCCCTTTGGTCAGAAGGGCCACCTGCAATCACATACGGACGCGCCGGCCTTCGTCCGAAGGCTAGCCCGCGTACGGTTCGGTGGCAGTTCAGTGCCCCCGTTCACCCGGCAGGGAGCCTCGTCACCACATGAGTTCCGCTGGACTGCCATCCTCCTGCTGCTGGAAACTGCACCATGCCGCCCGCAGCCAACCCAAACCTCTACACCCTCGACTCCCCACTGACCAGCACCCAGGTGCTCGACGAGCTCGCCGCGACGCCGAAGAGCCTCCGGTCGTTGCTGGCCGGCGTCCCTCCGGGGACGCTCAGCGCCTCGCCAGACCCGGACGGATGGTCCGCCTTCGAAACGCTCTGCCACTTTCGTGATGCCGCCCTTGTTTACGCACTTCGATTTCGCTTCATCGTGTTCGACCAGGACCCGCTGCTCCCGAATTACGACGAGAACAACTGGGTGGCCGCCGCCCACGACCGCCCCGAAGAGCTGACTGCCATCCTGGATGAGATCGCCGCCTCCCGGTCCGACCTCGTTCGCGTCTTGCGGAACCTGCACGAGCGCTTCTGGCAGCGAACGGGCCGCCACGAGGTCATCGGTCCCGTCGTCCTCGAGGACTATGTGCGCCACCAGCTCGCGCACGAACGGGCACACCTCGCCCAGATTCGCGAGGCCATCGCCGCTGCCACCTGATCTGGCGTCCTCTGCCGCTCCCGCCGGTGAGCCCGCACCCATGCCATAAAGTTGACAGTGCCACACCCTGTGCTACTCTTCTCATTCGGCGCTTATTTGACTGGCCAGCTTTGTGTGAGTTCGCCAGGTCGTGAAGCTGAGTGCTTGAAGACGGTCCCTGCGCCGCCATAGACGCCCGGGACGCTGTTCACGAACAGGCTTTTCGGCCTGTTTTCGTGCCCAGAATTCGGCCAGAAGGTTCGACCTTCCAGGATCGCGAGGCCCAACCGCCTCCGTTGCTGCCAATCGCTAGTAGGGGAAGCAGAGATGCCGACCATCAACCAGTTGGTCCGCAAGGGCCGCACACCGAAGGCCAAGAAGTCCGGCGCGCCCGCGCTCCTCTTCTCCTTCAACTCCCATACCAACCGCATGGCAAAGTCGGTTGGCCGCGGCTCGCCCCAAAAGCGTGGAGTCTGCACCCAGGTGCGAACACAGACCCCAAAGAAGCCCAACTCGGCCCTCCGCAAGGTGGCCCGCGTCCGCCTCACAAACGGCATCGAAGTGACCGCCTACATCCCCGGTGAGGGCCACAGCCTCCAGGAGCACTCCGTTGTGCTCGTGCGTGGCGGCCGCGTCAAGGACCTCCCCGGCGTGCGTTACCACATCGTCCGCGGCGCCCTTGATGCCACCGGTGTCAACAACCGCAAGCAGGGGCGCAGCAAGTACGGCACTCGCAAGAATGCCCAGCCAGCCGGTCGCAAATAGACCGGCTTTATCACGTCCAGCGAAATCGGGAGAACTGACCAATGGCGCGACGCAACAGGCCAGAACGCCGTCCTATCCCACCGGACTCGCGGTACGGCAACCCGCAGGTCCAGGTCATGATCAACAAGCTCATGACGCGCGGAAAGAAGTCCACAGCGGAGCGTGTGGTCTATGGCGCCTTCGACCGCGTTCAAGGGCAGACGGGACGGGACCCGATCGATGTCTTCGGCCAGGCCCTTCGCAACGCCACTCCCGTGCTTGAAGTGAAGCCGCGCCGCGTTGGTGGCGCCACCTACCAGGTGCCGGTGGAGATCCGGCCCGACCGCCGCATCGCCCTCGCGATGCGCTGGATCCTGAACTCCGCGCGCTCGCGCAACGGCCGTTCGATGTCCGAGAAGCTTGCTGCCGAGCTCCTTGATGCCGCCAACGGCACCGGCGTCGCGATCAAGCGCAAAGAAGATACGCACCGCATGGCGGAGGCCAACCGCGCCTTCGTCCACTATCGCTGGTAGCCCCCGCGCCAGCCCAGAGGTACTCGTCCACCATGGCAGGTCCAGTCGAAATCGAACGCATCCGGAACATCGGGATCATTGCCCACATCGACGCGGGCAAGACGACCGTGACCGAGCGCGTCCTTTTTTATGCCGGCGTCAGCTACAAGATCGGCGAGACGCACGAGGGCACGGCGATCATGGACTGGATGGAACAGGAACGTGAGCGCGGCATCACCATCACCGCTGCCGCCACCACCGCCGAGTGGAACGACCACGTCATCAACATCATCGATACCCCCGGCCACGTCGACTTCACGGCCGAAGTTGAACGCAGCCTCCGCGTCCTCGACGGCGGCGTGGTCGTTTTCGACGCGGTCGCCGGTGTGGAGCCGCAGTCCGAGACCGTCTGGCGCCAGGCCGACCGATATGCCGTCCCCCGCATCTGCTTCGTCAACAAGATGGACCGCATCGGCGCCGACTTCGATCGCACGGTCGAGATGATGAAGGACCGCCTCGGCGCAAACCCGATTAACATCCATCTCCCGGTCGGCTCCGAGGGCGATTTCGACGGCTCGATCGACCTCATCGAGATGTGCTGGTGGTGGTTCGGCGGCGATAAAGGCGATAAGCCCGAGCGTCGGCCCATCCCCGACCATTTGTTGGCCGAGGCCGAAGCCGCCCGCGAGGCACTCGTAGAGGGCGTCGGGAACGTCGATGACCAGATCGCGATCAGCTACCTGGAAGGCCACAACGTCAATTCCCACGAGCTCAAGTCCGCCATCCGGCGCGCGACCCTGGCCAGCCTCGCCTACCCGGTTCTCTGCGGCTCCGCCCTCAAAAACAAGGGCGTGCAACTCATGCTCGACGCGGTGGTCGACTTCCTCCCGAGCCCGATCGACATCCCACCGGTTAAGGGCATCGACCCCAAGCATGGGGGCGAAGTGGAGCGCCGCGCCTCCGATGACGAGCCGCTGGCCGCCATCGCCTTCAAGATCGTCTCCGACCCCTACGTCGGCCGCCTCGCATACGTCCGCATTTACAGCGGCGTGCTGAAGACCGGCGAGAACATCTACAACTCCACCAAGGGCGAGCGTGAGCGCATCGGCCGCCTCCTCCGCATGCACGCGAATCAGCGCGAGGAAGTCGCGGAGGTCCACGCGGGCGGCATCGCAGCCTGCGTTGGCCTGAAGAAGACCTTCACCGGTGACTCCCTCTGTGACTCCGACCACCCCGTAGTTCTCGAGAACATCCAGTTCCCCGAGCCCGTCATCCGCGTCGCCCTCGAGCCGAAGAGCAAGGAAGACCAGGACAAGATGGGCGACTCCCTCATGAAGATGTCCGAGGAAGACCCAACCTTCCACTGGACCTTCGATGAGGAGACCGGCCAGACGCTCATCTCCGGCATGGGCGAGCTTCACCTGGAAGTCATCGTGGACCGCATGCTCCGCGAGCATAAGGTCGCCGCGAACGTTGGCCGGCCCCAGGTCAGCTACCGCGAAGCCATCACCCGGCCGGCAAAGGCCGAGGGCCGATTCGTCCGCCAGTCCGGCGGGCGGGGCCAGTACGGCGTCGTCGAGCTCGAGATTGAGCCCCTCGAGCGAGGCCAGGGCTTCGTCTTCGAGAACAAGATCGTCGGCGGAGCGGTCGACAAGGCGTACATCAACCCCGTCCAGCAGGGCGTCAAAGAGGCCCTCCAGGGCGGCGTCCTCGCCGGCTACCCGGTGCTCGACGTCAAGGTCGCGCTTGTCGACGGTTCCATGCACGCCGTCGACTCATCCGAGATGGCGTTCAAGAACGCTGGCTCCATTGGCGTGAAGGAAGCCGTCCGCAGGGCCGCTCCCGTCATCCTGGAGCCCATCATGAAGGTCGAGGTCCGCTGCCCGGAGGATTACTTCGGCGCCGTCGTCGGCGACATCAATGCCCGGCGAGGGATGATCATGGGCACCGATTCCATGGGCAAGACCCAGGTCGTGCACGCCATGGTCCCGCTTGCCGAGACCTTCGGCTACTCCACCGACCTCCGCTCGCTCTCGCAAGGACGCGCGAGCTACAGCATGGAATTCGACCACTACGAAGAAGTCCCCAAGAGCGTCGCCGCCACGCTCACCAAGCAGCAAGGCGCCGCGTAGTCCACTCACAGGAAAGTCATCGAAAGGAACAGCAATGGCGAAGGCGAAATTCGAGCGAACCAAGCCGCATGTGAACGTGGGCACGATT
>JBBDMZ010000052.1:0-2470 GCA_040877955.1 Dehalococcoidia bacterium | reverse complement strand
ACTCCCCTCTCCCCCTGGGAGAGGGGCCGGGGGTGAGGGCGCGCTGCCACTCAACGCCACCAATGCCACTCCCCCTCTCCACGGGCGCGTGGAGAGGGGGCCAGGGGGTGAGGAGGCCGAACGCATCGCCTCCGAATACCTCGCCACCTTCGGCGACCGCTTCTACATCGAGCTCCAGCACCACGATGTCTTCGGCGACACCGCCCGTGTCGCCGCGCTTGCAGAGTTCGCCGAGCGCATGGGCATCGAGGTCGTCGCCACCAACAACGCCCACTACCACGTCCGCCAGCGCCACCGCGTGAACGACGTCCTCGTCGCCATCCGCCACCGCCTCACCCTCGATAGCTCCCACGAGGTCCGCCGCCCCAACTCCGAGTTCTTCCTCAAGCACCCCGCCGAGATGGCCGCCCGCTTCGAGCGCTACCCCCGCGCCGTCAGCAACACCGTCGCCATCGCTGAGCGCTGCACCTTCGACCTCACCCGCGACCTCCCTTATCGCCTCCCCGATTACCCCGTCCCGGACGGCGCCACCCTCGACTCCCACCTCCAGGGCATCTGCGAGCCCGTCTTCCGCCGCAAGTACGGCTCCGAGCCGGAGAACATCCGAACCGATGCCCGCAGCCGCCTCGACCGCGAGCTCGAGCTCATCGCGAAGCATGGCCTCGCCGGCTTCTTCCTCGTCTACTGGGAGCTCCTGCAGATGTGCAACGAGGTCGCCTTCAAATTGCACGGCCGCCCAAAGAACCTCGCCCCCGACGAACGCCCCGTCGCCCGCGGCCGCGGCTCCTCCGTCAGCTCCATCGTCTGCTACCTCATCGGCCTCTCCCACATCGACCCCGTGAAGAACAACCTCTACCTCGAGCGCTTCCTCAACGAAGAGCTCCACTCCCTCCCCGATATCGACCTCGACTTCCCCCGCGACATCCGCGACGAGCTTCTGCAGCGCGTCTATGACCGCTTCGGCGAAGAGCACGCCGCCATCGTCGCCGCCTTCCCGACTTATCGCTTCAAGAACTCCGTCCTCGATGTAGGCAAGGCGCTGGGGCTGCCCATGCCCGTGCTCGCCAAGCTCAACAAGCTCGGCGACAACTTCGCCAACGCCTACGAGGTCGCCCGCGAGATGTCCTACGTCCCCGAGCTCAAAGACCTCGTCGGCGCACCCCTCTGGAAGGACCTCATCGACATCTGCTCACAACTCGCAGGCTTCCCTCGCCACATTGGCCAGCACGTCGGCGGTGTCGTCATCTCCGCCGAGAAGCTCTCATCCGTGGTCCCCGTCGAGCCCGCGCGCATGGAGGGCCGCTACGTCTGCCAGTGGGATAAAGACTCCGTCGATGACGCACGCTTCGTGAAAATCGACTTCCTCGCCCTCGGCATGCTCTCCGCCGTCGACGACTGCCTCGACATCATCGAGGAGGTACACGGCCAGCACGTCGACCTCGGCCGCGTCCCCCACGACAGCCCCGAGATCTACGCCTCAATCCAGGCGGGCGACACCATGGGCGTCTTCCAGATCGAAAGCCGCGCCCAGATCCAGACCCTCCCCTTCACTCGCCCCGAGACCCTGGACGACCTCGCCGTCCAGGTCGCAATCATCCGCCCCGGCCCAATCGTCGCCGGCACGTTCCATCCTTATATGGAGTTCCGCAAGATGATCGCGGCCGGCAAACCGGTCGACATCGACTACGGTCACCCGCAACTCGGGCCACTCCTGAAAGACGTGCTCGGCGAGACCGTGGGGCACGTCCTCTACCAGGACCAGGTGTTGCAGATCGCGTGCGCCATCGCCGGCTTCACCCCCGGCCAGGCGGACAAGCTGCGCCGCGCCATGAGCCGCAAACGCTCAACCGAAGCGATGCAGGCCCTCGCCGAGGAGTTCTACGCGGGCGCCTCGCGCCAGGGCGTCTGCCGCGAGGCGGCGACAGTGGCGTGGGACAAGATGGCTGCCTTCGCCGCCTTCGGCTTCCCCAAGAGCCACGCCGTCGCCTTCGCCCTCCTTGCCTACGAGTCCACCTGGCTGCGCTACCACTTCCCCACCGCCTACTACTGCTCCCTCTTTAATGCACAGCCCATGGGCTTCTACTCGCTCGAAGTGCTCACCGGCGACGCCAACCGCCACGGCATCCAGGTGCTCGCCCCTTCCATCAACATCAGCAAAGCCATGGCCTGGCCCGAGCTCGGCGACATCCGCCTCGGCCTCGAGCAAATCAAAGGCATCGGTGGCGGCTGGCGCGAACGCGGCATGGGCCGCAAAGAACGCCGCATCTACCGCGGCTATGGCGCGGGTGATTCACAATTCACGATTCACGATTCACGATTCGACGGCACCGACCCGGGACAGAGCCGCGCGCGTCAGCAAGCGGTCATCCAACAATTAGAAGACTCGCCCCCAGACTCAATAAATGGACTCCCCTCTCCCTCTGGGAGAGGGGCCGGGGGTGAGGGCGGCGCCTCAGGCCCCCCCCCCCCC
>JBBDMZ010000051.1:0-247233 GCA_040877955.1 Dehalococcoidia bacterium | reverse complement strand
ACTTCGAGAGCTACCACTGCCAGGCCGGTAGCCTTCGAAGGACTTCGAGAGCTACCACTGCCAGGCCGGTAGCCTTCGAAGGACTTCGAGAGCTACGAGTGCCAGGCCGGTTGCCTCCCTCGCCCCACCGCCTACAATCGCGCCCATGGCACATCCACTACGCGGCGCCGCCGCCATCACCGGCCTTGGCATGACGCCCATGGGCCGCATCTACGGCAAGAGTGCGAACGAGCTCGCCGCCGACGCGGTGCGGCTCGCAATCACCGACGCCGGCCTCCAGAAGTCAGAGATCGACGGCCTCCTCATCAACCCGGGCATAACGGGCGCCACGGGCGGCGGCATCGGGCTCGGCCTGCAGAACTACCTGGGCATGACGAACCTGCGGCTGCTGAACCACATGAACGCGGCCGGTTCCACCGCCGCCCAGATGGTGCAGTACGCCACCCTCGCCATTCACGCAGGCATGGCAACGCACGTTGTGTGTGTCTTCGCCGATAACCCGCTGAAGGAGGGCGGCTCGTCCGGGGCGGCCTACGGCGGCGCCGCCAGGATGCCCTCCCGTCCCATGGGGATGGGCGGGCTGTACGCGGCCGCGGGTTACTTCGGCGCGAACACGCCCTACGCCCTGGCCGCACGCCGTCACATGGCCCTCTATGGCACCACGCAGGACCAGCTCGGCGCGATTGCCGTGTCCACGCGAGCGTGGGCGACGCGGAGCCCGCTGGCGCAGATGCGGGATCCACTGACGCTCGAGGACTACCACGCGTCGCGCTGGATCATCGAGCCGCTGCACTTGCTCGACTGCTGCCTGGTGAGCAACGGCGCTGTCGCCGTTGTGGTTAGCCCGGCAGACCGGGCGCCATCGATGTCGCAGCCCCCGGCCTACATCCTCGGGATGGGACAGGGCCACCCCGGCGACCACCACCGCACCGGCAGCGACTGGGAGACGGAGACGGGCGCGAAGCTCGCCGCGAAGACGGTCTTCGCGATGGCCGGCGCTGGCCCGCAGGACATCAACGTCTGCGAGCTCTACGACTGCTACACCTACACGACGCTGGTGACGCTGGAGGACTACGGGTTCTGCGAGAAAGGCGAGGGCGGGCCATTCGTGGAGGACGGCAAGCTCGGCCCGGGCGGCTCGCTCCCCACCAACACCGGCGGCGGCGAGCTCTCCGGCTACTACATGTGGGGAATGACGCCCCTCAGCGAAGCAATCATCCAGGCGCGCGGCCAGGGCGGCGAGCGGCAGGTCGAGAAGCACGACCTCGTCCTCGCCACGGGCAACGGTGGCAGCCTGAGCTACCACGCCGCCCTCATCCTCAGCCCCCACAGGAACTGACACCATGACAACAGAAGCCCCGGCAAAACCACTCCCGCTCCCGGACGAGGAGTCACGGCCGTTCTACGACGCAGCAGCGCAGGGAAAGCTCATGCTGATGCGCTGCACAGCCTGTGGCGCACCGCGCACACCCTCCCGCCAGCACTGCGATGAGTGCCTCTCATCCGACTACGAGTGGTTCGAGGCGAGCGGCAAGGGGGTGGTGCGCACCTTCGGCGTGATGCACCAGCGCTACCATCCCGGGTTCGCCGCCGAGATCCCGTACGTCGTGGCTATCATCGAACTGGAGGAAGGGCCGAGACTCCCGGGCAACATCGTGGGCACGCCGCCGGGGGAGGTCCAGGTGGGAATGCCGGTGGTTGTGGAGTGGGAGCATCATGACGATGTGACGATTCCTCGATTTCGGAATGCTTAGGCTAACTCTACGTTCCCATTTCACGTAACGTACGCCTTATGACAAGTCAGGGTCTTAACACTTGACGCACAGTTATACTCCTCTGAGACCGTGGAGGCCGGGGCTATGACCGACGGCACCGACTTCGGGATCGTCCTCTGGACGACGGACATCCCCGCGCTGTGCGACTTCCTCGCCGATGTGGCGAGCATGGACGTACATGAGCGCATGCCCGGGTTCGCGAGCCTGCGTGTCAATGGTGCGAGCATCCTCCTGCACTCGGATGAGGTCTACCGCGGGCACCCCTGGTACAACGCGCTCGCCCGGGAGGGCGTTGCGCGAGGAATCGGCGCGGAATTGCGGGTCCGGGTGCCTGATGTGGAGGCGGCCTACTCGCTCGCATTGCGGCGCGGGGCACTCGCGATAGAGGCGCCTACGGGCGTCGACGAGACGGTGGAGTGCCAGGTGATGGGCCCGGACGGCTTCGTCCTCACGCTGTGGGAGCCAGTTCACGTATAGAAAACTTCACTGCGACGGATAATCACCCTGTGCGTTACGGTTGATTGTGACGAATAGCACAATTGAGGACGCACACGCATGTATGACCCGACCCCGTTTACGTTGATTCCCCGGATTACCGAGCCGGACGCCGAAGCCCGCTTCCGCGAGGAGCTGGCGCGCGGGAGTGATTCCGTCGCCGCCGAATCGGAGCCGGTGACCGTCCCCGCCGATGTCGAAGGCATGATCGCCCGGCACTTCCGGCGCGCAGCCGGGTTCATCAGCTTCAGCTAACCGCGCCTGCAGCTTCGCTTACCACGCGGTCCAGCCGCCGTCGACCATGAGCGTATGTCCGGTGACGTAGTCGCTGGCACGGCTCGCGAGAAAGATGACGGCGCCCGCCAGCTCGTGGGGCTGGCCCCACCGCCCCATCGGCGTGCGGCCGGTGATGAAGGCGTTCCGTTCGGGGTCCTCAAAGAGCGGCTTCGTCAGTTCCGTCTCGAAGTAGGTTGGCCCGATTGCGTTGACCTGCACGCCCGCGGTGGCCCACTCGAGGGCGAGCACTTTCGTGAGCTGTTCGATCGCGCCCTTGGAGCTGGCGTAGGCGGCCTGGTTGGCCAGGGCCACGCGCCCCATGATGCTCGAGATGTTGATGACCTTCCCGGAGCCTCGCTCGACCATGTGGCGCCCCGCCGCCCGCGAACAGAGGAAGTAGCCCTTCAGGTTCGTATCCAGGACACGCCCGTACTCTTCGCCGGATAGCTCCAGCACCGGCTTGCGCACGTTGATGCCCGCGTTGTTCACGAGGATGTCGACTTGTCCGAGGGAGCGGACGACCTCCGCGACCGCCTCCTCGCAGCTCGCCTCGCTCGTCACGTCCAGGCCGACCACGCGAGACCGGCACCCGATCTCCTCGATCTCGGCCCGCAGGCTCTCCAACTCCGAGACCGTTCTCGCGCCCACGGCGACGTCCGCGCCGGCGGCGGCAAGTGCGCACGCCATCGTGCGGCCCAGCCCACGCCCCGCGCCGGTGACCAGCGCAACGCGGCCCGTGAGGTCGAACAGTCGGGTGCCAAGCAGCTCAGGTCGGTCCACGGTCGCAGTCTAACGGTCGCCGGGCGCCGCCCGAAAAGCCCCCTCTCCCGCGGCGTCGGGAGAGGGGGTTGGGGGTGAGCGCTGCTCGCCTTCACTCGTACCGGAGCGCCTCAGCGATTGGCACGCGGGACGCACTTCGCGCCGGGAAGTAGGTCATCACGAGCGAGGCTATGAACGCGACGCCGGAGATGATGAACAGCTCCAGCCACGGGACCGTGAAACCCGCGCCGCTCGCTGACTCGTCGAAATTGTCCGAGGTGAACAACACCCACGAGAGGGACACTGCCAGCACGAAGCCCGTGATGATGCCCGAGAGCGCGATGAAGGACGACTCGAAGAGGAAGCTGAGGGCCACCATCTTCCGCTGATAGCCGATCGCGCGCAGCATGCCAATCTGCTGGCGCCGCTCGACGACCGCTCGTGAGGCGATCACTCCCAGGGCGGCGATGCCAACGAGCAGCCCGAGGCCCATGAACCCCTGGAAGAGGTAGAGGAAGCCCTGCTGCTGCCGCCGCTGGTCGTCGAGCAGCGAATCGAGCGAATCGGCGGAGGCCTGCACGAGGCTGCCCTCGACCGTGTCCGCCACTCCGTCGGCGTCCACGCCCTCGGCCACCTTGAGGTAGAAGGTCTGCTCCTCGGACTCGGGGAGGGCGCCCAGGAGAGTCTCCTTCGAGGTCATGAAGCCCAGGAAGAACACGTCGGCCGAGTCGTCCAGCACGCCGATGAGCATCAGATCCGTCGTTTCGCCCGTGGCCGGGTTGCGGACGGTCACGGGGAAGGGCTCGAAGCCCTCCTCCGGACGCTCACCGAGATCGACGATGTCTTCGAAGTCACCGAACCCCTCGAAGCTGAACATCCCCGGCGTGGCGATAACGAGATTCGACTCCTCCCGCAGAGCGCGGTAGATGTCGGCATCCGTCGCATAGCCTGCGGCCCGCGACTCCATCGCCAGGCTGGTGCCCTCGAGGAAGGCGTCGTCGCCACCGATGACGATCGCACGGCCGAACTCGTCGAGGGAGCCGTCGTCGTTGGTGTCGGGCTCGGCGTGCTTCACCTCGGTGTCGAAGAACCCGGAGATGCGCGCCTCGGCGACCGTGGTGATGCCGCTCGTATCGCCGCCGTTCTCCTCCAGCGCGGCACGGAAGGCGTCGTCCTGGTTCTCCGCGCCGTCGCCGTCCCCGCCGATGCGGTTGTTGGAGTTGACCAGCGCCTGCACGTCCCAGCCACCCCTCGCGTCGTCGTTGAGGAACACGCGCGAGAAGTTGGAGTTGATCGTCTGGAACATGATGAGGGAGAACATGATCAGCCCGATCATCATGACGGTCATGCCGGTGCGGAACCGGGAGGTGAGCGGGTACGCCACCGCGGTCTTCACGGCGGGGACGATGCGCCCAAAGCGCGAGCCGAGAGCACCGATAGCCGGGAGCAAAATGTCGGCGTTGTAGACGACGATGAACGTCCCGGCGGTCACCATGACCATGCCGCTGAGGAAGAACATCTCGAAGTCGCCTTCGAGCTCGCCGACGATTGGCTCAAGCAGCCCGGCCGGGGTGATGTACCAGAAGGCGAGGAGGGCGAGGCTCACGATCGTGAACGACGCGCGTTCGGCGATGCGGAAGTAGCGGAGGGTGATAGCCACCCAGAAGGCGACGAACGATACGCCGCCCGCGAACAGGAACTGCGAATTCGCGTCGAGGCCCCACTGCACCATGATCACGCCGAGGACGGCGCCGACGGTGCCGAACCCCACGCTCCAGGCGATGGCGCGCCCACGGTCCTGCAAGGCTGCGAGCACCATGCCAACCGGCGCCACGACGATGCCCACGGCAACCAGCCATGTGGGTACGCCCGCCGGCTTGCGGTCACGCGTGAGGCGCACGAGCAGCAGGGCGAGCGCGTAGCCGGGCAGTATCACGAACCAGCCGATGACGGGGACCACGGCGCCGAGGATCCAGGGCCATTTGGGGTGGCCCTCGCCGATGAGCCGCTCGCTGGCGGGCGCGCCGAAGTTCGACCCCCGGAGCGCATAGATCCAGGGTCCCAGGATGCCGGTGACCGCCGCCAGCAGGAACGCCGGAGCCAGTGCGGGGAAACGCAGCGCGAGCACGATCGAAACGACTGTGATGCCGAAGGCCACGAAGCCATTCAGGACGCCGCGCAGGTAGCCCAGCCAGGTCGAGCTCTCCGGGTTCACGGGGTGTGTCTCGGGCAGGTCCCGGATGGCGGCAGTGATGTTGATGCGGCTTGCCCGCCACGATGCGATGAAGATGACGATGAAGGTCGCGATCACGCCGATGCAGAATGCGGTCAGCAAGCTGCGGGGCGTCACATGCACCTGGATGATCACGCCCAAGGAGTCGCCCGCGAAGTAGCTGATGAGCCCGACCATGCCGAACACGACGAGCACGCCGAAGACGAGGCCCACGAGCGCCGCGCCCAGGTCGTAGCCCATGCCCTCGGCGAGGAACGATTCGACGATCTGGCGGCGCTTGGCTCCTACGGCGCGGGCCATACCCATCTCCGGCTTCCGCTCCGCTGCCAGCATGACGAAGATCAGGAAGATCAGGAGCACGCCCGCGGCGATGGAGAACAGACCGAAGATGATGAAGAACGTGGTGAAGAAGCTCGCGAACAGTTCGGCCTCGTCGATGCCGTCGGCCTTGATGCTGTCGACCTCGTAGGGCGTGCCGGCGAGGAACGCCTCGAGCTTCTCGGTGGCCGCGTCGGAGTGCTCCACGCCCGACTTCACGCCGCCCTTGTTGGTGACCATGATGCCGTCCACGGAGTCCGTCTGGCCCGTGATCCCGGAGAGGAAGTCGAGGCTCACCGCCCCGCCCTGGCGGCTGGTGGTGTCGAAGGTGCCCGCAAGCACGGTGTTGGGGGTGATGGCCTTGACCACCACCTCCTGCGACTGGCCTTCGAAGAACAGGAGAAGCGTGTCGCCGGGCTCGGCATTGATGTTGTCGGCAAGCTCCTCGTTCACGGCGATTTCGTTGCCCTGCAGGGTGACGACGTCGCCGTCCAGGTCCTTCAGGCCGCCGAACTTCGCGGCATCTTCGTTGCGCCAACCAACGACGCGCGCCTGGCCCTCGTTCAGCCGTGTGCGCGTGTTCTGGATGGGGAGCACCTCCGTGCCCATCGGCATAAAGGCGTCGATGTCGGGGTCGTCAGCGAACTCCGCGTCGAGCTCTCCCACGAGCGACATGGGGAGGACTTGCTCGTCCTCCGGCCCCGGGAAGTCTTCGTCGTTGTACTCGATGATCTCGTCGATCTCGCCGCCGAGGGTGTAGATCTCGCTCGTAATGCTCTCGTTCATCGTGTCGCCCGTGCCGAAGGCAGCCGTCATGATGACCGTGGAGAGCATGAGGCCGAGGACGATGAGCGTTGTCTGCGCCTTCCGCCGCGGGATGTTGCGCAGACCCATCTTGAACATCACCGGGTTGCGTACGCCGATGAAGGCGACCCCGGCCAGGATCAACAGCGTGATCGCGGCCGCCGTGCCGGCGATGTAATTCATCGGGACGCCGAAAAACTCTTGCATGGTCCGCCCCCTAGTGGGCGCCGCCCCCGGCGGCGACTTCAGCCTTCATCTGGTCCTGGCTCAGCTCCGTGGCGATGAGGCCATCGTCCATGCGGATGGTGCGGTGACAGCGCGCCGCAACCTTCGGGTCGTGGGTCACGATCACGCAGGACTGATGCTCGCTGGAGTTCAGCTCGACGATGAGGTCCATGATCTCGGTCGCCGTCTTGGAGTCGAGCGCGCCGGTCGGTTCGTCGGCCCAGACGATTGCGGGCCGGTTCACGAGCGCGCGCGCAATCGTGACGCGCTGCCGCTGGCCGCCGGAGAGCTGCCCGGGCCGGTTGTTCCCATATTGGCGGAGGTTGACCCGGTCCAGGGAGGTCAGGGCCATCTCTCGCGCCACCTTCGGGCGCGTGCCAGAGACGATCAGCGGCAGCTCCACGTTCTCCGCGGCCGAGAGCACGGGCAGCAGGTTGTACGTCTGGAACACGAAGCCCATGTCTTTCGCGCGGAACTCCGTCTTGCGATCGTCCGCCATGCGGGCGATGTCCGTGCCATTGATGAGGACCGTTCCTCCGTCGAAGTCGTCGAGGCCCGAGAGGCAGTTCAGCAGCGTTGTCTTGCCGCAGCCGGACGGGCCCATGATGGCGACCATCTCCCCGCGCCGGACCTGCAGGCTCACCCCTCTGAGCGCGTGGACCTGGATGGAACCGGTGTCGTACGTCTTGTGCACATCGCGTGCTTCGATGACGACCTCGCCGATTGAGTTGGGTGAGTCAGACAATGTGGGGCCTCCAGCGAACGTGGGACTGGCTACGAGCGTAGCGAAGGGCTGTCACGAAACTTCCGCAGAATCATCGAGGGAGTGTGAAGGGTGGTGGATGGCAGGCGTCACGTCCGGCTATTAACGCAAATCGAGGTGCGCTTGGGTAACGGGTACGAGACGCACACCGGCTCCACGGTAAAGGCCGTGGCTCGAACACGGATCACCCATTGGACGGAGATCCCGCTTTCGGTTCGTTACTCAATGACCGGGATTTCCATTTCCTGTGGTGCACCGCCGCGGTCAAAGCCCCACGCCCCCCAGCGTTGGGCCTCAGTGCCGAGCGCCGACTCGTCGAACGCATAGTGAGGCGCGAGCGTGAGGTCGAGCTCGGCCACGCGTTCCTTTCCCAGGCTGTCCGCCGCCGCCAGGGCACGCTCGGCCTCGCGGCAGATGCGCTCGACATCGAAACCCATCGCTCCCTCGGGCCGGTACGGGGCCAGGTAGCTCAGCGCAGTCGTGAGCAGGCGGTTCACACCGAAGTGGTTGTTGCGGCCCACGTGCACGAACGCCGCAGCCACCTGGATGAGCCCCTTGTAGAGGTCCCGGACCTCGCCCTGCTCCTCCTGCCAGATCTCCTCGAGGGTCTCGTGGCAGTCGAAGTACCGGCCCGAGTTCATCTGGTCGCAGGCGATCCGCAGGTTCTGGGGCACGGTGATGGTCTTGTAGACCAGGCGGCGCTCTCGCCGGGCAGGGGCGGGGTCCGTCATGTCAGCAGCCTACCGGATGCGCGCAACCAGCGCAGACCGGACAATGCGGGCATCCACAGGAGGGATGACGACCGATGGCTGACGCACATGAGCACCCGCCCGACCCGAACGTGGCTCCGATGCACAGCGAGGTCAAGGAGTCCTTCTCGCAGGTGGACGTCGTCATTTGCGTGGCACTTGGGTTGATCGCCATTGCCGCCGGGACGATCTGTGGCATTCTTTTTGTCAACAATTAGGTTCCGCGATGGCTTCCATCGCTTGAAACATTCATTTCGCTCCAACTTCACGTAAGGGGCGCCCACAGAAGCATCCTATGCGGCTAGTATTCGCGCCCATGGACGGTAACCCCGCTCGACCGGCTTCCAGCGGCAGCCGAATCCTTCTCCGGGCCACCAAATACGACGGCACCGCCCACTGGATCCAGCCGTTCACCGTCCTCCACGACGACGGCCTCCTCCTCGAAACCCAGTACCGCGCCCGCACGCCCATCTACACCAGCCGCGGCGAGTTCCGGTCCCCTTACGACAGCCACGTCTACTTCTGGCGAGACCGGTGGTACAACGTCTTCCGCCTCTCCCGGCCGGGCTGCGAGCTCGCGCTGTGGTACTGCAACATCACCACGCCGCCGCGACTCGACGGCACGCAGCTCAACTACGTGGACCTGGACCTGGACGTGATCGTCCGGCCGGGGGGCGACATCCAGCTCGTCGACACGGACGAATTCCAGGAGCGACAGAAGACCCTCCACTACCCGCACGACCTCATCTGCCGGGCCGAGCAGGCTGCCTGCGAAGTATCCGACATGGCCCGCCGCCACATCTTTCCCTTCAACGAGGACTGATCCGGCACAGCACGGGATCGGCTGGCTGCGGGTCGCTACCCAGACGACGTACAGGGCAAGCGGCGGGCTAAGCAGTGAATCAGCGGTCACGGTCCTCTTTTGCGGCCGCGCACCGTCCACAGGATCTGCGACGGCCAGATGATGGCCGGGTCGTCGAGGCGGGCAACATCCTCGCTGAACTCCTGCTCGGTCAGGCGGCCTGAAGTGATCAGGGCCTCGTGAAGCTGGCTGAAGTTCGCACGGAGCAGCTCTGCTTCCGGCCTCCCTCCCTGGAGGAGGATGATGTGACCTTCCGCAGCGACTTCGTCGAGTCCCGCCGAGGAAAGAATGGGGAACAGTCGTCGTCCAAACTTGTTATCAGCGCCTCGATCGACCATCAGGTCCTGCATGGCAACTAGCGTCTTCAACAGATGCTCACCCTCGAAGGTGGCGGGATCTGCCCGGACCGATTCGAATTCCTGGAGGACCAGCCAGCCGCCGGGCTTCAGAGCTGCGATCAGGCGCTCGACTACGTGTTTCCGCTCGGGCAGGTGGACGAGGACGAGTCGCGTGTGGGCAAGGTCAAACGCCCCTGCCTCGAGCGGGTCCGACACGATGTTATGTTGCCGGACTTCAACGTTAGACGCGGCGACAGAGGCGAGAAGACGTGTATTGATGTCGGTGGCCACAACTCGCCCAGTCGGGCCGACCCGCCCGCTCATCCACCGCGCGATGGAGCCAGACCCGGCGCCGACCTCCAGGCAGTGAGATCCCGGCGTGACCACCGGCTCGAGGTGGCGGATGGTGACGGGATCGTAGAACGCCTCCAATGCCGTGAGACGAGTCTGGGCCTCTGAACGGGCGTTGTCGAACACATACTCCGGCTCGGACACGCTTGAACTCATGATGCCTCCAGCCCGCGGATGATAGCTGCGGCCAGCAGAGATGGGAACGGCAAACTCACAGCCACCTCACCGCACGCGCGTGCTTCTCCGAACCGCATGAGGCAACGTACCCTGTACCTCTTATGCCAGACATGCGGGACATCCGAGCGCACATCGAGGGGCTTGTCGACCAGGCGGTTTCGGCCGCCATCGCCGCCGGCGATCTCCCGGACGTGGCCGTGCCCGGCGCCGCCGTCGAGCGCCCGAAGGACACCGCCAACGGAGACTTCGCGAGCACGCTGCCACTCCGGCTGGCCCGCTCGATGATGAAGCCGCCGCTGGAGATCGCGACCACGATCGCGGCGCACGTCGCGTCAGACATGACTGTCGAGGCGCCGGAGGTCGCGCCGCCGGGCTTCCTCAACTTCCGGCTGTCGGTGCCCTTCCTTCAGTCCCAGGTCGAGCACGTGATCGCGACGGGGCCGGCGTTCGCGGACCTCGCCCTCGGCGCCGGGAAGCGCGCCCAGGTGGAGTTCGTCAGCGCGAACCCCACAGGCCCGCTGCACGTGGGCAACGGCCGCGGTGGAGCGATTGGCGACGCACTCGCGTACGGGCTGAAGGCGGCCGGGTACGACGTGGAACGGGAGTATTACGTCAACGACGCCGGCACCCAGACGGACACCTTCGGCGACACGTTGTACGCGCGCTACCAGCAGCTCTTCGGGCGCGAGGTGGACATCCCCGCGGACGGGTACCCGGGCGAGTACATGGTCGAGCTGGCGCAGGAAATCCGGGACGAGGTGGGCGAGGGCTTCCTCCTGCCACCTGGCGCGCCCGCGCCCCCGAACCTGGCCCAGCTTGGCATCGAGCTCATGGTGCGGAAGATGCGGCAGAGCCTGACGAACTTTGGCATCAACTACGACCGCTGGTTCAGCGAGAAATCCCTCTACGACCCTGAAGGTACGTACGAGACGGCCATGGGCGTCCTGCGGGAGCAGGGTCACCTCGTCGAACGGGAGGGCGCGCTCTGGTTCACATCGAGCGAGCTGGGTGAGGACAAGGACAACGTGGTCGTCCGGACCGACGGGCGCCCCACGTACTACGCCAGCGACATCGCGTACCATTATGACAAGTTCGTGAAGCGGGGCTTCAGCCTCGTGGTCGACGTCTGGGGCGCCGACCACCACGGGCACGTCAGCCGCCTGAAGACCGCCACACGGGCCGTCACGGGAAGCAGCGAGGGGCTGCACATCCTCCTCTACCAGCTCGTGACGCTGAAGCGTGGCGGCGAGGTGGTTCGGCTCTCTCGGCGACGGAACGAAATCATCACGATCGACGAGCTCATCGAGGAGGTGGGCCAGGATGCTGCGCGCTTCTTCTTCCTGCTGCGGTCTCCCGGATCGCAGATGGACTTCGACATGGACCTGGCGGTGAAGCAGTCGAACGAGAACCCGGTGTTCTACGTGCAGTACGCGCACGCGCGCCTGGCGAGCATCCTGGCGCGGGCGGCGGAGCAGGGCCTCAGCCCCGAGGGTGGCGACGTGTCGCGGCTGGATCAGGCCCACGAGTTGGCGCTCATACGGGCGATCATGGGGCTGCCCGAGGTGATCGAAGGCGTGGCCACGACATTCGAGCCGCAGGGCATGCCGCACTACGCGATGGCCCTGGCCACCAGCTTCCACGCCTTCAACGACGCCTTCAAGCAACAGAACGATTCGTCGCTGAAGGTCATCACGGAGGACGTGGAAATGTCTCGCGCGCGCCTGCGCCTGGTGCTGGCCGCGCGCATCGCCCTCGCCCGGGTCCTCGCCCTCATGGGGATGACCGCCCCGGAGCGGATGTAGCGACTAGGGGACAGACTCTAGTCTGTCGATCATCTCCTCCGCCGTGTACACCGCGGCGACCAGTTCCAGCCATTCGATGACCGCACCTATCGGGGTGTATCTGGGGACGAAAAGAATCCCGGCGTGATGCTCGCCGGCCCAGTGCCGCCGGCGGATGCCGAGGTCATGGGTGACGAGGATGAAGCCGCGCTCCAGACAAAATGCGACATGGTCCTCATCCGATAGGCCCAGCCGTTGCAGGTCCCGGGCTGAGTGCGTGGTCAGGCCCCGCTTCGCCGCCCCTACTGCGACCGCGACTTCCATGTTCTCATCGGTGAAGAAACGCGGGGCGGTCACCGACGGGGCAACCGCGAAGGGAGACGGGAGCCTTCCCTGGCCCTGATCTCCTCCGCGATTCCCTGCTCCGCCTCCAGCTCCGCGTCGATCTCCTCGCGGTGGTCCCAGTAGTACGCGAGCGCGGCGTGAACCTTCGACGGCGAGATCTGGTACGCCTCAGCAACGTCCTCCACGGTCCGCCCCTGGTGGACACACCGCACGGCGATATCCGCCACCGCGATGCGGTGCCCATCGATGCGAGGGGCGCCGTGCAGCGTGTCTGGCGTCGAGACGATCTGCGGCAGGGCGAGGACAGTCATGCGCTCAGTCTAGCGCATCCGCGAGGCTCGGCCTTAGAACTCCAGGATCGCCCTCCCCGCGATCTTGCCGCCCGCGAGCGCATCCGTGGCCTCCTGGATCTGGTCGATCGTGTAGCGCGTGGTGACGAGGGCGTCGAGGTCGAGGTCGCCTTCGTGGTACCAGCGCAGGAACATGGGGAAGTCGCGGTCGGGGCGGCAGGAGCCGCCGATGCTCCCGATATACTTCTTCTCGTTCACGAGCAGGTCGATCGCCATCAGCTCGACGGGGGTGCTCGGCACGCCCACGAGCACGGCCGTGCCGCCGGTGCTCTTGCCCAGGACGCCGGGGCGCACGGACGGCAGGATCTGCTCCATCGTCTTGCGGATGCCGATGCAGTCGAAGGCGAAGTCGGCGCCCGAGACGGGCTGGCCGAACATGTCGAACTCGCCGCTCTTGTTGACGGTCAGCTCCTTGATGCGGGCGATGGGGTCGACCTCGCTCGCGTTCACGCCCACCGTGGCGCCGAACTTCTTGGCGAACTGGAGCTTCGACTCGTCGAGGTCGACGGCGATGATGGGGTCGGCTTCGACGACTGCGGCGGCCGCGATGGCGGAGAGGCCAACACCGCCGACGCCGAAGACCGCGACGCTCTGGCCCTTCTTCACGCCAGCGGTGTAGTAGACGGCACCGGAACCGGTCATGACGGCACAGCCGATTATCGCAGTGACATCCTTCTTCTCGCCGCCGGGCATTTTCACGACGAACTGCTCGTCCGCGATGGTGTGGTCGGCCCAGGTGAAGACGTTCTGGGAGACGGCCGTCGACCCGTCGTTCAACTGGAGGGTGACGGCGTCGGCGCGGCGGGTGATGTCGGGGTCGCGCGGGACCCACGTGAGCATGACCTCGTCGCCCTCTTTGACGTGGGTGACCTCCTTACCCTTCGCGAGGACGACGCCGGTGGACTCGTGGCCGAGCACGACGGAGGCGGGCCGCGCGCGATGCATCTGGTGGAGCTGCGAGTGGCACACGCCGCTGGCGAACTGCTTCACGACCACCTGGTGGGGGCCGGGATCGGGGAGCTGCACCTCGTCGATGCGGAGCCGCGGGTGGGTGTCTTCGCCGGGCGGGACAACAATGACGCGGGCGGGAGTGGGCATGGGGTGAGCCTCCGAGGGTAGGGTGTGAGGCCGGATTCTACGCGGCGCCGCCGCGCGCGTCCTTGACCGGCGGGCGTATGCTCCCGTCGAGACGCGGATGAGCGCATTGGACCGGCAGGCACCTACTCCAGTTGACCCCATCGATGACGCCATGCGGCTCATGCACGAGCTCGACGCCCAGAAGACGGATGGGCCTGTTCGTGCGAATGCCATCAGTCGAGGCATCGCACGGCTCGTAGATCTGGCTGTCATCTTCCCGGCCGCAATCGCGATCATCGCCGCGGGCGACACGATCGCGGTCGCGGCCGGGGTCGACCTGCGAGAGGAGGACTTCCGGCCCACGCAGGCCGGCACGGTGGTGTCCTGGATCACGCTAATCGCGGTCTTTGTGTGCGGGAGCGCATACGAGGTGGGGATGACCTGGCTTGGCGGAGGCACGCTGGGAAAGCGTCGCCTCAAGCTCCGCGTTGTGGGACTCGACGGCGGTCCCGTGAGCCTTTCGCGAGCGACCGTCCGGTTCCTGGTCTGGGCCGTCCCCTGGTCCGCTTGCTTCCTGGGATGGGGCGCGACGTTCCCGGACCGGCCGGGGTGGTCGCTGGTCTTCTTCCTTGCGACCTTTGCATCGCTTGGCCTCGCTGCATGGGCGTTCCGCGACCCCGATGGCAGAGGAGTCCATGACCGAATCGCGGGCACGCGCGTGACGATGAAACAGTGACGCCCGCGCCCGGCGAGCACTCCGTCACGCGGCCCGCGGGATTGTACCGCCGCCCGCCGGGAGGCAGACTGCGGCGCATGGACACGTTGCTCTTCGAACGGCGCGGCGCCGTCGGCATCCTTACTCTCAACCGGCCCGAACGGCTGAACGCGATCGACAACACGATGCTGCGCGAATTGCGCGCCTTCTGGGACGAACGTCACCGCGACTACGAGACGCGGGTGGTGGTGGTGACCGGCACAGGTCGCGGGTTCTGCGCGGGACTCGACCTGAAGATGGACGGCGAGCAGTGGCAGCCCGGCGTCGGCCCCGTACAAAACAGCTACACCTTCCAGGAAGACATCGCAGACATGGTGATCAAGATGAGGCGCGCGCTGCAGCCGATCATCGCCTGCGTGAACGGCCCGGCGACGGGCGGCGGGCTCTCCATCGCAATCGCCTCGGACGTGCGCATTGGGACGCCGACAGCCCGCTTCGCCTGCTCGTTCCTGAACCTTGGACTGAGCGGGTGTGACGTTGGCAGCTCATACCACCTGCCGAAGATCGTGGGGGCCGCACACGCCGCCGACATGATCTACTCCGGCCGCCTGGTGGACGCCGAAGAGGCGAAGGAGATGGGGCTGGTCACGGGCATTGTCGAGGCACACCAACTCGTGCCCACCGCGCTCGAGATGGCGGCGAAGTGGGTGGAGCGGTCCAGCCCGCTCGGACTGCGGCTCTCCAAGGAGGTGCTGAACGAGACGGTCACAGGCATCTCCATGGAGAACGCGCTCAAGCTCGAGAATCGCAACCAGATCCTCGCCAGCCAGACCGCGGACGCGCGCGAAGCGCGCCAGGCCTTTGCCGAGAAGCGCTCCCCGGAGTGGCGGGACGCCTAACCTCACCTCCGGCCCCTCTCCACGCGCCCGTGGAGAGGGGGAGTCGGTTCGTGGAGAGACTAGAGGACTCGCGGAGTCACGCGGGCAGTGGTTCGGGAACCTGCTCGTTCTGGCAGATTGTGTAGGTCAGGCTTACGCGCCCGCCGTCGAGCTGCTGAGCTTTCTGCAGGTCGAGTCCTCGACGCAGCTCGGTTATCGCGAACAGAGCGTTCCCGGGACCGGCAACGAGCGGGTGAACAGTAAGCCGGAGCTCATCCACCAGCCCGGCATCGATCAGGCTCGCAACGGTCCGCGCACCGCCAACGAGATAGATGTCCTTGCCGCGTTGGTTCTTCAGGGCGGCGACTTCTTCCAGCCCCCGCAGGAAACTCGTTCCTGGCCACTGAGCTGAAGTCAGGGTGTTCGAGAGCACGTAGTGGGGCGTCTGCGCCGCGAAGCGAGCCCAGTCGGCCTCCGCAGGTGTCGTGGACGTGCCGGTCACCGGGAGGGGCTTATCCGGCTCATTCTGAACCGCCAACCAGTGCTGCTCGTATTGGGGGTACATGCCCCCACCGAGCAAACAGGCATCGATTTGCGGCATGATGCCGTAGTTGTCGGCCCAGGATTCGACCCAATCCGCGTACCCTTCAGGCCCTTCGCTCTTCCCATCAACAGAGATCTGCATTCCAGCAATCAGCTTTCGCACGTCAATCACCTTTCCTTGCATGATGCAAGCACCATCCCACGGTTGCATGATGCAAGTCAAGGGTTTACCTTTTCGGCATGCTCGGACGTAGCTACGAGAACCAGGAGTGCTCCGCCGCCCGGGCGCTGGAGTTGGTGGGCGAGCGCTGGAGCCTGCTGATCCTGCGCGACGCGATGTTCCGGGACTTCACGCACTTCTCGCAGTTCGAGAGGAGCCTGGGTATCGCCACGAACATTCTTGCCAGGCGCCTGGAAGGTTTCGTCACGGCCGGGCTCATGCAGCGCGAGCAGCGGGAAGGCTCCGGCGGGCAGGCGGAATACCTGCTCACCCAAAAGGGACTGGACCTGAAGCCGGTCATCATCGCGCTGACCGAGTGGGGCGACAAGTACGTGCAGCCCGGCCCTGTCGTGTTCTACAACGAATGCGACGGCCAGCCGGTCGAGCTTCAAGTGCGGCGTTCCGGCGACGATGCTGCGGTTGCGATTAGCGACGTCGTCGCGCGGAGGCGCTGACGCCCTCACCCCCTCTGCAGGCGAGCGTGGAGAGGGGCGCCATGTTGGGGGTTAGAGGAAGCGCGGGTCCTGGCTGGTAGGGATGCCGAGCTCGGACTTGCCGATGAGCTCGAGCGCGTCGTAGTGCGGGAGTGGGTGGAACTTGCCCGCGCGGACGTCGCGGTACATGCGCTCCAGGGGCGTGCGCTTAAAGTAACCGCCGCCACCGGCTACCTCCAGCGCGCGATCCAGCACGCTCACAGCGGTGGATGTGCAGAACTGCTGGGTGCCTTGCGCCAGCGCGACCGCGTCCACCCCGCGGAACGAGTCGTCGCTGAGGCGCGTAGCGGTGCGACGCACGAACGACCGCATGGCCTCCACCTCGATGAACATGTCGGCGATGTTGTACTGAATGGCTGGTGAGTGCTTCACCTCACCGAACGGGAGGCGGGTCTTGGCTCCGACAGAGCGCCGGACGTAGTCCCGCGCTCCCACGGCGATGCCGGTGTAGACGGCGGCGATACTCGGCGCGAACCAGCAGAGGAACGTCCGCGAGAAGTCGTTCTCCTCGAGGCCGGAGGCGTATGGCCAGGACTGCAGGGCGAACATCTCGGGGACGACGCATTCCTTGAACTCGACGGTGAAGCTGCCAGTGCCGCGCATGCCCATCGTGTCCCAGTCGTCGATGATCTTGACCCCGGGCGTCTCCTTCGGGAACTGGAACATGACGACCGTCTTCGTGCCGTTCTCTTCGAGCGCGCCGGAGAAGAAGACCATCGGGTTGATTGGGGTGTTGCTGCCGAAGACCTTGCGCCCGTTGAGGCGGAATCCGCCGTCGCATCGTTCGACGCGGCCGGCGGGGAAGGAGAAGGGGTCGGAGCTCTCGACCTCCGAGATCGCGCCGCCTCCGGTGAGCCCGCCGTGACCGATGGCCATCAGGGCCATCTCGACGGCCTTCTCTCCGTGGCGGTAGGCCTCGCTGGCGCCGCCGCTGAAGAAAGCGTGCATGTTGGCGGCGAGGGCGGTGGCGGCGCAGCCCTGGGCGAGCCGCTCTTGTGATAGGCACAGTTCGAGCACGCTCGCGTCCTCGCCCCTGAACTGTTCGGGCAGGCACATCCGCATGTAGCCGGACTCGTGCAGCTTCTGGATGTTCTCGAAGGGATAGGTGGCCTCGCGGTCGTGCTCGGCGGCCCGCGTTGCGAAGTCGTCGGCGTGGGCGGCGGCCCGGGCAACGAACTCGCGCTGGCGTTCGGTGAGGTCGTTGTATTCGGAGCCGAGGTCCGTGCCGGGCCGTTCCATCGTGGTCATGAGAATCTCCGGGGTTTGAGGCTGTGGAGGAGTATGCGACTGCCCGCTGGGCGTTACAACGATTCCGTGTGATGGGCGTCACAGTGCTGCTGGGCACGCCTACCTGCGCGTCAGCACGAAGTACCAGAGGACGCCTTCGTCAGGCCCCTCGAACGGCAGGGTCCCACCGGGGGAGCCAGGGCGGTACCCGCGTTCTTCGCCCTCGCGGTACACCCAATTGGTGGTGACCTGAACGATCGGTTCCGAGCCCGTGAGTATGCGCGGCGCGTAGTACGGGCCGAACGTGCAGTGACGACCGGTCGGCCCCTGCCCTGCGCCACGCGCGACCATGTCCCGCTCGAGCATCTCCTCCTCAAAGAACTCGAACAGTTCCTCCTGAGTCGCAACCGCCTCGAAGACCTGGACGTTGTGCCGGTCGAGTTCGAAGCCGTCGATCTCGGTCGCGCCGGGAAAAACCGGGACATCGAACGACGGCGCTACCCGCCCGCCGCCAGGCGTGGGATAGGGCACTGTCGTCGGAGAACCGAAGACCCAAGGAACTCCGGTCGGCGCGAAGCCGACGTCATCCCGGATGCACTGGCTCTGTGCGCGTGCGGACTCTTTCAGGTAGTCAGGGATGGGTTCCGGCGTGTTGTCGCTGTCGCATGCCGCGCAGGCGGCAAGCAGAGCCACCGCCGCCATTAGCCCGGCCAGCGGCTCTCTCATGCCTCGCATGCTACACGAGTCGATGTGGGCTCATCGGCGTATCAGTCGTTCGTGGCAGTCCCCGCGAGGCACATGCATGCTGCTGCATTACTGAGCTGGAATCGAAGGGCTCCGGGCCTGCGCAAGGTCGCGGGTGAGCTCGGCCTGCCCGAGGTGCTCTGCGGCGTGGCGGGCGACGACCAGCAGCACCTCCCGAACGGTGATCTCGCCCCTGCGTGGATGGCTGAGCGGCGCGCCCATGCGGTCATCACGGAGGGTCCGGAGCCCCGCTTCGAGAGCTGGCCTGAGGGCCTGCCAGCGGACGCGAAGTCCATCCGGCCCGGCGCCGGGATCGAACTCCGCCTCGCGGTCCCGCGCCACTCGCTCGCCGAGCACAACACCAAGCAGGTTCTCCTCCGCGTTTGCGAGTGTGTGGTTGGCGATCGCGAGCACCGAGTTCGCGCCGGGTGCCGGCGGCGTCCAGGCAGCCACCTCGGGGACACAGCCGGCGGCGAGATCGACGAGACGGTCGAGCGTGCTGCTGATGTACCGCCAGAACGCGGCAGCTTCCGGCGACTCGAAGGAACCGCTCTCGCGGGCACTCATGCGCTGGGGGCCAGCGCGCGGAACGTCGCCGCGGTGTGCTCGTCGGCGGGAAAGAAGCATTCGATGGCGAGCTCGGCCATGGTGATATCGAGCGCAGTGCCGAAGGTGGAGATCGTGCTGAAGAAGCGAAGCTCGCCTCCATCGGGGCCCTGCAACACGAGCGGCACGTACAGGTGAGGAGTGGCCTCAACATGGGCGGAGGCCTCGCTGCGGACCCCCGGATAACCGCGCAGCTCCTCCTCGAGCCGGGCGAGCTCGGCATCGCCGGACGCCACGGCCTGGCGGTGGAGGCGTGAGATGAGGTGCTCACTCCACTCGCCGAAGTTGAGGATGCGCGGGCCCAGGCCGTCCGGGTGGAGCGCGATACGGAGCGCGTTGGCCGGCGGAGCAAGCAGCGCCGGCGAGACGCCTGCCGCGAGCAAGCTCGTCGCTGGCCGATTATTGGAGACGAGGTTCCAGTGGCCGTCGACCGCGATCGCGGGGTAGGGCTCGTGGCCCGCAAGGATGCGGTCCAAGGCCTCGCGCACGGACGCCATCTCTGGCTGCTCCAGCGGGGTCTCGCGAAAGATGGGCGCGTAGCCGGCCGAGAGGAGCAGGGTGTTGCGCTCGCGGAGGGGGACGTCGAGCTGCTCCGCGAGGTGGAGGACGAGATCACGGCTGGGGCGTGCGCGTCCCGTCTCCACGAAGCTCAGGTGGCGGGTGGAGACCTCCGCATCGAGAGCGAGGTCGAGCTGGCTCAGGTGGCGGCGCTGGCGCCAGTCGCGGAGAAGGTCACCGACGCTGGCGGGCGAGGCAGTTGCAGTCGTCATGCTGGTGATGGTAGCGGATGGCGGGAGCCTGTCCGTTACCCGAAAGGTAATTGGCGCCGTTCCCGGCAACCGTCAGCGTGGAGGACAGAATACACGCGCCAAGGAGGCACACCGCCATGACCAACGCAACCGCAATCAACGTCGCCGAGACGGTCGACACTTACCTCGCCAGCCTGGGCCAGGCAGATCCCGCCGCGCGGGCCGCCATGATCGCCACCGCCTGGACTCCGAACGGCCGCTACGTCGACCCGGCTCGCGACGTCACCGGCGCCGAGGCGATGGAGGCGACGATCGCAGGCGTGCAGGAGCACACGCCCGGCGCCACCTTCCGCCGCACGACGGGCATCGACCAGCACCACGAGTACCTGCGATTCGGCTGGGAGATGGTCGGCCCGGACGGCGCTGTGGTGCTCGCGGGCATCGACGTCGGCTCGCTCTCGGAGGATGGCAAGCTGAAGGGCATTTGCGGTTTCTTCGGCGACCTGCCCGCCGCGTAGCCATTCTCCAGGCCACGCGCTGGCACTACAAGGAGGCTGCTTCGGCAGCCTTCTTTGCCGTTTCATCTGGCAGGGGCCGCGGTTAGACTCCGAAACGGAGCTCCAGCCCCGCTTCCTCGGCCGCCCGGCGGACGTTCTCCCAGGCGGATTCGAGGCCTTCGAGCGCTTCCGCGGGGACGGCGGAGCGCAGCGGCCCCGACTCGGCCGAGCAGACGCTACAGGGGCGCGCTGGCTGCCACTCGCGCTGCACGCGGTTTTCCATGAGCGCGTCGTAGAGAGTGACCCGGAATGTGCCCCCGCAGGCGTTGCAGCGGCGATTGATATAGACCTGACGCAGCAGGTTATCCATCCTGTTCGCCGCCGGTGACCGTTAGGAGGATGACCGAGCGCTCTCGGGCCTCAACGCTGTGGCGAACCCCCGGCTGGAAGAGCACCATCTGACGTGGCGCCAGGTCCATGACCTCGCCGTTCGCTCCCACAGCCACCTGCCCTCGAAGCAGTTGCACTGTAACCACGCCGGCGGCGGAGTGCTCCTTGAGCGCGTCACCTTCCTCCATGGCCATCATGATCACCGAGACCCCCTGTTCGCGGGCAAGGCTCTCGCTCTGGCGGCGATTGCCCGGGAGCCGTGCGAGCAGGTCATCTGCCGCTGCCTCGAGGTCGAGGTGATGCACCTGGGTGTGCTCGGGGTACTTGCCGCTCGGGGTGTGCGTCGTCCGTGGCATGACCGGCTCCTTTCGCGCACCATGCGCGAACTGACATCTGGTGGCCGCATGTTGGAGCGTTACTCGGGCGTCGATTGCGGCCGGGCGCCATCGTGAGCGAGGCCGCGGGGCCTCTCGTCAGTGCAAAGTGGTAGCGCGTAGGGGATTCGAACCCCTGATCTCCGCCTTGAAAGGGCGGCGTCCTGGGCCTCTAGACGAACGCGCCGCGAGATTCAGGGTAGCAGGGACGGACGGATTGGGGCCAGCGCGGGCGGACTGCAGCGAGGGTGCTCCAGGGCGTTGCTGACCGAACGGGGGCACTACGATGCGCACTGCTCAGGCGGCAGCGTCCCCGCCCACGTGTAAGCGATTCGAAGGCGGTCACACAACGTTCGGGTCATCATCGAGTTCATGCCTCCTGGGAAGCCGTTGCTCACCGGCTCGAGCGGACGCGGAAGGCAACCGTCCTCCCTGCCACCATGGCCCGGGGCCTATTGGCCAGCCGGGTGGGCTCCGCATGCGTACGGCGCAATCGAGCGCTCAAGGGTGGCGTCGGCGAGGACGGTTCCATGACGGAGCCTTCCCATGCTGATGCGTCGCCCGAGGTCGACCAGCCCGGGCTTCGCGAGTTGCGCCAGGCGGTGTCGTTCGCGCAAAGCCAGCTGCCAAGGCCGGATACCATCAGACAGGACGCGGTCGCGGGACTGAACAACGCGGTCAGCGGTGTTCCAGATGGGATGGCGAGCGGCATCCTCGCGGGTGTCAACCCGGTCTACGGGCTTTACGGCGCGATGGTGGGGCCGATCGTGGGCGCCCTCTTCTCGAGCAGCCGGCTGATGGTGGTGACCACCACCGGCGCCTCCGCCATCGCGGCGGGCCAGGCGGTAATCGATGTGCCCGCCGAGGAACGCGCGGAGTCGCTCTTTCTCATCGTGCTGCTGATCGGCGCATTCCAGGTTCTCTTTGGTGTCCTCAAGTTGGGGAAGCTGACCAGGTTCGTGTCGTATGCGGTGATGCGAGGCTTCATGACGGGGATCGCCGTGCTCTCCATGCTCACGCAGCTACCGGCAGCGACGGGATATGAGCCGGAGGGGTCGAACCGAGTCTCCCAGACCATCAACCTGTTCGGGCACGTCCAGGACTTCCATTGGTGGTCGGTGGCGATCGCGGCGGGGGCCGTCGGGCTGGCCGTGCTCCTCCCGCGAACGAAGATTGGCAACTTTGGGATGCTCGTCGCGATCGTGATCCCCTCCCTCCTGGTGGTGATCTTCGGGTTGGGCAGCGTGCAGATCGTGGACGATGTGGGCGACATCCCAAGAGGAGTGCCGAGCCCGGCGCTGCCTGACTTCGGAAACCTGACGCCTCAGTTCGTCCTGGCGGCAGCGGCCGTGGCAGCGGTTATCGCAGTGCAAGGCGCCGGGGTCAGCCAGAGCGTCCCAAACCCCGATGGTTCCCGGCAGAGCATGTCGCGCGATTTCATCGGGGAAGGCGCAGCCAACATTGCGTCGGGGCTGCTGCGGGGCGTGCCCGTGGGCGGCTCGCTGGGAGCGACGGCGCTGAGTGTGGTGTCGGGGGCGCGCTCCCGATGGGCCGCAATCTTCGCCGGCCTCTGGGTGGGGATCATCGTCATCGCATTACCCGGCGTGATCGCGAAAGTGGCGATGCCCAGCCTGGCAGCGCTGTTGATCGTGGCGAGCGCGGCCACCCTCAAGAGGAGGGAGATTCTCTCCATCTGGAACACTGGCTGGCCGGCCCGCGTCGCAAGCATCGGCACATTCGTGACACTCCTGTTCTTCCCCATCCAGATCGCCGTCGGCACCGGCATTGTCCTATCCGCGCTGCTCTATGTGCTCAAGTCGGCGGCCGACATCACGGTAGTGGAGCTCGTCCGCCGGGAGGATGGCTTGATCGAGGAACGGGAGCCGGCAGTCGCGCTGCCGTCCAACAAGGTGACGGTGGTGGACGTGTACGGGAAGCTCTTCTTCGCAGCCGCGCGCAGGCTCGAGAAGCTGCTGCCTGATCCGCGGGGAGCGGAACGGCCGGTGCTCGTGCTGCGGCTGCGCGGACACAGTAGCTTCGGGGCGACACTGGTCGAGGTCCTCTCGAAGTACGCGGCGAAGATCGAGGAGGCGGGCGGACGGCTCTACCTGAGCGGCGTGAGCGAGCAGGTTCACCGGAACGCGGCGCGGACGGGCAAGCTCCCGCTGGCGGGCACAATCCGGGTGTATGAGGCCACGCCAGTCGTCGGGCAGTCGACGCGGGCGGCGTTTCGGGATGCCGAGGAGTGGCTCTCAGGCCAGGACACAGGCCGGGAAGTAGCGGGACCGTCGCCGCGCACCTAGGCCGGTATCCGGTGACGCAGCAGAGCCATTCCCAACGGTGCGGACGGTCACCTCGCTCAGAGACCGCCCGTCTCGCTGCCGGCCCAGGTGAAGTACTCGTTGAGGGCGGTGAGACGGCCGGTGATGAGGAGCGTGCCTACGGCAATGAGCAGCAGGCCCGAGATGACCTCGATCGTACCCGAGTACTTTTGCATCTTGCGGAGTACGTTCTGGGCATCGGAGAGCATAAGCCCGGTGATGAGGAACGGGACCGCGAGGCCGGCGGAGTACGCGACGAGCAGGTAGGTTCCCTGGAGGGCGTCGCCGCCCGTGCTGGCGAGGCCGAGAATGCTCCCGAGCACTGGCCCATAGCACGGGATCCAGCCCAGTGCCCACCCCGTGCCGATCAGTCCCGTGCGCATGTACGAAACCTCGCGGCTCTCGCCGAAGCGGACCTCGACTGTGCGGGAAAAGAGCGAGAGCTGGAGGTAGCCGGCGAAGCGCAGCCAGACGAGGAGCATGACTCCCGCCAGGAGCAGCATCCGTTCCCGGTCGGCGGGCTCGCCGGGGCCCTGGCTTCGTAGGTTCGCGAGGTCGATGAGGGCGATGTAGAGGATGGTTAGGCCGATGAGCAGGAGGCCCGAGCGGAGTGGGTCGCCCCGGCCACGCGCAGGAGTGACGATGACTCCCATGATGACCAGCAGGACGCCGGCGTATTTCTCGAGCTCGCGCTGGTTGTCGGTGAAAAAATAGGTCCCGAACAGACCGGCGGCCGTGCCGAGCAGCACGAAGACTGTGGAGAACGCGAGCACGAAGACGACTGCGTGGCTGAATGTGACGCGACGATCGGCCACGATTCGCCCGTTCTCGAAGCTGGAGCCGGAGATGTGCGTGATGTACACGGGCACGAGAGGGAGCACGCAGGGCGACGCAAACGAAAGCAGCCCCGCCGAGAATGCCAGCAGCGGCCCTCCAGGCCCTTTCAGTGAGAAGTCGCCGCTTTCGATCGGCCCGACAGCGAATAGGACGACCGGGGCAGCCGCGAGCGCGAACAGCAGGACGTACACGCCCTGGCGCGTGAGAGGAGGTCGCGATGCGGATCGGGTGGCAGCCATCGCCGGGTTTCAGTGTACCTCCGCAAAGTGCTAAGTCCTCAGTGCTCAGTGCTGAGGGGGAAGTCCAAGGTCCAAGGTCGAAAGTCCAAGCCCCGGCTTTGACGTTGGACCTTGGACTTGCGACGTTCCTAGCGGAACGGGTTCTCGTTCCCGGTGGGCGTCTCGACCGCGGACTCGTCGAGGCCGATGAGGGCGAGCCTGGCGGCGTCGTACTTCTCCTTGGCGCGCGCTTCGCGGTTGAGGAGGCCCTTGATCTGGTCCGGGCCGATGCGTTCGCCGTCGAGGAAGACACGGTGGATGTGCTCCACCTGCTTCTTCCACGCCTCCCAGGCCTCGCGGTAGGTTTTCGCGGTTGCTTCGTCGACGAACGCCATGAGGGGCGGTACTCCGTTGGGTGGTATCGCTCACCGAATGGTAACGCGGACGGGGCGCTGCGTTACGCGCCTTGACGCGTGCCTGAGGCGAAGATGGATAAGATGGCTGAACGGCGTATGCAGAGAGAACGAAAACGGGTCCTTCCAGGGAAGGACCCGCCAGAAGTCAGATTGGTAGCGCATAGGGGATTCGAACCCCTGATCTCCGCCTTGAGAGGGCGGTGTCCTAGGCCGCTAGACGAATGCGCCGCAACCTTCAGGATAGCGAAGGGGCGGCGGCTGGGGCAAGGAACGGGGCCATCATGAGGCGCCTGCTCGGGCTTCTGCTGGGCGTGGTCATGGCGGGCTCGCTGGTCGTCGCTGCCTGCTCCGACCGCGACGAGGGCGACGGCTCCCCGACGCGCGATGACCCCGGTCGAACCTCGACTCCCGAGGGCCCCGCACCGACCCGGCCGCCCGCGACGCCACAACCGCTGACTCCCGCGCTCCAGAAGATCATGGACGACCTTGCCTCGGTGCGGGGGCTGGAAGCGCCGCCCGAGCTCGAGGTGAACCTGATCGCGCGCTCGGAGTTGCGGGCGCTCCTGGACGGCCTGCTCACGGACGAGGACCGCGAGTGGTTCCGGACGACCACGACGCTCTACCGGCTGCTGGGCCACTTCCGCGACGACCAGGACTACGAGACGGTCTACGAGAGCTTCGGGTCAGGCTCGGTGCTCGGCCTCTACTCCCCCCTGGACGATGCGCTCTGGGTGGTGCACGACGACGACGAGACACTCGACCTGGAGAACCTGCCGTCGAGCCACAAGGAAACGCTCGTGCACGAGTTCGTGCACGCAATCCAGGACTACAACTTCAAGCTCGATGAGGTGTACAGCCGCACCGTCGACGACCTCGACTGGGGTCTCGCCTACACGTCTGCGGTGGAGGGCGATGCCGTCACGACCGAGCGGGAGTACACGCGTAAGTTCGGCTTCCGTATCGGCGCCGGGCCTGTGCTGCTCGCGGCCGGTGGGCTGACGTCGATGCAGGACGTGCCACCCTCCATCGCGCGCGAGCTCCTGTTCCCCTATACGACGGGCGTGGAGTGGGTAGCGGACGTGCGACGGGACGGGACGGCGGCGGTCGACGCGATCATCAAGGACCCGCCGCGCGGATCCGTCTACGTCATCCACCCGGAACTGCTGGACGTGGGGTTCGAGCCAGCGGACGTGAAGCTGCCGGACGTGAGCGATGCGCTCGGCGGCGACTGGGAGCGAGAGTCGGGCGGCCAGTTTGGGGAGTTCCAGGTGCGAAACTACCTGCAGCTCCGCGCCCGCTCCGGCCAGTCGGCCACGGCCGCCGCCGGCTGGCAGGGCGACCACTACGAGGTGTACGTGAACGGGGACGAGACCGTCGCGGCCTTCCGGCTGAAGTTCGCGACCGACAACGACGCTCGCGAGTTCGCGGAGGCGCAGGAGGACTGGCTTGACGCGTCCGGCGCGGAACCCGTCGAACGCGAGGGCGCGCGCTATCACGAGGGTGACGATGGCGACGTCACAGCCACGGCGGCACCGAACGGGACCGAGGTCGTGTTCGTGATCGGCTCCAACCAGCAAGCGACAGAGAAGGCGATGACTGCCCTGCTGCGAGGGTAGGGGCTCAGGCGGGACGGCACGCGGAGCACGGCTCGTAGCCGAGCGACCTTGCCTCCACGACGGAACGGAAGGTGCGCGTGTCGTCCTGGGGTTCCCAGGTGCCGCCACAGCCGGGGAAACAGAACGTGTCGCCGCCGTGACCCAGGTAGCGAACGCCCCGCGCACGCATCTCCGCGAGACGCGCGACTTCGAGGCCCTCGAAGCGAAGGATGCGTTCCTTCGTTACGGTCCCGCCCGCGGCGGAGTATCGGCCGAGCTCGAGGTCGGACTTCACCACGCGGTGGCAGGGGACGATGAACGGGACGGGATTGTGGGCGAGAGCTGTGCCGGCAGCGCGCACGGCCCCCGCGTTGCCAGCCAGGCGCGCCACCCAGGCGTAGGGCCGCACCTCGCCGCGAGGGATGCCCGCCGTGGCTTCGAGGACGTGGCGGTGGAAGGACGGCAGCTCGCCGAGGTATGCGATGGTGTCGCCCCGCAGCTCACCGGCAAGTGCGTTTTCTACTCGATGGCGGACGTCCTCGTCGGGGCCTCTCTCGGGGACGTAGCCGAGCTGCTCCCCGGCGATGTCGCGGAAGTGGCCGGGGTCATTCGTGACCAGGTGGATGAGCTCGCCGTCATGGACGACGCGGATGGGGTTGGGCTCGTAGTTGAGGTCGAACCAGCCGAGGTTGCGGTGATGGCGGGCATGGCGGGCGCGGCTCTGGCTGCGCAGGCGTGCGAGGAAGGCGGGGTCGGCCTCGGGGCGAAGCTGCGCGCGCAGGCGTTGCTCCTCCTCGGGCGTGAGGTTTTCGGGTTCAGGTCGTGCCGTCATAGCCAGCCTCTTGCATCAGCTCGCGCAGCCGTGTGACCGCGCGATAGGTGAGTTGTTTGACCGCCGCCTCGCTCTTGCCGATCTCGTCCGCGACGTCGCGGACGGAGCGTTCGTGGCCGAAGCGCAGCACCACCACCCGTTGTTGGACTTCCGGCAGCCGCCGGACGGCGACGTGGAGTGCGCCCGCCGCCTCTGCTCGAAGCAGCCCGTCACCCGGCCACTCGTCCACGCGGCAGTCGTGGTCGAGGAGTGGAGTCTCCCGCCCGCTGCGTCGCCGAGCCTCGTCGCGGACCAGGTTGCGAGCGATGGTGAGGAGCCAGGCAACGAAGGGCTTGCCGCGGTCCTCGTAGCGGTCCAGCCGAGTGAGGGCACGCCGATAGACCTCGGAGGTGACGTCCTCGGCGCGGGCATGGTCCCGGGTGAGCGAGAAGGCAAAGCGATAGACCTCCGGCGCGGTGTTGTCGTAGAGGCGCGCAAACGCATCCGAATCGGTGCGGGCGGCGGTGATGAGCGCTGCTTCGTGCACGTCACAAGGGTAACGATGCTGAGCGCCGGAGGTAACGCGTGTATCTGCCGTCTACGTAAAGCAGTAAGCTTCGGCGGCCCTACAGGAGGTGGCGTTATGGCGACCGCGGCGACCGGAGCACGAGCGTCCGAAATATCGAGCCGCTATCCCCGCAGGGTCGCGCTCCGGGGCGACCGATCGATCGACCTGCGGCTGATGGGGGCGGCGGACCGGGATCCCATGGTGGACTTCGCGCGGGCGCTCCCTGCGGACGACCTCCTGTTCCTGCGGAGCAACATCACGGAACCCGCCGCAGTGGACGGCTGGCTCGCGAACGTCGCCGATGGGCGGACGGTGACCGTGCTGGGAGTGGAGGGCGACGTGATCGGCGGGTACGCATCCGTGCACCTGAACCAGGCGGAATGGATGCGCCATGTGGGCGAAATCCGGCTGCTCACCGGGACAGGATTTCGGAGCGCCGGCCTGGGCCGGGCTCTGGCCAGCGAGATCTTCGCCGTCGCCAGCATCCTCGGCCTGCGGAAGCTGGGTGCGCAGATGACGCTGGACCAGGCGGGCGCGCGCGCCACCTTCGAGCGCCTCGGCTTCAAGCCGGAGGCGCTGCTCACCGACTGGGTGATGTCCACGGATGGCCGCACCCGTGACCTGCTCGTGATGGCGTACGACGTGGAGGGCTTAACAGACACCGTCTGAGGCGCGTCGTTACGTTGGAGGGACTCGCACGTTGACTGTGTGGAGGTCCCCATGTCCTTCTTCTTCCGCCGCACCGACCACAGGCACTGCTGGGGCCCGGCCCTGGCGTTCGTGCCCGGGAACGCCGCGGGCGCGATGCTCGTCTCGTTCTGCGCCACTTGCGGGAAGCGCCGCCGCTGCCGGGCTGCGTAGCGTCAGTTTCGCCCGCCGAGGCCATCGAACTTCTTGCGCCGGTACTGTGTGACCTCGGACTGGGTGCGCCCCAGGAGGTCGTCGAGCACTTCGGCGAGATAGCCGACCCGGTCAGAGGCCGCCTCGATCTCGATCAGCCGCTGCTTCACCTCCTCGTCCACCTGCAGCCACGGTCCGAGGAAGTCGACGATGTCGTGCGCATCCGCCGGGAGCTTGAGGCCGCGTGCCCACTGGTCGGTCAGGGAGAGTGCCAGCCGGAAGTAGGCGGGGAAGGTCGCCCGGACGGTCTCGAGCGCCCGCTGGAGGCGCGCCTCATCGCCGCGGTAGTCCGTGTGCATGAGCTCGACTTCCCCGGACGGGTAGGGGCGAGGTTCCAGCATCCGGACCAGGCGGAAGCGCCGCTCGCCCTTGGCGTTGAGCACGTACCGCCCGCCCTGGAGCTCTTCCCATTGCTCGACGAAGGCGGTGGTGCCAACTTCGAACGGGACCGCGCCGCCGCCGATCTCCTCTCCCTCGCGAATGAGGAGCACGCCGAAACGCCGGTCGCCAGCCAGCAATTCGCGCATCATCACTTTGTAGCGCTCCTCGAAGATGCGAAGAGGAAGGGCCATGCCGGGGAACAGCACGGTCCGCAGGGGAAAGAGCGGGATCTCCAAAGCTCACCGTTCGTTGGGTGCGATGTGTCCCTCTGAGCTTACGCCCGCGACTTCAACCACTCATCCAGTTGCGGCTGGTGCTCTTCGAAGTGGCCGATGCCGGACGCCTGGAGGAGGCGGTTGCCGATGAGCGGGCGGCCCTTCTCCGGATCCGTGCCGTACTTGTCTTCGCCGAGGGCGGCGGCCGCCTCACGATAGCGGCGGAAGGAGTCTTCCCACGCAGTCAGCGCAGTCCGGCCTTTCGCCGCGCCGGCGGAGAAGCGCGCGTTCCAGTCGTCCGCGTTGCTGTAGTCCACGCCTTCTGGCGTGGGCCGCTCTCCACGATCGACACGTTCCATGGCGCCTGTCATCTCGTTGAACCAGCCGCTCATGTGGGCAAGCACCTGCGAGAGGTTCCACTCGCCCAGCCACGTCTCGCTGTACGCGTCGTCGGGGAGCGCGCTGATGCCTGCGCGGAACTTCTCGTGGCCCGCGTCGAGCTCCGCGAGCGCTTCCTGCTTGTTTGCCATGTCCTAACTCCTTTCAGGCGAGCCCGGCGATTTCCTTCGCGTAGGCGAGCGAACGACGGCCATCGTAGGCCCGGTAGATCATGAGCTTCTCGGCTTCCAACGATCCTTCCGCATGGATCGCGAGGACGGCGTGATAGCCGCCGAAGTCGCCGGTCGTGAGGTCGGAGACCATGTTGAGTGCGCGGACGCGGGCTTCGCCATCCACGCCCGCGCGGCCACCCAGGTACTTGCGCAGAAGGTCGCCCGTCTCCGGATTTGCGAAGTCTTCGACGCCCGGGCCGGTCACGAGCATGCCACCGGCGATGTCCTGCACGTGCTGGAGGGCCTCGTGGTAATTGTGGGCGAAGTGGTACTTCGCCATGTTCGTGGTGAGCGGGTCGGGGGCGAAGATGCCGTGCTCGTCCGCCTGGCCGCGGAGAGCCGCCATCTCGACCAGCGCACGCAGTGTTTCCGCGTAGCCGATCAGCCAGACGAGCTTCTCGCGGACGTGCGCGGCCTTGGTGATGCCGTTCATGTCGGCCATGAGCAGGCCCGCGCCGATGAGGGCATCCACAAGCGGTAGCTTGTAGCTCACTGCGGTGAACCGGTGGTACTCCACGAACCCGAGCGCCAGCGGTCCGCAGAAGTCGTACTCGCCCGCGAGGAAGACGCGCTCCCACGGCACGAAGACGTCGTCGAAGACGGTGATGGTCTCCATCATCTTGCGGTCGGCGCTGAGGGGGTTGTCGAACTCAGACTTTCCGCTGCTCCCGTAGGGGCTGGCGATGAGCTTCAGGCCCGGGGTATCCACGGGGATGGCGAAGGAGACGGCGTAGTCCGCGTCCGCCTCCGACATGGCGCGGGTGGGCAGCACGATGAGCTCGTTGACGTTCGTCGTGCAACTCGTGTGCACCTTGGCGCCGCGTACGACAATGCCGTCTTCACGCCGCTCGACGATGCGGGTGTAGTAGTCCGGATGGGCCTGGCCCATGGGTCCCTGGGAGCGGTCGCCCTTGGTGTCGGTCTGGGCGACGGACATGGTGAGGTCGTTGTCGCGGCAGTGGCGATAGAACGCCTGGACGCGCTTGAAGTAGGCGGTCTCGTACTTCTGGTCGACCTGGCGGCTGATGCGGTGGAGGGCGAAGAGGGCGTCGGTGCCGATCTCCTTCACGAGCACAACAAGCGTCCGGCCTCGTGCGGTGGCCTCTTCGATGATTTGGGAGCGCTTCAGAAGGTCCTCTGTGCTCGCGGGGATCTTGAAGTAGCGGCTGTACTCTTCGCCGTTTTCGCTGATCACGGCGAGGTCACGCAACGCGGGGTCCTCAGCCATCTCGTAGTCGACGGCGGCGTGGTGGACGGCCTTCTTGATGACAGGGTGGGTGGTCACGTCCGGGACGCGTTCGCCGCGGTAGTAGACGGTTCGGTTGTCCTTGAGGGAATCGATGTATTGCTGCGGGGTTCGCAGGCCCATGAGGAAGGGTGCTCCCATCTAGATTGCCGCGGGCCAATACCGTTGGCCCGGGCATTGTAGGGGAGCCGGAAAGATTCGTCCGAAGCGATCAGCCGCCGGCAGCGACCAGGCCGAGGCGCCGAACCTCTTCGGCGATGACCGGGTAGATCATGTCCGCGAGGCGGGCGTGCCCGGCTTCGTTGCGGTGCACGCCGTCGGGAAGGAACCAGGACTCGCGGTCCGGCCCGGCGACGGTGGGCTCCGTATCGAAGAACGCGAAGCGGTGCTGATGGGCCGCGTCGCTCATGGCGATGCGGAACTGACCGACCTGTGCGAGGAGCTTCGCGTTCACCATCTGCGCGTTCAGCGAGAGCTTGCTGCCGCCCATGATCACTGCCTGCATGTCCTCCTCGCGGGAGAGGCGCGCGAACACCGTGCGGTAGGTCTCGATGATCTGCTCGACGGGCGCCAACGGGGCCACTCCGATCGTGGAGCGGGCCACGCGCCGCGCCGCACGGTTGACGCGCGAGCCGATGCGGCCATCTCGCGTGCGGCTATCGAAGGCCTGTTCGACCCGGACGTAGCCACGATACGCCCGCTCCCCGAGCTTCTTTCGTATTCGGGTGGCCACCCGCGTGATCGCGAAGGAGTATGGGTTCAGCCCGACCACCACGAGCTCCGGGTGGTGCTCCGCGATGAGGGCCTCGGCCGTCGCCACGGCGTCGCGGCGCGACGGGATGAGGTTGCGGTTGAGCACCTCAACCTCGATGCCGAGCTCATCGGAAAGGCGCCGGCCAACCAGGTGCGGCCACGCGTCGATGCCGTCATCGAGCATGCTGCCGTTGTAGTCGCTGTTCCCGAGCACCAGCAGCTTCATGGCGACGAGTTTAGCCACGCGTCGCGTACGATCTTGTCCCCTGTGTAAAACTGATATGCATGGCGCTTGACCTCGATCCGGGACGCGCAGCCGTGGGCAACCCCCGGCTCGTAAACGTCATCCGCGACGAGATGGCGGGCGGGACGATCCCGTTCGAGCGGTTCATGGAACTGGCCCTCTATCACCCGGAGCACGGCTACTACCGCAAGCCCGGGCGCATCGGTGCGCAGGGGGACTTCCTCACGAGTCCGGCGATTCACCCCATGTTCGGGTGGGCCGTCGGCGCGTGGTGCCAGTGGGCCTGGGACGAGCTTGGCCGGCCGCCGGAGTTCGCAATCATCGAGCCGGGAGCGGGCGAGGGGCGGCTCGCCAGCGCCATCCTCGACCGGGCGGCAGGCCGGGACGACGGCTTCTCAGAGGCCATCCGTTATGTCGCGGTAGAGCCGCACAACCCTGGCTCGGACGAGCGGGTGGAGTGGCGCACCAGCCTTCCAGGGCCGGTCGACCACGGCGTCGTCCTGGCGAACGAACTGTTCGACGCCTTCCCGGTGCGCGTCTTCGATGCGGGGCCACGGGGTCCGGTGGAGGTCCTGGTCCGCTGGGACGACGACGACGAGAGCCGGTTCGTGGAGGCGTCCGGAGGCGTCTGGACGATTGATGGCGCGCCGGAGACTGGCCGGTTCGAACTGAACCCAAGGGCGTACCCGGCGATGCAGCAGTTGTGCGAACTGGTCCAGCGTGGTGGCGCGCTCGTGTTCGACTACGGTTACCCACAGGAGGAGCTCTGGGCGCCATGGCGCACGCGGGGCACGCTCCTCTGCTTCCACCGGCACACGGCGCACGACGACCCGCTCGTCCACGTCGGTGAGCAGGACATCACGGCCCATGTGAACCTGTCCGAGCTGGCGAGCGCCGCGGAGGAGGCCGGGATGGCCGTGCACGGGCCTGTGCCGCAGAGCGCATTCCTCTGGGCTCTGGGGCTCGGACAGCTCGTGGAGTCCGCGCGCGGGGACATGAACGAGTACTTCACGCGGCGGCGCGCGCTCACGCAGCTCACGGACGCCGCTGGCCTGGGGCGCATCCGCGTGCTGGGCGCGACGCGTGGCATCGACGCCGTGCCGCCAGGTTTCGAGGGTGTCGAATGACCGAAGGAGACGCTCCGAATATCGCCATCCGCCTGGACCCGCTGACGGTTGGGGAACGCGCCCCCGAGTTCTCGCTTCCCGCGGTTGACGCGCGGGGCGAGCAATCGACGATCACGCTCTCCGAGGCGATCCAGAACGGGCCGGTGATGCTGATCTTCTACCAGGACGATGGCATGCCCATCTGCACGAGCGAGCTCAAGGTGTTCGCGCAGGAGCACGGCCTGCTGAAGGACGCGGGCGTACAGGTCTACGGGATCAACACGAACGGGATCGGCTCGCACCAGAAGTTCCAGGAGCGCGACCACTTCCCCTTCCCCCTGATCAGCGACTTCTACGGCGAGGTCGTGAAGACGTGGGGCATGTGGGACCCGGACGAGGGCAAGTCGAAACGCGGCGTTGTAATCGTGGGCGAGGACGGCCTCGTGCGGTACGTGCAGCCCCACTTCAACCCGGGCAACGTGAACGCGCTGGTCGAGGTCTTCGAGGCGCTGGGGCTCGTCTAGCCACAGGCAAGTTCGTGATAGGATCACTCCATGAGCGTTCGACGGCAGACCCAGGTTTCGGAGGGCGAGTACCTCGCCACCATGACCGGCGTGAAGCCGTCGCTCGAGTTCGTGAATGGTAAGGTCATCCAGAAACCGTTGACGAAACGAAGCCACGCCGAAGTCTCGAAGCGGCTCGCCGCCATCTTCTTCGCATACGAGCGGTCCAATGGCGGCTACTTCGCCTGGGAAACCACGACCAACCTCAGTGAAGGACCGGACCGCCGTTACCGCGTGCCGGACCTGGCCTACTGGGCGCCAGGTAAGCCGGTAGGGGATGAGATCTTCCTCCCGCCCACCCTGGCCATCGAGGTCGTCTCGGAGGGGCAGACGCTCAAGGACATGCGCGACAAGTGCGCGGAGTACCTCTCGCGCGGCGTGGAAGTCTGCTGGCTCATCGATCCCCGCCGGCGAATCGCCGAGATTCTCTCCGCAGGTGCGGCCCCGATCTCTGTGCGGTCCGGTGCAGTTCTGGTGGCGCCTCCCTTCCCCGGCCTTGCGGTCCCCTTCGACGACCTGTTCGCGTAGGCCCTACGCCAGAGCAGCCCGGCGGGGTTCGATCACACCGTTCGCCGCGAGTGCCGCAAGCTCCGGCTCCGCGTGGCCGAGCAGCTCGCCGAAGACGCGGGCGTTGTCGGCGCCGCGCCCGCCTGAGCCCCGCCAGATGGCGGCAGGCGTGTCGGAGAAGCGCGGGGCGACGCCGGTCCCCTTGAGGCGACCCACCTGGTCGTCCTCCCACTCGGTGTGGACGCCGCGAGCCTGGTAGTGCGGGTCCTCGGCGGCGGTCTTCGCGCTGAGGATAGGGGCGCAGGGGATGCCCTGCTGGTTCAGGGTCTCGATTACGTCCTTCATGGGGCGCTCCTCGCACCAGCCGCGAAGTAGCGCGTCGAACTCCAGGCCGTTGACCTCGTTGATCTCGAGGCGCGCACCCGCCCAGTACGAGTCAGTGTGGTCCAGCTCTAGCAGCCGGCAGACCTTCTCGTGGATGGTGGGTGCGGGCGCGGCGATCACGACACTCCCGTCGGAACAGTCGTAAACGTCGTAGGGCTGGAAAGCGGGCGACTTGTTGCCGCTCCGTTCGCGCACCGTGCCGAGCTGGAAGTACTCGACCATCGTCCCGCCGAGGATGGCGTGGATAGCCTCAAACTGGGCGATGTCGATCGACTGTCCGCGGCCCGTCTCCTTCGCGTGGGCGAAGGCGGCGAGTGTGGAGGACAGGCAAAACAGTGCCGTGATGTAGTCCGCAATCCAGGGAGCCGCGCGCGTCGGGGGATTGTCGGGGAAGCCAGTCTGGTACATGGTCCCGCCGAACGCCTGCCCGATCATGTCGTAGCTCGCCCGGCCGAGGTAGGAGGGGTCGCCGTCCTGTCCGTAGCCGGAGACGTGGGTGATGACAAGGCGCGGGTTACGTGCGTGGACCACATCGTCGGTGAGGCCCCACTTCGCGTACGTGCCGGGCTTGGAGCTCTCCATCCAGATGTCGGCCCGTTCGGCCAGCTTGAGGAAGATCTCCTTGCCCTCGGGCGTGCTCATGTCGAGGAGGACGTTGAACTGGTTGCGCCGCTCGGCGAGGAAGCTCGCACTTACCGACGAACCGTCCTTCGCCGGGATCCCCAGGCCGACGGTCCGCCAGACATCGGGGACGTTCGGGTTCTCGACCTGGATCACCTCCGCGCCCCACTGGGCGGCGAGCACGGCCGCGAACGGCTGGGCGATGACGGACCCGGTGGAGAGGATCTTCACTCCCTGGAGCGGTCCGAATGCGTTCGGGACAAGGGTGTCGGGCATGGCGCGCCTCCGCGATCGGATGGGAAACGATAGTCGCGAGCGCGCACAGTTGGGAAGTGCGCGGGCGTCAGATAGGATCATTGTGTGGCTGCCTACTCTGCTCTTGTAATGGAGCACTTCGAGAACCCCCGCAACGCTGGTGAACTGGAGTCTCCTGACGGTGAGGCGACGATGTCGAACCCGGTCTGTGGCGACCGGATGCGAGTAATGATCCGCGTGGGCGACGGGCGGGTGGCCGAGGTGCGGTGGCAGACGCGCGGTTGTCCGCCCGCCATCGCGACGAGCTCTTTCGCCAGCGAGATGGTGCAAGGTTGGACGCTCGAACAGATCGATGGACTGACCCGGGAGGCGATAGCGCAGGCCATCGGCGGCCTCCCGAAGGACAAGGTGCACTGCAGCGTGCTCGCGGCGGACGCGCTCAGGGCCGCCGTCTCCAACTATCGCGCGAAGGTCTGAGCGGCGTTGGGCGTTAGGCAAAGTGCCCGTATGATTTCGCCGGGACAGCCCTTCCGCAGAAGGGCGCGCACGACTAACACGCCAACCGGAGTTTGAATGCTGGCCGTCGCACTGCCCTTCCTCATCAGCGCCAACACGCTTGGCGTCGTCCTCCTCCTCGTTTTTATGACATCCAGCGTGGTCTTTATGATCCCCGCGATGGCGACGCGCGGGGGTGCGCAGTTCGCGTGGTTCGCCGGTGGGAGCTTCCTGCTCGTGGTGGAGCTCGCCGTGTTCGTGACACTGGTGGTGCTCACGAGCCGGGGCGACATCTTCTAGGCCATCAGCTATCAGCCATCGGCCGTGAGTCGATGGCGCGGACCGTGGTTTCGTCGTGGCTGAAGAAGACCGCCGCTGGCTGCAAGTCAATGATGCGCAACGCGGACTCCACGTAGGCGGACGGATCCGGCGGTGGGTCACCTTCGAGGAGACTCCGTGTTGACTTCAGGTGCAAGAATTCTCGGGCCGAGTAAATGGCCTGGCCAGCAATGACGATCAGGCCCTCGTCCGTCTCCACGACCACCGACTGGTGCCCCGGTGTATGGCCGGGCGTCGACAGCAGCCGGACCCCGGGCACGAGATCGTAGTCCCCGTCAAGCTCCACGTAGTTCGCGCCCGGGAAGCGCACCCATTCGCGAATGGTGAAGTTGGGGGCGTCGGCGGCGGCGAGCTCTGCTAATTGCACGTAGACCGGGCACGATCCGGCCGCTTGATTCTGCCCGGAGTGTTCGAAGTGGAGGTGGCTGTTCACGACGGCCAGGAGGTCGGTCACATCCAATCCGGCCTCGGCAAGGGCGTTCTCGATGCGGACCGACTTGGGCTGGTACCAACGGTCGATGTCGCCGTTGCCCAAGCCGACGCCCGTGTCTAGGAGAATCGGCCCAGATTCGTGGCGAATCACGAACCCGCGGACTACGCCTTCCTGTCCCGCGAGCGGGTGGAAGTCGGGGAAGACGACTGTGGCCAGGTGCAGCGGGACGATGTCTGAGAGGCGCATGGGCCGGATGGGGCTACTACAAGAGCCGGCGAATTGGCTTGCGGCCGGGGCGCGGATCGTAGTTGCTCTTGAACATTTCGAGCTTGTCGCGCTCGATGAGGTACTTGCCCGCGAACAGGGTGGCCGGGATCTTCTTCTGCTTGATCAGGCGCCGCAGGCTCTGCGGGTGAATGGCAAGCTCGCGGGCTGCCTCGACGAGGTCGAGGTAGTTGTCGAAGGGCGTGATGGTGGCCATAGGCGGATTCCTCCTGGGCCCCGCAACCCAAGCCCGGCAGTCGAAACGGATCAACTGCGTAGGCAGAAAGGCACCTTAGCAAACGCCCGCCGTTATTGTCTACACCCCTAAGCAATTCGCCCCGGGGCCATCACCCGCCGCGCGACGAACACCGTCCGGCGGCCCGCGATGGTGGTGCAGAGCAGGGCGACCCGCTCGCCCTCGAGCCGCCCGAGGAGGCGGCGAAGCTCATCTGGCTCGACCGGAAATGCCCTGCGGCGAACCTCGTCCGGTCGCCAGCTTCGCTCGCGCAGGCGTGCCTTGAGGCGGGACAGCGAGAAGGGCAGCGCCTCAAGCACCTCGAAGGTCGCGGCCATCGGGTGGATCTCTGGGCGCGGCCCCGTGAGATACGCGACCTGCGGGTCCATCAACTGAGCACCGAGAACGTGGGCAAGGTGGCGAACCAGGCCCGCGCGCGTGACGCACGACTCCGGGTCGAAGATGAACGGCCCGGGTTCAGCACACTCGGCGGCCGCCTCGGGAGCGGTGGAGTCGAGCGCGCCCCCACCGAGGAGCACCGCACGCCGCAGCCCGGACGCCGAGCCCTCGCCGAGCCAGAGCGCACACTCACGCAGCGAACGGCCCAGTTGGACGAACTCCACCTCCGCCGCGGGCGGGACGTGCTTCAGATCGATGCCCGGCGGACCCTTCACTACACCTGCCCGGGCGGCTCGCGCCAGCTCCAGCGTGACATCCCACGGTGGCGAGAAGGCCGCGGGGTCGAACCGGCGGCTCACACCCGAGCGCCGCGTGGGGTCGAGGAGGATTGCGACCGTGGACAGGTCGACCGGCGGGCGAGTCGCATCCCCACGCGCGACGCGGCCAGTGACGTTCGCTGACGCCAGGAGAGCAGTCGCCTCGTCGCGCTCAATGCCGCTGGCCCCCGTCCCCGTCCCCAAGATGGCCCGCAGATCGCCGCCAAGGCCGCAGGTGAGGTCGGCCACGGGGAGGCCGAGCGAAGCCAGGCGCAGGGCGCGGCGCTCCGCCACGAGAGGGTGGGTCATCATCTCCAGACCCTCGGCGCTGTACAGGAAGCCGTGGTCAGCACCCCAGCGCTCGCTAGCCTTCGCTCGCAGGGTGATCTGCTCACCGAGGGCGGCCGCATCCTCAGGCGCGAACGAGCGGCGCAAGTCCTCGGCGAGGCGGTGCGCCGTGAGTCCGGCGATGTCTCCGGGCAGTCCACCGAGAGCCTCGCGGCCGGCACGAGAGACGAGGAACCGAGCGCGCGACACTTGCATGACACGAAGTGTAGGTATGCTCGGGGAATGGCGAACCTCATCTGCCTCGATTTCGACGACACCCTCGTGCTCGACAACACCATGCGGCAGATCATGGAGCGGTTCGGGCAGCCGGAATGGAACGACATCGGGGCGCGCTACGACCGCGGAGAACTCTCCGTGGAGCAGGCTAATTCCGCCTGCCTGGACCTCGTCCAGGCGGAGCCCGACGAGATCCGCGCGTACGTCCGCGAGGTTGCACGGCCCCGCGACGGGATCCGAGAACTGGCGGACTGGGCTCATTGGAATGGCTGGCTGATGGCGGTCGTGAGCAACGGGCTCGATCTGTATGTGGATCCGGTCCTGGACGACCTCGGCCTCGATCGCGTCGCGCGGCACGCCGGCCGGGCGCGGAAGGAGTACCGGTGGCGGGTGCGGTACTACAGTCCCCGCGGGGTGGAAGTACAGGCGGGCTTCAAGTTGTCGTACGCGGCCGCCTTCAAGAACGCGGGCGATTTCGTAGCGTACCTGGGCGATGGAACGTCAGACGTTGAAGCTGCGAGGCTGGCGCCCGCGGTCTTCGCCCGCGATACGCTCTGGGCGGAATTGAATGGCAAGCACCCCTGCATCTACCCTTTCGAGACCTTCCACGACGTGATCGCCGTGCTCAACGCGGAGGCCGACACCTGGCTCGCATCCTTCTCCTCTACGACAGCCGCGGAGGGCTGACGGAGCAACTCGCCGACTCGATCGCCGAGGGCGTGGCGGCTGCCGGGGCGGAGTGCGTCCGTCGCCGCATCGAAGAGGCGGTCATCCCCGACCTGCTCGCCGCGGACGGCATCATCGTCGGCTCGCCGAACTGGAGCGGGATGACGGGCAAGCTAAAGGACTGGTTCGACTACTCCGGCGACCTTTGGGAGACGGGCGACCTGGCGGGCAAGGTTGGCGCGGCGTTCACCGCGGGCTACTCGCGCTCGGGCGGGATCGAGGCGACGCTGCTGCAGCTTCTGCACCTGCTCTTTGCGCACGGGATGGTGGTGGTCGGGCTGCCCTGGAGCGACACCATGCGCCGCTCCGGCTCCTACTACGGCGCCACCGCCCATGGCGAGGTGACAGACGAGGACCGCGAGCAAGCGCGCGTCCTGGGGATGAGGGTGGCGGAAGTGGCGGAGAAGTTGTCGGCGCCGGGAGAACGGTCCGCGCCGGGAGGATCGGTGCCGCGCGCGTGAGCGAGCGGTTCGTGGACCGAGCGACGCCGTCCCGGGCCGGACTACAATGCCGTGAAATGCCTCGGTCCGACCACCTCGGTTCGGGCGGCCCGGCCGCGTACTTCATCACCATGTCGTGTTACGGAGCTCGGATGCATGGTGACGAGCGAGGCAGCGTTCGCCGCGACCGAAATGCCCGCGGCACGGAACTGTACGGCCGGGACGAACGGCTGGAGGAAGCAGAGCGGGCGCAGATGAGACATCAGCCCTTTGCGCTGGACGCAGCTCGCCGGTCGCACGTCGCGGAGCAGATAGCGGAGACAGCGTCCTTTCGGGACTGGCCGCTTCATGCAATCAACGTGCGATCTACGCACGCTCACGTCGTCATTTCCGCCCCGGAAGTCAAGCCGGAGAGGGTGATGAACGACCTGAAGGCGTGGGCAACGAAACGGCTACGAGCTAGGGGGCTCGCGGGTCCAACGGAGCCCGTGTGGTCCCGGCATGGAAGCACCATCTACCTCTGGCGCGACGAGGACGTCCCGGATGCTTGCTGGTACGTGAACGAGCGCCAGGGCGAGTGGATTCCGGGATGTGGCGCACCACAGTCGTCTCAGATCGCGGACGAAGGATCAGTTGAGCACCAACCGCTTGCTCACGCGCGCGGCACCGATCCCGTTGCTGGTCTCTGCGCGCTTTGCGGGCATGCGCAACGAGTTAGGAGCGCCAGGGGGTCGACCTTCTGGTTGTGCGGGCTTTCGAGGTTCGACGTGGGGTTCCCGAAGTATCCCGCGCTGCCCGTGTTGCAATGCCGGGGCTATGTGGAAGGGACGGCCGTGGGGGATTGAGTCGGCCCTTCGGTGGACGATGGTGAGCGGTGGTTCGAACCGCTCCCTCCCGGTCGCGGCGCTGACTGCGAATCTTGGGTCGCGCGAGAGGCCGGGGACGGCGATGTAGCCGGTCGCGGCCGCGCCGAAAACGTCGGACTGGCCTAACCCGTCCCGCCAGGCGAGCATCGCGAGCAAAGCGCAGGTGAGCGCGTCGAGCTGGTCCTCGTGGCGTTTGCGCGCGGCACCGGCGAGGCCGCCCGCGTCCAGCAGCTCCGCCACGGCCGGCGCGCCGAGCAACACGGGCGCATGGCGTTCGAGGAAGCCGCGCAGATGCTCCCGATAGCGGCCCAGCTCCGCGTTCATTCCGACTGCCGTGCGCCCTCGCTTTTGCTTGTAGGGCATGATTCGCGGCAGGCCGAACATCACCACGTGCCCCGCGTGGGGGTACACCTCGAGGGCGAACCGGCCCGCCTCCCGCGCGGGGACCTCCGGAGCCAGCGAGAACCCTCGCACCTGCAGTTCGCGCGCCAGGCGGACACCCTGGTCGTAGCCGGCCTTCACGGCAGCGGCGCTGGAGTGGGCGTATACGCCGTACCGGCCCATGCCGAGGGCGAGCGCCGCCTCGGCCGACCGACCCGACTCCACAATCAGCGGCGCATCGATCCCCACCACCACATCCGGGCCAAGGGCGTCGAGTTCGGCGGCAAGCTCCTCCACCGAGGCCACGTGGCAGTCCACCATGCACTCCGCGCCGGCGATCACGCAGATGCCGGACGCGTTCCTGGTTCCCCAGGCCAGGTCGATTCCCACGAATACAGTCACGATCCCGAGTCTATCCGGGCAGCGGCGCCGGTGGCACGATGGGCCTATGCCGGACATCCTCCCCGCGCTCGCCAGGCGGCGGGCACTGCGCGCCGTCGACCCGCGACCCGTTTCGCCGGAGCACGAGGCGCTGCTCTGGACTGCTGCGTCAGTGGCGCCGAGTCACGGTAACTCACAGACGACCCGCCTCCTGATGGCCCGCTCTCCGGAGACGCGGGCGGCACTGGTGGCCGCTCTCTCCGAGGGCAACCGCTCCTGGGCGCCGAACGCGCCGCTGCTCGTGGGAGTCGCCGCGATGCCGGGGCACGCATCGCCCCAGGTCAACAGCGACGGCTCCGAGCGCGATCTGTGGGCGTTCCAGGCCGGTATCGTCGCGGCGCACATCATGGCCCAGGCCACGGAGCTCGGCCTCATCGCCCACCCCATGGCCGGCTTCGATGAGGTCGCGGGCCGCCGCGCCTTCGGTGGGCCAGAGGACCTCCGCATCCTCGTGGTGCTGGCGATCGGTTACCCCGGCGACCCGGCGAGCCTCCCCGACGACCTCCAGAAGCGCGAGACCATCCCGCAAGAGCGCATCCCGCTGGCGAATCTCCTCGTCGAGGACCGCTGGACGGACGAGCACGGGGTCAGCGCCCGAGACCTCCGCCGGGCCGCGCGGGGATGACGGTGGCGCTGCCCACCGGCACGTCCGGCGTCGACGCAGTGAACGTCGCGCGGCAATGCGCGGCCGAGGCCCAGCGCATCATCGACGCCGGCGCGGGACAGGTGGCCATCATGGCGACGAAGGGCCGTGGCAACGTCGTCACGGAGACCGACCTCGCGGTCGAGCGCGCGGTGACCGCCATCCTCGGACGCGAGTACCCATCGCACGCGGTCCTCGCCGCGGAGACGTCCGCCGATGTCCGCGCCGACGGCTGGATGTGGGTGATCGACCCCATCGACGGCACGAAGAACTTCTCTCGTGGCATCCCGCACTTCGGCTTCGGGCTCGCACTCTGTCGCGACAGCGAGCCGGTCCTCGCGCTCACACTCCATCCGCCGACGGGCGATGAGTTCCTCGCCGTGAAGGGCGGAGGCTGCCGCCTCAACGGCATGGAGTGCAGGGTCTCCGAGGTTGCCACCGTCCGCGACGCGGTAGTCGCCTTCGACCTGGGATACGACGATGCGGGCGGCGGCCATCAGCTCGCCGTCGCGGCCGGCCTTTGGCCCGGGATGCAGGCGTTGCGCGTCACGGGCTCAGCGGTGCTCGGCCCTGCCTTCGTCGCAGCCGGGAGGTGGGACATCTACGTCCACCGCGACCTCAAGCCATGGGACATCGCGGGCGGCCTGCTGCTCGTCACGGAGGCCGGCGGCCTGGCCACGGAGCTTGACGGTTCGCCCGCCACGATCTTCAGCCGCGCGGTGGTCTGTGCCACGCCAGGCGTCCATGCCGACTTCCTCCGGCTGGCAGCGGACCTCCGCCAACAGGGATGAACCGTCATCATGGGCCGCGAGCCCGTGCTGTTCGGTCCGGGTGTCAGGCGGCGGAGAGGAAGGCGAAGGCCAGCCCTACAGCGCCCACCGCAAGCACGCCGAACATGCCGTCGCGGCCAAAGTACGCCGTCGCCCGGGGCGCCAGCAGAGCAGCTACCCCGGCGGCGATGGCGGCCAGCATCGCCGGGCCTGTCCCTTCGAACAGCAGCACCGCCACCGCACCTGAGCCGGCCACCCCGAACAGCCCTAGCGCCAGCGCCCGCGATCGCCGCTCTCCGGCGCTCTGCGCGAGCCCGCCGACTCCCAGGGAGCGCTCGTCGTCGGCTCCGGGGGCCTGGTTCGCGAAGTAGAGCGATAGCGCCAGCAGCCCGCCGAGAGGAAACGCCCACCAGAGCCGCGGCTCCCACGCATCGGCCGCCGCGTACACCCACACGGGGATAAGCGGGAACGCGATCGCCCAGGGCAGCCAGCTCCATGGCGTGCGCTTGAGGTGCACGTCGTACGCGAGCCCGCAGGCCAGCCCGCCCACGCCCACCAGCCACGGCACGAGGTCGAGCCCCGACGTCACGAGCACACCGGCACCGGCCAGGGCCGCCGCCACGACGACGGCCGCCCGCCGCGAGAGCGCACCACGCGGTATCGGCTTCCACGGCTTCACGGCGGCATCGAGATCGGCGTCGACGAGGTCGTTCGCCACGCCAATGGCGAACTGGTAGCAGAGCATCCCCAGGCCCAGCACAAGGTAGACCGCGAACTCCGCGTCCGTATCCGCGAACGGGACGATCGCCACCGTCACGGCCGTCACGAGGATGGCGGGGAAAGGGTGCAACACGCGCAGCGCGCCCCACTCCCATCCACGCCTGCGCGTCGCACTGGTCTCCACGCGGACATTAGGCCTCAAGCCGCGACCAACCGCCAACCGCCAACTCTCGATCACCGATCACCGATCGCGGTTGGCCGACGGCCGACAGCCGCGATAGACTCGCGCCCGTGAAAGCAGAAATCATCGCCATCGGCACAGAGATCTTGCTCGGGGAGATTGTCGATACGAACAGCGCCTGGATCGCCCAGCGCCTGCCCGAGCTCGGCATCGACCTCAACTACAACAGCGTCGTCGGCGACAACCGGGGGCGCATCGACGAGACCCTCCGGCGCGCCTGGGAGCGCTCCGACCTCATCATCACCACGGGCGGCCTGGGCCCCACGGTCGACGACATGACGCGCGAGGGCATCGCCGCGCTCCTCGGCGAAGAGCCGCGCGTGGACCCCGACCTCGAGGCGTACCTGCGCTCGTTCTTCGCCTCACGCAACTTTCCCATGCCGGAGTCGAACATCAAGCAGGCGTGGCTCATCCCCAGCGGGCGGGCCATCCCCAACCCGCGCGGCACAGCGCCCGGCTGGTGGGTCGAGCGCGACGGCCGCATCATCGTGAGCATGCCCGGCGTGCCCACGGAGATGGAGCGCATGTGGCAGAACGAGGTCGCGCCCGAGCTGGAGCGCCTCAGCGACGGGCAGGTACTCGTCACACGCACGATCAAGACCGTCGGCATCGGCGAGGGCAGCGTCGACGAGATGGCGCGCCCGCTCTACAACACGCCCGGCGTCGGCATCGGCACGTACGCGCGCGCGGACGGCGTCCACCTCCGCATCGGCGCGAAGGCCCCGAGCCGCGAGGAGGCCTGGCACCTGATCCTCCCTGTCGAGCAGGAGCTCGAACGAATCTTCGGGCTCGCCATCTGGGGCAAGGACGAGGAGACCCTCGAAGGCTCTATCGGGGATATGCTCCAGGAACGAAACCAGACGCTCAGCTCGATGGAATCCTGCACGGGCGGCCTCTTCGCGAGCGTCGTGACGGACGTGCCCGGCGCGGCGCAGTTCTTCAAGGGCGGCGTCGTCACCTACTGGACCGACATGAAGATGGACGAGGGCGTCGATCCACGGGTCATCGACGACTACGGCGTCATCTCGCCCGAGACCGCGCTCGCGATGGCGAAGACCGTGCGCGAGCGCCTTAAGACCGACTACGGACTCGGCATCACCGGCGTGGCCGGCCCAGACCCGCAAGAGGGGAAGGCGCCCGGGACCGTTCACGTGGGCGTCGCCGGCCCGGACGGCGAAGGCACCATCTCGATGTCGATGAACCAGGGCCGCCAGGCGGTCAAGCGCCGAGCCGTGACCACGGCCCTCCTCCTCGTCCGTCGCGCCCTCATGGGCGACCTCCCCCGATAACAAATCACAGCCGCGACCGTCAGGGAGCGCAAACGGCGGTCACCCACAACACTGCCCGGGTTTACCCACTTTGCCTCCCACAGCGAAAGGATCACCGCATGACCACCAACAACGACACCATCACCGCCTTCGTTCGCGAGTTCGACGCAGCCGAGCCCGACGCCGACAAGCTCGCCTCGTACTTCACCGAGGACGCCGTCTACCACAACATCCCCATGCAGCCAGTGAACGGCCGCGAGGCGATCAAGGCGGCACTGGGCGGGATGAAGGCGATGATGCTCTCCGCCGGGTGGGAGGTCATTCACCAGGTCGCCGACGGCGACGTCGTCATGAACGAGCGCATCGACCGCTTCACGGTGCAGGGCCGTCCGGTCGAGGTGGAGGTGATGGGCGTGTTCGAGCTCCGCGACGGCAAGATCGCAGCCTGGCGCGACTACTTCGACCTCGCTGGCTTCCAGAAGTCGATGGCGGGCGGCTAGCCTGCTAACGTCGATGCAGCTCCGGGCCTTGCGATGAGCCCGGTCAGCGGAGATGCGGCGCCCGCGCTCTACTTGGTGGAGAGCCCACGACGCCGCAGCCACGACTTCATGAGTTCCGTGACTTCGGCCGTTTGCTGGTCAATCCAGGCGTCGTAGTCGTCACCGAGCTTCTCCCTAAACCGTTCCTCCTCAAGGTCGTCGGCAAGCTGCTGTTGAATCCACTCGGCTCGTTTCTGCCGCTCCAGGTCATACACGGCATCCCACAGCCGCCAATACAACTCGATATCGAGCCTGTCAGAGCGGGCGGCGATTTCGACCGCTCGTGACTGTAGGGCGTCAACGATCTCCCGTCCGAGGCGTTCCGCGATAGTTCGCAATCCTGACGCGGTGGTCTCGTCCAACGGCATGTTGGGACGACTAGGCGGGTTAGAGATCTGCTGGCCTGCTGTCTGGGTCTTCCTGCTGATGCATCGTGCCGGTATAACCAACACTTATGGGGTCGTTTAAGACGGCGTTTGTCGATGCGCGCCAAGGGATCATCGGCGGGACGGCATTCGCCATCGCCGTTGCCGTCGCGATTTGGGTCTGGGACAAGATTGGTAGCGCGCCGGATGTTTCAACGGTTGTCCTGTACATCCTCGCGGGGGCGGCCGTGGGCTCGTTCATCATGCTGCTTCAGCTCGCACGTCGCCCGGTTGGGGCCACGCGCGAGGACCTCCGCGGGTTCCTTGAGGAGCAAAACCAGGCCCGAAGGCCGCCGCGCCAACAGCCGGACGTCGAACCGCAACGCTACTCGGCAGCGGGGCTCACCGTAGCGGCTTGGTCACAGGCCATCGACTTGCCTTGGTCAGGGCTCTCGGAAGCAGTCCAACGTCGGCAGATAGGACTACCGCCTCTCGGCGGCATCCTCTCCACCGGTCCCGTGCTGCTCACCATCGAGATAAGCTCGAGAGCCGATCGAATCCTCCAGAATCCCCGGCTGAGGATTCAGAACGGGTTCGTCCGCGCCGTGGTCTCCGATCTCCCCATCGGTTCAATGAGGGGACTGGGCGTGGGCACAGACGCAGAAACGACCGCGACAACCAAGTTTGATGGGCTCAATGTAGAAGTGACACGTACCAGCTTGGCGCCCGGGGAAACCTGGTCCGAGCAATTCATCGTGGAAGGAATGCTTTACAGCTCCGACGCTCCTGATTTTCTCTGGTGGATCTACTCGGGAGACGTAGAGATAGCCTCGAATCGCTACCAAGCCATCCGGTTAGCCGTGGCCCCGGCCGCTCGTTCTGCTTCGGTCGCGTTCGGCTAACCCACCGCTTCCCGGACCGCCGGCATGACCTCCTCCGCAAATCTCGCCTCGGCGCGTTCGCCGCGGGCGGGGTCGAGGTCGCGGGAGGGGCCGACGATCACGAGGCGGGTGATGCCCATGCGGGCGACCTCGGTGAGCCGCTCGATGCAGTAGGCGGGCGGGCCGAAGATGCCGTATTCCCGCGCGAACTCCGTCGTTAGGGTGGCGGCCTGGGGACTGCCGGCGCGGCTGTGGCTGGTCATGTCGTAAGCGTCGTGCAGGCTGCGCATGACGGTGCGCTCGGTCTCGCTGGTCGGGCCGACAGGCTCGCCGTGCATCGTCGAGAAGCGCGCGAACACCGTCAGCCCGCCCTCGCCCAGGTGAGCCGCCTCCGCGGGGTCGTCCTCCACGACGCAGTTGATGTAGGCGCCGAGGGTCAGGTCGTCCGGGTCCAACCCAGCCACGCGACGGGCCGCCCGCGCCGTGTCGATGCCCCACTGCAGCCGCGCTGGGTCGGCGCCAACGGCGAGCGTGACCGCGTCCGCGAGCTGGGCAGCGATGCGGATGACCTTCGGGCCCGTGGCTGCTACGTCCACGAGCACCTTGGGATATCGGCCCGGGCGGATCCACTCGATTTTCGAACTGGTCGGCTGGTTCGCGAGGCCGAGCCGGTCGAGGTCGCCGGTGTCGTCGAAGGCAACTTCTTCGCCCGAGAGGTAGCCCTGGAGCTTGCGCAGGTAGGTGGCGAGTGTCTCCGGTGCGGCAGGCGAATAGCCGAGGTGCGCCAGCGCGGAGTCGCCGCGGCCGATGCCGAGCTGTGCGCGCCCACCCGAGACCGCGTGCACCGTCGCGATAGCGCAGGCTGTGACCGCTGCGTGGCGCGTGAACGGGTTCGTGACACCCGTGCCGAGCTTGATGCGCTCGGTCTCGGCGCCCGCCATCGCGAGGGCGACGTACGAGTCGCCCGAGAGGTTCTGCGAGTCGACGATGGTGATGCCGTCGTAGCCCGCCTCCTCCTGGTGCTTCGCCCGCCGCACAAACGCACTCGGCATCCCTGCCCCGTTGGACCAGAACTCAACTGTCATGGCGGGAACTATAGCGAGGAGGACGATCGAATTCACCGCGGAGACGCAGAGAGCGCGGAGACTTTGGATAGGCCACTGTCTCCGTGATCTCGAACACGGAGGGCGTTGGAGCCCGCGGAGATCGATGAAAGAAACTCCGTGTCCTCCGCGACTCCGCGGTGAGACCTACCTCGGCAACCCAAGGCCGCGGGTGGCGATGATGTTGCGCTGGATCTCGCTGGTGCCGCCGGCGATGGTGCGTGGCACGGTCGTGAGGTAGGTGAGCGCGAACTGCGCCTGCATCTTGGCGAGCGGCGAGCCGGGCATGAGGGCGCCGTACATGCCGAGGATGTGCAGCCCGGCGTTTGCGATGCGCTGGTCCAGCTCGCTCAGGAAGAGCTTCAGGAGGCTCGCCTCCTGGTTGGGCACGTCGCCTGCCTCGAGCACGCTGGCGACCCGGTAGCTGAGCATCGTCGCGACCTCCGCATCGACGCGAAGCTGCACGAGCCGGTGTCGGTGCGCGGCCGAGGCGCGCTGGCCGGAGCGGCGGATGTAGGCGACGAGGTCGTCGATCGTCCGGCGGGCGCCGCCAGCATTGGCGATGTTCGAGCGCTCGAGGTCGAGCGTCGTGGTGGCGAGGTACCACCCGCGGTTCTCCTCGCCGAGCAGGGCGTCGCCGGGCATGCGGACGCTGTCGAAGAAGTACTGGCCGAAGCCCTTGCGGCCGCCCATGTTCACCAGCGGCTGGAAGCTCACGCCCGGCGACTTCAGGTCGAGGAGGAAGTAGCTGATGCCCTTGTGCTTGGGCGCCTCCACGTCGGTGCGCGCGAGCAGATACATCCAGTCGGCGTAGTGGCCGTGGCTCGTCCAGATCTTCGTGCCGTTGAGCACCCAGTCGTCGCCGTCGCGGATGGCGTGGGTCTGAAGGCTGGCGAGGTCGCTACCGGAACCGGGCTCGCTGAACCCCTGGCACCAGACGACGTCCCAGTTCGTGATGCCCGGAAGGTGACGACTCTTCTGCTCATCCGTGCCGTACATCTGGATGGTCGGTCCCGCGTAGCCGACCGCGGGGCCGCGTCCCCCGCTTGGCGCACGTGCGTACGACATCTCCTCGCCGAACACGAGTTGGTCCATCGGGCCAAGCCCCAGCCCACCGTACTCCGAGGGCCAGGAGGGCGCGATCCAGCCCTTCGCGGCGAGCTTCTTGTTGAACGCCTTCAGGCGCGGCGGATCCTCCTCTTCGGCGTACGGGAAGGCCTCGTCCTCGACCGCAACGTTGTCGTGCAGCCAGGCGCGCACCTCGTCTCGGAGGGCGACCTGGGCGTCCGTCAGGCGGAGGTCCATGGCGCGACTATACCGTTCGCTGGTGTGCGGAGCGCTTCGCGGCTAACGCGCACGGCACTCCAGCGGCCACGGAGGGCCGCGACTCCTACGTACCGGTGTAAGACGGTGCTCGCTTTTCGCGGAATGAGAGGCCGGCCTCCATGGCGTCGTTCTTCGCTTTGCGGCCGATCTCGATCGCCCGGATCTCGTAGCGGAGCTGCTCGCTGAAGTTCGCGTCGAGGCTGTGTTGCACCGACCGCTTCGACATCATCGCGGCGATCGGTGGGTGGGCCGCTATCTGGGCGCCAACGTTCTGAGCCTCGCTCACCAGGTCGTCGTGGGGCACGAGGCGCTGCAGCAGACCCATGCGCAGCGACTCCTCGGCGCCGACGGTGCGGCTCGTGAGGATCATGTCGAGCGCATTGCCTGCTCCCACAATGCGGGGCAGGAAGTAGGTCATGCCCGCGTCCGGGGCGAGGGCGCGCTCGATGAACACCGTCTTGAAGCGTGTGTGCTCGCTACCCACGCGGATGTCGCACGCGAGCGCGAGCGACATTCCCGCACCGGCGGCCACGCCGTTGACGGCGGCAACGGTGGGCTTGTCGATGAGGTAGGAGGCCTTCGCCTGGCGTCCGACCCAGCTGTCCTCGTCCATGGTCTGCTGCCATGTGGGCGGCGGTGCATCCGGCCGCGCTCCCGTGAGGTCGGCCCCGGAGCAGAACCCACGACCGGCGCCGGTCCAGACGATCGCCCGGATGGCGTCGTTGTTCTTCAGCTCGTCCGCGACCGCCAGGATGTCGAGCTGGAGCGCCCTGTTCAGCGCGTTCAGCTTCTCGGGCCGGTTAAAGGTGACCGTGGCGACGTGTTCGTTGATGTCGAGGATGAGTTCCTGGTAAGCCAACGTGATGCCCTCGATTCGGTGTGCGGGCAGTCAACGTCATCCAGCGAACGCTGTAAAGCGCGTCAGCGCGGAGTGAGCCGATCCAGAACGCCTGCTGCGTCGGAGATGCGCAAGATGCGGTGGATGTTGCTGCCTTCGAGCCAGTCGTTCCGGGGCCAATCGACGAGGAACACCTGCGGGATGAGCTCCGCGACCCATTCGGCGGTGTGGGGGTCATCCTCGAAATGCGCATACGCGCCCAGCTCTTGCGCCATCCGCACCTTGAACTGGGCTGGCGTCTCCTTCCAGTGAGGACGGAAGTAGATCTCGGGCTCTGCGTCGAAGTACTTCTGGAACCACCGGCGCGCGTTACCGAGGGAGTGGCCCGCTCGCGCCGAGAGGACCTTGCAGTCGTATTGAGCCGAGAGGGCGCGAAAGCCCTCAACCGCACCCGGCATGGGCCGGCGCCCCAGGTACCGCCCGGGCTCGGTGTACCAGAGGATGTTGCGCTTCCCGGCCCCGTCACGGCGCTTGGCTTCCCCGCGCCCGGGGTTCAGACCGAACGGGGGACGGCAAAGGACGCCGTCGAGGTCGAAGGTGAGGATGGGGCGCTCTCCCATCAAGGCGCATCCGGGTCGATGAGTGGGACGAACCCCTCCTGCCGGAAGTGCTGGTCTCCGGAGAGCACGTCAATGATGCCGTGCTCGCGCATGACCGCCATGGAGACGCAGTCGACGAGGCTGTAGCGCTTGTCGCCGCGCCGCTCGTACAGGTCGAGGCCGCGCAGGAAGGACTCGTGGGACTGGTGGATGACCTGCACGGATGAATCGGCCAAGAGGTCTCGGACGAGTTCTGCTGCAACTATCCTGAAGCGCGCCCCACGTCCCGAGTAGAACGCCAGAACCTCCACCAGCACTTCCTCAGTCGTGACCAGCTCCGGGTGATCGACCCGCGCCTCAAACGTTTCTATCGCAGGCCGCCGGGGATCTCGCGGATTCAGCATCGCGATCCAGTAATGGGCGTCAGCGAACGCGATGCTCAATCGGCCTTCCTGCGCTGAGCAAACCAGGTTTCCAGGTCCTGATAGAGGTATTTGTCCATGTCCTTCGCAGGCGGTACCTTCGCCCATTCCTCAACGGGGATTCGTGCGGAGATCGCACGAATCCGCGCGTGCAGGTCGTTCAGCGTGCCGTGCGGCGCCTCACGCTTTCGACGTTGAGCAACCGCGAACTCTCCCTGCACGACCAGGCTCCTCGCCTCGTCCTCGGTGAGGTCATCGATGAGATCCCGCAAGGCTTCCTTCGCGGTCATGCATGAATTGTACCACCAGCCTCAGCCAACACCTTTTGCCCCTAGCCGCGCTCCCCGCCACGCTTCCGGCACGTGGAGATCCTCGAGCTCCTGCTGCTCGCCATCGCGGCATTCGTCGCCGGCGCGATCAACGCCGTGGCCGGTGGTGGCTCGCTCGTGTCGTTCCCGGCGCTCGTCGCGGCGGGCTATCCCGCCAAGACCGCGAACGTGACGAACAGCGTCGCCCTGTGGCCCGGCTACCTCTCGGGTTCGTGGGGTTACCGCGGCGAGCTCCGCCTCCAGCGAAGCCGGATCGTCGCCCTCACCGTCCCGAGCGTGGTGGGCGCCCTCGCTGGCTCGATCATTCTGCTGAGCACGCCGCAGTCCGCTTTCGATGTGATCGTGCCGTTCCTCATCCTGTTCGCGTGCGTGGTCATGGCCTTCCAGGAGCGGCTGGCATGGCTGGCCGACCGCCGGGGCCTCACGTCGCGCGGCTACGACCACATCCCCGTGAGCCTGCACCTGTCGATGTTCGCGCTCGCCGTCTACGGAGCGTACTTCGGCGCCGGCCTGGGGATACTCACCCTCGCGTTCCTTGGCATCCTCCTGCCCGACGACATCCAGCGGTCGAACGCGCTGAAGGGACTGCTCTCGGCGCTCATCAACCTGGTGGCAGTCGTCTACTTCGCCGCGTTCGGCCCGGTGGAGTGGGCGCCCGCTGCTGTGATGGCCGTGGGCGCGCTCGCCGGCGGATACCTCGGCGTGGGCGTTGCGAGGAGACTCGGCCGTGAGCGGCTGCGCTTCGTCGTCATCGGCTACGGGCTGGTTGTCGCGGCTGTCCTGTTCATCCAGTTGCTCGTCTAGCCATCGAGCCGCCGCACGCGCCACGGCTGAGCGTCTTCCGCCCTATAATCCCATCTCCAACCCTCGCAGGAGTCTGCCCGTGCTCTTCTCCGTCCGGCTCGTCTCGCGCCAGCCACATGATGTTGCCCCTGATAGCTGGCAGTCGATCGTCGCCGACCAGCTGCGCGCCGTGAAGCAGCAGTACGACCAGGGGAAGATCCGCGCGATCTACCGGGAGACCGGAATCGGCGTGCTCGCCATCTACGATGTCGCGGACGCGCGCGAGATGGACCAGCTCCTCGCCGCCCTCCCCATGTCCCGCTACTTCGCGGAGACCACTGTGAACCCGGTCTGGGACATGGCCCCCACGCTCCAGGGTATGTAACCGTGGCTGACCTGCACCCGGACGACTTCAAGGCTGCTCTCGGATCGTGGGCAGCGGGCGTGACCGTTGTGACCACCCGCCAGGACAACCTGGTGTACGGCATCACAGCATCCAGCTTCACGTCGCTCTCGCTCGACCCGCCGCTTGTGCTCGTCTGCATCGCCAACAGCAACAAGCTCGCGGTGATGGTGCAGGAGACACAGAAGTTCGCTGTGAGCATCCTCGCCGATGACCAGGAGGAGGTGTCGGCCTACTTCGCGAAGTCGGGGCGTGAACCGGTCGAAGGGTTCGAAGACTTCGGCACCATCGAGATGCACACAGGCAGCCCGATCATCAGCGACGCGCTCGCCCACCTTGACTGCGAGCTCGACCTCGCCATTGCCGGCGGCGACCACACCATCGCCATCGGGCGGGTGTTGGGCGCCGCGTCAGATTCCAGCAAGAGCCCCCTGATGTACTACCGCCGCGCCTACCGCAAGATTTCGGACTGAGACGATGGCCGTCCGCGTTGTCATCGAACGTCGCGTGCTTCCCGGGGAGGAGCGGCGGGCGCTCGAGATCCTGCGCGCCATGCGGGTCCGCTGCCTCGACGAGGACGGCTACATCAGCGGCGAGACCCTGCGCGACAGCGAGGACCAGCACAACCTGGTCGTTATCAGCAGTTGGTTCGGGCTCATGGACTGGCGGCGTTGGTATGCCTCCGAGGACCGCAAGGCGTTCGAGCGGCAACTCCGACCGCTACTGGCGGCACCGGAACGCGTGCGCGTGCTGCTTGAGGGGCTGAGCGAACGCATGTCCGGGGCATGAGTGCGGTCCGGGCGCTCGCTCTCGAGCAGGCCGACATCCATCGAACCGCGAGCGAGCCGTGCTTGCGATGGTCCGCACCCTCCCTCACGGTCGGGGCTCCGTAAGGCAAAGTCGCTCCGCGACTTTGCGCATTTCTGCACAAGCGGTAGTATCCGGTTCCGGAGGATAGCCTGTGTCTCTCGCGCTCGCGTTCGTCGGAATCTCAGTTCTTGGCACCTGGGGGCTGGCCTCAATCGCCCTCATCGCGGGTGGCATCATCCTCATTTTCTTCCCGGGCGACGCCACCGTGGCGAACGGCTCCGACCCCATGTTCGCCGGCATCTTCTTGCTCGTCTTCGGCCTCGTGAACCTGGCGATCATGATGCCTATGGTCATGGGCCCGCTCCTGGGCCTCGACCCGCCGCTTCCGATTCGCGCGAACAGCATCAAGCCCGCCACGGCCATGCAGAAGTGGGCCAGCGCCGGCCTCGTCCGCGACCTGCCAGAGGGGCTCCCGGTTGAGAAGCGCATGCGCGCTCAGCGAGTCACGCTTGTGAGACAGGGGGACAATGTCTTCGCCCTCAATGGGCTCTGTTCGCACGCGCGCTTACCCCTGGGCGGCATACCCCTGTCGCCCATCAAGGCGGTCCCCATCCGAGACAACTGCGTCATGTGCCCGTTCCACGGCGCCCGCTTCGACGTCGAGACCGGCAAGGTCGTCCGCCAGCCGTTCACGAGCGAGTTCAACAACGACCACCCCTTCCTCGGCCGGCTCCAGTCGAAGCTCTTCAAGGTGATGTCCGCGCCGCCGGTCCCGCCGTTCATCCCGAAGCCAAGCATGAACGCCGAGGACATCCAGACCTTCCCCGTGCGCATCGAGAACGGCGAAGTCATGGTCGGGCTGCCGCGCTAAGCTCCAGGTCCCCGACGTACTACACGGGGCAGCGTGCTGCCTGTTGCCTGATGCCTCGTGCCTGAGGCCTAATGCCCGCATGACCGACCCTCTCCTGGCGTGGCGCCCGAAGTTCCCGATCCTCGGGAAGAAGGTCTACCTGATCAACAACTCCTTGGGGGCCATGCCCGCTTCAGTGAAGGGCGCGTTCGAGGAGTACACGGACCTGTGGGCCGAGGAGGGCGTGGTCGCGTGGGACCGCTGGCTGCCGATGGTCGGCGAAGTCGCGGGCATCCTCGAGGACATCGTTCACGCGCCGCGCGGGTCGCTGACACTGACCCAGAACACCACGAACTCGCTGCAGCACGTGCTCTCCTGCCTCGAGTTCGAGGCGCCGCAGAATCAGATCGTCCACTGCGCCGGCGAGTTCCCCACGGTCGAGTACCTGCTCGACGCCCAGCGGCACCTGGGCGCTGAGATCGTCCGCGTGGGGGACGACCCCCTCGTGTTCCCGGCCGAGGAGCTCATGCGCTCGATCAGCGACCGCACGTGCCTCGTCGTGCTCTCTCACGTTCTCTTTCGCACCGCGGAGCTCGTGGATGTGCGCCCGTTCGTCGAGAAGGCGCACCGGCACGGCGCGCTCGTCGTCCTCGACGCTTACCAGTCGATGGGCGCGGTGCCTTTCGACGTGACGGAGCTAGGCGTCGACTTCCTCATCGGCGGCTCGGTGAAGTGGCTTTGCGGCGGTCCGGGCGCGGGCTACCTCTACGCGAAGCCGGAGATCATGGAGCGGCTCGAACCGCGGTTCGCTGGCTGGTTCTCGCATGCCCGCCCCTTCGCGTTCGAGCCCCCGCCCATCGAGTACGCCGAGGGAATCGCCCGGTTCACTGGAGGCACGCCCAACATCCCCGCCTATTACCAGGCGCGCGAGGGCTACAGCATCGTCCGCGAGGTCGGGGTCGACGCGATCCGCGAGAAGGCGCGCCGCCAGACACAACTCATCCACGACGGCGCCCGCCAGCGGGGGTGGCAGGTCAACTCCCCCGAGCGGTTCGAGGAGCGTGGCAACCATGTGACCGTGAACCCGCCGCGCGCCGAGCAGATCAAGGCCGAGCTCATCAGCCGTGGCTTCGTCATTGACTACCGCCCCGGCGCCGGCATCCGCATCGCCCCGCACTTCTACAACACGGACGAGGAGTGCGTGGCCATCCTGGACGAGATCGCGGACATCGTGCGGGTCTGAAGCGAGTCTCAAACGCGGAGGCGTCTCTGTGTCCTCTGTGACTCTGTGTCGGACCTATTCGTAGCGGAAGAAGCCGCGACCGGTCTTGCGGCCGAGGTGTCCGAGCGAGACCAGGCGGCGGAGCAACGTCGGAGCCTTGAAGCGGGGTTCGCCGTACTCCTCGAACATGCTCTCGGCAATGAGCTTCAGGGTGTCGAGCCCGATGAGGTCGGCGGTCGCGAGCGGGCCCATGGCGTGGTTCAGGCCCACGTTGCAGGCCATGTCCACGTGCTCGGCTGTTGCCACGCCGGAGTCCAGCAGGTCGATGGCGTCGAAGATGAACGGCACGAGCAGCCGGTTTGCGATGAACCCGGGCGTGTCCTTCACCTGCACGGGGACGCGGCCCATCTTCTCGCAGAGCTTGAGCGCGTCCTGGACGGTCTCGTCCGTGGTGCTCGGCGTGGAGACAATCTCCACGAGCTTGAGCGCCCACGGAGGGTTGAAGAAGTGCAGCCCGATGACTCGTTCGGGGCGGCCACTCGCCGCCGCCAGGTCGGCCAGCGGCAGCGAGCTGGTGTTGCTGGCGAGCAGGGCATCGTGAGCGGCTATTTCACCGAGGCGCTTGAAGATCTCGCTCTTGACCGTGATGTCCTCGAGTACCGCCTCAATCACGACGTTCGCCGTCCTCAGGGAGGCCATCGTGTCCATGTCGCCGGCGCCATGCAGGCGGCTGCCGGCTTCTTCGGCGGCGCCAGGGGTGATGCGTCCCCGCTCCGCCTCCCGGTCCAGGCGGGCGCGGATGCCTGTGATCGCGCGGTCGACGCGCTCCTGGTCGAGGTCCACGAGCGTGACGTCGCACCCGCTGAAGGCGGCCACCTGCGCGATGCCGCTTCCCATAAGCCCCGACCCGACGATGCCGACACGAAAGTTGTCCACCCGGTTCCCCAATGGATCGATGGCCGCAGCATAGGCCGCGCGCCGCCGAAGGGCGAACCGTTCAGCCCCGCATGAGCGCCACGAACCCCTCCTGTTCGAAATGGTGGTCGGCAGTGAGCGCCTCGTGAATACCCAGGTCGTCCATCACATTCATGGAGACGCAGTCCACCAGGCTATACGCCTTGTCTGGGCGGCGATCGAAGCGAGCCAAGCCACGGAGCATCGTCTCTCGCGATTGTGGGATCACCCGCACATTTGGATCACCCAGCGTTGCGCGCAGGGTTTCCGATGCCTTCCTTCGTGACGCCGACCCGTGGCCGGAGATATAGCCGAGGTACTCCACCAGCACCTCGTCCGTCGTCACGATGATCGTGTCTTGCATCGATCGCCGAAGTCGACGCGCGACCAACGACCACTGATCCCTCGGATTAGACGTAGCAACCCACCACTGGGTGTCCGCGAAGACCACTCGCGGCATTAGCCCGGCAACGGCGTGCCGTAGAGGTAGTGGTCAACCTGGTCTGATGGTGGGATCCTGGCGAGTTCCTCGTCCGGGACGTCGGACCAAATCTCGTCGATCACATCCCAGATGCGCTGGCCCGGCTTCCGGGGCGCGGGGTGCTCAGGGGCAAGCGAATCTAGCAGCGCCTGAATCTCTTCATCGCTAAGTCTCTTGGGCTGCCAGGAGTATTCTTCTGCGCTCACGGGACTAGTGTATCACTCGCGCGCGTCAACACAGTCGAACACTGCGTCTCGCACCGCCTCGGGCTGTTCCAGCATCGGGAGGTGGCCGCACTGGGGGATGAGCCGCAGATCGGCAGTGGGAATGAGCGATGCGATCTGGCGGCTGTTCTCGGGTGGCACCATGCCGTCGTCCTCACCGCACAGCACGAGCGTCGGGCAGGCGACCTGATGCAGCCGGTCGTGGCTCGACCAGTTCGCGAAGGCTCCCTGCTGGCGCACGACTGCGAACCGGCGCGGCGGCGCCTCGAGGTCGATGGACATGCAGTAATCGAACGCCTCGGGGTCGCGTTCGCGCCAGCCTGGCGAGGCCATGGCCGCGTTCTGAGTGGCGAAGATCTGTTCGCGCGTCATGTCCGGCGTGAAGTTCATCGCCGCGTTTACCCGCTCGGTCGATCCCACGCTCCCGGGGCCGCCGTGGCGGGTGCCGCTGAGGATGAGCCGCTCCACGCGCTCGGGATGGGTTAGCGCGAACTCCTGCGCGAGCATCCCTCCGCGCGAGCGCCCGTAGATGGCTGCGCGGTCCACGGCTGCCGCATCCATGACCGCGAGCACATCGCCGACCTCGTCGGCGAGGGTGTAGGGCTCGTCCCGTCGCTCGCTCTCGCCCATGCCACGGCAGTCGAACAGGACGACGAACAGTCGCTCCGCGAGTAGCTCCGGTAGCCGTCCCCAGTGCGCGATGCGGTGGGAGAGTCCCAGGATCATCACGATCGGCGGGTTCGACCGGTCGCCGCGCGTTTCCCAGTGGATCGACCACCCGTCGCTGTCAGTTTCCGGCATTCGCAACCTCCGCCCGCGCATCCTACGCGACGAAATATGCGCGAGGCTAAGGGCGGGCGCTGGTCCCGATGGCGCGGCCGGGATGGGCGCCCGTAACGCCGAGAAGGTCACTGACCGCGATCTTCACGTCCATCCCCCGCTGGCCAGCGCTGACCAGGATCTCGCCCGTTTCCTCCGCGCGGCTATCGATGTAGACCGGGAACCCTTTGTTCAGGAGGGCGAGTGCGCTGATGCCCCCGACCTGAAGGCCGGTGTGTCGCTCCGCATCGCGATGACCTGCCATCCGCACTTTCTTCACGCCGAGCGCCGCCGCCAGACCCTTGAGGTCGACCTCGGAGTCGGAGGGCATCATCAGGAGATAGGGCTTGCCCTTCGGCGGATCCTGTTCGATCACAAGTGTCTTGTAGACGGCGCCGGGCGGCATGCCGGTGGCCTCCGCGACCTCAGCCGCGGAGCGAATCGTGTCGTCGAACTCGAAGACCACGTGCGGGATCTTGCGCTGCTCCAGCAGGCGCACAGCGAGAGGCTTCGCGCGCATCCTAGCGTTCCAAGAGTGGCCGGAGCTCCGCGAGGTGCTCGCGATAATGCGCGCATTGGTCCTGTATGTAGCCGGCGCGTTGCGACGCCTCGTCGTCCGCAATCGTGCCTGCCGCCGCCGTCATTGCCTCGTGCGCCCGCATGAGTCTCCCGCGAACCTCACCGCTCGAGTGCTCCCGGCCCCACTCGGCCTCACGCGCGTTATGTTCGTAGGCGGGCGGCCAATCCCGGTCCTCCGGGGGACGGAACCCGCTCTCGAACCAATCGCGCTTCGGGATGTCCTGGCCGCGGAGCATGTACGTGATCACCGGGACCGCCGCCTCGTCCCAGAAGCCAACGTGGGCCAGCATCTCCTTCGCGGTCCAGCCGGACGACGTCGCGCGTTCCCAGTCGTCGTCCGTCATGGCGGACACCGCGTCCTCAAGCGGACGCCATGCCGTTTTGAGGTCCTCCAGCAGCGCGTTCGTCGCATTGCCCATGCAGTCCTCCTACAGGTGTTGTGACACGCCTCCGTCGACGTGCAGGACCTGGCCGTTGATATACCCCGCGGCGTCCGAAGCGAGCAGCACGGCGAGTGCCGCGAACTCATCCGCCTTGCCGAAGCGGCGCATGGGGATGAAGCGCAGCAGCAGGTTCTCGCCCACCTCGTCGCTCCCGCGGCCGGGCGTCCAGTCCATCCAGCCGGCCGAGATGCAGTTGCTCGTGACTCCGCGAGCGCCCAGCTCCTGGCTGAGCATGGTCGAGAGGGCAGCGACTCCCGCCTTCGCCACCCCATAGGTCACGCCGTGCTCCACGCCGCGCTCTCCGAGGATGCTGGTCACGAAGATGAGACGTCCCGGCCGATCGGGCGGCAGCTCTCGCACGAATGACCGGGCCGCGTAGAACGCGCCGTCCTGGATGATGCTGCGAACCCGCGCGTACTCGCTGTCGGTCACCTTCTCGAATGGCTTCCAGAAGGGTGCGTCCGCGTTGTAGACGAGGATGGTCGGGTGCCCGAACTCCTTGAGGAGCTGCTTGAGGCTCACCTGCACGTTGGTCGGGAGGGTCACGTCCCAGCCCTGCGAGAACGACGAGCGGCCCAGGTCGACGACCTGCTTGCTGATGCGCTTCGCCTCCATCACCTCGTCGCCGTCCAGGGTGGCGGAGGCGACGGCCACGTCCGCGCCTGCCTCAGCGAGCGCGAGCGCGATGCTTCGACCCGCGGGGTTGGCGGTGCCCACGACGAGCGCCTTCTTGCCGGTGAGGTCGAACCCGGGCTTCAGTTCCCACTCAAGCGCCACTGCCGGCCTCCTGCGGAACGAATCCCGTGGGGGCGATGCCGCCCGCCAGCCCGCCGCCGTCGATCACGAACGACTCACCCGTGATGTAGCTCGACGCGTCCGAGCAGAGGAACACCGCCAGCGGGCCTAGCTCCCACGCCTCGCCGAGCCGCCTCGCTGTGATGAAGCGCCCCCGCGAGAGCCGGGCGTCAGCCTCGTCCTGGTCGCGAGGCGGACGCTGCGCGACGAAGCCGGGGATGATGCAGTTGACGCGGATGTCCTCGCCGACGAGCTGTGCCGCCATGCTCTTCGTGAGCGAAATGACGCCCGCCTTCGCGGCACCATAGCCCATGCCTTGAGGGTACGACCGAAGCGCAGTCCCGCTCGCGACGTTGACGATGACCCCGCCCTCGCCCCGTGCGAGGAATACTTTCGTCGCCGCGCGGGAACAGTAGAACGTGCTGTAGAGGTTCACCTCGATGGTGTCGTGCCAGTCGGCGTCTTCGAGCTCCCAGAACTTCGCACCGGCGCCACGCGCATCGCCGATGCCGGCGTTGTTCATCATGATGTCCAGCCGACCGAAGCGGGCGACCGTCTTCTCGATGAGCGCGTCACAGGCGGCGCGGTCCTGCACGTCCGTGGGCACGATGAGCGGCGCCCGGCCCGACGCCTGCTCGATCTCCGCTGCGGCCGATTCGAGTTGCGATTGTGTGCGGCTCGCGATGCAAACGTCGGCGCCGGCCTGGCTGAGCGCGATCGACATCGCCTTGCCGAGGCCGCGGCTGCCGCCGGTCACGATGGCGACACGGCCATCGAGCTTGAGCTTTTCGAGCATGATTTCCTCCGGTCGCCCATCATGCCGTCCGGGAACAGGTCACGCCAGCACCCGGATGCCACCGATGAGGAGCGTGAGTGCCGCGACGACGTACCGGTACAGCACGAACACCAGTAGCGAGCGAGTGCGCAGGTAGCGCAGCAGGTAATGGATGACGACGAACCCGGTCACCGCACTTGCGACGAAGCCGAGCGCGAGCACATCAAACTCGTCCTGCCACGCATTGCCGAGGTCGCCGCTCTTGAGCAGGGCCGCACCCACGAACGCGGGCGTGCCCAGCAGGAACCCGAACCGCGCCGCGGCATCACGCCGCAAGTCGAGGAAGACGCCGGCCGTGATCGTGGCCCCCGAGCGTGAGACCCCCGGGATGAGCGCGAGCGCCTGGACTGTGCCGATGAACAGCGCATCGCGGATTCCGATCTGGTCGACGGAACGGTTGTGCTTCCCGAGCCGATCCACGAAGAGGATGACTGTCCCCGCGACGACGAGCCCGACAGCCACCACCCAGGGCTGCCGCACGTTCTCCTCGATCCAACCGCTGAAAAGCAGTCCCACCACGGCGACAGGCACCGACCCAAGGGCCAGCGCGAGCAGCAGCCGCGTGTCCTGCCCGTAGGAGTGCCAGCGCGGGCCGACGGCGACGAAGTCCCTGCTCGCGCTCCCGAACATCCGCAGCCAGTCACGCCAGAAGTAGACGAGAAGCGCAAGCAGCGTCCCGAGGTGAAGGCCCACGTCGAACGCGAGCCCCTGGTCGTCCCAGCCGAACAGTGCGGGCACCAGGATCAGGTGGCCGGACGAGGAGACGGGGATGAATTCCGTGAGCCCCTGCACGATGCCCAGGATCGCCGCGCGCAGGAGCTCCATCGCTGGTGAGGTTGTGTTGGCGCCCGGTTAGGGGCAACGCTCGGTGATACACTGACGGCATGGTGACAGCCACACCTGTGGAGATCGGCAGTCTGCTGTATCGGAAGAAAGGTTTCCGGTCAGGGCGCCCGTGCCTTGCCGGCACGGGGATGACGGTGCACACCATCGCAGCCCTGCACAGGCAGGGGAGGTCAGCCGAGCAGATCCTCGAGGAGGATTTTCCGCACCTCGACCTACCGCGGATCTATGCCGCAATCACCTACTACCTCGCGAACCAGGACGAGGTTGAGTCTGACATGGCTGCCGACCGCGAGTGGGGAGAAGCCGTGTCGCGGCTCTTCCCCGACGGTTGGAGAGGCGAGCCGCTGCCGCCTGAACTGCAGAAGCGCCTCGATTGATCGTCCTCTACTGCGATGAGGACTCCATGTCGCGGAGGTTGGTTGTCGCCTGGCGCGCCGCCGGGAGAGAGATTTGGACCACCAGGGAGGCCGGGCAGCTGGAGGCAACCGACGAACAGCAGCTTACCTTCGCTACTGAACGCGGTTGGATCGTCTACACGTGCAACGTCGACGACTTCGCTCGCATCAGCGCCGGCTGGCTGCGCACAGGCCGAGAGCACTCGGGCATCGTTGTCCTTAATGAGCAGCAACTCGACGTGAATCTTCAGATCCGCGCTCTTGAACTCCTGCTGGCAAACGTACCGCCTGAGCATTGGCGATCGAGACTGGAGTACCTGCTCCCGTGGGCCCGCCGCGTGCTCGAGTCCAGCTAACTAGCTGATCCCCGCGAGCCACGTGAAGCGTTCGATCGTCGGCCGGCCGGCGAGGAGTTGCCCGTCCCGGATGGCGCTGTTCAGGGCGCCCATGTGCTCGGTTGCGCCGTGCGCCTTGACCGCGTCGTCGTCTGTGTACTGCTCGTAGAAAAGGAACATCGTGGGGTCGTCGTTGGCGACATGGACGGAGTAGGTGACGACCGGTCCCTTCTCGTTCGTACTCACGGCGGCGACCATTTTGGTGAGCGCGTCCTTCAACTGGGATTCCTTGCCAGGCGCGGCTTGGAGCTTGGCAACAACAGTGAGCATGATGTCTCCTCTTCCTCGGGGTGAATGCCTCGCGATTCTACGGGCGGGGCCGCAACACGTCTCGTGACGCAAACTGCCGCCCGCCGTACCCTCGCAGGCATGCTCAAGACTCTCTCGCCCGAGCGCGTCGACGCGTGCCTGGCCGAGGCGGCTGGCTCACCTATGGCTGCCGACGGTGTCGAGTACCCGACCTGGTACCTCCATCGCTGGCACTTCCTGCCCGAGGGCTACCTTTCGCGCCGCAGCTCGGCGATGTACGACGCGGTCGTCCGGCGCGTGTACAACGTGGCCTCGGAAGCGCGCCTGCACGCGGCGCTCGTGGCGGCGCTGATGCGCCAGGGAGCGGAGGACATCCTCGAGCTCGGCTCCGGTCCCGGAAACGGCCTCCTCGCCATGCACACCGCTCTGCCGTCGACCAAGGTCACGGGCATTGACCTCTCGCCGTTCCTCCTGGAGATGGCCCACGACCGGCTCCCGGAACGCGCGGCGGAGCTCGTCCATGGAGACGCCACGAGGCTCCCGTGGTCAGACGGCGCGTTCGATGCCGTCGTCTCCCAACACGTCCTCGGCCACCTGCCCCCGGCCGCCGCGCTCACCGCGTGGAACGAGGCGAGCAGGGTACTTCGTCCAGGGGGGCGGCTGTACCTGCTTGAGCACGCCTGGCACAAGCGCCGGCCAGGACCGCTGCGCCCGGCGCTGAAGCAGCCCCTACTTGCCGGTCTCATCCGGCTGGAAGCGTTCGAGAAGGCGGAGGCCTGAGGTGGCGCTCGACCCGTCCCTCCAAGCCACGCGGGACTACGTCGCAGAGCAGGCGCGGCGCCCGCTGGAGGAGGTCATCGACCTCGTGGAGCGCGATACGGTCCGCCTCCACACTGCCGCGCGCGTGTTTTCGCCCTCCGAGGTCGAAGCCTCGCTGGATGGTGACTGGTCGCCGCTCAGCTGCGTAGCCCACATCGTCGCGCGGTCCATGATGCGCGCTCGTGAAGTCCTTTATGTCGCGCTCTCGGGCGAGCTCCCGCCAGCCGAAGACGTGCCGCTGCCCTCCGAGCTTGAGGGACTGCTCGCCACCCACCGCGAGGCCATCGACTCCCTCTACATTCACGTGCGCGATGCCACCGACGACTTCCGCAGCTTCGAATGGAGCCACCCGGCGTTTGGCCCAATGACCTGGCCGGAGTGGCTCGTCTTCATCCACGTGCACATCGCGGACCACGCCGGCCAGCTCGAACGCATGGCATCGGCGCGATAGCGACAAGATCTGTCGCGTTCGAACGTAATGCTCAGTTAAGCCTTCAGACGAGCAGGGGGCAGTTCTCTGCGCGTCGGAGTGAGCTTAGGATTAGGGCAATGCGTATACTCCACTTCGCAGATCTTCACATTGGCGTCGAGACGTACGGGCGGCCACTTGCTGACCGCGGCTGGTCCTCGCGCATGCAGGACTTCCTCGACGCCTTCGACCACCTGGTGGAGTACGCCCTCGCGGAGGGCGTGGACGCCGTCATCTTCGCGGGCGACGCATACAAGGCCCGAGAGCCAAGCCAGACGCACCAGCGTGAGTTCGCGAGCCGCATCCGCCGCCTGAGCGATGCCGGCATCCCGACGTTCCTTCTCGTCGGCAACCACGACCTCCCGAACGCGGAGGGGCGAGCGCACGCCCTCGAAATCTACCGCACCCTTGACGTGCCGAACGTGCACATCGGGGACACGCAGTCGTTCGCGGGTGACTTCCGGCCGCAGATCCTCCCGACGCGCGCGGGGCCGCTCCAGGTGGGCTACCTCCCGTGGCCGCAGGTCAGCCGTTTCCTTGCCGCGGACAGCGAAGCGGCCGCCATGTCCATCGAGCAGGTCCACCGCCTCGTCGAAGCGAAGATGACCGCGCTTATCGCCCAGCAGGCGTCCGCCGTAGACCCGGACGTCCCCGCGATCCTCACCTGCCACGTCTCAATCAATGACTTCCTCGTTCGCGAGAACCCGGGCAGCGAGCAGTGGATGACGGTGGGGACGGCCCCGACCCTCCTCAAGAGCGCGCTCAGCCAATCGGCCTGGGACTACATCGCGCTTGGACATCACCACAACAACATGGACCTCAAGATGGACACGCCCTGCTGGTACGCCGGGTCCATGCAGCCCGTTGACTTCGGCGAGGAAGGCCAGCGCAAGGGGTTCATGGTGCTGGACATCGACCCCGCCAGGCCCGCTGGAGCCCGCGTGTACGGTTCGGGGCTGCCGCAGCTCGAGGCCGTACCCGCGCGCGCGTTCGTCACGATCGCGCTCTCACCGAAGGACGACGACCCCACGCCGGAAGTCTGCCGGGCAATCGAGGCAACCGATACAGCCGACGCCATTGTGCGCACCACCATCAATCTCTCGCAGGAGCAGGCGCGTGCGTTTCGCATGCCCGAGGCTCGCGCCCTCCTCGCCGGCGCGCACTACGTCGCCAGCTTCCGCATCGAGCTGCCGGAAGACCGGCGCTCCATCCTGCCTCCCGGCCACCAACCCGACTCCGCCTCTCCGATCGAGACGCTCGAGACCTACCTGAAGCTCAAAGACGAAGTCCCCGAGGCGCGAAGGCAGAAGCTCATCGCCGCCGCGGAGGACCTGATTGCCACCGTGGACGGCGTCCATGCCTGAGCGCGCGAGCCTCCGTGCCGTGCACACGTCCGACGTGCACTTTGGCGCCTACGTGGGCAACGGCAACCCCCAGTGGGAGGAACGGCGGCGGCTGATCGAGCAGGCCTTCGGGAACGTCATCGACCTCGCCAACGACACCCGCGCTGACCTCCTCCTCCTCTGTGGCGACATCTTCGACAACGACCGCGTGCCGCCCGAGACGGTGGAGTACGCCGCGCGCGAGATCGGCCGCTTCCAGGGGCGGGCCATCCTCGTCCCCGGCAACCACGACCCCATGGACCCGGGCAGCATCTACTGGCGCCACGACATGGAAGCGACGGCGGGCAACCTCCGCATCATGCGTGACCACGCGGGCGGGTTCATCGAGGACGAGGACGTCGTCCTCTGGGGCCGGGCCTACCTGGACACGGATTGGCACTTCCGCCCGTTCGAAGGGCTCCCCCGGCGCAAGGACGGCCGCTGGCACATCGCGCTCGGCCACGGGCACTTCGTCCACGCCGGGGGCGAGCAGAATCGCTCCATGCTCATCCAGGAAGCGGAGATCGCCGCGGCCGCGGGTAACTGGGATTATGTCGCGCTCGGTCACTGGGAGCCGCACGCCGACGTGAGCTGCGGGGGCACGACCGCCGTCTACTCCGGCGCACCGATGCCTCTCTCCGATGCGAACCGCCGCGCCGGCTGGGCGGCTGTCGTCGACTTCGACGGTAAGGGCGTGCGCTGGCGGCTGGAGCGGGTCGATCCTCGGCCCCGTCCTTCCGGGGAAGGAGACGCGCCATGATTCCCCGCCGCCTCCGCATCCGAAACTTCCTCTCCTACCGCGACTGCGAGGTCGACCTCACGGGATTGCGGCTCGCGGTGCTTTGCGGCCCCAACGGCAACGGCAAGTCCGCCCTGCTCGATGCCATGACGTGGGCACTCTGGGGCGAAGGCCGCGGCCGCCTCGAGGATGACCGCATCCACCTCGGCGAGCAGGACATGCTCGTCGACTTCGAGTTTGAGGCGAGCGGGGACCTCTTCCAGGTCGTGCGCAAACGCACGCGCGGGAAGGCCTCGGGCTCGCTCGAGTTCCTGCAGGTCAACCCCGAGGGCGGGCGCACCTCCCTCACTGGTAACGTCGTCTCCGAGACGCAGGCGGAGATCATCCGCAAGCTGCGCATGGACTACGACACCTTCGTGAACAGCGCCTTCATCGCCCAGGGGCGCGCCAACGAGTTCACGAAGAAGCGCCCGGCCGACCGCAAGGAAGTCTTCCGGAACGTCCTCGGCCTCGAACGCTACCAGGAGGTTGCGGAGGCGGCCGGAGAGCGCCGGAAGGACGCGGTGTCCGCTCTGAAGGAACTGGAGCGGAACGTAGGGGAGGCAAGCCAAGAGGTCGCTACGCTACCGGCATTGGAGAAAGAGCTCGTCGAACTGGGCTCGGAGCGGACGGGCCTGGAGCCAGACTCCCGCCGGCTTGAGGAACACGTGCTCGAACTTCGGCAGGCGGCGTCAGAGCACGATCGGCTTAAGAAGGATGCCCTCAGTGCGATGCGGAATGTAGAAACGCTTCGCACGACCACCGGCGACCTGGAAAAAGCAATCGCACGGTTCGAAGCGGAGCTCGAAGGGCTGCGCTCCAAGCTGGCCCGGGCCGCGGAGATCAGGGACGGCTACGAGCGCCTGCAATGCCTCCGTGAGCAGGAACAGGCCCTCTCGGCAGCGCAGCAAAAAGGGCAGTCGCTCCAGGATGTCATCGCCAACGCGGACACCCGCGTAAGCGTCGAACGAGCCCGAATCGAGGGCGAACTCGACCGCGCTCGGCGGGATCTGGTGAACGCCCGGGAGCTCGAGTCGACACTCGAGGCGTTGCGCGGCGAAGACCGCCGGATCGCAAACGAACTGAGTGCCGTTGAGAGGATGGTCGCGTCCGCGGAGACTGGCGCCGAGGAGGCTGAGAAACGGCGCCGTAAGGCGAGCGAAGCGAAGGGGCTGGCCGAGCGCATCCGCGACGAGAACGCCGCGCTAAAGGAGCGTGAATCGCAGCTCGACGAAGCGGAGGCGAATTGTCCCATCTGCCTCCGCGAGCTGAGTCCGGGGGACGTGGACCACGTGCGCGTGGAGTACGCTCGCGAACGCGAACACATGCGCGCGCGGTTCGAGGAAGCGAAGGGCGAGAGGGCCAGGCTTCTCGACCAGGCGGACGCCCTCACCGCTGAAGCGACGTCCACCCGAGATAACGCCCGCCGGCAAGAGACGCTGCTCCGGCAGCGCGAGCGCGAGCTTGCGGCCCGCCTTCCGGCTGCCGAGGAGGCGGAACGGGCGATCCCCGTACTCCATCAAGCGGTTGACGCGCTCGCAGCCGTCCTCGATGCGGAGGAGTTTGCCCTGGAAGCGAGAGCGGAGCGTGGGGATGCGCTCGCCCGCCTTGCGGAGGTCGGCTATGACGCCCACGCCCACGCCGCCCTGCGACAGCAAATGGCCGGGCTAGTCGGCGCGGACGCAGACTACCAGGGCCTTCTCGTGGCTGAAGAGCGCGCCGACTCGGCGGCGAAGCAACTCGCCCGGGAACGCTCCGAGTTTCAGACACGCGGCTGCGAGCTGACAAAAGCGGAAGCCGCGCTCGTCCGCGCCCACGCGGCGCTGGCGCTGGCCGAGGATGTCCAGCCCCGCCTCGACGAGGCCCAGGAAAATCTCTCGGCCGTACGGCGGCGCGACTCCGAACTGGCGCTTCACATGGGGCAGTTGCAGGCCCGCCGGGACGCGCTCGTGGTCCGCCAGTCTCAGGTTGAGCTAGACATGGAGAGGATGCAGGGGCTGAAGGAAGAGGACAGCGTGTTCGGGGACCTGGCGAAGGCATTCGGGCGGGACGGCATCCAGGCGATGCTCATCGACCAGTCGCTCCCGCGCGTCGAGCACACCGCCAACGACATGCTCGACCGCATGACCGGCGGCCGCATCCATGTGAACCTCGCGACGCAGCGTCAGTCGGCCTCCGGCAAGATCACGGAGACGCTCGACATCCGCATCAGTGACGAGATCGGCACGCGCGACTACGAGATGTACAGCGGTGGCGAGGCGTTCCGCGTAGACTTCGCGCTTCGCATAGCCCTCGCCAGGTTACTGGCCGAACGCGCTGGCGCGACGCTCCCCACGCTCATCATCGACGAGGGCTTCGGCAGCCAGGACGCCGAGGGCATCGACCGGCTGGTGCAGGCGATCACCGCCATCCAGGACGAGTTCCGCCTCATCCTCGTCGTCACCCACATCGAGGAACTGAAGGAGCGCTTCGAACGCCGCATCGAGGTCACCAAGGACCACCCCCGCGGCTCGCTCGCGCGCGTCATCTAACCGCGCGGCCGGCGCTCATTTGCGAACAACCCCCACCTCGGCGAAGATCGATGGCCCGGGGCAGGGTAGCTCAGCTGGACAGAGCGCACGACTCATAATCGTGAGGTCGGGAGTTCAAGTCTCCCCCCTGCTACCACAGCCTTCCGGGCCTACGAGCCACGCCTCCGCCTCCGCCCGGTCCCGGAATACGCGTATCGCCTCGCCCTCGACATCGGACCAGAGCGCGATCTGGCGGCCCACGCCAAACCAGGCGGGAGCGCGGGAGCAAATCGCCAGACGCAGGCCGTCCTCCGCGAGCCTTCTCATCACATCTCCCAGTCGCGCCGGGTCGAATTCGAACTCGGTCACGTCGGTGAAATCAAAGAGAACGCGACCGAGCCGCATCACCGTCGCCGTCTCCTCCTCGGACAGCCCGCCTGCAACCGACGCCCGGTCAGCGCGCCCGCTGAAGGTCACGTCAATGAAGTGCTCTCGAACCAGGATCGTCTGCGCCACGCGGTCCGCTCCTAGGTCGCCCGCAGCTTGTCGCCCAGGATGGCCTTCTGGCCGTCGAACTCGGCGCGCGCTCGGGCTATTTGTTCTGGGCTGAGGTCGAGGCGGTAGAAATCCCGCTTCCACGAGGCCTCCTCGGCCCAGCGGAACGGTGTCTGCACTGTCGTGCGCGCAGCGGTCGCTGAGTCGAGCAACTCGAGGGCCATCCGCAGGATGGAGCGCTGCATCTCCACGTCGAATGGCTTGCCGCACGAGTTTCCGAGGGGGAAGTCGCTGAAGAGGAACCGGGCGACTCCCGCGCTCTCGGCGATGTCGCGGGCGCAACCGAGCACGACGGTGGGGATGCCATTCGCCTCCAGGTGCCGCGCAACCAGACTCACGGTCTGGTGGCAGACCGGTCAGGTGGCGACGAGGATCGCGGCGTCGATGGCGTCCTCGCGGCACAAGGCGAGCGTGGCGGGCGCATCTCGTTCCGTAGTCAGTCGCTGGCTGCGAAGGGTTGGCACGCCGTAGAAGCGGGCGTTCAAGTCGCCGATTGCGCCTTCCGCGGCCGCTTCCTGCAGGCGTGCGCGCGGGAAGTAGGTGTTGATGTCCTCGGCCGACGTGTGCTTGCGGTCGTAGCCGACGTGCGAGATGCGCACGTCCGGCGCCGGTTCGAGCGGGAGCGTGTATACGTCGGTGAATTTCGCGCGCGCGTTGTACGGCGCCCACGGGCCCTGGTCGCCGGCCCCCGGGTTGAAGGGCGCAGCAGTCGAAATGAGCGCTATCCGGCTCTTTGCCGCCGGACGTCTCATCGGGGTGAAGGGAACGGCCTCACTGCGTGCCCAGCGGTAGGGATTGTCGTAGCCGAGGGCAAGGTAGTACGCCCTGGATCGGTCGATGTACCGCACCGGCACGTCGAGCGTCGCTTCGATGAATTCCTGCGAGTCTTCGTTCATGCGAAGTCTCCTTCGCGACAATTCTACGCGTTAGGAGACCACCGGCGGACCAGAGCAGTCGCGGCAGCTCAGGGCGCGGTCGCGGGCAGGCCGAGGGGCTTGCACGTCCACGAAGCCCACTCGTCGTAGCCGTTCTTCAGGTCGTTCTGGTAGATGTGGTACGCGACCTTGAGGTTGGTGGACGCATCGAAGGCGAGCGCGACATCGATGCCCAGGGACTCGAACCAGAAGGGCATGATCTGCATCAGTCCCAGCGCTCCCCAGCCGTTCGCCTCCACACGGAAACGGCTCTCGCACCAGGCGACGGCGACGAGCTCGTCGACCTCAGCCTCGGGCCAGCCGACCTGGAGTGCGGCTGCCCTGACGGAGGCCTTCGTCATCTGTCCGCTGAAGGAGGGCGCTGGCGGCGGCTCCGGCGCGGGCGGCGACTCTGGGGCGGGCGCGGGCGCTGGCGTTGCAGGCGGCGGAGCTTCTGGTGTGGGCTCGGGAGTGGGCGTCTCCGCGGCGGCCGCCGCCACTGGCGCGGGCGCCGGCGGGTCCGCCTGGGGAGCGGTCGTGGCCTCAACCGTCGGCTCGGCGGTCACTTCCGCGGGCGAATCTACCGGGACATCGGCGGCGGGCTCGTCCGCAATCAACGGAGCCCAGAGGAGCACGCTCGTTGCGGTGGCCGCAACAGCGACGGTGGAGTCGTCGTTGGGCTCGACGACCACGACGGAGGCGGGCGCCCCTTCGGAGGCAGGCTGGCTCCAGAGCGCCCCGAGCACGGAGATGCTGATGACGCCGATGAGCGCGAGGGAAGCCGCGGCACGTCCGGGCCTGGGGAAGACCCTCGCGGGGGTGGTTGCGAAGTCGATGATGGGCTCGGCCGGCGGCGAAACGGCGCGCGTGGGGCGGGGCACGCTCACGCCGTCCCAGGCGCTTAACACCACTGCGACGGTGTAATCGAGCAGCCAGGCGGCCCCTGCCAGCGCGCGCCGGCAGGCCCGCACAAGGCTGACTAGCAAACCACGCTCCTGCCCATGGCGACCTCCTTGACTGCACGATCTCCGCACTCTCGCGCAGCTGCGCAACCGGGCACGGAGGCCCTTCGCGCGAGTCATGTCCAGGTGCTCTTTCGGCCCACCCCGCCAGAGGAGAACCAGAAGGCGTAGTTTTCCCACACCCCTCGCAAACAGGCAACCAGCGAATTGTCCAATACACGGCTTTGCAATGACTTAGGGAAACCGGCCCACAGGTGGCTGAGGTGGGGAGGCTGCCCTCATTGGGGCTGGTTCGCGGCGGCGATTCTCTCCATGTTGTCTACAATCATGACCACCTGCGACTCGCTCAGGTGCTCGTCGAGGAGGGGGAGGTAGGCGTCGTCTTCCGCCTCCAGGTGGGCGCGAGCGGCCGCATAGAGGCCGTACAGGAGCGGCAAGAGGAAGCGGCGGAACTCGGCCAGGTCCCCCGAGCGCGCGGCCGCCTCCAGGACGCGCTCCAGGTCCTTGCTCATCGCCGCCAGCGACGCGTGCTGGGCGACCATCACCTGGCAGGCGCCGCGCGTCGCCAGGACCCCGTCCACGGCTGGAAAGAGGGTGAACTCCTCCGCGTGGGAGTAAGGCCCGAGCACAGTCTTCGCGTATTCGCTCGCCCGCTCCGCGGCCGCCAGGGCAACGCGTGGCTCGGCCGAATCCACGCCCTCAGCCGCCACGTGAATCTGGCGCAGGCCGTCGTGGAGCTTTGCCCGCATCTCCCGCAGCGGGCCCACCACGCGGTCGCCCTCAGGCTCGGTCACGCACGCCCCTCGAGCTCAATGGGCGGGTAGTACGGCCGGTCGCCGAGCGCATCCACGGCGGCCCAGAACTCCGGACCACCCGACTTCATCGGTTCCTCCAGGGACCAGGCCTGCCGCTTGTAGTTCCAGCTGTCGGGCCGCAGACGCTTGGCCTCCTCGAAGTGCCGTTGCGCGAGCTCGGGCCGGCCCTGGCTGTGGAGCAGCTCTCCCAGGCGGAACTCGGCCGCCGCCCGCGCCGCATCGGCCGCCTCAGCGCTCGCGGCCTCCGGAACCTTCGCACCGGTCACGTACCGCGAAGCGGCGCCCTTCGCGACCCAGTCTCGTATCGCCTCCGAGTAGGCCCGCTGCGTGTCGCGGATGGCGGCCGTGGCTGCCTCGGGCATGACGTACGTCGTGTGGTTCATCTGACGGAAGCTGTCCTCAGCGCCCGCGGGCTCGGGCCCGCGAACGATCGTGCCTTCCTCGTCGATCCAGACGGCAGTGGGCACGTTCACCATGTCGTACAGCTCCGAGACGAGGTGCGTGGCGTCCACGAGGGAGGGATGTGCGGGCTTCGCCGCTTCGATGAAGGGCCGCGCCACCTCCACGCCGCCGGTGTCCTCAGCCACGGTGATGACCATGAGCCCCTGCTCCCGTAGTTCCTCATACAGCCCCTGCCAAACTGGCAGGGAGAACCGGCACCCTCACCAGGACCCCCAGGTCACCACCAGCACCTTCTTGCCGCGGTGGTCGGAGAGCCTGTGCAATGCCCCCGAGACATCGGGAAGCTCGAAGTCGGGCGCCTCGCCCTGGAGCCGGGAAGCGCGGTCCCCTGCCGCCTCACCGATCACCCACGCGCCAGCCGCGGGCTCGTTCACAACTGGCTGGCCGAGGTGATCCGCGAACGCGCGAAGGTTGAACTGGCCGTCTCGCACGAATTCCGCCGCGCGGGCCGGTGGGATGGGCACGCAGACCTCGCCTCTGCACATGCCCTCAGGCTTCAACTCCCAGCCCGTGGCTCCAGGGAGCACGCGGACGTCGAGCCAGAGCGCATCGCCGTCCCCGAGGACGCTCACGGGGTCCCTGCCATAGGCGATAGCCGTGTCCGCCATGACGCACCTCCGGATCCGAACATACGGACGCCGCCCCCTCGCGGCAACTTGGCTGTTGTCGACAATAACGGGTAGACCTTCCGCCAATGACGGCTACACTGCCTGCGGGTTGAGGAGACGGATCGATCCGATGCGCTTCCGTTGGACATCGCATGCCGGACGCCCCCGGTGCACCGGGGCCGCGCGATGACGCGCCGCTCCGCGGGGATCGCCAGGCTCATCGCCGCTTCCGGCATCAGCTGGAGCGGTGACTGGGCGCTCACCACGGCGGCCTCCGTGGCCGTGTTCCGCGAGACCGGCTCCACAGCGGCCGTGAGCCTGTTGCTCGCGCTGGCCGCGATCCCCGCTGTGATCCTCGCGCCCCTCGCTGGCGCCGTCGCCGACCGCCACGACCGCCGCAAGATCATGCTGAGCGCAGACCTCGCAAGCGCGGTGGTGTTGCTGGCGCTGCTGCCCGCGTTAGGCACGGGCGCGGAGCTGCCGGCCGTCTATGCAGCCGTTCTCGCGCTGGGCATCTTCGCGACGTTCCATCGGCCGGCCAGCGAGGCCCTCCTTCCCTCCCTTGCACCGCCGGCGCAGCTCAGCCGCGCGAACAGCGCCCTGCGCCTCGCGCAGCGGCTCGGGTTCATTGGCGGGCCTGCCGCAGGCGCGTGGCTGATTGACCGCGGCGGCCTGGAGACCGTCTTTGTGGTCGACGCCGTGACCTTCTTCGTTTCGAGCCTCATCATCGCCGCCATACCCCGCGTCCGTGCCAGTGCAACCGGGGCGACCGAGTCCACATTCCGGGCCGCTGCCGCCGGGTTCCGCTACGCCCGCGACCAGCGCAATCTCCGGATCGTGATCATCTCGGTCGGCATCACCATGCTCGTGGCGCCCATCGTGAACGCGGGCACCGTCGTCTTCGTGGCCGACGAGCTGGAGGAATCCGAGAGCTGGTACGGCTGGCTGCTGGCGGCGCAGGGAATCGGAGCTATCGCCTTCGCCGCGGCACTCATCGTCCTCGGTCCGCGCACACGACTGCTCCCGACCGGGTTCATCGCGCTCGTCGTGACGGGCTCGTCCGTCCTCCTCCTGGCCACCTCGGCCAGCGTGGCGCCGGCGATCGTGGCGATGGTGACTATGGGCATGGGCGTGGTGGGCCTGCAGGTCGCGTTTGCCAGCTACCTGCAAAGGGAGGCGCACGACGCCTACCGCGGCCGGATCATGGGCCTCGTGGCGACCGTGGCCAGCATTGGCAACCTCGTCGGGCTGGCCATCACCCCGCTCGCAGTGCTGGCGCTTGGCGTCCGCCCGGCATTCGCGGTCGCGGGCGCGATCATCATCCTCAGCGCGCTCCCAATCCTGAGCATGCTCCGCAACGGCTCCGCCTCTGAAGTTGCACCAGCGGCGGATCGCGCCAGCTCGCGACCCTGACACACCCGCCCCGCTCCCGTAGAGTTTCGGCGATGGCCAATTCCACGTACGCGCTCGACGGGCTCGTCGTCGCCGACTTCACGAGCCACATCGCGGGCCCATATGCGACCAAGCTGCTCGCGGATCTGGGCGCCCGTGTGATCAAGGTCGAACGTCCGGGCGGCGACCCTGCACGCCGGCTCGGCCCGTTCCTGGGCGACGAGCCCGGCATCGAGCGCAGCGGCACCTACCAGTTCCTCAACACAAACAAGGAGTCGGTCGTCCTCGACTTGAAGTCGGCGCAGGGACGGGAGGCGGCTCACCGCTTCGCTTCGGCGGCCGACCTCGTCGTCACAGGGTGCCCGCCGGCCGTCGCCGCCCGCCTCGGGCTGGATTACGAGAGCCTCGCGCGGCGCACGAAGGCGCCCGTGGTTGCGATCACGAACTTCGGCAGCGCCGGGCCTTATCGCGACTATGCGCTCTCCGACACCGTGCTCTTCGCGATGGGCGGCGAGATGTTCAGCCACGGCACGGTTGACCGCGAACCGCTGAAGCTTGGCGGCACGGGCGCCTTGCTGCAGTGCGGCGCGATGGCGGGCATCGCAGCCCTGGGCGCCATCCACGCGTACGAGTTGCACGGCGTGGGTCAACTGGTGGACGTGCCCTTGTTCGACGTGCAGATCAACAGCGTCGACCGCCGCTCCTCCACCATCCTCGCGTACCGGTTCTCGGGACGGGTGCAAGAACGCCCGCCGGGCGCGGGCGCCGGTATCGCGGGCGGCATCTACGAGTGCGCGGACGGCTTCGTCGAAGTCACCGCCTCATCGGGGAACTACTGGAACCGGTTCGTCGACATGATCGACGACCCCGCGCTCCGCGACCCGCGGTTCGCCGAGCCTGCCTTCCTCGTTAGCCCCGAGGCGAAGGAGATTGTGGACGGCGTCGTCTACCCCTGGATGTTCAGCCACACGCGGCTCGAAGTCTGGGCGGCGGCACGGCGCGCCCACGCGGTCGTCGCACCGCTGTTCACGGGCAAGGACGTGTACGAGGACGCCGTCTTCCGCGAACGGGGACTCTGGACCGAGGTCGAGCACGCGACGCTCGGGAGCTTTCCCATGCTCGGGCGTCCGTACGTCCTCGAGAAGACGCCCTGGGCCATCCGCCGGCACGCCCCCATCCTCGGCGAGCACACGGAGGCCGTGCTCGCCGAAGTCGGCTTCTCCCCGGACGAGCGCGCAGCGATCCGCCAGGAGGTGCCGGCATGACCGGCAAGCTCCCGCTCGAGGGCGTCCGCATCTGCGACTTCTCTGCTGTCTGGGCCGGGCAGTCCGCCACCATGTACCTCGCCGACATGGGCGCCGACTGCATCAAGGTCGAGAACCCGTTCGTCTGGAACCCGATGACGCGCGCCGCATCGCCCCGCATCAACCCCGTGATCGCGGCCGCGATCCCCGCCTGGCTCGGCGGCCATCCGAAGGGCGACCCGGGCCCGCGCCCGTGGAACAACTCGCCCGCCTTCATCCACGTCATGCGCAACAAGAAGTCGTTCACGGTGGACAGCCGCCGGCCCGAGGGCCTCGCGGTTGTGAAGGCGCTCATCCGCATCAGTGACGTGCTGGCCGAGAACCTCGCCCTGGGCACACTCGACAAGCTTGGCCTCACCGACGATGCCATCCGCGCCGAGCGGCCCGACATCGTGATCCTTCATATGCCCGGTTTCGGCCGAACGGGCGACTACCGCGAGGGCCGGGGCTATGGCGCGCACATGGACGCGGTCGGCGGCTCCACCATTCTCCGCGGCTACCGGGACACCTCTCCGTACACCAACACGCAGATCTTCGCGGGCGACTTCTTCGCCGGCATGCACGGCGCCATCGCGACGCTCGCAGCGCTGCGTCACCGCCGGCGGACGGGGGAGGGCCAGGTGATCGAAATGAGCCAGGCGGAGTGCAGCGCGCAGATGTTCCCACAGGCCGCGCTCGACGCCGCATGGAACGGCCGCGAGCAGCGCTCCATCGGTAACCGCAGCATCGAAGGCTTCGTCCCCAATGGCGTGTTCCCTAGCGCCGGTCACGACCGCTGGATCGCGATCAGTTGCCGATCCGACGCCGAATGGCAGTCGCTCGTCCAGTTCCTCGGCTCACCCGAGTGGGCCATCGACCCCACCCTCGACGCAGCCGGCGGTCGTTCCTCCCGGGAGGACGAGATCGAGGAGCGGCTGACGGAGTGGTCGGCCAGCCAGGACCAGTTCGACCTCTTCCACGCGCTCCAGGCGGCGGGCGTCACTGCAGGCCCGGTACTGAACTCCGCCGACGCCGCCAATGACCCGCACCTCGCGGCCAGCGGCACCTGGACTCGGCTGCCAGCGACTGCCGACTACCCCGAGACCGAGTTCGCCGTCCCGCCCTATCACTTCTCGGAGTCGAATGTGACCATCCGCACGGCGCCCTGCACCCTCGGCGAGCACAACGACTACGTGTACCGGGAGCTCCTTGGATTATCGGAGGGCGAGATAGACCGCCTAACCGCCGGCGGCCATATCACGACGACCTACGACCCCACGATGCTCGCGTCCGCATGACCACGAAGAGGAGCCCGAAGCGTAAGCGAGGGCCATGCTCGCCGCACCCCAATAGAGCCCCGAGCGTAAGCGAGGGGTGCCTTCGGCTATGACCACCCACGACGTCCCGGCGAACGGCATCACGCTGCGTGTCACCGAAGAGGGCGCAGGACCGGCGGTCCTGCTCCTCCACGGCTTCCCGGAGCTCGGCTACTCCTATCGCCACCAGCTGCCCGCGCTCGCGGCGGCCGGGTATCGGGCCATCGCCCCCGACCAGCGTGGCTACGGTGGATCCTCGCGTCCGGCTCCGATCGAGGCATATGACCTCGATACGCTGGCCGCCGATGCGCTCGCGCTAATGGACGCCCTCGGCGAGCGCGAGTTCGTGGTCGTCGGGCACGACTGGGGCGCCCCGGTAGCCTGGCACCTCGCACTCTCCGCAGCGGACCGCATACGCGGCGTGGTCGGCCTGAGCGTGCCGTACGGGCAAAGAGCGCCCGGGCCACCGCTCGACCTCATGCGCGCCGCCGCCGGGCCCGACCACATCCATTACGTCGACTACTTCCAGACGCCCGGCCTCGCCGACGCCGAACTCGCGGCGAACGTACGGGACGGGCTGCTCGGCTTCTACTGGTCCATCTCCGGCAATGTCCCACGCGAGGAGCGTTTCCGGCCCATCCCGCGCGGCGGGCGCTTCATCGACTCGTTCGCACCGCCGAAGCAGCTGCCGGCGTGGCTCACCGAAGCGGAGCTGCAGGTCTACGTCGATGCCTTCACGCGGACAGGGTTCACTGGCGGGCTGAACTGGTACCGGAACATGAACCGGAACTGGGAGCGATCCGCAGACCTTGCCGGCGCGCTCATCGAGCCGCCCGCCCTCTTCATCACCGGCGCCCACGACCCCGCGCGCGGTCCGGCCGCCATCCAACGCCTGCCGGATAACTGCGCCGACCTCCGCGGGATCCACATCCTCGAAGGCTGCGGCCACTGGACCCAACAGGAGCGCCCCGCCGACGTGAACCGCCTGCTCATCGAGTTCTTGTCCGGGCTCTGAGGCTCGCTTTGGGGCCGCCACGCTCCACAACGGCAACCGAAACGGCCGTCATCAGGGCCGTATGATGGCGGGGTGGACAAGGATCTCGAACGACGCGCGCTGGAGTTCTACGCGGAGCAAGTCCGGAACGGCTCCGACGAGCTGTACTACCACTACCGGCTCTACGAGAAGTACTTCATGCTCGCGAAGCCCGAGGACGGAGATGAACTCCTGCGTCGCGCGACGATGAAGATTTTCACGTCAGATCCGTTCGCATACGCCGGGACATTCCCATTCGTAATCGACCACCTGGATGAGTCGGACCTGGAAGAGATCGCGCAGGCCATCACCTTCGGAGGAGACGAAGGCGCCGCGCAGCTTCTCCGCGGACATCTCTGGGCCGACGCGGCCGGCCACGGCGACCACCGCGCAGCCTTTGCAGAACGCGCCGTTGCCGAGCTCGAGGCCGTGCCCGAGGAGCTTCGCTCGCACGAGTTCTGGGAGAAGCTCGCGAGATGCTACCGCAAGGTGGATTACGAGAAGTTCAAGAGCGTGATCCCGACGCTGTTCGCCTCGGGCCCGGCTGAATGGCGGGCTTCTGAGATTGTCGGCGCGCTTGAGCACGCCGGCGGGCGGGAGGACTGGCCCACGTATGACGAGTGGCGAACGGAGTGGGACGCGCTGCCCCAGAACGCGCACCTCTGCGACTGCCATCTCAATACGCTCGCCACGTTCGACGGGCTCCGCGCGCTGCACCGTGGGGACGTGTCAACGGCAGTCGAACGTCTCACGGCCGCCACGCAAGTGCGTGGCTGCGCTCATCTGAACACTGGCGCGGCGGAACTCAAGCTGGTTGAGGCTCTCCTCGACCACCCCGAGCTGACATCCCAGTGCGAGGCGTACCTGGACTTCTGCGACCGGATGAGCGATAGCGAAAATGCAGCCGAGAAGACCGCTGAACTGCGCACGCGCCTGCGTGGGTCCGTGTGACGTGAACCGCCTACCGCCAACCGCCGACCGAAGTGGTACCCCCGCCAGGACTCGAACCTGGGCCTTCGGCTCCGGAGGCCGACACTCTATCCGCTGAGCTACGGGGGCCTGCCCTTATGGTAGCGCGCGACTGCTGCTGACGCATGCGCCGCTCTATGATGCGCTCCCATGCAGCGCCTTCAGCCCTACCTGTTTCAGCCCGTCCCGTCGCGGTTGCCGTTCTCCTTAAACGATGTCGTCGAAGAGGTACGCGCCTCCCTCTTTCCGGAGGTTGAGGAACGAGTGGAGGTTCGCATCACCACCGAGACCAGGTCGATCGCGGCAATCTGGTATCACCTCATGGGTCGGGACCGCCATGTGGTCGCCTTCCATCCCCTGCTCAACCACCCGGAGATGCCGATCGAAATCATCCGGTTCATCGCAAAGCACGAACTGACGCACATCGTCCGTCCGGGCGATGAGGACGATGGCCACCCGCCTGCGTTCTGGGCGCACGAGTACCACGTGGCCCCTGAGCGATGGGCCGCCTGGCACTGGATCCATGCCAACCTTGGGCGCTACGCGCGTCTCACGCAGTGGGGGTTCCGTGTCTTCCGCACGTGGCCGCGGCTCGAAGCCCTCGGCCCCTTCACACCTGGCCTCCTATTGCAGGACGACCGCTGGGCGTTCGCCACACCTGACGACGGGCAGATGCAACTCCCACCGACCTGGGCGCCTAGACCCCTGCCACTGGATAGTTAGAATTAGCTCGATGCACGCCGCGATGAGGGTAATGATTGAGACCGGGCCGAAGGGCAAGAAGGTGGCCGCGGTCGCGCCGGACTGGCCCGGCCTCGAGCGTGGCGGGAAGACCGAGGAGGCCGCGATCGAACGGCTGCTCGCCTACCTCCCTCGCTACGCACCGCTGGCGAAACTGGCGGGGATGGAGGCGGAGTTCGCCGCCGTCACCTCCGCAGAGGTGGCTGAACGCTACCCGGGCACGGGCTCGACCGACTTCTGGGGCATCTCCTTTGCCTTCTCGGACATCGACCGGCAAGCGGCCTCGAGCGCGGAACTGGACCGCGAGCTCGCCCTCATGCGCGCCTGCTGGACGTTCTTCGACGAGGTGCGTGCGCGCGTCTCGGCCGAGCTGCGGAAGGGTCCGCGCGGTGGAGGGCGCGAGCGGGATCACGTCGTCCGCCACACCTTTGGGGTGGAGCAGGATTGGGCGGGGGGGCTCGGGCTCCCGGGACTCCCGCCAGACGGTCCGGTGCTGACCGATGAAGGAGTGAGCGCTCACCGCGACGCGTACTGCAATGCCATCGTGGCCTTCCATGCCGAGGGCAAGATGGCGAAAAAATGGCCGCTTCGATACCTCATCCGGCACACCGCCTACCACACGCTTGATCACGCCTGGGAGATGGAAGACCGCGACCTGACCCCCGCGGCCGGCTGATCGGCGTACACTCCCCGCACCCTCGACCCGGAGGCGCCACCATGCGCATCGGCATCATGCCCGCGACCGGCACGCCCGTCGCCACGTCGGAGTACATCACCACCGTCGGCCGCGCCGCGGACGAGCTCGGCTTCCACTCCTTCTGGGCGCCGGAGCACGTCGTCTTCTTCGAGGAGTACTCGTCGCGCTACCCCTACACGCCCGACGGGCGCATCAACATGCGCATCGGTGGCCCCATCGACCCATTCCAGGTGCTGACCTTCGCCGCCGCTGTGACGTCGCGTATCCGGCTGGGCACAGGCATCTGCTTGGTGCCTCAGCGCAACCCTGTCTACACCGCGAAGGAAGTCGCCGGCCTCGACTGGCTCTCCAACGGCCGCTTCGACTTCGGCGTCGGCATCGGCTGGCTGAAGGAGGAGTTCGCAGCCGTCGATGTCCCCTGGCCCGACCGTGCCGGCCGCACGCGCGAGTACATTGAGGTCATGCAGCAGCTCTGGTCGGAGGGCGTCGCCGAGTACCACGGCACGTACTACGATCTGCCCGCCTGCATCCAGCACCCGAAGCCCGTGCAGCAGCCGCATCCGCCGATCTTCTTTGGCGGCGAATCCGAACCCGCGCTCAAGCGCGTCGCCGCCCAGGGCCAGGGCTGGTTCGGCTTCGATCTCGGCCCGGACGAGGCGCGGGAGCACCTCACCCGGCTCGACAGGGAGCTCGCCGCCAACGGGCGCTCCCGCGCCGACATCGAGGTCTTCGTGTCCCCATTCCGCCGCGCACCCACCCGCGATCTCATCGAGCAGTACGAGGAGGTCGGCGTGGACCAGGTCATCGTCCCTGTCGGCGGCCGCGAAGCCGCGGACGCCGTCGCCCGCCTCGAACAACTGGCGAACGAGCTCCTCCCAACGAAAGTCTGAGTGCGTAACACCGCACTCCCCTCTCCCGCGAAGTCGGGAGAGGGGTCGGGGGTGAGGGCCGCAGCCGAGCGGGCCAGCGAAGCGCCGCCCACGATCCCTTACAGCCAGCCCGGCCCTATGTGACCTGCTCGCTCCAAATGACGCAGTGAAACGTCTATCCTTCACGGTCGACAAGTCACACACACGTCTCTCGGAGTACCGTATGACCACCGCCGTTCGCCTCGACCTCTCGCCGGCCGCTTCGTCGCCCCTTATTGACGCCGCGATCGCACTCCAGCCCCTCATCCGCGAACGCGCCGACGAGATCGAGCGCACCGGGCGGCTCCCCAGCGACGTGGTCGAAGCGATCCGGGAGGCGGGGCTCTTCCACCTCACCCTGCCCGAAGACCTGGGCGGGCTCGAAGCGGACCCGGTGACCGCCTCCCGCGTGGTCGAGGAGATCTCACTGGCGGACGGGTCGGCGGGTTGGTGCGTGATGATCGCGAACCAGAACGGCGCGATCCTCGGCAGCTTCCCTCAGGAGGAGACCCGCATCCTGACGGCGAACCGCGCGGTCATGTGCGGGACGGCCCGCCCCATCGGCCGCGCGGTGGCCACGGAGGGCGGCTACATCGTCTCCGGGCGCTGGCCATTCGCCAGCGGCAGCAGCCACGCTTCCTGGTTCGGCGGCGAGTGTGTCGTCTACGACGGCGACCAGCCCCGCCTCGACGCGGATGGCAACCAGGTGACGCGAATGTGCGTCATGCCGCGCGACTCGGTGACCATCCACGAGACCTGGGACACGACCGGCCTGCGCGGGACGGCCAGCAATGACTTCAGCTGCGAGAACGTCCTCGTCCCCGCTGACCGCGGCGCGCAGATGCTCGTAACGCCACCGCAGCATCCGTGGGTGCTGTTCCGGGCGCCGGCCCTGGTGTTCACGAACCATGGCTCACAGGCGCTGGGGGTCGCCCGCGCCGCGATCGAGAATGTGGCCGCCATCGGCAAGGTGAAGTCCGGCTACGGCAGCGACGCACCGATGGCCCAGAGCCCGCGCCTCCAGGGCCCCATCGCCGAGGCCACGGCGCTCGTCGAGTCCGCACGCCACTACCTCTACGCGGCGACGCAGCAGCTCTGGGACGCCCTCAACGCCGGCGCCAGCGACGAGGAGGTCGCCCCGCTTCGCGCACGCGTCCGGCTCGCCACCAGTCACGCGGCGAGCTCCAGTGTCCGTGCCGTCGACCTGGTGCATGCGGCCATCGGGACGGCCTCGCTCTTCCGCAAGAACCCAATCGAGCGCCACTTCCGCGACATCCACATGGCCGCCGCGCACGTCATGATCGGCCCGCTCACGTACGAAGCGGCGGGACGGGTGGAACTGGGTCTGGAGGCCCAGTTCCCCTTCTTCTAGGGGCGGCGCGAGCGCTAGTGAATCTGGTCTTTCGCCTGGGAGGAGATCGCCTTCAGGTCCTCCCCGGTCTCCTGCTCCACGACGCGAAGGAGGACCGGAGGGATGCGATCGACAGCGGCCGTCATGCGCAGAAGGGCGCCCTGCAGCAATGCCTGGCGGCTGGCGCCATCCGTCGCCCCGAGCGAGCGAAGCAGCGCATCCTCGGAGCGCGACGCGACAAGCGGCTCGGGGAGGCCTTTGACCCACACGAAGGTCCGCCGGCCGGGGCCGCGACCCTCCCGGATTGGCTCGACCGCCACGACCTCCTCGGAGCGCACCCAGATGCCGTGGCCCAGGCTCACCAATTCGCCCGTCTTTACCTTCACACCTGAAGCATACGAGTCTCCCGCCGAGTTTGCCATTATGTCGCGGTCGTGGGCCGCCAGCTGCAGCGCCGATGACCACTACGCGGGCGTGCGCGAACATGCCCGCATGAGCCGCATCGACGACATCCTCGAGGCGAACGCGCGCTACGCCCAGACGTTCGAACCCGGCCCGCCACCGGACCCGCACGTGGCCCTCATCCTCTGCATGGACGCGCGCATCGACCCCATCCGCGCCCTCGGCCTGCCGTACGGCAAGGCCCACATCATCCGCAACGCCGGCGGGCGCGTGGCCGACGCCCTGCGCAGCCTCGCTGTCAGCCAGGTGGTGCTCGGCACGGAGGAGGTCGCCATCATCCACCACACTCAGTGCGGGATGATGACCCTCTCGGAGACGGAGCTTGGCGCCCGTCTCGCGGCGGCAGGCCGGATTGTGCCGGAGGGATATCCCTTCCTCACCTTCGAAGACCTGGAACAGGTCGCGCGTGAAGACCTCGCCACGTATCGCGCCTCGACCCTCGTCCGCCAGGACATCGTCGTGCGCATCTTCATCTTCGAGGTCGAGACGGGCCGGCTCCACGAGGTCGAATCCGAGTGACGCCGCCGACGCTCCGTGGCGCGTCCGTCACACTCCGGCCCATCGGAACCGGGGACCTCCCCGCGCTGCTCGAGATCCTCGTCGACCCCACTGTCGCTCGCTGGTGGGGCAACTACGACCTGGCCCGAGTCACCGAGGAGTACGCAGACCCCGGCGACGACACGGTCGCCTTCATCATCGAAGTGGATGGAAATGTCGCCGGCCTCATCCAGTACGGCGAGGAGGACGACCCCGACTATCGTCACGCGTCAGTCGATATCGCTCTGGTGGCGGCCTTCCAGAACCGCGGCGCCGGCCCGGACGCGATCCGCACCCTCGCCCGCTATCTCTTCGGCGAAAGAGGCCACCACCGGCTGACGATCGACCCCGCGGCCGCCAACGCGAATGCGATCCGAGCATACGAGTCCGTCGGCTTCCGGCGCGTGGGGGTCATGCGCCAGTACGAGCGCGGCGCCGACGGCAGATGGCACGATGGCCTGCTCATGGACCTCATCGCCGGCGGGCTGCGGGGTTGAGAGCGTTCCATGATCTTGCAATGCCCCGGGCATGGCTCCGCACCGGTAGGTCGATTATGGTTTGCGAGTGATCGCCACCGAGGGGACCATGGCGGCTCTGTCGCGCGAAATGGAAAGCATCGAGCAGGGCGGGCATCTTTGCCTGATCTACGACGATGACCCGGCCGAGCAGATGCCGGCCCTCTTGCCATTTCTTCGTGCGGGCCTCCTGCGACAGGAACAGTGCGTCTATGTCGCTGACGACCAGACCACCGATGAGGTCGCGGAGGCGCTCCAGCAAGCAGGCATCGATGTCGTCGCCGAGGTGGCAAGCGGCGCGTTGCTTCTCTGGTCCCGCGACCACTGGCGACAGCCAGGAGACCTGATCTCGGATTCGAAAGCGGCGCAGGTCCGGGAGATCATCGATAGCGCCCTGAAACAGGGCTTCAAGGGCATCCGCTTCGCCGTGGAAATGACGTGGTCCCTTGGCCCGGACATCGATGTGGAGCGGCTGCGCCACTGGGAAGCGACGATCAACGAGGTTTTCACACCGGACGTGCCCGCCCGCATCGTCTGCCAATACAGCCGGGCGCGCCTGACGCCGGCCGTGATCCGCGCGGGCCTCACGACGCACCCGAGGGCGATCGTGGGCTCGCAGGTTAGTCGGAACCCGTACTACGAGGCCCCGTTCATCCTCAAGCCCAGCGGTGAATCTGAGCAGGTCGATTGGATGATCTCCATGCTGCGCCGTGCGGCGGCCGCGGAGGACTCGTCGGCTGGGCTCTCCGTCACCGACCCTGGTGCGGAACAGCCAGGTGACTACGAGGAAGCAGGGCGCATCGCCGAACGGTTGCGCGACAGCGAAGAGGACCTCCGCGACTTTTTCGAGAACGGGCCCGTTGGCCTTCACTGGGTTGGCCCGGATGGAATCGTCCTCCGCGTGAACCGGGCGGAGCTTGCGATGCTTGGCTATGCTGAAGACGAGTACGTGGGTCGGCACATCGCCGACTTCCACGTCGACCGCGGAACCATCGACGACATCCTTGCCCGCGTGGCCGCCGGAGAGACGGTGCATGACCGTGAATCAGAACTTCGCTGCAAAGATGGCACAACCAGGCATGTCTTGATCGATTCGAGCGCGCTCTGGCGCGATGGGGAGTTTATCCATACCCGCTGCTTCACGCGTGATGTCACCGAAAGCATGGCGGCCGCGGAAGTGTCCTCCCGCCTGACCGCCATCATCGATTCATCAGACGATGCAATCGTGAGCAAGGACCTCGACGGGACTATCCGGTCGTGGAACGCCGGGGCAGAGCGGATGTTCGGCTACACAGCGGGCGAGATGCTGGGCCAGTCCATTCGGAGGCTCATCCCGGCCGACCGGCAGTATGAGGAGGACGAAGTCGTTGCCGCGCTCCGCAAGGGCGAGCGAGTCGAGCATTATGAGACGGTCCGATGGCGCAAGGATGGCTCGGAGATCGACATCTCGCTGAGCGTCGCGCCCATACGAGACACCGCCGGCCGGATTATTGGTGCATCGAAGATCGCGCGGGACATCTCCCTTCGCAAGCAAGCCAATGAGGCGATGGCGCAGTCGCTCAGGCTCAAGGATGAGTTCCTCGGTCTCGTCTCGCATGAGCTCAGGACGCCCATCGCCATCGTCGTCGGCAACGGAGACGTACTGCTCCGGCACGGTCAGCAGCTTGACGAAGAGCAAACCGAACAATCCCTAAGAGACCTGGTGACGCAGGCGAAGCGGCTCCAACAGATCATTGAGAACCTCCTCCTTCTCAGCAGGATGGAACGGCAGGAGCGGGTGCTCGTCGAGCCCGTCCACCTGGAACGGCTGGCGAGAACGTCCGTGGACGCGTTCCTGCGACGCGAGCCGGCACGGCCAGTCTCGGTGACATCGGATGGGCCCACGCTGGCGATGGGTGAGCCGGTGCTGCTCTCCATGGTGCTCGACAACCTGCTCGCGAACGCGGACAAGTACAGCCCGCCTGGGCGGCCGATCGAGGTCCACGTGGCAAACGGGCCGAACGAGACCGTGGAAGTCCACGTCCTTGACCGTGGAATCGGGCTGAAAGACGACGAGCTCGAGTCGGTGTTCACGCCGTTCTACCGATCGGCCTCCGCTCAGCTGCAAGCCGCGGGAATGGGTCTCGGGCTCGCCGTTTGTGAACGAGCTTTGACGGCCCAGTCCGGAACCATCTCCGCGCGGCAGCGCGATGGCGGCGGAGCCCACTTCGTGATGAGCCTGCCGAGGGTGGAGGCGCCCGCGTAGCTCCGCGCCAACGTTTTGTTGCGCGGAAGCAGCCGCGACTCCGCGGCGAAATCCACGTAGAATCGCGCTCGATGCTCGCCCGGGTGCTCAGTTGTGCCATCGTTGGGCTCGAAGGCGAGCTCGTGCAGGTCGAGGTCGACATGACCCGGTCGAGCCAGGAGCCGCGGACGATCATCGTCGGCCTGCCCGACGCCGCCGTCTCCGAGTCGCGCGAGCGCATCCGTGCCGCCATCCGCAACAGCCGCCTGACCTGGCCCGGCGGCCACCGCGTGATCATCTCGCTGGCTCCCGCCGACCTGCGCAAGGAAGGGCCGTCCTACGACCTGCCATCCGCCGTGGGGGTACTCGCGGCGACCGGGCAGGTACCCGGGCCTTTCGACGACGCCGTATTCATCGGGGAGCTCGCGCTCGATGGCGCGCTCCGCCCGGTGCGCGGCATACTCCCGATGGTCGCGCTCGCGAAGGCGCGTGGCATCTCGCGCGCGTTCGTCCCCCTGGAGAACGGCACCGAAGCCGCGCTCGTCCAAGGCATCGACGTCTACGGGGTCGACACGATCGCGAGCCTGGCGGCGCACCTGATCGGCTCCGTGCCGCTCCCGCGCACTGAACCGATCACCTCTCCGCCCGCGCCGGACACGGAGTCCCTGGTCACCGACTTCTCCGAAATTGCGGGCCAGGAGAACGCCAAGCGCGCCCTCGAGATCGCGGCCGCCGGCGGCCACAACGTGATCATGCGCGGCCCGCCCGGGAGCGGGAAAACGCTCCTCGCCCGCGCCATCCCCTCGATCCTCCCGCCCATGACGGGCGACGAGGCGATGGAGGTCACGCGCATCTACAGTGTCGCCGGCCTGTTGCCCACGGGCGCCGGGCTCGTGCGCACGCGCCCCTTCCGGGCGCCCCACCACACCATCTCGAACGCCGGCCTCGTGGGCGGCGGCTCCACGCCGCGCCCGGGCGAGGTCACGCTGGCGCACCGCGGCGTCCTCTTCCTCGACGAGCTGCCGGAGTTCGACCCGCGCGTGCTGGAGGTACTGCGGCAGCCGCTCGAGGACCGCGTCGTCACCATCAGCCGCGCCCGCCAGTCCGTCTCGTTCCCCGCGAGCTTCTCGCTCATCAGCGCCATGAACCCGTGCCAGTGCGGGTATTACGGCGACACGGAGCGGGAGTGCACGTGCCCGCCGCAGATGGTCTCGCGCTACCAGCGGCGCATCTCCGGCCCGCTCATGGACCGCATCGATCTCTTCATCGACGTGCCCCGCGTGCGTTTCGAGAAGCTCACGGCCATCGAGAAGGGCGAGCCGTCAGCGGCGGTTGCCCAGCGGGTCACGGCCACCCGCGTGGCCCAGCACGCGAGGTTCGCCGCTGTGCACCCGCCCGGCACGCACCTCAACGCCGACATGAGCCCCCAGGAGGTCCGCGACCACGTCCAGTCCCGCCTCGCCGACAGCGCCACCGAGATCCTGCGTGTGGCCGTCGAGCGCCTCAACCTGAGCGCCCGCTCGTTCCACCGCGTCCTCAAGGTCGCCCGCACCATCGCCGACCTCGAGTCCAGCCCCCACGTCGAAACCACCCACCTCGCCGAGTCCATCCAGTACCGGTCGCGGATCGAGTAGCCGGTGGGGTCAGAGCAAGGACGAAAACGATGCTTGATTACCTCGAACGAGCTCTCGAACGGATGCATGTCTCAGAGGAACGAGTCGAGTTCCTTCGAGACTTCTGGTCTCGCAGGACGGAGTTTTGGGCTTGGCAAGGGCAGTGCTTCGGCGACCGATTCCGCCCGGACGCATTGCCGGTATTTCTCCACGGCGGAGACCCGACTGGGCGTATCCTGATCATGGGTCTCAACCCCGGATATCAAGGCAAGCTGGATGTGCTCATCGAAGAGGACGTTCAGCAGGATGCAGAGCGCTACGTCGCTCTACATGAGCGCTTCTTCGATGAGTATCTTGTGTACCAGCGGAAGGCCGGTGGCGGCTCTCCCTTCTGGAACAACCTCCACTCCAAACTCACGGGAATGTTGCCCGACGAGGCGATTCCATCGGACAAGTGGCTCGCTTACCGGAGTCATTGCGTCGCACAAGACATCCTGCCATTCCGGTCTTCGCGAAGCACGACATCGGCACAGGAGCTCGGGCCACAAACCACTTTGGGCCGCGTTGCAGCCGCGTCATTGAGGGGCTTGAGGAAGAGCGATGCTCGTGCAGCTTGGCTCTTCTCCCGTGAGGGCTTCGCAGCCCTGGATGTCGCATCCCGGAACAACCCATCCGTGATGAGCAGGGAACACTTCTCCGTGACTGGCTGTACCCGCACCGGAAAGCACCGTCGGGTTCATGCGCTCGTCGTGCAGCTGGCGAGGGAGGGGAATCGGCCTCCGCTGCCCATGTTGGCAGTCGATAACGCCTTGGTCACGCAGCCCACGTTCCCGTTCCGAGAGGTTTACTGCGCACGCTCCGACTGTGCGCCTCGGCTCAGTATGGCGGACCAGCTGCGGGCGCGAATATCCGCTGTAAGCCGACCGTGAGTGCTTCGACGCCCGCCTAGGATGCAACGAGTGGGCCTCCGGAACCCCCATCCACGGTTCCGGTTCCCGACGACTGTGCGCCGACTTTTCAGTCTCGGAAGGCACGGCAGCGGCCCGGCTACTGAATCCGCCGCGCGACGACAACGTCACGGTCGAGGTACTCGCCGGCGCCCCCGGGGCTGGTGGCGACGAAGCGGCCGCCGCAGGTGAGGAGCGTGACCCACTCTTCTCCCGCCGGGACAGCGGGCCAGAGTATCTCGCCCATCGGGATGGTGCTGACCGAGTACCGCTGGTTGCTGAACACCTCGTACACGAGCTCACGGCCACCAACGACCACGATGATCTGCGCGCCGGCGCCGAGCTGCGCGAGCTGGTTGAACGGGCCGATGATGTTCGGGTAGTAGTTGACGTGGGCGGAGAAGACGGCGTTGCCACCGGCGCCCGGGCGGTCATAGATCGAGTACCAGCCGGTGTTGTGGGGGTTTTTGGGCACATCCAGCTGGTTTCCAATGAGCCCAATCGGCTCGATGGCGGACGCCATGCCGAGGGCGGGAATGCGGAGTTCCGTGACTGCTCCTGACACGGGTTCGCCACCGCCCGCGGAACCCGCCCCCTCGACGGGCGCCGAGGTGGCCTCCGGCGTGGGCGAGGGGGTCGACGTGGGCGACGGTGTGGCCGTCGGCGAGAGGACCGGGGTTCGCATTCCTTCGTATGTGGCCGCGGGCGTTTGGAACTCGAGGGCTGGAGAGCGTGTTTCGGGGTCCTCGCTACGACAGGCGAGGATCGCGAGCAGCAGGAGACCGAATCCGCCGAGGGATGCTCTTCGACGCCACATGACGTACCCACCCCGCTGCCCCGGACGCCCGTACTCGCAGCCGGAGTACCCGCACGCCAGTTTTGCCCTGGCGGGCAACATTTGGGGTGAAGTCGCGCTGGCCGAGCATCACAACCGGCTCTAAGGTGCCACCTTCGTAAAGGGCTGCGCTCGGCGCGGTACGCAGACCGAGCAGCGTGCCGGCCAGACCGGCCCATCCACCACACAGCGTGAGGCTGCGTCCAGGATCACATGTCGGGCTCCGGCCTATAAGGCGCACGAGCCGGACCGGTCTGCTTGCATGTGCGTAGAATGCGGCCCGTGGACCTGAAGGCACTCATCCGCGACATCCCCGACTTCCCGACGCCGGGCATCCTCTTCCGCGACATCACCCCGCTCCTCTGCGACCCCGATGCCTTCCGCGAGGTCCTCGACACCCTCTCCGAGCGGGTGCGCGCGGCGGGCGCGGAGGCGATCGTGGGGATCGAGTCGCGGGGGTTCATCTTTGGGTGCCCGCTGGCGGACCGGCTGGGGCTGCCGTTCGTGCCCGTGAGGAAGCCGGGTAAGCTGCCCGCGGCGCGGATGTCGGTCGAGTACTCGCTCGAGTACGGAGACAGCCAGCTCGACATCCACGAGGATGCGCTCGCCGCCGGTCAGCGCGCGTTCATCGTCGACGACCTGCTCGCGACCGGGGGCACCGCTGCCGCCGCCAGCAAGCTGGTGGAGCTAGTGGGCGGTATCGTCGCGGGCTACGGGTTCGTCATCGAGCTGACCGCGCTCGGCGGGCGAGAGCGGCTCGCTGGCTACGACACGTTCAGCATCATCCAGTATTGAGGGACAAATGACGGTCGAAATTGGCGGGCGCAGCATCCACTTCGGGCTCTGGTACGACTTCCGCAATCCGCCCCAGTGGCAGCGGCCGGTCGGCGAGCTCTACGCTCGCACCCTCGACCACATCGTCTACGCCGAGCGCCTCGGGTTCGACACCATCTGGACGAGCGAGCACCACTTCATCGAGGACGCCTACTCGCCTTCGCTCCTCCCCATCTGCGCCGCCATCGCCGCCCGCACGACGCGCGTCCGGATCGGCACGAACATCCTGCTCCTCCCGTTCCATGACCCACTGCGCATCGCCGAGGACGCCGCCACGGTGGACGCCATCAGCGGCGGCCGCTTCGACCTCGGCGTGGCCGTCGGCTACAAGAACGAGGAGTTCGAGGGCTTCGATATCCCCCGGAAGCACCGTGCGCCCCGCATGGAGGAGGCGGTCGAGGTCATCCGCGCCGCGTGGGCGCCGGGCACGTTCTCGTTCGCGGGCAAGCACTTCACCTACAATGGCGTGAACGTTACGCCCAAGCCGGTGCAGGACCCCATGCCGCTCTGGTTCGGTGGCTTCTCGGAGCCCGCCGTCCGGCGTGCAGCCCGCCTGGGGGACGGCCTGCTCGCCGCGGCGAACGTCATCCCGGTCTACCTCGACGAGCTCGAACGGCTGGGCAAGCCTGTCCCGCCCCGCATCGCCATCACCCTCCCCTGGGCCATGGTCGCCGAGGACCCGGACGCCGCCTGGGCCGAGATCGCCGAGCACATCCTCTACCAGCGGTCGAACTACGCCCGCTGGTTCGCCGCCGCCGGCACGCCGATTTTCGGCGAGGTGCCAGCCAGCGCCGATGAGCTGCGCCAGCGCGGCCCGGACATCGTCGTCACGCCCGCCCGCGCCCGCGAGATCGTGGAGGGCGTGGTGGAGCGCCTGCCGGTCAGCCACCTCTACTGGTGGGCCATCCCTCCGGGCGTAAGTCCGAAGGCGACCTACCGTTCGATGGAGTTGTTTGCGCGCGAGGTAATGGCGGCATAGCAGAAGTGTTGCAAAGCTATATCCCTTGCCCGGGATAACAACATCGCCCCTTAGACCATTGCTAGCATGGCTGGTATGCAGGCAACAGTGGATTCCGACCTCGCCCTCGTTACCGCGCTCTATCGCACGACGAACGCCATCGTCCGTGAGCTCGATCAACGCCTCGGGCGCGAGCACGACGTGACCTTCATCCAGGCCGTCACGTTGCTCGCCGTCGACTCGTTCGATCGCCCGCAGCCGCACCTGGTCGCGGACTACCTCTCGCAACAGTCGCAGACCGTCACAGGTGTCCTCGACCGGCTCGAACGGGCGGGGCACATCACCCGCCGGCGCGACCTCGAAGACCGGCGTGCCGTGCGGCTCGAGCTCACGCCCAGCGGCGAACGGCTGGTGAAGTCCATCAGCAGCGAGCTGCGCCGCCATGTGGAGTCGATCTTCGGGAACCTGGACGGCGGCATCCGCCGGCGCCTCTCGGACGACCTCGAAGACCTCGAGCGGTCGGTTCGCCAGATGGGGAACCGCTAGCGATACTGCCCGCGTGGCCGAAGTCGTCCCCATCCGCATCCTCCCCGGCGAAGGCATCGAGATCCTCGACCAGACCTCGCTGCCCCTCGAAGAACGACGGGTCTTGCTGCGCGACCTCGAGTCCGTGTGCGAGGCGATCCGGTCGCTGCGCATCCGCGGCGCTCCCCTGCTCGGCCTGACGGGCGCCTGCGCGCTCGCCATCGCCGCCGAGCGGGATGCCAGCGACGCCGCACTGCGAACGGCTGCCGAGACGATCAGCGCCACGCGCCCGACGGCGGTCGACCTGGGAGCGATCACCCGGCAGGCTCTCGCCCTCGCGCTCGCCTGTCCCCGCGAGGATGCGCGGCCGGCCGCCCTCTGGCAGTTCGCCACGAGCCTCCTCGCGGCGCGCCAGGCGGAGGACCGGGCCCTGGGCGAGTACGGCGCGGACCTCCTCGTTGGGGCGAGGACGGTGCTCACGCACTGCAACACGGGCGCCCTGGCGACAGGCGGCATCGGCACAGCCCTCGGCGTCATCCGTCGTGCCTGGGAGTCGGCAACGCTTGAACGCTGCTTCGTCACGGAGACTCGGCCGCTGCTCCAGGGCGCGCGCCTTACCGCCTGGGAGCTGACACGCCTCGGCGTGCCCACGACCCTACTACCAGACACGGCCGCGGCCTCGCTCCTCGCTTCCGGGCGCGTGGCGGCCGTCATCACCGGCGCGGATCGCGTGGCCGCGAACGGCGACACGGCGAACAAGGTGGGCACCTACGGGCTGGCTGCACTCGCCGCGCGCCACGGGATCCCCTTCTACATCGCCGCTCCTCGCAGCACGTTCGACGCCGACTGCCCGGGCGGCTCCGCCATCCCGATCGAGTTCCGCGACCCGTCGGAGGTCGGCGGCTATGGCGAGACCCGCTGGGCCCCAAAGGGCGTCGACGCCTACAACCCCGCCTTCGACGTCACCCCCGCGGAGCTGATCGCGGCGTTCGTGACCGAGCGGGGGGTGCTGCGTCCCCCATTCGGGGACTCGATCGCAAGGTTCTGCGGCGAGCCATAAGCGCGCGCCGCGGCGTACACTTTCGAGGCAAAACTCGCGGGGAGAGGGGTTCGTGCGTCCAGCTATCACTCTCGCGGTCATCGGCGGGTCGGGCTTCTACGAGATGCCCGGGCTGGATGACGTCGAGGAGATCGCGGTGAGCACCCCCTTCGGCGAACCCAGCGATGTCATCCGTGTCGGGACGCTCGATGGCGTCGGTGTCGCCTTCCTCGCTCGCCACGGGCGGGGGCATCGCCTCCTCCCATCCGAGCTGCCCCAGAGGGCGAACTTCTGGGCGTTGAAGTCGCTTGGCGTCGAGCGCGTGCTGGCGGTCTCCGCGGTCGGGAGCCTGCGCGAGGAGTTCCGCCCGGGTGACGTCGTCGTGCCGGACCAGCTCGTCGACCGCACGCGGGGCGCCCGCCCGCAGACGTTCTTCGGTGAGGGGGTAGTCGCGCACGTGGCGTTCGCGGACCCGTTCTGCCCGCAACTTCGCCCGCTCGTGCTCGGCGCCGCGCGCGAGGCCGGCGCCACCGCCCACGACGGGGGCACCTACGTCACGATCGAAGGCCCGGCCTTCGGGACGCGCGCCGAGAGCGAACTCTACCGCTCCTGGGGCATGGATCTGGTGGGGATGACCGCCCTCCCCGAGGCGAAGCTCGCCCGCGAAGCGGAACTCTGCTACGCGACCCTCGCTGCCGTCACCGACTACGACGCCTGGCACACCGGGCACGACGCTGTAAACGCGGCCAGCATCCTCGCCGTCCTCCAGCAGAACGTGGAGGTGAGCCACGCCAGCGTGCGCGCGCTCGTTCGCTCTCTGCCCGGGGCCAGCGAGTGCTCCTGCGGCACGGCGCTGGACGCGGCTCTCGTGACGCGGCCACACGCCATAGCCGCCGACGTGCTCGAACGACTCGCGCCCGTGCTCGCACGTCGCCTGAGGGTGGCGGTCGCATGAGCCTGCTCGTGACGGGTTGGGTCGCCATCGACGACATCGAGACTCCCTTCGCAAAGGTGGAGAACTCTCTCGGGGGTTCGGCGACGTGTGCCGCGCTCGGGGCCGCGCTCTTCACGCCCGTCCGCCTCCTCGCGGTCGTGGGCGAAGACTTCCCCGACGAGTACCGCAAGCAACTGGACCGCCCGGGAATCGACCTCGCGGGGCTCACCACCGTCCCCGGCAAGACCAGCCGCTGGGGCGCGAAATATCACTACGACATGAACACGCGCGAGACGTGGTACCCGGAGCTCGGTGTCAGCGTGGAACACCTCCCGGACCCGCCCCCGCAGTGGGCGGACTCCACGGGCCTGTGCCTGGCGGCCGGCCACCCAGCCTACCAGCGCCACCTCCTCGAAGCCGCGACGCACTCGCGCGTCTCCCTCGTCGACACAATCAAGATGTTCATCGACGAGAACCTCGCAGAGCTCCGGGAAACGATGGCGGCCGCGGATTTCGTCGTCCTCAACGAGGTCGAGGCCCGCCAGCTTGCGAACACGCCCAGCATCGCGCGAGCGGCGCGCACGCTCCTCCGTGAGGGGGTCGAGCGCGTGATCATCAAGCTGGGCGAGTACGGCGCCGCCTACGCCAGCGCAGACGACTACTTCGTCGCGCCGGGCTACCCCCTCGAAGAGGTGGTGGACCCAACCTGTGCCGGTGACGCTTTCGCTGGGGGGTTCATGGGCTACCTCGACACGGTCGATTCTGTAAGCACAACGGAGATTCGGCGCGCGGTAATCTATGGTTCAACGGTGGCATCGTTCTGTGTGGAAGGTTTTGGCCCCAACCGGCTGCTCACGCTCACTCGCGAAGAGGTCGAGTTGCGCTACCGGGAGTTCCGCATGCTGACGCACTTCGAGGTAGGCGAATAAGTGGCTGAGCGCGAGATCCGGTGGCCGGCGGCGGCGCGCCGCGATTACGCCTATGTGGTGCAGGAGCTTCACGATCGCGGGCGCATCCGGGAGCTGCTCCTGCCCCGGGTGGAGTACACGGCCTACGCGCTCGGCCAGCTCGAGCCAGGCCTCTACGAGCGCACCCACTGGTTCTCCGCCCGCGGCGATACGGGCACGGGGCTGGTGCTCCACTCCCGCGGTGGGCTCGGTGATGCCACTTTCGTCATGGGCGACCCGGATGCGGTCGCCGCCATCCTTTCGATCCACCCGGGGACGGCGCACACGTACGCCACCTGCCAGCCCCAGCACGTGGAGGCGCTCCAGCGCACGTACCGGCTCGCGACCCAGCAGCCGATGATCCGCATGGCCACGGACCGTGACTCGTTCGTGCCGTTCCGCCTGCTGCAGACCATTCCCCTCGGGGGGGTCGACATCCGCCGGGTGAACAGCCTCTACGGGACCGAGGGCGGCCCCAGTTACTACATCCCCGAGCACATCGACAGCGGCGTCTACCGGGGCATCATCCTGGATGGCCGCCTGGTCGCCGTTGCTGGCACCCACGTGGTCTCGCCCCAGCAGCGCATCGCCGTCGTCGGCAACGTCTTCACCCACCCGACCTACCGGGGCCGGGGGCTCGCCACGGCCTGCACGAGTGCTGTCACCGAGTCCCTTCTGCAGTACTGCGACGACGTGGTGCTCACGGTCGACCCCAAGAACATGCCCGCCGTGAGCGCCTACGAGCGCCTCGGCTACAGCGAGCAGTGCCAGCTCATCGAGGCCAGCGCCGCCCGCCGCGATCCGTCGGGGCTGGGGTGCGGCATTCGCCGCCTGCGTGCCGCCGTGCGTGGCCGCCGCTACGACGGCTCCTACGTGACCGTCCGTCCGTAGCGGAACTTCAAGCCCTCAAGCCGAACCTCGGCTATCCTCGTTGGCACCTCCTCCTCAAGGAACCCCCATGACCACGACGGCCGTGCCGAATGACATCGCCAATCCCGCGCTCGCGCCCGACGGCGTGAAGCGCATCCAGTGGGCCGCCCGCGAAATGCCCGTCCTCGAGCTCATCCGCGAGCGCTTCTCCCGCGAAAAGCCCCTCCAGGGCATCCGCATGACCTCCTGCCTGCACGTCACCACCGAGACCGCGAACCTCGCCATCGCCCTGCGCGACGGCGGCGCCGACCTCCGCATCTGCGCCAGCAACCCGCTCTCGACGCAGGATGACGTCGCCGCCGCCCTTGTGCACGAGTACGGCATCCCCGTGTTCGCCATCTGCGGCGAAGACAACGAGACCTACTACCGCCACATCCACCAGGCACTGGAGCACGGCCCCCAACTCACGATGGACGATGGCGCGGACGTGGTCGCCACCATTCACAAGGACCGCCGCGACCTGCTCCCCGGCGTGGTCGGCGGTACCGAGGAAACAACGACCGGCGTCATCCGCCTCAAGGCCATGGCCAGGGACGGCGCCCTCGGCTACCCCATCGTCGCCATCAACGAGTCGGACACGAAGCACCTCTTCGACAACCGCTACGGCACCGGCCAGTCCACCGTGGACGGCATCATCCGCGCGACAAACGTGTTGCTCGCGGGCAAGAACTTCGTGGTCGCCGGCTACGGATGGTGTGGGCGTGGTGTTGCCAGCCGCGCGCGGGGCATGGGCGCCCAGGTCATCGTCACCGAGGTCAACCCCGTTCGTGCCCTTGAGGCGATCATGGACGGCTACCGCGTCATGCCCATGTCCGAAGCCGCCGAGATCGGTGACTTCTTCGTCACACTCACCGGCGACATGAATGTCATCGACCGCGCCCACCTCGAATCGATGAAGGACGGCGCCATCCTCGCGAACAGCGGCCACTTCGACAGCGAGATCAACCTCAAGGCTCTCGAAGGCATGTCCGAAGGCAAGCGCCGCGTCCGCGAGAGCGTGGAAGAGTACCGCATCCAGGACGGCCGCAAGCTCTTCCTGCTAGCCGAGGGCCGGCTCGTAAACCTCGCCGCCGCCGAGGGCCACCCGGCTGCCGTCATGGACATGTCATTCGCGAACCAGGCGCTGGGCGCCGAGTGGATCGCCACCAACCACCATCACCTGGAGAAGCAGGTCTACGAGCTCCCCGACGAGGTCGACCAGGAGATCGCCCGCCTGAAGCTGCACGCCATGGGCATCCAGATCGACTACCTCACCGAGGAGCAGCAGCGCTACCTCACGAGCTGGCAAGAGGGCACGTAGCGAACGGGGTCACGGCGCGAGCCGCACCACGAAAAGTGCATATCCCGCGCGCCCCTGCGTTAGCAGAGCCTGCCACGCCCGGCCCGCCTCCAATCGACCGGTGGCTTCCGCCTCACCCCATTCCTGAGTGAACTCGTACCACCAGAGCTCGTCGTCGACAAGGCTGTCCGTACGATTCGCGAGGATGGCGCCCGTACGATCTTCCGCGCGGAGGAGCTCGAACCCGAGGCGATCGAGCGAGGACGCATAGCGCGCTACGGTGAAGAGCGACGGGAAGGCCCAGAGGCGACGCAAGGTCTCCAGGTCGTCCTTCGTGAGCGAGGGCCGGGCGATGAAGTCCGTGAAGGCGAACAGCGCGCCGGGCCGCAGGACACGCGCCACCTCGGCGAGGACGGCGTCCTTGTCCATGTGGCAAAGGGCATCCTGGCTCCACGCGCCATCGCACGAACCGGCCGCCAGCGGCAGCCGCTCCGTCCGCGCGAGCAGCGGATGGATCACCCGCGAGAGGCCCTCGCGCCGAATGCCCTCGAGAGCCGCCCGGTGCATGCGCGGGTCCATGTCCACACAGACGATCCTGCTCGCGAACCGCCGCGCAATGAACCTCGCCGGCGCACCGAGGGCCGAGGCGACGTCCAGGATGACACCTCCAGTGGCCATGCCGTGGTCGCTTGCCGCCCGGGCGAGTGCGACGGTCGCCTCCTCGCTCCCGGGATGGAGATGCGGCCCAACGGAGCGCAGGGACCAGGCCATCCCCGGTTCGCTGTAGAAATCGCCGACGGGTCGCATCTTCACGGACGGAATCATATCCGAGCCAGACCAACCGCTCGACTACACCGTTGCCGCTGCCATCGCGGCAGCTTTCAGCTCCTCGAACGACTGCTGGATGCTCGCGGCCACCACCGGGAGGTCAGGCACGAGGTTAGGGTCCGCACAGATGCCCCAGTACAGGGCTCCGTTGTAGCTCGTGAGCGCGACATTCATCCCGAGCCCCATCGACACCGGTACCAGCGGCCAGTGCTCCTCCATCTTCCGACCCGCGATGTAGAGCGGGATCTGGGGCCCCGGCACGTTGGTGCAGACGAGGTTGAACAGCGACTGCCCGTTCGGCACGAGCATGCCCGCCATCGCCTGCACGGCTGGCGGCACGAGGTCAGACAGCCGCGTGAGCAGGGCGAAACCGCCCGCCTGGTTCGCCTCCTTCAGCTTGTTCATGCCGCCCATCACCGCCGCATGTCGCTCTGCAGGATCCACCACCCCGACCGGGAGTGTGGCGATCAGCATCGACACCTGGTTCCCGAGCGCCGACTGGTCGGCCTCCGCGCGCACATTGACGGGCACCATAGCGCGCAGTTCGACGCCTTCGGTCTTGAGGCCGCGCCCGCGCAAATAGTGGCCCAGCCCTCCCGACAGAGTGGTGAGCACCACGTCGTTGATCGTCCCGCCCAGCGCGCCGCGCACCCCGCGAATCTCCGCGAACGACACTCCCAGGCTCTCGTAGCTCCGTGCTCCCGTGACGGGGCGGTTGAAGGGCGTCGGCGGCGCAGGCCGGAGGAGTGCAGGCGAGGCTGCCCCCAGCGCGCGGTTCACGGTCTGCAGATCGCGGACCTGCTGTTGGGGATCCAGTGCCCAGTTCAACGATTGCGACGACAACTCGAAGCCGGACCGCAGCAGCTCGCGCCAGGCCTGGGTCGCCCGCGTCACGGGGTCCACGGGCGGAGCGGGCGCGTACTCCATGTCCGGGTCCGGTTCGACCTCGGGCGCCAGGTCAGCGATGGCGGTCAGCAGCTCGATTCCTGAGACACCGTCGACCATGCAGTGGTGGATGAGGGATGTCATTCCGGTCCGCCCGCCGGGCAATCCCTGGAGCAGCACCATCCGCCAGAGCGGCCGATCGCGCGGCAGCATGGGCGCAAAGATGCGCGCGATCTCCCGCTTCACGTCCGCGTCGGTCGCGCCCTCCGGCAGCGTCACTTCCGTGATGTGACGCCCAACGTCGAAAGCCGGGTCGTCCTCCCACGTGGGGTGTGCGAGGTTGAGGGAGTCGAACATTGCCCGCTGGCGGTACCGGGGGATGCGGTGAATGCGCCGGCGCATGTGCGCGACCATCTCGTCCCGGGAGAGCGGCCCCTCCAGGATGCAGGTCGAACCGATGTGCAGCGGCTGCGACGGCCGCTCGAAATAGAGGAAGCTCGCGTCCATCGACGTCATGCGGGAGCTCAAAGCTGAACCTGCCATGCCACTATCCCCTGCAATTCCACTGCGAGTGCCCAATACGGACCGTTATGTGTCCCCTATTGGGTTGCCGATTATATCGATGTAGGGAAGCCGCGCTATTGCCCGGTTTTCCCCATACCTGTAGCGTCCGCGTTGCGGATACCTCGCACGCGATGGGACGCGGTCGAGGAAGGGAGTCAGATGAGCCAGACGGGCTATGCTCGCGTTGCTTATGAGGCGGACCTGTTCGAGGAAGATCCTTCCGTTCGCGCCGTCGCGACCCCGCTCTGGCGCGAAAGCCTGTTCGCACTCGATTGGATGGCCCTGCGCACATCACCCGTCTACTTCGGCTGTGGGGTCCCGCGCGGGAACGGTGAGCCCGTGGTGGTCGTGCCCGGCTTCCTCGCCAGCGACTTCTCCCTCACCGAGCTCTTCGCATGGCTCGCCCGCATAGGCTACCAACCGTACTTCTCCCGCATCGGCCGCAACGCCGACTGCCCCGACTACATTGCCGGCATGCTCTTCGAGACGGTGGAGCGCGCCCACAGGGAGACGGGCCAGAAGGTCCGCCTGATTGGGCATAGCCTCGGCGGTATGCTCGCTCGCAGCGTCGCCCTCGATCATCCCGAGCACGTGGAGCGCGTGATCTCCATGGGATCGCCCTTCCGCGACGCTGTCCGCGCGCATCCTGTCATCATCTCGGCGGCCTCGCAGCTGCGCCGCGTCCGGGGTGGCAGCCCCACGTCGAATATCCGGCCCACGTGCTTCAGCGGGCACTGCACGTGCGCCTTCGTGAAGAACATGCTCGCCCCCGAAGACCGCGGTGTCCCCAGTTTCGCCATCTACTCGAAGAACGACGGCGTGGTGGACTGGGAGAGCTGCATCGAGGACGACCCCGCGCTCAACGACTAGGTCAACTCCACGCACATCGGCATGGCGTTCCACCCGGGCGTCTACCGCGCGCTGGCCCACCGGCTCGCCCAGCCCGTCTGACAGCCCGCGTCCGAGCGAGAGCATCAGTGAGCGGCGATGTCACTCCCACCACCATGGGGACGAGCACACGTTCCCGCGCGCGTCACGCAAAAGAGGCCGGGCAGTTGTGCCCGGCCTCTCCCTTGGGTCCCACCCCTGGGATGTCTTAGACGGCGGCCTTCTCGGCCTTGTCGGCGGTCTTCTTGGCCTTGCCGTTGGTGGCCGGAGTGAAGGCTTCGAGCGTGCGCTTGAAGGTCTCGGCGAAGGGGTTCGCCGTGGTCCACGTCTGCACAGCCTTGACGGCGGCCTGGGAGGCCTCGCGGTTCACTTCGACGAGCTTCTGGATGGTCTCGCGGGTGTCGGTCGTGGAGCCCATGGCCTCCTGGTAGGCGGCCTGGGTGAAGGCGAGGGCCCGGCCCTGGGCGGCGGTCGTCGCTTCGAGGACGGCGGTGTAGAACTGCGTGAGGTCGGTCGGCTCGCCGCCGAGCTTGCGGCCGAGCTCCAGCGCCTCGCGCAGGCCCTTGGCGACGTCGCCGGCGAACTGCTTCGTGATCTTCAGTCCGCGCTCGTTGGCGGTGGCGATGGCGCCGGTGAGAATGTCGTAGCTCTCGATGAGGGCGTCGTAGTACTTCTGGACCTGGTCGTTGCTGGCCATTGAGGCTCCTTGTGTTTGGCTGGGGCTGTCGCCCTGCTGCTAGATGCAAGTTACACATAGATGCGACCGCTTGTCAACACTCTGCTCTTAGATGCATAATGCACTTACCGCACGGAGGAACCCCATGAGCGACCCCACACCCAGCCCCAGGCTCCACGGCGAGATGCTCTCGAACAGCCTCCTCGCCTTCCTTAAGGGCTGCAACGCCTACGGCTACCAGCTCTCCCAGAAGCTCGCCGAGTCCGGAATGCCCCAATTCGATAGCGGCACGGTCTATCGCACCCTGCGGCAGCTCGAGAAGTCGGGCCTCGTCTCCAGCTTCTGGGACACGAGCGAGAGCGGGCCCGCGCGCCGCATGTACAGCCTCACGAAGACGGGCGAGATCTTCCTCAACGGCTGGATCGAGGTCCTCCAGAATTATCAGAAGGTCCTCAACTCCGCCCTCCAGGGCTTTTCGCCCGCCGAAACCAGTGAAGACGCCGAGCCCGCGCGCTAAACTACCGCACCCTTTGAAGGAGCACCCTGGATGACGCAGCCGCAAACCTCGTATCCCGACCCTCTGGAGATGTGGCGCAACTGGCTCTCTGAGTCGGAACGCCAGTGGAACGGGTTCCTCAACCAGGCCATGGCCACGGACGAGTTCAGCCAGACCATGGGCAAGTTCATGGACGTCTACCTGAACCTGCAAAAAAGCATGTCCGAGGCGATGGGACGCTACCTCACTGCCATGAACCTCCCCACGCGCACGGATGTCCTCGCCATCGGGGACCGCATGGCCGCGGTGGAAGAGCGGCTCGCAGCCGTTGAGACCGCGCTCGCGAAGTCCTCACCGGCAACCCGTAAGGCCAGCACTGGCAGCGCAGGCGCGGCTACACCAAGGCCGAAGCCCGCGCGCACCCGTAAGCCGCAGAAGGCATAGCGGGCCGCCCACGTTCATCAAGATTTCACGCAGGGTTATCACCCTGTTGTTCGTCTCTCCCCATAATGAAATCGGGAGAGGCCACCGGGGATGAATCCATCCGATCAGCAGAGGAAGGGTCTGAATGACAGCACCAGCTCCATCAGAAGCTCCGAGCGTCGAAGCGAGAGTCCGCGGCGAGGTTGAGCGCGCGATCCAGCGCGGCGTCAAAGGCCTCGAGTACATCTCCACGGGCGACCCGGCCGTCGGCCAGACGCCCAAAGAGGTCATTCACCGCCGCGGCACACTCCAGCTCTTTCACTACCACGCGATGTCCGACGAGGTCTACCGGGTCCCGATCCTTCTCGTTATGTCGCTGGTCAGCAAGCCCTACATCCTCGACCTCACCCCCGGCCAGAGCCTCGTCGAGTTCCTGCTGAAGCGCGGCTTCGACGTCTACATGATCGACTGGGGCGTCCCACGGCCGGAGGACAAGAAGCTCAAGCTCGACGACTACGTCCTCGACTTCATCCCCGAGTGCGTCGACAAGGTCCTCGAGGACAGCGGCGAGGACGAGGTCTCCATCGTCGGCTACTGCATGGGCGGCCAGCTCTCGGTCATGTACGGCGCCCTCCATCCGGATGGCCCGCTCAAGAACCTCGCTGTCTTCACCACGCCCGTGAACTCCGAGGGCATGACCCTCATGCGCCAGTGGACCGACCGCCGTTACTTCGATGTCGACCGCATCGTCGACACGATCGGCAATGTGCCACCCGAGCTGATGTTCGCCTCCTTCGACATGCTCCGCCCGGTCTCTCAGATGGCCGGCCGGCTGCGGCTCTGGGACAACATGTGGAACGACGAGTTCACGAAGTCCTTCCGCGTGTTCGACCGCTGGGCCACGGACCAGATCCCTTTCCCGGGGGAGTGCTTCCGCCAGTTCACGAAGGACTTTATGTGGGACAACAAGCTCCGCGCCAACGAGCTCGAGCTCGGCGGACGCAAGGTGAACCTGGGCGACATCAAGGTGCCCTTCATCCACGTGATGGCCGAGCACGACCACATCGTCCCCTACGAGTCGGCGAAGGAGCTGGTGGGCCTGGTGGGGAGCGAGGACAAGCGTGAGGTGACGCTCAAGGGCGGCCACGTCAGCCTTGTCGCAGGTGGGAACGCGGTCTATCGTCTGTGGCCACAGCTCGATCAGTGGCTGTCGGAGCGTTCGCTATGACCCTGGCAGAGGGCACGAGGAGCTACCCGGAGACGGTTCGCCTCGGATCCGCCGAAGTCACCCTCCGGTACATGACGGCTGCCGACGCCGACGGCATCCTCGCCTTCGCGCGCGCCCTCCCCGAGCATGACCTCCTTTTCCTGCGTCGCGACATCACAGACCCTGCCGCCGTGGCGGACTGGGTGCGGGACCTCGAGTCCGGGGACAGCGTGACCGTGCTGGGCGAGACGAAGGGCCAGGTGGTGGGCTACGGCACCATCCACAGGAACAAGGTCGGGTGGTCGTCGCATGTGGCAGAGCTGCGTGTGCTGGTGGCGGAGTCGATGCGCGGCAAGGGGCTGGGCCGCGTGCTCACCCAGGAGGCGTTCGCCATCGCCCTCAGCCGCGGGATCGAGAAGATGGTCGCCCAGATGACCCTCGACCAGAAGGGCGCCATCGCCACCTTCCAGGGCATCGGGTTCCGCCCTGAGGCCCTGCTGCGCGACCAGGTGAAGGACCGCTCCGGCAAGAAGCACGACCTCCTCGTCCTCAGCCATGAAGTCGCAGCCTTCGAGTCCGCCCTCAACGCCTACGGCGTGACCCGCGCGTTCGACTAATCCCAACTTATGCGAGCGGGATCTCGGGCAGCGTGTCCGGCTCCACCCCTGCCAGGCGGCCGAGGTGCTCTAGCGGGAAGGGCGGCTGGGCGAGGGGGCGGACGGCGATCTGCATCAGAAGCAACGGCGAGTCGTCGCCGGCGGCGCGGTTGGTGCTGAGCTCGCCGCAGCCGTGGCAGCGGTGCACGAGCACCCACTCCCCGCCCTTCCGCACCGCGATCGCGATCGGCTCCATCGACGCGAGGCAGTCCGACTGCCGGTCGCCGGGCTCGATGTCGACGTGGCGGCTCCACAGGCAGTAGGGGCAGTGGTTTCGGTGCTGGGTCCCCGGCGCGGACGCAGACACGTCCCGCTTGCAATGGACGCAGCGCCAGGCCTCGGGCTCCCGGCCTGCGGGCTTCCCCCCCGCCCCGGTGCGGTCCCGTCGTGGCGGGCGGCTCATCGCAGCTCTTTCCCCATCACGTAGAACATCGCACCGCCCGTCGCGAAAGACATCTCGATGATCTCCTCGAACCCAAGGCGCCGATAGAGGTGGTGCGCGCCGCTGTCGGTCCGGGTGCTCAGCACACAGGTCGCCTCACTCCGCCCGTGCAGGAGGCAGTCGATCAGCGCGGCGCCGATCCCCTCGCCCTGGCGTGCCGGTAACACCGCCACCTCCACCAGCTCGCACGGGTCGCCGAGCCACTTCTCGGCGAGCGGCCGGTCGAGCTTGCGGCTGACCATGTCGTGCCACCATTGCCCGCGCACGCCGTGGTAGCCATAGATCATGCCCACGACGGACCCGTCCTCCTCGACGGCCGCGAACGCCTGGAAGCCCTGCCGCTTCCCGTGCACGTCGCGCATGCGGCTGCGCACTTCGCGGCCCCGGTCGGGGTCGCTGTAGGGCGGCTGCGCGAATGCGTCTGCATAGACGCGAATAGCCCCCTCGAAGAGGGGGCCACTGGTCTGCAATGGGAGAATCTTCCAGGTCATCCCCGATATTGCGTTTTACCGCCTACCCTGTCCTTATTCAATCGCTTGTTGAGATGAAGGCCCTCGAGCAGGAACTCGGTGGCGGCTGCGGTCTCCGCGACGGAGCCCGTCGCGCCCATCTTCGTCACCGCTTCGGACATGCCCTCCACCTGCTGCACGAGCTGGGCATATTCGCCGCTGGGCACCATGTCGCCGACTTCCACCGCCGCGCCCGCCTTGAACCGGTTCACGATCGGTTCGAGCTCGCCGAGGTTGTAGTGGCGGTTGAACACGGCCGCGACGGCCCCCTGGATGAGCTTCTCGATGATCTGCTCTTCGCGGCCATCTTCAACGGTCTCGAACTCGACCTTTCCGCTCAGGGTTGGCACTACGTACGGGAGGTCGCTCACGCGCGGCACCACGGTGTCGTCACCGGTCACGATCGCGCGCCGGAGCGCGTTGGCGAGCATGCTCTCGTAGTTCGCGATGCTGGCGCGCACGCTTACGCCGGAGCGCTGGTTGACGTCCGGGCTGCGCCTGGCGAGACGGCTGATCTCCGCGATGACTTCCTTCATGTAGGCGGGCACCACCACCTTGTAGTCGGATGGCACCGGGTGGTGCTCGGCTTCCATGATGTCGATCTCGTGCTCGATCTTCACCGGGTAGTGCGTGCGAACCTGGGCGCCGTAGCGGTCCTTGAGGGGCGTGATGATGCGCCCGCGGTTCGTGTAGTCCTCCGGGTTCGCGCTGGCCACCACGAACACATCCAACGGCAGGCGGATGCGGTAACCCCGGATCTGCACGTCTCGCTCTTCCATGATGTTCAGGAGGCCGACCTGGATGCGCTCGGCGAGGTCGGGTAGCTCATTGATGCAGAAGATACCGCGGTTGGTGCGCGGTATGAGCCCGTAGTGGATGGTCAGCTCGTCGCTCAGGTAGCGGCCTTCCGCCACCTTGATGGGGTCCACCTCGCCGATGAGGTCGGCGATCGTGATGTCAGGGGTGGCGAGCTTCTCGCCGTAGCGGCGGCCCCGTTCGAGCCACTCGAGCTCCGCGTCGTCGCCCTTGTCCGCGATCAGATTGAGCCCTTGCCGGGTAATCGGCGCGAAGGGATCCTCCGGGATCTCGCAGCCGGCGAGCACAGGCACGGCGTCGTCCAGGAGGGACGTGAGCGCGCGGATGATGCGCGACTTCGCCTGTCCCCGTTCGCCGAGGAAGATAATGTCCTGGGCCGCCAGGATGGCGTTGACGACGTGCGGGATGACCGTCTCCTCGTAGCCGAACACGCCGGGGAACAGCTCGTCGCCCGCCTTGATCTTGCCGATGAGGTTCTTGCGCATCTCTTCACGGACGGGCAGAACCTGGTAGCCGGAAGCCCGGAGCTCGCCCACCGTCCGGGGGCGTTCGAGTGTTGTCACGCGTTCCCAACCTCCCCCGCCCTCGGAAGGACGGGTGCATTTTCCCTCAGTTCGCGCGACGGGTTCCCGACACGCCTCGCAATCCATCATAGGGTGAGAGGTAGGCGTGTCAACCGAGCGTGATGGCTCCGCAACAAGGTCGCCTGAACCGCCGCGCGCGGCCCCTGCTGTGCCTGATTCGCCGTCTCGAACCGGGTCCCTGGCCACCGCCCGCGCGGGCTATCGGTGCCCGCCGCGCTTGAGCAGAAGGGCCTCAATTTCGCTGAGGTCGTCCGCGCGGTTGAGGTTCGTGAACGACTCCAGATCCGGGTCGAACGCCCGCACCTCCGGCTCCCGCGCAGCCCTCACCCGCAGCCCGAGGAACGCATGCGTGATTTTGAGCCGCTCCTCCTCCACCGCTCGCCGGAATACGGGCAGACAGGACTCCACGCGGTAGATCGCCAGCAGCGGCTGTGGGAACCCATCGACATGGGGGATGACGATGTCGTTCTCCGCGGCGAGACCCGCGAGCCCTGTCACCAGATCGCTGCGCACGAGCGGGACGTCGCAGGAAACGGCGAACGCGAGCGGGGTCTCGCACGCCGCAAGACCGGCCACCAGCCCGGCCAGCGGCCCCTTCCCTTCGTAGAGATCGTCGACCACTTTGACCGGCCGGTCTGTCGCGGCCTCCGGTAGCGCCTGTCCCTCCGCCCGCACCACCACCAGGGCCTCGCACGCCGGCGATACGCCGCGAACTACCCAGCCCAGCAGCGGGCGGCCAGCAACGATCGCGGAGGCCTTGTCGCTTCCGAAGCGCGTGCTCTTGCCGCCGGCGACAACGACCGCTGTCACGGCCTCGCGTGCGTTCATAGCCACACTCCCCAACGGACTTCGCCCGTAAGATTACAGGGATGGACCTGTTCGATGCGTTCGACCTGAAGCCCGGCGCGGTTGTCGCGGCGGTCGGCGGGGGCGGCAAGACGAGCCTCGTCTACGCGCTCGGTGACCGGGCGGCCGAGATGGGCCTGAGCGCCATCGTTGCCAGCACCACGAAGTTCACCCGGCGGAGCCATGGACCCATGCCCCCGGTCATCGAGGCGGATGACGAGTCGTCGCTCGGCGCCCTCCGCGCGGCGATGGCGCCCGGAGCGGTGCTTGCCGCGAGCGCCGGACCGGCCAACGGCGGCCGCATGCAGGGGTACGACCCGCGCACCGTCGATTCGTGGTCGGAGCTGGGGGCGGGACTGATCGCTATCGAGGCCGACGGCTCCGCGCAGCGGCCATTCAAGGCGCCCGCGCAGCACGAACCGGTAATCCCCTCATCTGCCACCGATGTGATCGTCTGTGTGGGCCTCGAGGTGCTGGGCAAGCCCCTGGGCGAAGCGAGTGTTCATCGCCCGGAGATCGCTGCCCGCCTGGGCCGCGCCGTGCTCGGTGCGCCGGTGACGATCGAGACGATCCTGCGCGTACTCACCCACGAGGAGGGCGGCCGCAAGGGGCTGCCCGAGGGCGCCCGCCTGCACGCGCTCCTCAACGCCCCGGCCGGCGACGAACAGCGGGCCTTGGGTGCGAAGCTCGCGGGGCGCCTCATCTTCGGTGGCTACTACCGGGCCATCATGGGCACCATCCATCGTGCCGAAATTGATACGATCGCCTGCTGATGCCCCTCTTCCGCCGGAAGCCGCGCATTACCGCCGACCTCTACGGCAAGCTCATGACCTCCTTCGGGCGCGCCGTCGACCTCGACCCGTTCGTCTCGGGGCCTGCCCAGGCCCTCGCCGCGCGCACGCTCGCGGACCTGCCAGGTTCCGCCGCGGCCGTGGACACCCGGCTGTACAAGGGAGCCGCGGAGTACCACCTGCGGCTGCTCGCGGGGTCCTGGCTGATGGTCCGGGACGGGTCCGTCCCCGCCCAGACGGCCGAGGTCTTCGAGGAGGCAGTGGTCTGGAAGTTCGAGCCGCTTGCGAAAGGCGCCGGGGAGCTCGCACATCACGTTTCCACGCTCGCCCGGGGTGAGGGCGCCCGCGTCGAGTAGGCGGCGGCTGGCCGATTCCCACGAGCGCCGATCCGCGTCACAATCCTCCCACTAACCCGGGAGGCAGCTCCATGAAGCTCGCAATCAGCATCGGTTACTCCGGCGCGAAGATGTCCATCCCGATGGACTACATTCTCGAGTGCGAACGCCTCGGGTACGACTCCGTCTGGACGGCTGAGGCCTACGGCTCGGATGCCGTGACTCCCCTCGCGTACATCGCGGCGCTGACCACGAAGATCAAGCTCGGCACGTCGATCATGCAGATCCCGGCGCGGACTCCTGCCAACTGCGCCATGACCATGTCGACGCTCGACGCGATCTCCGGCGGGCGCGCACTCTGCGGCCTCGGGCTTTCCGGCCCCCAGGTAGTCGAAGGCTGGCACGGGGTGCCCTACGGGAAGCCTGCCGCTCGCATGCGCGAGTACGTCGAGATCCTGCGCAAGATCTGGGCGCGCGAAGAGCCAGTCAGCTACCAGGGCAAGGAGTACCAGCTCCCATATACCGGCCCCGGCGCGTCCGGGCTCGGCAAGCCCCTCAAGAGCATCCTCCACGGGCGCCAGATACCCGTGTACCTCGCCACGATGGGCCCGGTGAACGTGCGCGCCACCGCCGAGCTCGCGGACGGCTGGCTTCCCATCTGGTTCTCGCCGGACCAGATGCACCATTATCGGCCTCACCTGGACGAGGGCTTCGCCCGCCGCACGGATGGCAAGACCGCAAAGGACTTCGACATCGCGCCCGGCGTGAGCGTCGTCATCACCGATGACGTGAAAGCCGGACTGGCTCTCCAGAAGCCCACGCTCGCCCTCTATGTCGGGGGCATGGGCGCGCGCGAGAAGAACTTCCACAACGACGCCGTCGCCAGCTACGGCTATGCCGACGCCGCCAGGCAGATCCAGGACCTCTATCTCTCCGGGCGGAAGGCCGAGGCGGAAGCGGCCGTCCCCGACGAGCTCTGCGACGAGATGTCCCTTGTCGGACCCGTGGAGCGCATTCGCGAGCGCTACAAGCGTTACGTCGACGCCGGCGTCACCACCATCATGGTCCAGTCCCGGCAACCGCAGGCCCTCGAGCTGATGGCCGAGCTGGCACGCGAAACCCGCCAACCAGCAACCGTCTAGCCGGGACGAGCAGAGCCGGAAGCGTTAGCGACCGGTCGATCATCCTGGGAACGACACTGCCCCATGGAGCCGGAAGCGTTAGCGCCCGCGACAAGGAGAAGCCCGGCGGTGGCCAGACCGCCGGGCTCCGGAACTCCAACCAAGGAACGTTGGCAGGGGTACTTCTGCCAGCGGCCCTTCCCTACGCGGCCGCGCGATTGCGGCGCGCAAGCGCCAGGTTGTTCACGCCTCGTGAGCGCGCCGCCAGCAGGTCTCGCTGGGCGCGCCGCAGGAAGTCACGCACTTCCAATTCGCCTTCGTAACCGGTCAGCGACACCACCGGGTACATCCGCCCCGCATCCTGGAGTGGGATGCAGGACCCGAGTGCGTCGAGCACTGCGTCAGCCTTTTCGGCTGCGCTGCGGTCACGGTCGTCCAGCACCACAGCGCCGAAGATCGTGCCCTGCAGGTGGGCGACGAAGTCACCCTCCCCGACTGCATGCCGGAGGCCCTTCGCGACCGGGGGCAGCAGGCGCGCCTCGTCCGACTTGTCCCCGGCTTCCACTCCACCGATGTCGGTCAACACCAGGGAGAAGCCGCGACCGTTCCGCACAGACCGCATCATCTGGCGCCGCAACTCGAAGACGAAATGCCGGCTGTTCGGGAGACCGGTCACTTCGTCCTCGTAGATACGGCCGCGCATCCGCTCGATCGTGCGGTGGAATCGCCGCCCCTGCTCCGATTCCTCGTACCAGAACTGGACATGAACCCCCACGAACAGCAACGTTGACAACCCCAGGACCAGCAGATGAGCGCTACCGCCAGCCACCACCAGGTTCATCGCCTCCACACAGAAGATGAGCAGCCAGAGCGCCAGAGTGAGTGGCCGCAGGATGCGGAGAGCCGATGGCTTCTCCACACTGCCCAGCGCGTTGGGATCGCTCGACGGGAAGAGGAATGCATTCAGGCCGGGGGGCTTGTTCACGGGTGCGGCTCCAGGGTTTGTATTCCTTAGTTCGCCGCCCTCGGGGCGCGCGCAAAGGCGCCGCTCGTAAACTGTCTGTAAAACCTGAGGGATCGAGTCGCAGGCTAACGTCGCTTCGGTGGCAGGCTCAGCAGGTAGTCGTGGATCGCGTCGGCCGCCCGGCGCCCGTCCGCCAGCGCTGTCACCACGAGATCCGCGCCGTTCACGTTGTCACCGCCCGCGAACACCCCGGGCCGCGACGTGCGCCCGGAGCGGTCCACCTGGATGAGCGCCTTGCGGTCCGCTTTGATGCCGCTGGTCGTCGTGGGCACGATTGGGTCTGCGCCGTAGCCGATGGCGATGGCCACGGTGTCCGCTGGGATGAGAAACTCGCTGCCCTTGACCGGGATGGGCCGCCGGCGCCCGGATTCGTCGGGCTCACCGAGCTCCATACGCTGGCACTCAACGGACGTCACCTGGCCTGTCTCGTCCCCGATAATGCGCGTGGGCAGGGTCAGCATCTCGAAGCGCACGCCCTCCTCGCGCGCGTTCTTTCGCTCCTCGCCGCGGCCCAGCATCTCTGCTTCCGTGCGCCGGTAGACGCAGGCGACGTCCTTCGCGCCGAGCCGGATGGCCGTGCGGACGCAGTCCATCGCCGTATCGCCGCCGCCAATGACGACGACGTTCAGAGGTGGAGGAAGCGGCTCGCGCAGGTGCTCCGGGAGCTGCTCCCCGGTAAGGTTGCCGCGGACCAGGAAGTCCGTGGCTTTGTGCACGCCCTTCAGGTTCTCACCTTCGATTTCCATCTCGTTGCCGACGCCGGCGCCGGTGCCCAGGAAGACCGCGTCGAAGCCGTCGTTGAACAGTTGGTCGAGCGTGATATCGCGGCCAATGTATGTGTTGCAGACGAACGTGACGCCCAGCTTTTCCAGGTACTCGAGGTACTCGTCGACTATCGCCTTCCGCATCTTGAAGTTGGGGATGCCGTACACCAGGACGCCACCGGGCTCCGGCCAGAACTCGTATACCGTGCACGAATTCCCCTTCAGGGCCAGGTCTTCGGCAACGGCCAACCCCGCCGGACCCGACCCAATCACCGCGACCTTGCGGCCCGTCGGTCCGTGAGGGTACTTCGGCAGTGGATACCCGCCGATCTGCTGGCGCTGGTAGTCGGTCGCGAAGGCTTCGAGCTTGCCGATCGTGACCGGCGGCTCGGAGGTGCCGTCGGAGCGGATGGCGAACCCAACGACGCATGCGCCCTCGCAGAGCTTCTCCTGGGGGCAGAGCCGCCCACACATCTCCGGCAGGTTGCTCGTCTCGCGGAACACGTTCGCCGCCCCGATGATGTCCCCCACCTCCAGTAGCGCAAACGACCCGGGAATGTCGTTTGCAACCGGGCATGCCTCCTGGCATGGGGCCGAGGGACATTGGATGCAGCGCGACGCCTCGATGCGCGCGGCGTTCAGATCGAACCCGAGATAGGTTTCGTTGAAGTTGTTCTTGCGCGCTTCCGCGTCCTGCTTCGGTACGGGTTGGACGGAGATGGCGAGGCGGCGATGGACTTCGTGCGTCATGAGCGACAATGAAGCGGCGTCCCCTACGGGGCGCCGTCAGATCTCCTGCGTCGGGGTGCACGGATCGTAACCCACCCCCCTCGCATGTCAACGAAGCCCGCAAGGGTCTCCGGGCGGAGCGGGGGTCACCCCGCTTACACCATCGGCGCGCGCCCGAGCGCAGAGTCGATGGGTGTCCTCGTCGTGAAAAATCCTGGGCATGGCTCCATGTGGACCATGAGGCCGCCAGGGAATCACAACGGGTATCCAGAAAGGACTCTCCATGGACGACCGGAGTCATCTCCTCTACGTGGCAACCTACCCTGACGCCGGATCCGCCTCAGCGGACTTCCGCTCGCTGAAGGATGCCCAGGACCGCGACATGCGAATCGATCGGGCGATCGTCATCAACCGGGCCTCCGACGGGAAGGTCGAAGTGAGCGAATCAAGCACTGGCGACGCCGGCCGCGGTGCGATGATCGGCGGCGGAGCGGGCCTCGTGCTCGGCCTCTTCGCGCCGCCCCTGCTCCTCGCCACGGCTGTCGGCGCGGGTCTTGGCGCGGTCGGGGGTGAGCTCAAGAAGAAATACGATGAGCGCAAGCTCGGGCTTGAGCTCGAGGAGTACGTCCCTCCGGGTTCCTCCGCGATCGTGGCCATCATCGACGACAAGTACCTCGATCGCGTCGAGCGGGCGCTCACGCGCGCCACGAAGCGCGTCGAGAAGGCCGTCGACTCGGACGACTACGACAAGCTCGAGAAGGCCCTCTCGGAGTCGAGCAAGGAAGTGCGGTCGGCCATCGACTCATGATCCCGCTGGCTGGTCTGTCTCCCGCGACGGAGGTCGCGCCTCCTGATACTCGCGGTCCGCGCGCTTGCCGCGGTAGACCCGCATGTCGATCGCCCGCGTTACCTCCGGTGTGAGCCGGAAAAGCAGCCGAGGCTCCGTCTGCATGTTCGCGAAGAAGCGTTCGACGGCTTCTCCGTTGGCGGGATCGCCGCGTCCCACGTATTTCTGCGCCAGTTCGCGGGAGATTGGCCAAATGTCGAAGTCGGGCCGCTCGAACACGTCCGCCCGGCCGTCGAACCCCACGTGGCCCGAGACCGGCGCCGTCGCCTCAATGCACAGCGAGGCCCGCGGGTCGTTCTTTAGTTGCCGACACCACACGCGGCTGTGCGTCCCCGTCAGCCAAACCAAACCGTCCTTCCACAGCCACCAGACCGGCACCGTGTACGGCAGCCCATTCTTTCGCAGCGTCGCCAGCACGCCCACGTGCGGCTGCTGGAGGAACTCCTCGAGGACATCAGGCTTCATTCGCGGCATCTGTCACAACCTTAAGACGACGTGACGCTGCCAGGCACTCACGAGGGCCGCGGCATCTCGTCGGCTCACTCTTCCAACGCGCCTCACAAGCAGGGCCACCTCCAGGGAGTCGAGCCGCAGCAGTCGGACCGTCGAGGGAACCTTGAGGCGTGCCCTCTTCCAGTCGGCGAGGTGAACGTCCGTTCGCGTTCGAGGCTCCGCCGAGGTAACCAGGGCAACAATCACGTCATCCGCGTCCGTCCAGAGCACAAGCACTGGCCTCCGCTTCGATGCAGTGCCAGTCGTGTACGTTATGTCCGCGATCCAGAGGTCACCCGGTCGGGGCGAGGTCATCGTAGAGGCCCTCGTCCTCTGGCGCGTATCCACTCAGCAAGGAGCTGTGATCGCGGAGCAGGGTCCCGTCGTCAGCGGGCTCCACCGTGACCAGCCAGTCACCCTCACCGAGCACCTCCCGGAGGGGCTCAGGCAGCTGCTGCCTGTCGGACTCGGCGACCTGAATCCGATACTTACGTTGAACGGTCTCAATCCTCATGACCGTGGAATGTTACTACAGATTCGGGGCTATCGCGCCGGTCAGCCCCTCAGCCGCAGCGCGCGCATCACCGAGACCCGGTTGAGCAGCCCGCCAGAGGTCTTGCGCGACATCCACTCGATCGAGTCTTCCTTGTGGTGGCGTTCGTCCATACCGATGTTGCGGAGAAGATCGCCGAGCGAGCCGAAGTGCCCGTACTCGTCGAAGAACATGCTGTGCACGGGCTGGCTGTCGAACTCGGGGTGGTCTGCGACGAACCGCATGTACTCGTGCTCGGCGTGGTCCTCGAAGTCTGCGTTCAGGGCGAAGGCCCAACGCGGGCGGAGGGCGGTCATGAGCCAGGTCGTGTGGTAATACGGCACCGCAAGCAGTTGCGGAAGGAGCCGGCGCTTGAACCAGCCCGTCCCACGCCCGCGTTGCTGGAGCAAGTCCTCCAGGATGAGCAGGTGAAATTGCTCGTTGTCCTGCGCGTCGCGAGCGAGCTTCACGCGATCGAACATCTCCTTCGCGAAGGCCTTGTCGGGGTACATGTGCGTGATCGCTATGTACGAGACCACCTCCCAGCTCTGATATGGCACGCGCGCAACAATCTCGAGCACCTTGAACTTCTCAAGCGACCGTTCGTGGCCGTACATCAGGTCCATCACGGCAAAGAGGATTCGGGCCGGGATGCCATAGCGGCGGCGACGGCTCGCGAGCGTCACCTGTTGATCGGCGCGTAGCTCTTCCGGTGAAGGTGGCACCTGATCACCTCCCAAGGGCGACTGGCATCTCCCGAGGATCGTACCAAGGCCCGGCGTGCGGATGGTGTGGCTGCGTGCGATACGCCTATCGATTCCGGGAAGGTCAGGTCAGCTCGTACTTCGGCGCCTCGGACCATTCGTCCGTGGGCGGGTTCTCCTGGCGGCGGATCTCCGCGCGGCGGTCCTCGGTCTCGTACTTTTTCGCGATCTTGATGACGCGCGCCCGCTCCCGCACATGTTCCACATCGCGTGATGCCTTCGCGGCCGATTTGCGCTTCAGCTTGCCTTCATACGTCTTCAGACGCCCCTCGCTCCGAAGCTGATCGAGATGCGCACGCACATTGTTATCGGCGGCCCGGCGGAGGCGTTTGTTGAGGTCGGGATAGAGCTTCAGCATGATCTCCCAGCTCGTGCGCGGCCCGTCGTCTGTGAGGGCATCGATGATCTGGCGCTCGCGCATGTCACGGTGGGCGACGTAACCCTGGAGCCGCTCGCGCGGGTCATGCACGAGCGGCCCGTGCCCCGGGCAGATGACCTTCAGATTCGGCAGTTCCAGCAGCAGCTTCAGGCTGCGCCGGTAGTCGCCGAGGTCGTGCACGGTCGTCGTCGAGCTGCCGAGGAGCGTGTCGCCCGTGAACAGCACGCCCTGCTCTTCCAGGTAATAGCAGACCGAGTCGACGCTGTGGCCGGGCGTGAACATCGCGCGCAGGCGTACGCCCGGCCCAAGCTCGAACACCTGCCCGTCCGTCAGCAGGGTGAGCCCACCCCGCGGGAGCTTCCCTTTGAGCAGCGGGACGGCCTGCTTTGGCGCCACGATCTCCGCCCCGTACCCCTCTCGCACCCACTTGAGGTTGCCGCTGTGGTCCGCGTGGTGGTGCGTAATCGCGGCGAGCGCGATCTCGGCCTTCTCCGTCGCCGCCAGGTAGCCCTTCAGCATCCAGCGATAACGCTCCATCGTCTCGCCCGAATCGATGGTCAGCGCCTGCCCGTTGCCCACGAGATAGATGTTCGTGAAGTCGGGGTGCATGGGATTGTCGTCGGGGACCTGGACCGCGCGGACACCGTGAGCGACTTGCATGGGGGGATTAGGCAATAGGCCCTCGGCATTAGGCAAGGGGGTGGGATCGACAATCAACGATCGGAAATCGACAATTGAGCGACGCCCCCGTAGCTCAGGGGATTAGAGCAGGCGCCTTCTAAGCGCCTGGCCGCAGGTTCGAATCCTGCCGGGGGCGCCATCCAAACATTTGCCCGAAATAGACCGTTGATTCACGCTCGCACGCGTGATTTCGACCGTCGTCCTCGTTCCTACATACGACAATCGCGGCGAGCCCTTCGGCCCGGATGTCTTCCGGGACTTCGAGGCCCGCCTCCTGTCCCGCTTCGGTGGCTATACGCGCGCCACCGACCTGGTCGGCGAATGGGTGGATTCCGGCGTTACTTATCGCGACCACTCTCGCCAGTACCGCGTTGCCCTCGGCTCGTGGCGGGCGCTTCCCGCCTTCCTCGACCTTGTTGACTGGGCACGACTGACCTTCGAGCAGGAAGCGATGTACATCGAGGTTGCAGGGATTCCGGAAATTCTCGCCCCACTTTCTTAAGGTACCACGGATCTCCGCCTTCGTGTACCATATGGTTCAAAGGAGACGCGAAGATGCGACCTCTCCCCAGCACGTACCTGACACTCGACGGCGAAGTACTCGGCCTATCTCGGCTCGACCCATCTCAACGGGCGCTGCTTGCCGAGGCGTCCGCTGCCTTCCAGCGGAACATGCCGTGGTCTGAGTTCGCGAATCATTACGTGGACGGTCCCGGCAATCCCCTTCTCGAGGTAGGTTTTCGCGTGACGCGGGACGTCGCTCGGCATCCCCTCTTCGTGGCTCTTCGCGATATGGAAGACCGGCTCGGCATCAAGCAGGGCAGACTCAAGCCTCGAACAGGCGACGACCCTGCTATCGATCCGTTCAAGGACGAGTTCCTAACAATCGCCGAGGCCGCGGAACTGAAGGGCGTGTCTTTGCGCGCGGTCTATAAAGCAGTCGACCGTGGCGCCTTGGTCACCACGGATGGTCGCCCAACCTGCGTGAGCGTCAACAGCCTGCACACTTGGGACGTGAATGCGGCGCGCCGCGACGCTGGTTCCATGGCTCACGTCTTTGACCCGATATGCAACACGAAGCACGGGAAACTCTTCGCATCCTTTGATGACAAGACCGGAGAATTGAATGGAGCGTACTTAAGGCGGCCTGACGGGCGCCGCATCGGTCGAACACGGCCCGTACACGAGTTCGCCGATGTCAGCCGGGACGAGCCCCTCGCGAACGAGGACCGTCTGCGGGAACTTGCGGACTTTCTGGCGCGGACCGCCTAGACAAGACTCTCTCAGCAAGACAACCCCATCGTGGTTCGGTATGCTCCGCGCGAATCGACCCGGAGGGGACACCATGACCGCACCCGAACTCACCGTGAGCCGCCCCGAGGACGCGGGCATCGACAGCGAGAAGCTCGAGGCCGTGTTCGCCCGGGCAAAGCGCGACGTCGACCAGGGCGTCCTCCCGAGCGCGCAGGTCGCCGTCGCCCGCAACGGCAAGCTCGCCGGCTTCAAGACGTTCGGCGTCGCCCGCATCAACGGCCGGGACGAGCCCGCGACCAACGAGACCCTCTACACCATCTTCTCTTCGACGAAGGCGATCGTCGCGGCGGCCGTCTGGACGCTGTTCGAGGACGAGCTACTGCGCCTGGACGAGAAGGTCGGCGACATCATTCCGGAGTTCGCCACGAACGGGAAGGAAGTCGTGACGGTCGAGCAGGCGATGCTCCACATCGGCGGCTTCCCGCTAGCGCCACTTGGCCCCGGCTCCTGGGAGACGCGAGAAGGCCGCCTCGAGGCCTTCGCCCGCTGGCGGTTGAATTGGGAGCCCGGCTCCCAGTTCCAGTACCACGCCACGTCGCTGCACTGGGTGCTCATGGAGATCATCGAGCGCCGCACGGGCATCGACGGCTGGGCCTACCTCCGCCAGCGCATCCTCGACCCCATGGGACTGACCGACCTGCATCTCCCGCTCCCTGCGGACCTCAACAGCCGCGTGGCCGACGTGTTCCACGTCGAGCCGCCGGTGGAGCCGCCCGGGGGTTGGGGCGAAGTTACCCCCGACGCCATCCTCAACTTCAACCGGCCAGAGACCCGTGCCGTCGGCGTCCCGGGTGGCGGTGGCATCGGCACGGCAGCGGCCCTCGCGCTGTTCTACCAGCCGCTCGTGAACGACGGCGCACTCGTCGGCGGCGGGAAGATCATGAAGCCTGAGACGATCGAGTTCGCGATCGAGCCGCGCACGAAGGCCCACCACGTGGACCCCATCCTCGGCCATCCGATCAACCGGGCGCTCGCGGTCAGTGTCGCCGGCGACGACGGCCACGCCGCCCTGCGCGGCTTCGGCCACACCGCTTCCGCCTGCGCCTTCGGGCACGGCGGCGCGGGCGGCCAGATCGGCTGGGGCGACCCGGCGACTGGAATCTCCGTCGGCTACTGCACGAACGGGTTCGTCGACCCCCTCGTCCAGGGCCGGCGGATCACGGCGATTAGTTCGCTGGCGGCGACAGCGGGCATCTAACCGGAGCCACGACGATGTTCGGAGCCGCGACTGTCAAGGAGCGGGTGGGCGGCCCAGCATTAGTCGTAGGCCGCTGGATCACCCGTCCAGCGCGGCGAGCAGCTCCGCCTTGCGCGCGACGAAGTCCGGGTCGCTGACAATGGCCGGCAGCCGCGGGCGCGCCCACGGCGAGTCCACGGTCGCGATGATGCGGCCTGGCCGCGGCGACATCACGCGGACCTCGTCCGAGAGGATCAGCGCTTCCTCTACGTCGTGCGTTACCAGCAGCGCGGTCCGTGCCTCGCCCGCGAGTACCCCTTGCAGCCAGCCGTGCATCTGGCGGCGGGTGATCGCGTCCAATGCACCGAGCGGCTCATCCAGGGCCATCACGGTGGTTGGGATGAGGAACGTGCGCAGAAGGGCGAGCCGCTGACGCATGCCACCGCTGAGTTGCAAGGGCCACGCCCCCTCGAACCCACTCAACCCGAACGTCGGGAACAGCTCGAGCGCACGTCGACGAGCCTCATCCGAGGGTACACCGCCCAGTTCCGCGCCCAGCGACGCATTCGCCAGCGCCCGCCGCCACGGCAGCAAGAGGTCGCGCTGAGGCATGTAGGCGATGCGCCCAGGCCGTCCTGCCACGTCCTCACCGTTCACGCGCGCTTCACCGGCGGTGGGCACGAGCAGCCCCGCGAGCACCCGCAGTAGCGTGCTCTTCCCACAGCCGCTCGGGCCGACGATGCTCACGAACCGTCCGGCCGGCACATCCAGGTCGACCCCGGCAAGCGCCGGCACCTCCCGTCCGCGGGTGCGAAAGCGGTGCTCCAGCCCGCGGACCGAGATGGCCGGGTCACTCACTGGGATGATTCTGGCAAAAACTCGTTCGTGAATGCGGACGTTACGTCGACTTCAGTCGAGATCAGGCCCGCTTCCCGCAGGAACGCCTCGAATTCGACCCATACTGACTCATCCTGCAGGCCCCACTTGCGCCCTTCGTCGACGAAGTGGCTCGCCATATACACGGAACTCTTCTCCACGAGCTCCCGGTCCAGCTCCCCGGCTCCCTTGAGCAGCGCCTCACCGGCCTCCTCCGGGTTCTCGATCGCAAACTCGTAGCCGCGCGCGGTCGCCTCCATGAACTTGCGCACTGTCTCGGGCCGGTCCGCGATCATGTCCTCGGTGGTGATGAAGAGGGGGGTGTACCAGTCCGGGATGCAGTCGAGGTGGTCCACGAACTTGATGCTATTCACGTCTGCATCCAGCACCTCGCGCGCCCGCATCACGTCCCACGACTCGAACACCCAGGCGAAGTCGAAGCGGTCCTGCTCCATGCCCACCACGTAGTCCACGTTCCCCACCTCGACGAACTCGACCGCGTTGGGGTCGCCGCCGTCGCAGGCAACGAGCTCACGGATGAGCGCGTTTTCGAGGGGGCCGCCATAGCCGCCGTACTTCTTCCCTTCGAGGTCTCGCGGGCGGCTGATGTTCTCGCTCGCGAGCGAGAACAGGCTCGAGTCGTTGTGCTGGATGACTGCCCCGATCGACACGACCGGCAGCCCCTCCGCTCGCGCCGGGATGACTCCTTCCTGGATCGACACGCCGAACTCCGCGTTCCCGCTGGCGACCGCCTGCTCCACCACGTTCTGGCCCGGCTCGATGATGGTCACGTCCAGCCCGGCGTCCTCGTACCAACCCTTGGCCTTCGCCACGTAGATGCCGTTGTGGTGGGTGTTCGGAGTCCAGTTGAGCATGAGCGTGACCTTTTCGAGCTCACCGCCGTCGTCATCATCGCCGCCGCAGGCAGCGAACACGGGCGTGGCCAGCAAAAGCAGCGCCGTGAGCGCAGTGCCTGCAATCCATCTCAGTCGGTTCATCGGTCTCCCTCCGATTCATGTGCGTACATCCAGGGCGAGGCCAGGCGCCCCGCGAGGTGCACCGCCGCGAACAGCGCCAGGCTCGCCACCGCAACGACGATCACCGCGACGAACACCTGGTCGGTCTGGAACGACGTGCGCGACCGCTCAATGAACAACCCGAGGCCCGAGCTCGCTCCAATCCACTCGCCCACGACCGCCCCCGTGACGGCGTACGCCGCCGCGATCTGCAGGCCGCTGAAGAACGCGGGCGTCGCGCCCGGGATGAGCACGTGCCGCAGCACCTGCCAGCGGTTCGCGCCCATCGAGCGCACGAGCCCCACCATGTCCGGGTCCGCCCGCATCAGCGCATCCGTGGTTGCAACGACGATGGGGAAGAACCCGATGAGCGCGACGACCACGATCTTCGGCGTCATTCCGAATCCGAACCAGATGATCAGCAGCGGCGCGAGCACGATCATCGGGATGGTCTGCGAGACGATGAGCAGCGGGTACAGCACCCGCCGCACCAACGGCACGCTCGCCAGGAGCACGGCCAGGACTACCCCCGCCACGGCCGCCACGGCCAGCCCGGCGATGGCCTCCGTCATCGTTGTGCGGATGTGCGGCGGGAGCAGATCAGCGGTGTCGAGAAAGGCGTCCCAGATGGCGGTCGGAGCAGGGAGGACGTAGTCCTTCGTGTCGAAGGCCTGGACCCACACCTCCCAGAACAGCACCAGCCCGAAAAGCAGCAGCAGCGCCGGGACGTACTGCCGCAGGGCGCGCGCCGTCCCATTGGCAGCCGATCGAGTGAGTGCCGCGCCCGTCATCGAACAACCCGGAATTTCGACGTGAGGCTCGACATCGTCGTCTCGTCCTCGCGCGCTTCGAAGAGTTTCACGATGCTGACGACGCTCTTCGCGCCCGCCGCCAGCGCCGCCTCATGCACCTGCCTCACCAACGGCCAGACCACGTCCGGATCGCCCTCAAAGGTGGAGCCGAGCGCGGACACCTCGTACTTCAGCCCCGACTCCTGGATGACCGCGATCGCTGCCTCAACGTGGGCGTAGGGCGAGCGGCCGCTTCCCGGTGGCATGGGCAGGCATTCGATTTCGACGATCATGGAGTCCTCCGGCGGTGGCTGGCGTCGAAGGGACCGTCGAGTGGCGAAAGAAGAGCACGGCCCGAGCGACTGGGTGTCGTGCCGCCGGGGCTGGGAGGGCCTTCCGGCTCCCAAGCAAAAGGAGCCCGGAAAAAGCCGGACTCCACGCAATAAAGCTCCGAGTACCGACCGCTTTCCTACGCACGCATCAACGTGGTCAGGTTCAAGGGGTTTGATCTCAGCCCGAAGGCACCCCCAGCGATCCCGAGCAGCTATTCAGTTGTCGCCTTTCACGCTACACCCGCTCCGTAGGCCTCGCAACCGTCACCGAAGCGGAGCCCGACGCGTCAGCGAGGGGTCGGCGACCGGCGACGATGTTGGAGCCGGGAGCGTCAGCGACTGGCTTCCGCGGCGCCTGCATCTCCGCCGCCAACTTCCCCGGGAACACCACCGGCCGTTCACCCGCTGGCGACCCCCTGCCATTTGCTCGCGGTCGATAATCCGATGGACGCAAGATGCGATCCCGGTGGTGGGGGTGTCCGTGCAAGCCAGGCCTCGACCCACGTCTGGACGACCTTCAGCCTCACGCGGCGGCGGCTGGGCGGATGACCCGCGGCTGACACTCGGCCTCCTCGGCGGACTGGGCCTGGGCGAGGCCATTGTCGCGCTCGCGTTCTCCATGCCGCTCGGCGTGGGCCTGGGTCTCGGCACCGGGGGACTCGCACTCCTGGGCAAGGCGCGGGAGCGCTCTGCCGGCAAGCGCAAGCCGCTCGTCGACCTCTCCGGCCAGTCCGACTCCGTCTACGTCGACACGGAGACGGGGCTGCCCAACCGCAACCAGCTCATCGATCAGCTCGCGCGTGAGATCGCCCGCAGCGAGCGCTATCAGCACGACCTCACGCTCGCGGTCGTCGAGATCGAGCGCATGGACGACATCGAAGCGGCCTGGGGCGCCGATGCCACGATGCGGGCGGTGGCGCACGTCGCAAAAACGATGCGCCGCGTCACCCGCAACTCGGATCTCCTCTCCCGCGTAGATGGTCAGCGGTTCGCGGTCGTGCTCATGAAGTGCTCGAACGAGCAGGCGAAGAAGTTCGGGGAGCGCGTGGAGCTCGCCGTCGGCAACCGCGCCATCAGGGCCGGGTCGCGGATGCGTGGCGTGCCGGTCTATCTGTCCGTCAACGTCACCACGCTCCAGTACGACCGCACCCGCGTACGCGGGCCGCTCGACTTCCTTAGCCGCGCAGGCGGGGAGATGGTCATCCAGCAGGAGGGCACGATGCTTCCGAAGGGTGCCGCTCGCCATCCCGCCGCTGCCGACGCTCCTTCGCTCCGCCGCCAGCTCGCCCGCGACTACTACCCGGAAGACGGCGACGCGCCGGACTTCGCGGAAGCCTACAAGGCCTTCCGGGGCCGGCGCGCGGGCTGACCTTCGCCGCGCCGGATATAGTGCTCGATCGTGACATCCAGGTTCGAGCCTCTCGCGTGTCCCGACGTTGCGTCGCTCATCGGAGCGCCGGTCGAATCCGTGGAAGAGCTTTTGAATTACGGTTATCGGGCGGCGTGGAAGGTCTGGGCAGGTGGGACCTCCTTCGCGGTGAAGGCGGACATCCGTCCTGGCTTCCAGGAGAATGAGTTCACGGCACACCGGAACGCCGGGAGGGCGGGTGTCCCCGTTCCGGAGATCGTGGGGTTCGCTGGAACGCCCCTCCCCACGCTTGTGCTTCGCTGGGTCGACGGGGTGGCTCTGCACGAAACCGCATCGGGTACGAGCTGGCGCCACGCCGGCGCCCTGCTGGCCCGCGCACATCTGGCGCCAGTTCTTCGGCCGCTCACAGGAACGTGGTCGGAATTCCTCTTCGCATGGTTCGCCCGGGAACTTCCCTATGTGGTCGAGCACTGCGGACTCGGACAGACAGAGGCAGCAGCCGCACTGGGGCGAGCCGCGGAGCTGCGGCCGGTCCTGGACGCTGGTCCAGCCGCCTGGTTGCACGGCGATTGTCAGTCCGCACATTTCGTGGTCGACCCGCAGTCAGACGACGTCGTGGCCCTGATCGACTGGGCAGATGCTCAGCCGGGCGACCCCGTGATGGACCTCGCGGTCCTCGCCATGTCCCACGGGCATGTAGACGAGATACTCGAGGGTTATGGCGCGGACTCGGACTTCAGCGAACGTGCCCGCCTTCTCGTTCCCCTCTACCAGAGCGTCCGGGCTGCCGGGGCTGCGCGCTGGCTCGACGCGCACGGATATCCCCGCGTCGACTGGCCGGTTGACCTGATGAGGCGGTTCGCGCGGGGAGGATGAAGTCTCGCACAGAAGCCCCCGGCTCACGCCGGGGGCTTCGCTTGTTGCGGTTGTGCCGTGGTCAGGCCTTCGCCGCTGCCGCCGTCGCTTCCTTGAGGTGGTCTGCCTCGGTCTGGCCGGTGCGCCACATCACCTGCGCGCCTTCCAGGCTGGCGATCTTGTCCCAGTTGGCCTGCACCCACTCGGCGTCCTTGATGTCGCCCATGCCGGGCTGCAGGCCGGGGCCTTTGACGATCGCCGCGCGGTTGAAGTTGCCTGCGCCCGCCTCAATCACCACGCCGCTGTCCGTGTTCTCCTTCGAGACCAGGTAGACGACGGCGGGTGACACGAGCTCTGGCTTCAAGCGGTCGACCATCTCCGGCGGCATCACCGTCTGAGTGAGGCGCGTGCCCGCCACCGGGGCGATGGTGTTGACCATCACGTTGTACTTCGCGCCTTCTTGCTTGAGGACGTTCATGAGGCCCAGCATCGCCGTCTTGGCGGCGCCGTAGTTGGCCTGCCCAAACTGGCCGTAGATGCCCGACGAAGACGTCGTCAGCACTACCCTCCCGTACGACTGCTGGCGGAAGACCGGCCAGGCCGCCCGCAGCACGGTGAACGAGCCCTTGATGTGAACCGCGAAGACCTTGTCCCAGTCGTCTTCGCTCATGTTGTGGAAGGCGACATCCCGCAGGATGCCCGCGTTGCAAATGACCACGTCAAGCCGGCCCCACGTGTCGATCGCCGTCTTCACCATGTTGAAGCCGCCGTCATAATCGGCGACGGAGTTGTAGTTCGGGACGGCCTCGCCGCCCGCTGCCTTGATCTCATCGACGACCTTCTGGGCGGCGGCGCGGCTCTCACCCACGCCGTTGGGGTCGCCCCCGAGGTCGTTGACGACGACCTTCGCGCCCCGCTTCGCGAGATCGAGTGCGTATGCGCGCCCGAGACCGGCTCCCGCGCCGGTGACCAGCGCGACCTGTCCCTCGAACGAAATTGCCATGCGTTTGTGTCCTTCCAGTTGGTGTGTTCGTCCTTCCAGGGAAGGACGCCAGTTGCAACTGGGGAGGTTACCAGTTCAGCGCGCTAATTTCCGCCTGGCCCGCGAAGGCGCCTCGGCGCGGCTCATCGACCATCGCCTGGAACCACATCTCGGTGCTCGCGACACGCCAGGCGAGCCCGTCGTCCCCACGCCGCCGCAGCGCCTCCCGAAGCTTCAGCACCGCGCGCGAGTTGAAGACCTCGGTGCGCTTCTCGGCCGACCGCAGGAGGCCGTCCATCCACGGAAGGAGCGCGCCGTGCATCCACTGCTCCTGCGGGGGCGCGTAGGCGAGCTTCTCTTTCCGGTCGAGGATTTCGTCGGGGACGATGCCGCGCATGGCGCCGCGCAGCGCGACCTTCGTGACAGCCTTGTTCAGCAACAGTTCCGGCTTCAGGCCAAAGGCGTACTCCACCAGGCGGTGATCGAGGAACGGCAGCCGCACCTCGCGGCCGAAGGCCATGCTGTTGCGGTCGGCGTAGCGCAGGAACTCGGGCAGCTGGGTCGTCGTCTGCCAGCGCACGAGCTCGTTGCGCAGCCGGTCGGGGAAGGGCTGGTACGTGCGCACGTGCGCGGGCGCGAACTCGCGGTGCAATTCGGGCGATACGAGGTCTGCCGAGCGGTAGTACCGCTCCGCGAGGCCGTCGCGCATCGTGCCGGGGAGCATGTAGTACGCGGCGAACAGCGCTGGCTGCCGGAACCCGTGGTAGCGCCGTGAATACGCGAGCACCTCCGTCATCACCCGGTCGATTCGCCCGCTTCGCAGCCAGTGGGCCCAAAACATGCCCTGCGCCTGGTCATACCCGGCGAGCATCTCGTCTGCACCCTGGCCGTCGAGCAGGACCGTCGTCTCGTTCTCTTTGGCGAGCCGCATCACGCACCACTGGGCGTAGGGGCTGGCGCTGGCGATGGGCTCCTCCTGGTGCCACTGCATCTCGGCAAACTCACGGACCACGCCCTCCGCTTCCACCCAGACCTCGTGCGAGTCCGCCTCCACCTGGTTCGTCACGGTGGCAATGAAACGCCCCTCGTCGTGCCGGGCCGAACGGAAGCGGGCACTGAACGTCTTCTGATGGAGCGACTGGTTCGTCTTCTGCGCGTCAATGGTCGCCACGATGCTCGAGGAGTCCATTCCGCCGCTGAGGCTGCTCCCCACCGGCACGTCGCTCCGGAGGCGAAGCCGGATGGAGTCGAACAGCAGCTCCCGGAAGCCCTCCATCGCCCGTCGTGGATTCGTTGGCACATCCGCGCTCGTCGCCTTCCAGTAGGGCTTCGGCTTCGCCACACCGTCCGGACCGATGACCATGTAGTGCGCGGGCGGCAGCGTTTCGATGCCGTCGAAGAACGTTTCCTGGTCGAGGTCCAGGTCGCCCCGCGCGAGATAGCGGTAGAGGGCGCGGCTGTTGGCTTGTCTCAGTTCCGGGCGCACCGCGAGGATCGCCTTCATTTCGCTCGCGAACAGCAGGCCCCGCGGCGACTGGGCGATGAACAGGGGCTTCTCGCCGAACCGATCACGCGCCAGCACCAGCTTCTCGCGGCGGCTGTCCCAGAGGGCGAAGGCGAACATGCCGTTGAGCCGCGGGAGGCAGTCGAGGCCCCACTCGTCGTAGGCGCGGAGGATGACCTCGCCATCGCCGTCGCTGCGAAATTCGTGGCCGAGGACGCGCAGCTCCTCGCGCAACTCGATGTAGTTGTAGATCTCGCCGTTGAAGATGAGGCTGAGCCCCGCCGCCTCATCGAGGATCGGCTGGTCCGAGGCGGGGGTCAGGTCGATGATGGCGAGCCGCGTGTGGCCGAACCCGAGATGGCCGCCCGGCGCCATCCAGACGCCCTCACCGTCGGGACCCCGGTGGCGGAGCGTCGAGACCATCGCCTCGATGATGCCGGGAGGTACGATCGAGCCATCGAGGCGGAGGACACCTGCTATTCCGCACATACAAAGAGCTCCTGGGCGTAACGCCCGCGTAACACCCCGCGTCATCCCGATACTAACAGGCTTTTGAGCACCCGCTAAAGCCGCCGCGAACGCCATTCGCAAGATCGCTTGACCGGCAGGCGGATCGCCCGCCGCGTACAATCCCGCGCATGGGCAACATGTGGGACGAGCCAGAGGCGCCAGCCCAGGACCTCGACCTCCGCATCCTTCGCGTGGCAGCCGCGCCCGCACCCGGTGAGGAAGGCACGCTCTTTGTCCGGCTCGAGACCACGCGCGGGCAGATTGACGGTGTCCTCCACCCCGTCGAGGGCGGGACGGGCGCAGTGGTTTGCGTCGGTGGCGCGCGGGGCGGGCTCGATGGCCCGGCCGACCGCCTCTATGCGCGCCTCTCGTCCCTCCTCGGGGACAACGCGGTCACCGTCTTCCGCGTGGAGTACCGCGAGCCCAACAACTTCGAGGAGTGCGTGCTCGACGCGCTTGCGGGCTGCTCGTTCCTCAAGGGGATCGGCGCAAGCGGCGTCGTGCTCGTGGGACACAGCTTCGGCGCCGCCGTCGTCATCAAGGCGGCGGAGCTCGCGCCCTTCGTCCAGGGCGTCGTCTCCATGTCGACCCAGCTCCACGGTACCTACGAGGTCGAGCAGATGGGCAAGCCACTCCTGCTTGTTCACGGCACCGCCGACACCATCCTCAGCCACGAAGCCAGCGAGGACGTGTTCCGCCGGGCGCCCGACCCGAAGCACATCGTCCTCTACTCGGACACCGGCCACGGCCTCATGCAGGCGAAGTCCGAGATCGACGTGCTCCTCGCGGACTGGATCCCCGCCCGCCTGCGGGGCGACCCCATGGAGACCGCCCGCAGCGAGGTCGTGACGACGGGCGAAGCACTACCGTGACTGAAGGGAACCCGGGCAACCTCTACCTCGTCGCGGATGAGCTACGGGCCATCGCGAACGCTGGCCTCCGGTATGCCGCCAACGACTACGACCGCGACCGCTACGAGCGCGTCCTGGGGCTGAGCGCGCGGCTTGTAGCGGCCCTCGACGACCGGCCAGCGGCCGGCGTGCTCGCCGAATACCGCGGCAATCTCGACCGCATGTTTCCCGCTGTCGGCGCGGACGCGGTCGTCATCCGCGCGGGCACGATCCTGCTCATCCGGCGCAGCGACGATGGCCTCTGGGCGATGCCCGGCGGAGGCGTGGATGTGGGCGAAACCCTCGCCGAAGCCGCCACACGTGAGCTGCACGAGGAGACCGGCCTCGAAGGAAACGCTACGCGGCTGCTAGGCGTGTGGGATTCGAGGCTGGTGGGCTCACCCCTCAAGTTCCACCTCTACCACGTATCGATGCTCGTCGAAGCCGACGGCGATCCGATCCCCTGCCCGCCAGAAACCACGGAGGCCGCCTTCTTCGCCGGGGACTCACTCCCGCCCCTCAGCGGCGGGCACCAGGTCATCGTACCGAAGGTGCTGAAACTGCTGGCAAACGATAGTCCTGCCTACTTCGACCCGGAACTGGGTTCGGGTCGGTACGGCGGCCGTTAGGCCGCTGCTCTTGTGGGCGCCTCGGAGACTGACTCCTCAGTACCGACTGCTCGCCCTCACTGCAGCTCGAACACCTCCCCCACCACGTGCTTCTCCAGCCGCACGCCTCTCGGCAGGTGGGGCACGAACGACTCCTCCGGCATGTGGAACGTGATGGGAGGGCACCAGTCGTCGTGATGGTTCAGGATCACGGTGGGCGCGCGCAGGATGCCGGCCATATGGCCCACGAACGGCTGCTGGCCGGCGTCGAAGCGCTCGCCGTCCACATTCGGGGTTGAGAATGCAGCGGCGGACGCGAGGATGGCGTGCGTCGGGCGCAGCGCGGCGGCCGCCTCCCAGCTCGCCGTCACCATCCCGGGCGTGTCGTGCCAGAACAGCCGCGCGTCGCCCCACGCGAGCAGGTAGGCCAGCGGCCCGCCGTCCTGCTGCTGCTTTGGCGGGACGTTGCGCATGTGTGCCTGCGCTGCCGCCAGCAACTCCGGGTCGCGCCGGCGGAGGATGGCCGCTCGCTCGGCGCCCGTGCGGCCGTCGGGGTCGGGCCACTCGCGGTTGCCTGAATCAAAACGGAGGGCATTGAACCCATGCAGGGACGGGAACACCCGCACCGACACGGGTCCCAATTGCAGCGTCTCGCCCCCGGAACACGCCACCGTCTTCGCCGCGTCGACCCCCTGCTCCGTTACGATGTCGACCGTGAGCGCCGAGCCCACGACAGTCGCACCGGTGTTCCTAGCCACGAGACCTGCCTCCGCCACGTGGTCGAAGTGCGAGTGCCCGACCAGGATCGCGTCTGCCCGCTTCACGTCCTCTGCCCGCTCCGGCACCGGCGCGGCCGTCAGCGCCCGGTTGATGTAGGCGTCGAGCCAGATCACGTAGCCGTCGACGATCAGCCGCCACGTGGCGGTGCCGAACCACTGCAATGTCGCTGTCATAGCGCCGGATTCTACGCGCGCTACGTCACCTCGACGTAGAAGCCGTAGCTGACGTCGCCTTCGGGGAAGAGGGTGAAGACAGCGAGGACGTACAGACCCCGCTCAGTTGGCGCTGTTGCAGCGTCGATGTATGAGGGGCCGCGGTAGTTCGCCGCATCCTTCGGCCCCCAGTCGAGGGTGGCACCCTGCCCCGACGAGGTCATCTCGCCGGCCGGGGTCCAGTCGAGACTCACCTCGCGCGGCGTGCCTGCATCGAAGACGAACTCCACGATTGACCCGGCTTCGAGTTCGAGCGGGTCCACGTTCGTCCTCGGGCCAGAGTAGTCGCGGCATTGGGCCACGTCGGCCACGCGCCAGCAGAAGGTACCGGTGCCGCCCTCCACAGCATTACCGGCCGCATCCTTGAGATACGCCGAGGGTGGTTGCGCGAAGTCACCGGGATTGCGGGCGACATCGGTCGCGGTTGGCGTTGCCCGGTTCGGCTCATCCTGGTCCGAACAGCCCGCCACCAGCAGCAGCACGACAAACAGCGAGGCGGCGAACGCCCTCATGTATTGAGAACGTCGCCGCCTCGCCAATAGTTCCAATCTCGGAACTCCCCTCTCCCGCGTAGTCGCGAGAGGGGCTGGGGGTGAGGGCTTACGCCCGGATGTCCTTCAACCGCTGCTGCAGGTCGATGAACGAATCCGCCGCGTTGCGCAGGTTGCCAGCCGTGCTCGGCCCGACCGATACCACCTCCACGCGCACGCCGCGTGATTGCACGACCTCCACGAGCCGCTGGAAGTCGCCGTCGCCGGAGACCAGGCAGACCACGTCGAGGCGGTCGAGCATCGTGATCACGTCGAGCGCGAGCTCGATGTCCACGTTCGCCTTGATGGTGCCGTCGTGGAACCGCTTGAGCGGCTTGGTGACGATCTTGAAGCCCTTGTCGAGGAATGGTTCGACGAAGCGCTGGGTTTCGATGCTCACGTTCGGGTCGTCGTGTACGGGCGAGTACGCGAGCGCTCGCACGAGCGTGCGGTCGTGGGTGAGCATGCGCAGGATCTTGCCCCAGTCGAACCGGGATCGCATGCGGTCACAGGCGAGCTCGATATTCGCCGCATCGACGAACACACCTACGCGTGCGGGCGGCGCAGCGATGGCGCCGGGTGCGCCGTGGGTGCGGCGCATGTCCTCCTGCGTGCGGACGAGCTGCTCGATCTGGCGGCCCTGGTTTTCCAGTGCCTTCAGGATTGCGCCGCCCGAACCGTTGCCGGCGGGAGCAGCGGCGGGCTCGTCGGCTGCGGACTTGCGGGCGGCCGGCGCTCGCCGTCCGCGCGCGGGTTTCTCCGTCTCGGCCTCCGCCTCCGCGGCAGGCGTGCCGGCGGCAACGGCCTCCATCGTTTCTCGCTCTGCCGCTTCGACGGCGGCCTTACTGGTGCGGCGCGGTGCGCGCCGAGCGGGCGCGGCCGGCTGGTCCGCCTCGTCGGCGGGTGCCTCGTCGCCCTGGGCTTCGGCGGTCGTACCGTCGGTGGGACGCTTGCGTCCGCGGCCACCACGGGTGCCACGGCGCGTTCGCTTGGGACCGGAGCCGTCCTCGAGGGCGGCCATTGCTTCCGGTGATGGTTCGGGCAGGGTGGCTACTGCTGAGTCGGGGGCGGGCTCATCCGTTTGTGTCGGAGTCCGCCGGGGAAAGATGTTAAGTGCCATTGGCGTGTCTAGGTCATCCTCTGCAAAACGCTGATGCGGGCTGCGACATTGCGGGCGATCGCATCGATCGCCTTCGCCGAGTCCGATTCGGGCGCCCCATACACAATGGGCTCGCCCCGGTCGGCTGCTTCGCGCACCGCGGGTTCGATGGGGATCGCGCCCAGGAAGTCGATCCCAAGTTCATCGGCAGCGCGCTCGGCGCCGCCGTGGCCAAAGATGTCGTACCTCGTGCCCGTGTCCGGGGCCACGAAGTAGCTCATGTTCTCGACCATGCCGAAGACGGGCACGTCGAGCTTCTCGAACATGGCCACCGCCTTCATTGCGTCTTCGACCGACACATCCTGGGGTGTCGAGACGATTACGACGCCGGTGATGGGCGCTTCTTGCGCCATGCTCATCGAGGCATCGCTGGTGCCCGGCGGGAGGTCGACGATCAGGTAGTCCCGATCCTCCCAGGGCACGTCGTGGAGGAGCTGCCGCACCGCGCTCCCAATCATTGGCCCGCGCCAGACCACCGGGGTGCCTTTCGGCAAGAGGAAGCCAATGGACACGACCTCCACCCCGTAGCGCTCCACGGACCGCAGCCCGGACGTCTGGCCCGCCTGCAAGCCCGCGGCCAGGCCGAACATCGTGGGGATGTTCGGACCGGTGATGTCGGCATCGATGAGGCCCACTTTCGCACCCGTCTTCGCCAGCGCGACGGCAAGATTCGACGCGATCGTGGACTTGCCCACCCCGCCCTTGTTGGAGGCGACAGCGATGATGTTGCGCACGCCCTCGATCGCCTTCTGACCCTCGCGCGGGTTCGACGACCGGACGTTCGCGCCCCATTCGATCTGCACGCCATCGATGCCCGCGACGCTGGCGAGCGCCTCGCGCACATCGTGCTCGATGGTCTCTTTGAGGGGGCACGCGGGGGTGGTCAGCTCGACGGTGACCTTCACGTGGCCGCCGTCAATGGCAAGGTCCTTGACCATGCCGAGGCGGACGATGGAGGCGTGGAGCTCCGGGTCATTGACCGTGTTGAGGGCCGCCATGATGTCATCGCGGCTCACGGCGCTGACTAAGGTCATGAGAGAATCCGTACCTTTCGGACGGCTGGAGAAAGAACAATCAGGTGCAGGTCTCGATACCGCCAATAGAGGGGCTGACGATTCCGGCGCTGCTCCGTCGCCAGGACGGGCGCTGCTCTGCGGACCAGCCGTTACATTGAGCGTACTTTGCCTTGACCCCGGCGGCAAACGAGATCGCACGCGTTCCGGCAGGCCCGCTCGCTCGGACGGCGATGCCGCGGCCGCTGGATCGCGGCCGCAGGCCCGCGACAGTACTCAGGCCAGCAACGACACCTCTCCCGCCGTCCCGTCGACACGCACCCTCGCTCCGTCGGGGATGCGGGCAGTGGCATCGCGGCAACCGACCACGCTGGCGATGCCGAACTCGCGGCTCACGATCGCTGCGTGCGAAAGCACGCCTCCTGAATCCGTGACGATCGCGCCCAGCATGGGGAGAACGATATTGAACGACTCGGTCGTCGTTGCCGTGACCAGGATGTCGCCGGTTTGCAGCCGGCCGAACTCGGCGGGTGTGTCGATTCGCCGCGCTATACCCGTGTAGACGCCCGGGCTCGCCCCGATCCCTCGCACGGTCGTGGCCTCACTCATTACCTCGCCCACTCCGAAGAGCGCGTCGATCGCGGCTCCTACCGCGCCCATCATCCGTGCCGCGGCCGGCGGCAAGCCGTCGAGCGGTGGAGGCGGTTGCGGGGAGTCGCCGAGGAAGGGCGGCGCCTGGCTCACGCGGCCCGCGACCCGCAGACGACGCCGTTCAGCGAGGTCCGCTGCCGATGGTCCTGGGAGGCCCTGGAGCAAGTCGCGCATCTCCGCGTAGTCCGCCTCGGCCATGTGCTCCGGCTGCTCAAGCCGGCCTTCTGCGGCCAGTTGGACGCCCCCCGCCAGGATCGCCCGGCGCACGATGCCGCCCGCCCAGACTTCGCTATATAGCCCTCGCTCATCGCGGAGTCTCGAGGTGAGCCGCGCCTCGCCAAGCAACTCGTTGAAGGCATCGCGATTCGCCGGTGGGATGCTCCTTCGGACCCGTTCCTCTTCCTCCGCCGACGCTGCACTCGAGGCCGGGGCCCCTTCCGTTACCGCCCGACGCACGCCATTGACGATGACGTCCGGTACCTCCAGAGCGAACGGCTCAGCCGGGTCGAAGGTGTCGAGCAAGCGATAGCCAACGAGGTCGAGATAGGCACGAGCAGCGATACCCACGTCGCCGCCGTAGGAGAGCAGTGCCTGGATGATCTCACCGGCGTCCCGGTCGGACTCGAGGATGGTCCGGGCGCTGGGGCTGGCATGAATCGCCGCCGTCAGCCGATCGAGCTCCGCGAACGACCCGGCGGACTCGGGAGCGGCGCCACGGAGCAAGGCGAGAACCTCACCCAACGGCAGATCAGTCCAGTCGCGGACATGAGCAATCAGGTCGCCAACGGGCACCATTGCCGGGGCGTTGAAGACATGATGCTGGCGGATCATGCGCTGTTGGTGATCGCGGCAGCGGTCGAGGTGGTCGAGCAGCGCCTCGCGACCGAGGAGCGCCGGGTCAACGCCCTGGAGCTCGAGGTGCGCTCGAATGGCGGCTGGCTTCGTTTCGCGCTCCCAGCGGTCCATGTCCTGGCGCCAGAGCTTGTCTGCGAAAGCTGCTTCCGCGGCAGCCAGTCGCGAAGGCACCTCTTCGTCGGCAACGGGCGCGACTGCGAAGTAAGCGAAGCCGTTGACGATGCGCCAGTCCAGCGTGTCCAGCAGGAAGCCGTAGCGGCGGGCCGTCTCGCGAAATCCTACTGCCAGATTGGGTGGATGGATTTCCGCCTGGAAGCGGGAGAATGGCCGTGCGACGTGCACGCTATCGAGCAACCAGGAGCCCGGTCCCGGTGGGTCGAAGGTCAACCGTTCGAGGTTTGATGGAAGGCTCATCTGAAGCTCCTTGTCTCCCTTTCCTGCGCCATTGGCTCCACGGCCGCTCTCGCCCTTACCACCTGTTGGCGGCACCGAGCGAGGCTGGTGGGTGACGCTCACCAAGTGGCGGCCGACTGCCACGGTCGCGGCATCATACACCGGGGCGAGACGGGCGTCCGCAGGGCCGCCGTGCCGGAGGCCAGGCACGGCGGGCGCTCGGGGTTGCGCAGCGCCGCTCCTGATCCCGACGGCGTTCGACACCGGCCGCGGCCATTTACAGCCCCTTTCGCGCGAGCGACGTACGGTTATTGGGAGCGGCGCAGGGGTGTGCTAGGCTGTTTACCGTCCGGTAATTGCGAGCGAGGGAGACGCATGACGCAAAGAAATGCCATTGAGGAAACTGGAATGTCGGCCATGTGCCGCCACCATTGGGTGATCGAGACACCAAACGGCGCGAAGAGCGGCGGCTACTGCAAGCGCTGTGGCCAGGAGAAGGAGTTCCGCAACTCCACCGAAGATCTCATGTGGGACAGCGATAGCTTCAGCCTCAACGGCTCCCGCTACCGCGGCCGCAAGGCCGAAACCTCCAACGCTTCCTGACTTTCCACCAACCGCTGACATCGAAGACCGGCACCGGATACGTGCCGGTCTCTTCGTGCCTCCGCTCGTGTCGTACACTTGGATGTGATGACCCCTAATCTCCAGGTTGACCTCGCGCCCGGCCACAAGATCGGGCTGGCACTTCGCAACCCCGTGATGACGGCCTCGGGCACCTTCAGCTGGGGTCAGGAGTTCGCGAAGCACTTCGGCGTCGAGCGCCTCGGCGGCATCGTCTCGAAGGGCGTGACCGTCCGCTCCCGTGCTGGCAACCAGCAGCCCCGCGTCGCCGAAACACCGGCGGGGATGCTCAACTCCATCGGCCTCCAAAACATCGGCCTGAGTGCGGTCATCAAGGACATGGCGCCCATCTGGGCGAAGTGGGACGTGCCCGTCGTGGTCAACGTCGCGGGCGACACTATCGCCGAGTTCGGCGAGATGGCGGCGGCGCTCGACGGCCTGCCCGGCATCGCCGCCCTGGAGCTGAACATCAGCTGTCCCAACGTCGACATCGGCGGCATCGAGATCGGCCAGGACCCGGAGGCCAGCGCCCGCGCCACGCGCGCCGCCGTCCGCAGCACCGACCTGCCCGTCATCGTCAAGCTCACCCCGAACGTGACCGACCCCGTCGCGCTCGCGCTCGCGGTCGAAGCGGAGGGCGCCGCGGGCATCTGCGCCATCAACACGGTCCTCGGGCTCGCCATCGACACGAAGCGCCGCCGCACCGTTCAGCCACGCGGACGCGCAGGCCTGAGCGGGCCCGCGATCAAGCCAATCGCCCTGCGCGTCGTCTGGGACGTGGCGCAAGCGGTGCGCATCCCCGTCATCGGCTGCGGCGGGATCATGACAGGCGAGGACGCCATCGAGTTCCTGATGGCTGGCGCCACGGCGATCCAGGTCGGTACCGCTACATTCGCCAACCCGCGCGCACCGCTCGATGTGCTCGAAGGCATGGAGCGCTGGTTGAGCGACAACGGCGTCAGCGACGTAAACGACATCGTCGGCTGCGCGCTGCCGGCGCCTGCGCCCGCTCCGCTTGCGGTGGGAGCGAGGCGGTAGTCCTCGCCGCTCTCGTTGGCCGCTGGTACGCTTGAAGCGCGGGATCGGTCGCTCACGCTTCCCGCTTGTTTGTCCGGGGTGTAGCTCAGCCTGGTAGAGTGCTTGCTTTGGGAGCAAGAAGTCCCCAGTTCGAATCTGGGCACCCCGACCACAGCTTCGAAGGCTACTCGGCCGAACCGGTCACTCCACGTGCCGCCGGTTCACGATGACGGCCTGCACCGCCCGGCCCACCGGCCCGTGGGTGTCGTGCACGACCGTCTCCACCATCCCGAGGCCATGAGGCTCGGCGAGGCCGCTCGTTTCGAGGCAGATCCACTCGCCGCGCGGCATGCGGTGGAGGTAGAGCGAGATGTCCGCGTTGATGAACCCGACGTTGTCGTTCGGGCGCACATGGCCGAGGGCGTTGCCGAAGTCCGAGGTGGCGGCGACACGCACGAGCGGGCTCGTCTCCTCCCCTTCTATAAAGGGGACGGGGATCCGGATCCAGGCCGTGCCCTTCCCTGACCCGGCCGCGCCCGCGAGCCTGCGGACCTCCACGGCCGTATGGAACCCGGGGAGCATCTGGAACGCCGCGCGTTCCTCTCTCCCCTCAGGGCGCATGCCGAGGCCGGTCTCGGGCAGATCCTCGGGGCCGTCAAGGTAGGCGGCCAGCGGCAGCGCCGACGGTGGCAGCTCCACCTCGGAGAGCCGGAGCAGGAGCGCGGTCGCCCGACTCACCTCGGTGCCGCTCGCGAACAGGCTTGCCTGCACGACCTGGATGCGCTTGCCCTCGCGCACGGTCTCCGCCCACATGCGGAGCGGCTCCATCGGTACCGGACGGAAGAGGTCGATGGTTAGCCGCGCGATGTGGAAGTCCGGGGCGGAGGCAGCCCCTTCCACCGCAAGGGCGAGCAAGCCTGCGGGCGGACCGCCGTGCAACAGGCCCGGGCCCCAGGGGCTGCCCGCGAGCTGAGTGGGGACGAACGCTGCTCCGTCCCGGCGAAAGATGGCATCGGTCATCGCGTGATCCTACCGGTAGGAGGCCGATTGCGCCGCCCGGCGCGTTGTGCCTGAATACTCGCCACACCACCGCACGGAGGTCCCGTTATGGCGAGCCCCGAACTCCAGCAGATCCTCGACATGATGAAGGCGCAGCCGCGCGCCGAGAACCCGACGCTCGAACAGCAGCGCGCCGGGATGGAAGCCTTCGCGCGCCCTTGCCCGGACGACGTCCGCCTCGAAGCGGTGGACGCCAACGGTGTCCCCGCCGAGTGGACCTCCATCGATGGCACCGACGCCGGCCGCACCATCCTCTACCTCCACGGCGGCGGCTATGTCATCGGCTCAATCGCGACCCACCGCGAAGTTGTCTCGCGCATCGCACGCGCCGCCGGGGCCCGAGCTCTCTCGGTTGAGTACCGACTCGGACCGGAAAACGTCTTCCCGGCCGCCATGGACGATGCCGTGGCCGCATATCGCTGGCTCCGCGCCCAGGGCATCCCCGCAGGCGAGGTCGTCATCGCCGGAGACTCAGCCGGTGGCGGCCTCACGTTCGCCACGCTCCTCGCCCTCCGCGACGCGGGCGACGAGCTCCCCGCCGCGGGCGTGGGCATCTCGCCGTGGGTCGACCTCGCGGGCGAAGGCGAGACGATGACCACGAAGGCCGACGTCGACCCCATGGTGCAGAAGGCCGGCCTCGACCAGATGGCCCGCCATTACGTCGGTCCGGACGGCGACCTCAAGAATCCCATCGCCTCGCCCCTCTACTCCGACCTCGCCGGCCTTCCGCCGCTGCTCCTCCAGGTCGGCACCTCGGAGACGCTGCTCGACGACTCGACGCGCTTCGCCGCGAAGGCGAAAGCCGCCGGCGTGGACGTCACCCTCGAAGAGTGGGAGGACATGTTCCACGTCTGGCACTTCTTCGCGGCCATGCTGCCGGAGGGCCAGCAGGCCATCGACCGCATCGGCGAATTCGTGCGCCAGCGCACGAGCGGCGCCGTCGGCGCCCCCGCGTGACCTCCGAGGCGCCGGGGACGCCCGACCTGGGATCGCTCACGCTGCTGAGCGATAGCGGCCGCACCGCCCAGGTCTACGTGTGGCACGACCACACGGTCCTGAAGCTAGCTCGGGATGCTCGGTTCGCCGCGGGCTTCGAACGCGAGGCCCTCGCGCTCGAAGCCGCGAGCGTCACGCCGGGCCTTGCACCTGGCTTCCGCGGTACGGTCAGCATCGACGGCCGGCCAGGCGTGCTCATGGAACGCCTCGACGGAATCGACCTCCTCAATGAGCTGGAGAAGAAGCCGTGGCGGACGTGGCGCGTGGGGCGAGAGCTTGCGGAAGTGCACGCAAGGCTTCATGAGACGCCGGCCGCGGCCGGCATGGACGCGGCGAAGGACCGGATTCGCCACCAGTTGACGTCAGGCCTCGTACCGGATGACACCCGCGAGGAGGCGCTCGCACTACTCGATGCGGCGCCCGATGGCGACCGCCTGTGTCACGTTGACTTCCACCCTGGCAACCTGATGCGACTCCGTGACGGCAGCCTACGAATCGTGGACTTCGGGCCAGCATGCAGCGGTGACCCGATTTGGGACCACGCGGCGACGCTCACGCTCTTGCAGATCGCGGCGCCACCACCGGCGGCGTCCCTGTGGATGAGGGCGCTGATCCGGGTCTTCCGCGGCATCTTGCTGCGCGCGTACCGCCGGCGGTACCAGCAGCTACGGGTCGTGGACAGTGCGACTCTGGAGCGGTGGACCAGAATCTATCTCGCCCAGCGGCTGGCGGACAACATCCCCGAAGAGCGCGCCCGCATCCTCGCTCGCCTCGCGCGAAACAGTCCCAGCGCGCGCGTCAGCAAGCATGCGATGTAGGGGTCGCCACCGGCGTCCTGGGCGAGGAATCCTGGTTCCAAGCACCTGCACATCGGCCGGGGCACGATTGCACGCTCCCTGACGGTCGCGCTAGGACTCGCTGATGCTTACCGACTTAATGGTGACCGGCTCCACCGGCCGGTCCTGCGCGCCCGTCTTCCCGCCCGCGATCTTGTCGAGCACGTCCTCACCGGAGGTGAGCTTGCCGAAGATGGTGTAGTTCGGCGGCAGGCCGTAGTCCGCGTGCATGATGAAGAACTGGCTGCCATTCGTGTTGGGGCCGGCGTTCGCCATCGCCAGGGTGCCGCGGTCATACTTCCGCTTCACGGGCTCGTCCTTGAACTTGTAGCCAGGCCCGCCGCTGCCCGTCCCGGTGGGGTCACCGCCCTGGATCATGAAGCCGGGGATCACCCGGTGGAAGATGACGTCGGTGTAGTAGTCGTCGTTCGCCAGGAAGGCGAAGTTGTTCACGGTCGCCGGCGCGTCGCCGGGAAAGAGGTCCGCGGTCATCGTGCCCGCGCTCGTCTCAATCGTCGCCGTGTACGACTTCTGGGGGTCGATGCTCATGCTGGGGGGAGAAGCGTAAGACTTGGCCATCCACCGATTGTCCCCGCCGAGGCGGGCGTTTGTCGATTGCGACGGCAACGAACTACCCGCAGCCGCTGACACTGCACCGGCCTGGCGAGCCTAACCGCGCGACAACGCGCCGGTGTCCGTCGTTACGGACGATGCGTCCACCCCTTCCAGAACATCGCGCACCACCGCTGGTCGGGTGCTAGCATCCTTCGCACGCGCCAAAAGGGAGGCGAGAACTTGGCTGAAGCGCAGTACGTTCGTTTCTACCTCCGCAGCGGGCAGGTCATCGAGGTTACCTCGCTCACGCAGTACAACGGGATCAGCTTTCCATCAGGAGAGGCCGTGAAGAACCGCGCTGAGCCCGGGATGACGTACGTCGCGTTGGCCGACGGGCGCCGCTTCTACATTAGGGAGGACGACATCCTCGTGATTGAGTTCGGACCGAACACCCCGGTGGAGACCGAGCGACCAGTTGCGATGGGGTTCAAGCGGCCGGAATGAGCGATGCCGCGTGGACCGGGCTGGTTGGCGTGGTGGCGGTCGCTGCGAGCGTCGTGACCACATGGCTGACGCTTAGAGCAGACGATCGACGAAGACGACGCGAGCGTGACTGGCAGCTAGAGGATGCGGCTAAGGCCGCCGCCAGCCACGATGGCGAGCAGCAGGCCAAACATGCGAGGCAAGGTACCACTCCCCCGACACAACGATGTAATCTCCCTTACCGAGCAGTCGCAACCGGTATGGACAGACAGCGATGCTGAGTGAGCCCCAATGACCGGTCACACGCTGCGGATGCCGGTGATATGTTCATTTGGTGCCGAGCAGCAGTGAGTTCGGCGAGGTGTAGAGATGCGAGAGCTTCCCGTTTGCGGCATCTGCGGTGGGCAAGTCACGGTTCGAGACGCGGGCATCTGGGTAAACGTCGGCAAGGCAGAGGCCCTGGTCCAAGCGCGCCGCGAGTGGGATCAGGCCCATGGACCGGGCGTGAGCGCCGCCGAGCTTGCGGACTATCCCTACGCCGACGGGAACCCGCTCGGTGAGGTGCCGTGGGTCTGGGGGCACCTCAGTTGTCCAGCAGGAGATGGAGGAGATGGGTATCACTTCGAGGCGACGAGGTTCGAGACTAGCGCCGACGCCTTGGCATGGACGTTCCACTTGATGGAGAAGAGCTGGTTCCCGGGAACTGATTGGGAGACTCTGGTCAGACGCCTGCACGACGTGTCGGATCCGTAGCTCGTTTGGAAACCGCGCTTGCCCTCCGCGGTACACTCTCACCAAGAGGTGAGTCGCATGACCAGCATGACGATGACCGATGAACGCATGTGGCGCCCAGGCTCGATGGCCAACCTCCACGCCGCACTCGACGCCTGCCCCACCCTCGACGCGGCCGCACGCATCCTCAGCCGTGACATCGAGGAACACTCGGGCCTCGACGCGGAGACCCGCGAACTGGTGTTTCTGCGCGTCGCCCGCCTGCGCCACAGCGAGTACTGCTGGCACAACCACGCCCTCGAAGCCCGCCGCCTGGGCCTCGCCGACGCCGAGATCACAGCCCTCGAGCACTGGCGCTCCAGCGAGCGCGTCCGCTTCGATGCCCGCCAGCGCGCCGTCCTCGGCTACGTCGACGCCCTTGTCCGCGGCGGTCCCGTCAACGAGACCACCCGCCGCGTCCTCGAATCAGAGCTCTCCCTGGGCGAGATCGTCGGCCTGACCATGCTCACCGGCCTCGCCTGGACCGAAGCGGCCATGGCCGCCGGCCGCGCCCTCCCCACGGAGGAGCCCTTCATCGGCTGGGAGCTCTACCGCGGCGTCGCGTCCGTCTCGCTGTAGTAACGGGGTAGCGGAGTATCGGAGTGCCAGCCACTCCGGCACACCCACACTCCGACACTCCGACACCCGTCCTCCGTGGTGGGTAAATCCGAGCGATGGTAGAGTGCGAAGGCTCGCGGAGTGACCCCCTGCCCGGCCCTTCCGCGGAAGGGGCCGGGTTCTTTGCGCCGGAGACGTTCGCCCGCCCTCCCCGGGCCGCCTGAGAGGAACATCCATGCCCGAACAGCTGACGGCAGAGCAGAAGCTCGCCCAACTGCACGAACTGAAGGCCACCTTCGCCCTGGGCGGCGGCGCCAAGCGCATCGAAGCCCAGCACGCGCGCGGCAAGCTCACCGCCCGCGAGCGCATCGACCTCCTCCTCGACCCCGGCTCCTTCGAAGAGCTGGACCCCCTGCGCCGGCCCACCGGCTCGGCTGCCGGGTCGGAGACGCCCGAGGCAGTTATCACCGGGTGGGGCAAGGTCGACGGCCGGCCCGTTTACGTCTATTCGTACGACTTCACGCTCTACGGCGGCTCGCTCAGCGAGGCCGTCGCCGAGAAGATCCTCAAGGTCATGGACCTTGGCATGATGACCGGCGGGCCAGTCGTCGGCCTGATCGACTCGGGCGGCGCCCGCATCCAGGACGGCTCCGAGAGCCTGCGCGGCTTCGGCGAGATCTTCGCCATGAACACGCTCGCCAGCGGCGTGGTGCCCCAGCTCACCGTCGCCATGGGCCCCTCCGCGGGCGGTGGCGCCTACAGCCCCGCCCTCACCGACTTCGTCTTCGCCGTCGAAGGACTCGGGCAGATGTACATCACAGGCCCCGACGTCATCCGCGCGGTCACGGGCGAAGAGGTCACGCACGAGGAGCTCGGCGGCTCCCACTCGCTCGCCTCGCGCTCCGGAGTCGCCCACTTCTTCATGTCGAACGAGCAGGAGGCGCTCGCCGAGACCCGCCGCCTGCTCGGGTTCCTACCCTCGAACAACGCGGAGGATCCGCCCATCCGGCTCACTGGCGACGACCCGGAGCGCGCCGACGAGGAACTGCTCTCCATCGTTCCCTCGGAGCTGAACCGGCCGTACGACGTGCGCGAGGTCATCTACCGGCTCGTCGACGACGGCGACTTCATGGAGGCGCACGAGCTCTGGGCGGCGAACATCGTCGTGGGCTTCGGGCGCATGGGCGGCCGGCCCGTGGGCTTCGTCGCGAACCAGCCGATGGTGCTGGCGGGCTCGCTCGACATCAACGCGGCGCGAAAGGCCGCCCGCTTCGTGCGCTTCTGCGACTGCTTCAACGTCCCCGTCGTCACCCTTGTCGACACGCCCGGCTACCTGCCGGGCACGACCCAAGAGTACGGCGGCATCATCACCCACGGCGCGAAGATGCTCTATGCCTACAGCGAGGCGACGGTACCGAAGGTCACGATCCTGCTGCGGAAGTCTGTGGGGGGCGCCTACCTTGCGATGGGCTCGAAGCACCTTCGCGGCGACGTCAACCTCTCGTGGCCCACGGGCGAAGTCGCGGTCATGGGCGCGGACGGCGCCGTGAACGTCGTTTACCGCGAGGAGATCGCCAACGCCTCGGACCCTGACGCGCGGCGAGCTGAGTTGATCGAGGAGTACCGCCTCAAGTTCGCCAACCCCTACATTCCCGCCTCACGCGGGTTCTTCGATGACGTTATCGACCCGCGGGAAACGCGCCGGAAGATCATCCGCGCCCTGGAGATGCTCCAGAACAAGGCCGACCGCAACCCGCCCAAGAAGCACGGCAACATCCCCCTGTGAGCGAGCGGCCCTGATGGAACGGCGCGTGAGACGCAGTGGCCGGAAGCCAGCCCGGTGGCCGCGCGCGCGCCTCGTGCGCTGGCTGAGGCGCCTCATCATGGCGCTCGTCGTCGTGCCCGTGTTCCGCATCGGGTACCGCATCGAAGTGCGCGGCCGCGAGAACGTGCTCGCGCCGGGTCCGCCGTCGCTCATGGTCAGCAACCACAACATGGGCCTCGACTGGGGTGTGCTCGCCGTCGCCTTCCCCGCGAAGGTGCGGCAGCGCCTCATGGTCGCCGCGGGCTCGGACGAGATCTTCGGGAACCGCTTCCGTGGGTTCGCCGCGCGGCTCATCGGCAACGCCTTCCCCTTCCCCAAGGAGGGGGCCCGCATCCGCGAGGGCCTCGAGTCCGCGCAGGCCATGCTCGACGAGGGCTGGAACGTGCTCGTCCTACCAGAAGGCGAGCGCATGTCGCACGTGCCCATGCGGCCCTTCAAGCCCGGCATCGGCTGGCTCGTGGCTCGCACCGGCGCCGAGGTCGTTCCGCTCCGCATCGACGTGCTCAAGCCGGGCATCTTCGACGGCGGCGGGTGGCGCAAGCCTCGCGGCCACGTCCGCGTCTCCTTCGGCCCGCGCATCCAGCCGGACACCACGCGCAAGTACGACCAGATCGCGACGGAGCTCGAGGATGCCGTCCGCGGGGCGTGAACCGCGGTAACGTTCCCCTGCCGAGCGCGTTGTAGCATGAGTGGCCCGAGACCGCGGCCACGAGGAGTCCACGTGGAATACGAAATCAGGAACATCACCGAAGAAGAGCTGGAGCCGTTCTCGCAGCAGATGGCCCGCACCTTCGGCAACGACTACAACGCCGAAAGCCTCGAGTTCCGCAAGCAGATCTTCGAGTTTAACCGAAATATCGCCGTCTTCGACAGGGCGATGATCGCGGGCACGGCGGGCATCTTCACGTACCAGATGACGGTGCCTGGTGGCGGCCAGCTCGGCTGTGCGGGCGTGACCATGGTGACCGTGCGTTCTACCCATCGCCGCCAGGGCGTGCTCACCTCGATGATGCGCAAGCAGCTCCACGACATCCGCGACCGGGGCGAGCCACTCGCCGCGCTCTGGGCCTCTGAGTCCTCGATCTACGGCCGCTTCGGGTATGGCACGGCCATCCAGTCGATGGAGCTGAAGATCGCGCGCGAATGGTCCGCCCTCCGCTTCGGGGTCGCTTCCCCCGGCCAGGTGCGGCTCGTCGAGGGGGACGAGGTGCGGGCGAAATGGCCCGCAGCCTGGGAGCGGGCAGGCGGGCACATGCCCGGCTGGGTCACCCGGACCCCGACGTGGTGGGACATCCGCATCCTCCGCGACCCCAAAGACTGGCGCGAGGGCTGGACCGCGAATTACTACGCCCAGTACGAAGACAGCGACGGCGAGGTCCGCGGACTGGCCCGCTACCGCATTAAGCAGAGCTGGGACGGCGGCGTGCCGAACGGCAAGCTCCGCGTCGAGGAGCTCGCGGCCGAGAACGCGGAGGCGTATGCGGGGCTCTGGCGGTTCCTCACCAGTGTCGACCTCATCGGCACAATCGAGTGGGAGAACGCCAGCGTGGACGAGCCCCTGTACTGGATGCTCGCCGACTCCCGCCGCCTTGAGCGCAAGTCCTTCGACAGCATCTGGGTCCGGCTCGTCGACGTCGAGCAGTCGTTGGGAGGGCGCAAGTACTCGACGGAGGGCCGCGTGGTCTTTCGCGTGAACGACCCCTTCCTGCCCTGGTGCGACGGGACGTTCGAACTGGAGGGCGGCCCGGAAGGCGCGATCTGCCGCGCCACCAACGCCGCGCCGCAGGTGACGCTATCCGCGGCTGACCTGGCGACGGTCTACCTGGGTGGCGCGCGGCTGGAGGCTCTCGGGCGCGCGGGCCGCGTCTCCGGCGACGCTGCGGCAGTCCGCCGGGCGGACACCATGCTCGCCTGGGACCGGGTGCCCTACTGCGCCGAGCACTTCTAGGCCGAGACGCGGGGGGCGAGAGTCTCGTGAGCTCGCCGCCCGCTTCGCGGCCGCTGTGTCGGTAACCCCTCGGTGTTCAGTGTCTCTTTGCCCTGAGGATCATTGCTCCCGCTCGTGATACCGTTCACGTACAGCGCGCCACCGGCGCGCAATCTTTCCCCTCGGATTCGGCCCAATGGCGAAAGTCCGCATCATGGAGACGGCCATCCGCGATGGCCACCAGTCGCTGCTCGCAACTCGCATGCGCACGGAGGACATGATCCCCGCGCTCGAACAGATGGACGCGGTTGGCTACCACAGCATCGAGTGCTGGGGTGGCGCCACCTTCGACAGCGCCCTCCGCTTCCTCAAGGAAGACCCATGGGAACGCTTGCGCGAGGTGAAGAAGCGCCTCAAGAACACGCCCACACAGATGCTGCTTCGCGGCCAGAACGCGGTCGGCTACCGCCACTACCCCGACGATGTCGTCCGCGAGTTCTGCGCCCGCTCCGTCGAGAACGGCATGGACATCTTCCGCATCTTCGATGCGCTCAACGACACGCGGAACCTCGAGACCGCGTTCGACGCCGTGAAGCGCGCGGGCGGGCACATCCAGGGCACCCTTTGCTACACGATCAGCCCCGTCCACACCGTCGACAAGTTCGCCTCCATGGCGGACCGCATGGTCGAGATGGGCGCCGACTCCCTCTGCGTGAAGGACATGGCCGGCCTCCTCAGCCCGATGATGGCGAAGGCGCTCGTCGGCCGGCTCAAGGCCGACCACCCGGACATGCTCGTCCAGATGCACTGCCACGACACCAGCGGCTATTCCGAGATGGCCTACCTGATGGGCGTCCAGGCGGGCGCCGACGTCATCGACTGCGCGCTCAGCCCGCTCGCCGGCGGCACGAGCCAGCCGGCCACGGAGACGCTGGTCGCAGCCCTACGCGAGGACCCCGAGCACGATACCGGCCTCGACCTCCACGCACTCGGACAGCTCGCCGACTACTTCCGCCACGTGCGCAAGAAGTACTGGAAGTTCGAGAGCAACCTCCTCGGCGTCGATGCTGGCGTGCTCGACCACCAGGTGCCCGGCGGCATGATCTCAAACCTCGTTGGCCAGCTGCGCGAACAGGGCGCTGAGTCTCGCCTCGCCGAGGTGCTGGTCGAGAATGCGCGCGTCCGGGCCGACCTCGGCTACCCACCGCTAGTAACGCCGAGCTCCCAGATCGTGGGCACGCAGGCAGTGCTCAATGTGCTTACGGGCAAGCGCTATGCGACGGTCACGCGCGAGACCAAGAACCTGGCCCGCGGCCTCTATGGCGAGACCGCCGCGCCCATCGACGGGGGCGTCCTCACCACCATCCTCGGTGAGGACAAGCCCATCACGCACCGCCCCGCGGACGACCTCCCGGCAGAGCTCGAGAAGGCGAAGGCCGACATCGGCGACCTCGCGGAGAGCGTCGAGGATGTCCTCAGTTATGTGATGTTCCCCCAGCCCGCGAAGGAGTTCCTCCAGTGGCGCAGGGAGGGCGGCGGCCCCGAACGCGAGCTGGTGGCCGCGGTCATCGGCGCCATGGTCATCGGCGAGAAGAAGGCCGTGGCGCCCAGCCCGGCCGCGGCGGGCGAATCGCACAACGGCGCCGGCGCCGACCCCTGGAAGAGCTTCGGCCGCTTGCGGCAGATGAGGTAACCGTCATGAATACTTCCCATCTGTGCCCACCGGCAAGGAACCCGTCTCGAAGCCTTTGTTCCTTTGTCCCTTTGTGTTTCTCAAACCCGCTGTCCCACGAACCAGCGTTACGGACAGCCCGATCAGGCGAGGCACCACCATGGCGACAGTGACAATCGGCGGCAGAAACTACGAAGTCGACGTGAAGGCCGACGCGGTCGTGGTGGACGGGCACGAGTACCCCGTGAAGGTGCGCGACGAGGGCGCATATGTACAGGTGACGGCCGGTGGCGTCCCCTACCGTGTGCAGCTCCCCGCCCCGGGTGAGCGCGACAGCGGCATGGCCGTCACCGTCGACTCCCGCCCCTTCACCCTCCAGTACAGCGGCCCGCTCGGCTCGCGCCCGGCGCCCCGCACCCCTCGCGCGGCCGCCGGAGGTAGCGCTCCCGCTGCCCCACGCCCCGGCGTGAAGGGTGGCGTCACCGCCCAGATCGCCGGCCGCGTGATGAGCGTGAAGGTGAAGCCCGGCGACACCGTGAAGCAGGGCGACATCCTCCTCATCCTCGAAGCGATGAAAATGGAGAACGAAATCAAGGCCCCCGCGGACGGCACCATCAAGGAAGTCCTCGTCGCAGAGGGCGCCCGCGTCGCGGACGGCCAGACGATGGTGGTCATCGAGTAGGGTCCAGGCGCGAGTCAGAGCCGCGACTGCCAGGGAGCGGACGCGTGCTCACACCCGGATCTCGAGGCCCCCGCACGATCAGTACCGGCGACGGTAGTCGCCCCGCGTTCCGCTCACTCCCACCGAAAGAACCGCACGCTCGCCGCCGTCGCCACCACGCCGGTTGCAACCACCACCAGCATCGCCGGGAGATCCCAGCCAAAGCCCAGCCACGCGTCCTGCAGCAAGATCACCACATGTGTCAGCGGCAGCACTTCGCTCAAGGTCTGCATGGCGCCCGTGAGGGTCTCGCGCGGCGGGCCTGCGCCCGAGATGAACATCATCACGAAGAACGCGATCAGCCCCGCGCCCTGCGCCGTCCGCGCGGTGGGCAGCAGCGAGCCGAGAAACACCCCGATGGCGGCGAACATCAGGGCGCTCAAGGCGAACGCGGCGATGGTCTCCGGCCAGAGCTGCGGCAACTCGGTGCCGTAGCCGATCCGCGCAACGACGACCATGGCGATGGACCCGATGACTGCCATGCCGAGGGCAACCAGCGCCTGCGAGCCGATGATGCTGGCTACCGGCACGCCCGCCGCCCGAAACCGTCGCAACACACCCTCCTCGCGATACGACGCGAGCCGGAGGGGCAGCGTGATCAGCCCGATCGCGGCCATCGTCAGCCCGACGTACGCCGGCAGATAATAGTTATTGGGCGTCACGCCCCGCCAGATGCGCACCTCCTCCTCGTCGCCCCGATCGAGCTCGGTGCCGAACACTCCTGAGAGGATGAAGAGCACGAAGATCGGGAACGCGAACGAAAAGATCACCGCCAACGGCTCCCTCACGAAGAGCTTGGTCTCGACCCACGTGAGCTTGACAAGGGTGCTCACGCGGCGTCGTCGCCCCCGGAGAGTTCCATGAACGCGTCCTCGAGAGTCGCGCGCCGTGTGTCGAGGTCCAACGGTGCGATCCCGCGCGCCACTAGGGCCGAAGCCACATGCGCGAGCAACGGCCCGCTCCCGGCGACTGCAAATCGCGTCCCCTCGCGGCTCACCTCATCCACGCCGGGCACCTCCGCGAGCCACGGCAGGTCGCTGTCGGCCGCGGTGAAGGTAACCGTGCTGCCCGCTGCAACGCGTTCGATGAGCCCCGCGGGCGTGTCCACCGCCACCACGTCGCCCTGCCGGAAGACCGCAATCCGGTCGCACAGCGCCTCCGCCTCGTCCATGAAGTGGGTGACCAGCACGACGGTCGTGCCCCGCTCCCGCACCGCACGCACGAGGTCCCACGCAAGCCGCCGTGCGGCCGGGTCGAGCCCCGTGGTCATCTCGTCGAGGAATACGAGTTCCGGGTCGTTCACGAGCGCCAGCGCGATGAACAGCCGCTGACGCTGACCACCCGAGAGGGAGGCGAACGCGGAGTTCCGCTTCTCGTAGATGTCCCAGTCCCGCGCGAGCGACGCCCAGCTCCGCGAGCGAGGGGACAACGCCCCGAACAGGTCGAGCGCCTCCCAGACGCGGATGCGGTCCGGCAACGCTGACTCCTGGAGCTGGCTGCCGATCCGGTTGCGGAGGGCCGAGCCCTGCGTGCGAGGATCGAGCCCGAGCACGGACAGCTCCCCCTGGTCGGGGTCCCGGAGCCCCTGCAGGCACTCGACCGTGGTGGTCTTGCCGGAGCCGTTGGGGCCGATGATCCCGAAGATCTCGCCTGGCTCGACCTCGAACGACGCATCGCGGACCGCAACCACCCCGCCGTAGCGCTTGCTGAGGTGGCTGACGCGCAAGGCGTGCGTATCGTTCGTTCCTGGCACTGCGCTAAATCTACCAGCCGGGATGGTCGCCGCGATGAACCAATGGGGCGCCGTCGCCATGGTCCACGAGCCTCGAAATCGCTGGCCGCCTAACGATCGCGCATACCGTCTGCACGAACGGCCTATCGTTTTCAACTATACCTCGACCACGAGGTATTCACAGGACGACCGGGAACCGATAGTCTGAGTGCGGCGCCGCGAAAGGCGGCACGTGAGGTTGAATGGCTATTTCCAGCGCCCCCCGGAACATCAGCGAGGTCGCAATTGCCAGTGCGGCCACCGTCCACCGGAACCTCTCGGTCCCCGTCCTCTATGAGCACGCCGTCAAGCGCGAGGAGGGCAAGCTCCTCGACGGCGGCACCTTCGCCGTCTATAGCGGCGAGCGCACGGGCCGCTCCCCCAACGACAAGTACCTGGTCAAGACCGCCGATATCTCCGAGCACGTCTGGTGGGGCCCTCACAACCAGCCCATGGACGTCGAGACCTACAACCGCGTCTCCGCGCGCATCCTCCGCCACTTCTCGGGCAAGGAGCTGTACGTCCAGGACTGCATCGTCTCGCAGGACCCCGAGCACGTGCGCAAGGTGCGCGTCATCACCGAGCAGGCCTACCACAGCATCTTCGCGCGCACCATGTTCATCCCCAGCGAGCCCTTCGAAGACGACGACATCGACCTCACCATCCTCCACGCGCCCAGCCTCGAGCTCGACGCCATCCGGGACGGCGTCAACAGCGAATGCGTGGTCGCTCTGAACCTCACCGAGGGCGTGATCGCCATCGCCGGCACCGCCTACGCCGGCGAGATGAAGAAGTCCGTCTTCACGGCAATGAACTACTACCTCCCCCTCGAAGGGGTGCTCTCGCTCCACTCCGCCGCGAACGTCGACCCCAAGACGGGCAAGACCGCGCTCTTCTTCGGCCTCTCCGGCACCGGCAAGACCACCCTCAGCACGGACAAGGAGCGCCTCCTCATCGGTGACGACGAGCACGCCTGGAGCGAGGAGGGCATCTTCAACATCGAGGGCGGCTGCTACGCCAAGGTCATTAACCTGCGCAAGGAAGCCGAGCCCGAGATCTTCGACCAGACCCACGAGTTCGGCACCATCCTCGAGAACGTCATCTTCGACGAGGCCACCCGCCTCGTGGACCTCGACGACAGCTCCGTGACCGAGAACACCCGCGGCAGCTACCCCCTCGGGTCGCTGCAGAACGTGTACACGCAGCAGGTCGCGCCGCACCCATCGCACGTCATCCTGCTGACGGCGGACGCGTTCGGGGTGCTGCCGCCGGTCGCGCGGCTGGACACGAACCAGGCGCTCTACCACTTCCTCTGCGGCTACACGAGCAAGCTGGCCGGCACGGAGATGGGTGTGAAGGAGCCGAGCACCACCTTCAGTGCCTGCTACGGCGCGCCCTTCATGGCCCTCAACCCCACCCTCTACGCCGACCTCCTCGCCCAGCGGCTGGAGATGACCGGCGCGAAGACCTGGCTCATCAACACCGGCTGGACCGGCGGCCCCTACGGCGTGGGCGAACGCATCGCCATCCTCGAGACGCGCAAGATGGTGCGCGCCGTCCTCAACGGCCAGTGCGACAACGTCACCTTCCGCAAGGACGAAAACTTCGGCTTCGACGTCCCCACCGCCTGCCCCGGCGTGGACAGCAAGCTCCTCAACCCCCGCGGCATGTGGCCCGACCCCGCCGCCTACGACGCCGCCGCCGCCGACCTCGCCGCCAAGTTCCGCAAAGCCTTCGACCAGTTCCGCAACCTGGTCAGCCCGGAGGTCGCCTCAGCGGGGCCGTGAGTGGGCGCTTAGGCGAAGCGGGCCAGTATTTTTACGCTCGTTTTACGCCGCCGAAGCACGGCTGGCGCGGCGCCGCGTGCTAGTACTCACTTAGGTAAGTCAGCGATCTTTGGCCTGGTCCATATCATCGCCATCCCAATCACTGACGTGCCACCGGGGGACGGAGGTCCAGGCCCAGGGCGAGATCGTGGGTATCCTGGCTTCGGCGCATTGAAAGAGCGGACCGCCTCGCCGGCCCACCCGGGCTATTCGACCCGAGCTCGCGCCCTTCGTAGAATCACTCTCGGCGCCCCAGGCGCCCCCATGCCGAGGAGTGACGCGTGCCGGTGAAGTACCTTCGTGACCAGCCACGCCGGGACGGTCGTTGAGATCGCCCGCCTACGCCGCCGTCGCGTCATCCCCGTGATCGGGCGGCGGGATGGAGGCGATCGCGCACTTGGTGTGCTCGAAGATGTTCTCCGGCCCAAAAGCGGCCATGATCCCGAACCGCTCGAGCACCACCCGCACCTCCGGCTCGATCGCGGTGAAGATGATGCGGCCCCCCTGCTTCCGACGGTGCTCGATGATGCCCTCCAGCGTGAGCAGCCCCGTCGTGTCGACGTGGTGCACGTCTCTCATGCGGACGATCAAGGGGTCGCGGTTGTGGCCCAGCAGTTCGTACTCAAAGACCGCGACCGAGTGGAACGAGAGCTGACCCTGCGCGTTGAAGAACGCGATGTCCGGCCGCGACTTGATCAGCTCCGCCAGCTCCGGCGTCACCTGGCGGATGCGGCCCGTTTCGTCCGGCAACAGCTCCTGCGCCGCGGGGATGCGGGTGAGCCGTCGCAGCAACAGCACCGTTGAAGCCACGATGCCAAAGCCGATGGCATAGGTCAGGTCGAGGAACAGTGTGATGATCGCCGTCAGCAGCAGGACGATGATGTCCTCGCGCGGCGCCCTGCGCACGAGCCGTGCGACCTCGGGGGCTTCAGCGATGTTCCACGCCACCACCACGAGGATGGCCGCCAGCGCCGTCAGCGGCACATGCGCCGCCAGGCCGCCGAACAGCAGCGTCGCAGCCAGCACCGTCAACGCGTGCACGACGCCCGCGACTCGGGAGGTCCCGCCGTTCCGGATGCCGGCCGCCGTCCGCGCGATCGCCGCCGTTGCAGGGATCCCTCCGAACAGCGCTGCCGCGAAGTTGCCCAGGCCCTGCCCGCGCAGTTCTTTGTCCGGGTCATGCCGCACCTGCGCCCCGGACATCCCGTCCGCCACGACAGCGCTCAGCAGTGACTCGATGCCCGCCAGCACCGCCACCGATACGGCGAGCGGGAGCAGGTCGAATGCGAGGCCAGCATCAAAGAACCCCACCGACGGCGACGGGAACTCCTGCGGCAGTGAGCCATAGGTGCTTCCGATGGTGGCGACGTCGAGGTCGAGCCACCAGGTGAGCGCGGTCACGAGCGTCACCGCTACCAGTGGTCCCGGCAGCCGCCCCACGCGCGGCACTCGCGGCCACAGGATCAGCGTCCCAAGGGCGACTCCGCCCACGACGGGCGTCGCCACGCCGATTGTGCCCATATGTCGCACGGAATCGGCGAACCGCTCGTGGAAGTGCTCCAGCGTGGGATCAGTCCCCGTGATCCCGAGGAGGTTGTTGAGCTGCCCTGAGACCAGCGAGAGGGCGATTCCGGCGGTGAACCCCACCACGACCGTCAGCGGGATGTACCGCGTGAGGCGGCCCGCGCGCAGCGCGCTCATCGCCAGCAGCAAGACGGCCGACATCAATGCGAGCATCGGAAGCGCGCCAGGCCCGTGGAGCAGGACGGCGGAGTGGAGCACGGGCACGAGCGCCGCAGTTGGGCCGGTGATGTTGTAGTTCGACCCGCCGAAGATTGCCGCCACTGCGCCAGCAAAGGCGGCGGTATACAGGCCGGCCGCCGGCGATACCCCAACGGCCACAGCGAGCGCGATGGAGAGCGGGATGGCGATAACGCCCACGACCAGGCCGGCCACGATGTTGCTGGTGATGCTGCCACCGAGGTTCAGCCTGGGAAATCGCGCAGGCGCCAGGGCCGCTTCTGAGCTGCTCAATTCGGTTGCCCAGGGCGGCGAAGGTCAGGCCCCATGTATCTTTATATTCGAATCTTCGAAGATAACGGACAAGGCTTCAGGGTTATCATGACTGTATGAACTCGACATTGCAGGACTTCAAGGCGGAGCTTTTTCGCGCGCTCGCAAACCCGGTCCGCATCCGCATCCTCGAGGCTCTGCGCGCCGAAGGCAGCCTGACGGTGGGTGAGATCCAGCAATGCGTCGGTGCCGAACACTCCAACGTCTCCCAGCATCTCAGCATCATGCGCGGCCGCGGCCTGGTCGAAGCGCAGCGCGAGGGCACGAGCATCCGCTACTCCGTCACCGAGCCCGACCTGTACCGGCTCCTCGATGTTGCCCGCGCGATCTTCGAACACCAGCTCGAGAACCGAGCGCGGATGCTCGAAGAGTCAGGTCAGGCAGAGATCCCGCGCTCACGTTCCTAGCCTTCCGTTCGACCCAACCCCCACCCCTCCGTAGAATCACTCCCAGCGCCCCGCGGGACGCCCCCATGCCGAGGAGTGACGCGCGTTGACCGTTAAGTACCTTCGCGACCAGCGACACACCGGGACGGTCGCCGAGATCGCCCGCGTGAAGTTCGCCTTCCCCAACGACGAGTACCCGGACCTCGAGACCTACATCAACGAACCCAAGCCGGTCATGGCCGTCGGCGAGGGGCCGGACGGCAAGGAGCTCTTCCCCGACATCGTCGTCGTCCGCGTGCCCGGCAAGTGGCTGAAGATGATGGCCGAGGTCGAGACCGCGGATACCGTGAACGACGAGTCCGCGCTCACCCAGTGGCTCCCCTACTCGCGCGCCGGCGACCTCTACCTCTACGTCCCCTTCGGCTGCGTCCCCGAGACCAAGCGCCTGCTCAAGAAGCACGGCATCAAGGTGAAGGGCATCCGCACCTGGCGCTTCCGCCCCGTGTGGGGCCTCGACGTGGCCGAAGCGTGACCAAGACCCGGGGCATTCGTGCTGGGACAACCGATTTGAGGAATACAGAGGGACAAAGGCACAAAGACATTCCTTCAAGAGATCTTTGTGCCTTTGCTTCGTTGTGTTTCTTGAGAGCCCTCGCCCACACGGTTGGCTCCCGATGAACGTGTATTTCGACGTGGACCACACCCTCGTCTACATCAACGCGGAGACGAATGCCCTGCGGCCGGGCGCGGGTGAGGCGATGCGGCAGCTGAAGGATGCGGGCCACGATGTGTACGTCTGGTCCGCCTCGGGGCTGGCGCACGTCGAGCGTGTCGTCCAGATGCATGGTCTGAGCGAGTGGGTCGACGGCATGCACGACAAAGACCCCCGCGTGGAGCCGCGCCCGGACTTCATCATCGACGACGACTGGTACCTGGTGCAGAAATGGGGCGGGTACTGCGTCAGCCAGTACAAGGCCGTCGACGAGAGTGATGCCGAGCTGCTGCTGGCGATCGAGGAGCTGCTGAATCAGTGACGCGCGAATCCCAGCGCGCGCGTCAGCAAGCTTGCGGTGGCGGCGCGGTACGACGGTCAGCCGTCGAGAACCAATCGTGGCGCGACGGGCATCGCACGCTTCCTGACGGTCGCGCTGGGATCGGTACACTCTCCCTGTGCTTTTCACCAACGACCAGCGCCGCCGCGTCCTCGCCGGGGAGATGACCGCGACGATTCGCGCCTGGCAGGCGCCGCAGGTCAAGGCGGGCAAGCGCTACCGCTTCGATGACGAGCACGAGCTCGTGGTCCACACCGTCGAACTCACCTCGCTCGACGCCCTCACCCCCGCCGACCTCGCCGCCGCTGGCTTCGGCTCCCGCGCCGACTTCGACGCCGCTCTCCCACGCTTCGCCAACGACCGCCCCACTGGCCCCTTCTATGTCGTCCGCTTCACCCTCGAACCCCGCCGGCAGCTCCCTCCCGCAGCACCACCCGAGATCGAGAAGCTCCTCGCGCGCCTCGACAAGCTCGACCGCCTGAGCGAGCACGGGCCGTGGACCCGCGCCACGCTGGCGACGATCGCCGCCAACCCCCGCCTCGTCTCCACCAAACTCGCCGAACAACTCAGCCGCGAGCGCTTTTCCCTCAAGGCCGACGTCCGCAAGCTCAAGGCCATGGGCCTCACCCGCAGCCACGACGTCGGCTACGACATCACCGACCTCGGCCGCCAGGTCCTCGCCGCGGTCGACGACGCAGCTCCCCCTCTCCCGCGAAGTCGGAAGAGGGGGTCGGGGGGTGAGGGCGCAGCAGGCCCAGCGGCCACAGAGGGCCGCGACTCCTCCGCACGCGTCTCCCCCTCTCCACGGGCGCGTGGAGAGGGGGCCGGGGGGTGAGGGGCCTGTTTGTCGAGCCCTTCTATGGCGGAAGCCACCGGACTTTCCTGGACGGGCTCATCGCCCACGCCGGCCACGAGATCGTCCCGCTCACCCTCCCCGAGGGCGAGTGGCGACGGCGCATGCGCCGGGGCGCCCAGGAGCTCGCCGCCATGTCCGCGGACCTCCCCGGCGACTTCGACTACCTCGTGGCCACCGACATGCTCGACCTCCCCGCGTTCCTCGCGCTCACCCGCCCGCGCTTCTCCTCCACACCCACCCTTCTTTATATGCACGAGAACCAGTTCACCTACCCGCGCATCCGCGGCACGAAGCTGAACTCCTGGTTCGGGCAGATCAACTACCTCTCCGCCTGCGCCGCCGACGCTGTCGCCTTCAACTCCGCCTACCACCGCGACGAGTTCCTCAGCGCCCTCCGCACCCAATCCACCCAGCCCAACAACTGGCTCGTCCCCGAAGCCATCGACCAAATCGCCGCCAAATCCACCGTCCTCCCCATCGGCATCGACCTCCACTCGCTAGACGAACACAAACCCCCCCTCTCCACGCTAGTGGAGAGGGGGCGGGGGGGTGAGGTGCTCTGGAACCACCGCTGGGAATTCGACAAAGCTCCCGAGACCTTCGCCTGCGTCATCCGTAAGGTCGCCGAGGCAGGGATCGACTTCACCCTCGCCATCGCCGGCGAGCCCGGCGACAACCCCAGCCCCGCCCTTGCTGAGCTACGGGACGCTCTCGGCGACCGCGTGACCCACTTCGGCTACGTCCCCAGCCGGGCGGAGTACGCCCGCCTCCTCTGGGAGGCGGACATCGTCGTCAGCACGTCCCGCCACGAGTTCTTCGGCGTGTCGACGGTCGAGGCGCTCTACTGCGGGTGCTTCCCCATCGTCCCCGCCCGCCACAACTACCCCGCGCTCATCCCCGCGGAGTTGCATGACCGCACCCTGTGGGAGGACGAAGCGCACTGTGTCGAGCTGCTGACGCGGGCGCTCACCGAGCCTATGGACTCGGCGGAACGACTGCGCGCTCACGTGAGCCGATACGACTGGAGCGAGGTTGGGCCCGTGTGGCGCGACGCCCTCACGCAGCTCCGCAGCCGCTCTCAGTGACGCGTTGCAGTTTCCGTTAAATCTCCGCCTTTACCGGGACAAACGCAGTCAGTAGGGTGCCGTCGTGCATATCATCACTGCATGTTGACGCCAGTAACGGTCCATCCGAAGCACCTCGAGAGTTACCGGGAGGCGGTCCGGGAAGGGGTCATCGAGCAGATACGCGAAGACGCGCTCCCGTTCGTCGGGGCCCGCGTCCTGCACGTGAATGCGACTGCGTACGGCGGCGGCGTGGCTGAGATCCTCGCCTCCATGGTTCCCCTCATGCGGGACCTCGGCATCCAGGCCGACTGGAAGGTCATCACCGGCCACGACGAGTTCTTCGCCGTCACCAAGGCCATGCACAACGCGCTCCAGGGCAAGGCGTTCCCCTGGACCCCCGAACACCGCCGCATCTGGGTCGACCAGAACCGCGTGAACCTGGAGGGCTGGGAGGAAGAGGACCCCTACGACTTCGTCTTCGTCCACGACCCGCAGCCCGCACCACTACTCGCCCTCCTCCGCGACGAGGGCCGCGACCCGGGGGGACGTTGGATCTGGCGCTGCCACATCGACCTGACGGAAGCGCAGCCCGAGGCCTGGGACCTGCTGCGGCCGTTCGTCACCGAGTACGACGGCAGCATCTGGACGATGCGCGACTACGTGCGGGAGGGCATGCCGGAGCACAACCTCAAGATCGCGCCGCCGGCCATCGACCCGCTCAGCCCGAAGAACACCTACATGTCCCGCGAGGAGATCGAGGCCGTCCTCGAACGCTACCACGTCGACCCCCAGCGCGAGATCATCAGCCAGGTCTCCCGCTTCGACCCGTGGAAGGATCCCCTGGGTGTGATCGACGCCTATCGCATGGTGAAGCGCGACCGCCCGGGCCTGCAGCTCATCCTCGTCGCCTCCATGGCCCACGATGACCCCGAGGGCTGGGAGTGGCACGAGAAAGTGGTCCGCCGAGCGGGCGAAGACTGGGATATCAAGATCCTCTCGAACCTCAACGGCGTCGGGAACGTGGAGGTGAACGCGTTCCAGCGAGCGTCGAGCGTCGTCATCCAGAAGTCACTGCGCGAGGGCTTCGGGCTGGTGGTCGCGGAGGGCCTCTGGAAGGGCATCCCGGTGGTCGGCGGGAACGTCGGCGGGATCCCCCTGCAGATCGACGACGGGCGGACGGGCTACCTCGTGGACTCGGTCGAGGAGTGCGCCCAGCGCATTACCCAGATCCTCGATGACCCCGACGCTGCCCGCGCGATGGGAGAGGCCGGCCGTGAAATCGTGCGCGACCACTTCCTGATAACCCGCTACCTGCACGACTATATAAGCATGATGCACGAGGTTGCCGGCGCGCGTGCCGGGGTCTAACACCATGTTCGGCCGAGCCCGCGAAGCGCTGGAGGGTCTGCCTCCGGTCGTGACCCGCCCTGCGCGAGTCATCCGCAGGACGGCGAGCATCTTCTACCGGGACTCATGTACCACCTACGCGGCGGCCATCGCCTACTACGCGGTGTTCTCGTTCGTACCTCTCGCGCTCATCATCATCTCCATCCTTGGCTTCGCTCTCGACCGGGAGGACATCGCCGAGTTCATCTTCGAGCAGGTGCCGCTGGAGCAAACCCCTGAAGTGCGCGAGGACGTGGACCGCCTGGTGGGTCGCGCGCTCGACTTCAGTTGGGCGAGCCTGTCGATTGGCGCGCTGACGCTCGTCTGGTCGGCGAGTGGCGTTTTCGGGGGTGTGCGCGGCGGGCTCCACGCCGCGAGCCAGGAGAAGAAGCACCGGCCCTTCTGGCAGAGCAAGCTCATCGACCTCGCCCTTATCCCGGCGTTGGGCGGGCTGCTCATCATGACGGTCTGGATCTCCTCAGCCGTGGAGCGGCTCAGCGAGGTCGGCCCCATCGACCTGGAATGGACGCTTGCCGTACGCCTGGTCACCTTCATGACCGCCGCCGGCGTGGCATTCGTCATGTTCCTTCTTCTCTACCGCTTCATTCCCGCGGCGCGTCCGGCCTGGGGCCAGGCGGTCATCGGCGCGGTGTTTGCGACGGTGGCGTTCGAGCTGGCGAAGCAGCTCTGGGTCTGGGCGGCCGCACGGATCCTCAACTGGGAGGACGCCGCTGTCTACGCCGGCCTCGGGTATGCGGCCGGTGGAATGCTCTGGGTGTATGTCAATGCCGTCATCCTGCTGCTGGGCTCCGAGTTCGGCCGCGCGGTCGCCGAAGAGTGGCGTGGAGTGCCGGCGGCGGCGCCAGCCACTCCGCCGCAAGCCGCACCGGCCAGGGCACGCTGACGCATTCTCCGATCATGGCTGTGTCCGCTATCTTGCAATGAAGCCTTAACGCTCTCGGCCCCTCCTCGTCGCCGCGCCACTGTACTGTTATGTCGGCGCGACTTCTCGTGCGCCCGTCCTATAATTCTGAACCCATGACGGCCCTGGGGCTCGCGGAGCGGGCACGGGCACGTCGCGCATCCTGAGGAGACCCTATGGGAGCAACCGTCCCCAAGACGGCTGAGGATACATACACCGAGATCCTCCGCGAGTTCTGCAGGATTGAGAGCGAGGAAGCCCTTTACCGGGCTAGCGTACTCAGCCAGGCGTTCATCGCGGAGGGTGTCCTTCCCGACGAGATCGTCGCCATGCACACAGAGGCGGTGCAGAAGTGCGTTCGGCCGAACGATCCGCGCGGACTCGTCGCATCACAGCAGCTTCTGCTTGAGATGATGATCGCCTACGGCGTGAAGTACGCCGAATACGCCGAGTTCCGCCTGGAAGAAGCTCGCAAGAAGGCTGAAGCGGAGCACAATCGAGCCGAAGTCGCCGAGCGCTCAGAACAGGAACGCCTGGAGCTGCTCGCCGTCATCGGACACGAGCTCGGCACGCCGCTCACCGTCGCACGCGGCAACGTGGCGGCCATTCGCCGGTTCCTCGCCGAGAACAACAAGCTCTCCGAGGACCTCTCCAGCCGTGCCATCGACGCCGAAGTCGCAATCGACCGGCTGCTCGCCCTCCGCGAGGAACTGGTGGCGGCGAGCCGCAACGAGCAACGGCCCTTGGAGCTCGCGCCCATGAACGTCCACAGCGCTATCACCCGCGCCGTGAAGTGGGCGCAGGGCGCGGCCATCGATAAAGGCGTCCTCCTGTCTTCGAAGCTCGAGGCATCGGATACGTACGTGATAGGCGACCCCGACGCTCTCCAGTCCATTTTGGGCAACCTGATCTCCAACGCCATCCGCTACACCCCGGCCGGCGGCTCTGTCACAGTGTCCACCTCCAACCCCGATGGCCTGGTCGCGATCGATGTCGCCGACACCGGCATCGGGATGTCAAAGACCGCACAGGATCACCTGTTCGAACGCTTCTACCGCGCCAGCGAAGCGAAGCAAGTCGTCCCATGGGGGCTCGGCCTGGGCCTCGCAATTGCCAAAGAACTGTGCGATGCGCTCGGCGGAACGCTCACCGCGACCAGCACGCAAGGGAAGGGCAGCACGTTCACGCTCAGCTTCCCCGCGGTCCCCGAGGAGGAATAGTGACACAGTCCGAATCCCGCGCCCGCGAATCCACCGTTGCGGAGCAGCGCCAGACCATTGAGGAGTTGGAGACGCCCGTCATCCAGATCTGGGAGGGTGTGCTCGCCCTGCCCCTCATCGGGTCCGTGGATACCCGCCGTGCTCAGCTCATGAACGAGCGCCTCCTCGAACGTATCGTCGAAACGGGCTGCGAGATCGTTATGATCGACATCAGTGGCATCCCGGTCGTCGACACGGCCGTCTCCCGCCACCTCCTCGAAACTGTCTCGGCCGCCCGCCTCCTCGGCGCTGACGTCATCATCGTCGGCATCAATGCCCGCACCGCCATGACGCTCGTCCAACTCGGCGAAAATCTCGCGGGCGTCACCACGCGAACCACGATGGCGAAGGGTCTCCAACTCGCCCTCGCCCAGCTCGGCTACACCGTCACCCGCGACGGGCAGCGGCCCGCGATCGACACCGCCTGATGGCCCGCATTCCGATCGTCAAGGTAGGGAACAACCTCATCGCGACCGTGGATGAAGACCTCACGGACCACGACGCGGTCGTGTTCCAGGAAGTCTTGAACGCCCGCCTGGAACAGGCGAACACCACAGGGGTGCTGATCGACGTCACGGCGGTGGAGACTATCGACTCCTTTCTCGGCCGGCTCCTCAACGAAATCGCGCTCGGTGCTCGGCTGCTCGGCGCCCGAACCGTCGTGGCGGGAATCCAGCCCGCCGTGGCCATGACTCTCGTCGAACTCGGGCTCACTCTCGATGGCGTTCAAACGTCACTCACGCCGGAACGAGGGCTCGCCATGCTGAACCGAACCAACGGACGCAGGCCGCAAGCATGACCACCGCCGAGAAGTCCATCGCCATCTCCGAGGAGAGCGACATCGTCGCCGCTCGGCAGCGCGCCAGGATGTTCGCCGTCGAGCTGGGCTTCCGCGCGATGGACCAGAGCCGTATCACTACCGCCGTCTCCGAGCTTGCTCGAAACGTCGTGCGCTACGCTAACAACGGCGAGGGCCGGGTCCACCTTCGCGAGATCCGTGACGACGGCCGCGTGGGCATCGAGATCCTGGTCGAAGATGAAGGCCCGGGAATCCCGAACATCGACAAGGCGATGGAGCAGGGTTTCTCGTCCGGCACCGGCCTCGGGCTTGGGCTGGGTGGCACCAAACGCCTTATGGACGAAATGCTGATCGAGTCCGCACCGGGAACCGGTACGCGGATCACCATTCGCAAGTGGCGCCATTGATCCACCTACCGGACTACCTCCGCCCCGTCACCACCCAGGTCGATGTCGAGGCCGTCTGCCGCCTAACGCTCGACTACGCTCGCGCGTGTGATCTGTCCGACCTGGCTGCGGCCGAGCTCAGGCTGATTTGCTCGGAGCTTGCGACTAACCTGCTCGATCACGCCGGGGGCGGAACCTTGAGCCTTGCTATTGCAGCCGAACGTGACCGCCGGGGCGTTCGCATCGAAGCAGTGGACGCTGGCCCCGGCATAGTGGATGTCGACCTGGCTATGACTGAGGGATACAGCACGTCGGGCGGCCTCGGCCAGGGGCTGCCCCTCGTCCGGCGCCTCGCGAGCACATTCGAAATAGCGTCCACACCACAGGGAACGCGCGTTGTGGCAACAAAATGGGCCTGACCGAGAACCTCGCCGTTGCTGCGGCGGGCCGGCCGCACCCGAACGAGCCCGTTTCTGGCGACGCCTGGAGCGTGCGCTGGGAAGCAGGCGTCTGTCGCCTCGCCGTGGTGGACGGCGCCGGGCATGGCCCTGCCGCGGAGATGGCCGCCGCCATCGCGATCGGCACGTTCGAGGAGAGCCTCGGACTGGCACCCGCCGAGGTGCTGCGCATCTGCCACGGACGGCTCCGCGGAACGCGCGGAGCCGTCATGGCGGTCGCCGTGATCGACCCTGCTGGCAACACGCTTGAAGTGGCGGGAGTGGGGAATATTGAGGCGCGCCTGCTCATGGATGGCCGCGAACAGCACCCGATCTCTCAGCGCGGGATGCTCGGGAGCAACATCCCGACGATCCGGCCGTTCACGACGTCGCTCCCCCGGGAATGGCTACTCGTGCTCCACACCGATGGCATTCGTACCCGCTGGAAGCTCGAGGAGGCCTCGGAGGATGCACTCCCGGTCAACCGCCTGGCCGAACGTATCCTCGAGCGCCATGCCCGGACCGATGACGATGCGTGCGTGGTGGTGGTCCGCCCCGCCGCCAGCGAAGGCAAGTGACGGAAACGGGGCTACCAGCCGGCCCCCGTTGGCATGTTTTGCAGCGAACGGCTAGGCCCGCGGCAGGCCGAGCCCCCGTGTCGCGACGATGTTGCGCTGCACCTCGCTCGTGCCGCCCGCGATCGTGCTGGCGACCGTCTGCATGTAGCTCTGCGGAGCGCGGCCCTTCATCGGCGAATCGTCGCCGAGGAGCATGGCGTGAGGGCCGATCATCTTCATCGCTGTGCGGGCGATGCGCTGGCTGAGCTCGGTGTTGAAGAGCTTCGCGATCGAGGCCTCATGGTTGGGCACGCGGCCCTCGTTCTGGATGGTGATCACGCGGTAGCTGAGCATCTTCGCCGCGCTCGCCTCGATCCAGCGGTCTGTGAACTCACCGCGGAACGAGTTGCCTGGCGCCGCCTGCTTCGCCTTCTCCGTCTTCCAGTGGCGCATGTAGTACTCGAGCGTCTGGCGCTGGCCGACGGCGTTGCCGATAGAGCTGCGCTCGAAGTCCAGCGTCGTCGTGCCGATGTACCAGCCCCGGTTGATCTCGCCGAGCACGTTCCGCGCCGGCACGCGCACGTCCTCGAAGAACACTTCGTTGAAGCCATGGTTGTTCGCCATGTTGATGAGCGGACGCACTGTCACGCCCGGGCTCTTCATGTCGAGCAGGAAGTAGGTGATGCCCCGGTGCTTGGGCGCATCCGGGTCCGTGCGCGCGAGCATGAACATCCAGTCCGCCGTGTGCGCGCCGGAGGTCCAAATTTTCTGGCCGTTGATCACGAAGTCGTCGCCATCACGCACCGCACGCGTCTGCAGCGACGCAAGGTCGGAGCCGGAGCCCGGCTCGCTGTAGCCCTGGCACCACTGGACCTCGCCCTTGAGGATCGCGCTGAGGTGCTCTTTCTTCTGCTCGTCGTTGCCATGGATGATGATCGTAGGCCCGATCATGGAGGTGCCCATGCCGCCGGCGCCCATCGCCCGCGCCTCGGCGAACTCCTCGTTCATGATGAATTGCTCCATCACGCTCAGGTCCGCGCCTCCGTATTCCTTGGGCCACGCCGGAGCCACCCACCCCTTCTTCGAGAGCTTCTGGCGCCACTCGCGGAAGCGCTCCCGGCCGCTGCGCATCATGTCCTCGGGCGAAAGATCCGCCATCGAAGCAGGCTTCTCTGTCTTGAGGAACGTGCGAACTTCGTCGCGCCAAACGGCCTGGTCGGGGGAATCACGGAAATCCATCGCGGGCTCCTTGTCTCTTCGTGCGTCCGCCGCAAGGTAGCAAGCCCGCACTCTCACGTAAAGGGAAGGGTATGTCTAAATCCGAGGGAGATTCACAGATCGGGGCCGTTATGAACATGACGGGTTGAGCCGGGTTCGATTCGAAACAGGCCATTGAAAGCGTCTATCAGTGCGACTACACTCCCGGCGGGTCTTGGGCGATTGGTGGCAAACCGGCGGTTCCGCCCGCGGTCCGAAATGAAGTCGAGGGGGATCACTCCACTATGTCCAAGGCTGAAGCGCTGCAGATGGTGGGCGAATGCGTACATCACTGGGTTCTCGAACCACCACGAGGCGAGCTAACGCCAGGACGTTGCAAGAAGTGCGGCAAAGAGCGGGAATTCACGGGAGAGACCAGCTACCGCATCGGCCGGGGCTCCTCCCACCGAAGCTAGTCCTTCGCTTGAAGGACCGTCCGTTTGACTCATGATTGGGCCGCTGCCGACAATGGACAGCGGCCCACGTGTCTATGTGGGGACGTAGCTCATCCGGGAGAGCGCAGCGTTCGCATCGCTGAGGTAAGGGGTTCGAGTCCCCTCGTCTCCACCACTCTCATTTCCGATTTCCGATTGTTGATTTCCGATTGAGGTTTCACGGGCCGTGAGCGACTGCTACCAGACTCGCGGGTCCCGAAGATTGCCCTCGTCGAACTCTTTGAGCGTCCACCTTGCACCGATGCGGACGAACGGGCTCGACGCAGCGTTGGCCAGTTCCGTCAGCCTGGCGCGCGCCAGATCAATCTCGAACCAGAGGCAATGCGAGGCTGCCCAGCAAGCTATCCACTCGTCATCGTGGCTCGCCAACTGCGCTAAAGCGGCGCGGCCTTCCTCCGTGTCCGAGAGCGCCAGATATGCCGCGATTATTCGGTCGAACTCTCGGTTGGCGTTCTCGGGCGACGCGCCCGAGTCGATCCACCGCCCATTTGCCGCCGCTGCATCAGCGTAGGCACTCCTATGTCGTTCAACTTCGTCGGCGCTCACCATGCGACCTTAGTCCCCACCGCAATCGACAATCCCTAGACTCGCTGCTCCCTCACTCCTTGCGGCACCTGCGCGTCGCTTACCGAGTCCACCCACTCCATGATCCAGGCCTCCTGCTTGCGGTGAGGGATGGCCTCGAGGATGTCGCGGGTGTGGGTGGGGTCGTGGATGGCGATTCCCCAGAGCAGGCCGCCGAAGCGCACCATCGACTTCGGCAGGTTCAACGACTTCCGGTCGCCTCCGTAGGGAATGACCATGTCCAGGTGCTGGTCCGTCATCGCCCCGACCAGCTCGACCATGCGCTCGCGATGGACGGCGCCTTCCGCAAGGAGGTCGTCCACCGAGCGGCCCCTGGCGGGCAGCACAGCGGCGTCGTTCCACTCGTCGATGTCGAACGGGTCCGGCATGGGTACGGACGAAGCGGGCATCTGCTTACCGACCATCGGTCCGAAGCCCCCCACGATCAGTCCATCGATCGTGCAGAGGTGCGCGATGTAGTCCTTCACGGTCCAGTGCGAGCCCGGGATCGTCGCCGCGAGCTCGTCTTCGCTCAGAGAATGGCAGAGGTGCTCGAACTGGCGCCGGTGGCGGGCCTGTTCATCGATGACAAGTTGGGTGCGAGGGTTCATGTGTCGCTCCAGGAGTGGTGTGGCGCGATTCTACGTCAGTCGCGCGATAGCCACTCCGGCGAACGTCGCCAGCACCCCGAGCACCACCGATCCGCCTGCATAGAGCGCGGCGCGCAGCAGGTCGTCGTTGCGCAGGAGGTCGTACGTCTCCCAGCCGAACGCCGAGAATGTGGTGTAGCTGCCAAGCAGGCCCGTCACTAGCAGCAGCCTGGCCTCGCGGTTGAACCAGCCCCGCTCCTCCGTCAGTCCCAGTAGCAGGCCGATCGCGAAACAGCCCGTCACGTTGATGGTGAAGGTCCACCACGGAAACTGGCCGGCCGCCACGTCGAATCGCGTGCCCACGAAGTAGCGCAGCGGCGCTCCGATCACGGCGCCCGCGACGATCCACGCATATGTCATCGGCCCGTGCTCCCGTGGCCGCCGACGCCCCGCGCCGTGTCGCTCAACTCGCCCGCCTCCTCGAACTCGACTTCGGCCAGTCGCGTTAGGACGATCTGGGCGATGCGGTCGCCGTCGTGCACGACGTAGGTCACGTCCGGGGAGGTCGTGTACAGCGCGATCATGAGCTCGCCCCGGTAGTCGGCGTCCAGCGTCCCGAACGTCGAGAGCACGCCCTGCTTCGCCAGCCCACTGCGGGGCCGGATCTGCGCGTCGAACCCGGGCGGCACTTCCAGCGCCAGCCCTGTGCCCACGAGCTTCGGGCGCTGCCCGAGAACCACGGGTACTTCGACGCACGCGTACAGGTCTGCCCCGGAGGCGTGGTCCGTGGCCCGAAATGGGAGCTTCGCGCTCTCCCGCAGCCGCTTCACGTGAACGACGGCGATTCCTGCCTCAGAGGTCTTCAGGTTGCCCATCGCCCGCAATCTACCGGCGCTTCTCGCCAACGGCTACAGCCGGTCCGGGGAACAGCCCTGCCTAACCTGCCGTCGACGGCCCGGGCGCAGCCTCGGCAGCGGGTGCCGCATCACGGAACCGGAAGTATGCCCACACACCGGCGGTGAGGGCGGTGTAGCCAGCGAATACAAGGAACACGCTCAGCGACGAAGCCTCCCGCAGGCCGCCGAAATACGCGCGCTCGCGACCGAAGAGCACGTGCCACGTGAGGAATGCCGCCGCCAGGGTGATTGCCAGCCAGAGCCATCGATGCCAGCGGTAGATCTTGCCGCCGTCCGTCTCCGGCAGGGGCAGCATGCTCAAGATCGTCCCTTCGATGCCGCCAAGGAACACCACAATGACCGTCGCTTCGAGCACGCCGGGCAGCCAGCCGCCGCGGCTCTCGTTCAAGTCCCGGATTGGACCCACCATGAGCCACGCCCCAACGGCCACGGTCAGCGCGACGGCCACTGGGGTCAGCGCCACTCGACCCGTCTGGCGGCTGGTGGCCTGGACGGGCGCGGCCACCGCACACGACGCCACGAACCCGTACATCACGCCCGGGTGAAGGTCGAGCAATCGCGATAGCGCAACTGAGGCCACGGCGATGGCAATGCAGGCCGGGAACGGCCGAACAGCGGCCCTGGCGCCCGTCCACCGCCTGGCGGCCACGGCTTCGAGGCCCGAGGACAGGTACGTCATCAGCCCCACGCCCAGCACCGCGCTCACGAAGAGCGCGGCCGTCTGGCGGTTCGCCCCGAACCCGGGCTCCAGGATCGAGTACACGAACCCGGTGACCAGCAGGACCAGCATGGGCAGCGCGAGCCTTCGCACGAACGCCGGGATCCTCCGCTCCCAACGCGGCGGGCGGGCCGTCCGCAACCGCCGCACAGGCGCCGAGAGCCAGGCCGTCTTGCGGTCGATCTCGGCGCGATTCTCCTGCAGCACCTGGTTCAACAGGACGGAAGTGAACAGCACCCACACCGTCACCCCGGCAATCACCAGGTTCGTGGCAACGACATCAGGCTCCTTCGAGATGTCGGCGAACGTTTCGATCGGGAGGAAGGCTTCCGGCCGGTTTTCCGCGTTCGCGACGGGTGTGGAGACGGGCTCCTGCGACCCGCCTGCACCGCTTCCATCCGGCGTGACCACCGAGGCGGGCGTAACCGCTTCCGTCGCGGTGGCCGTTGGCGTAGTGGTGGCGGTGGCGCGCGTCGTCGGTGATGGGCTCGAACCAGGGGCGGATGTCGCACTGGCGGTCGGCGACTGTCCCTCCGTCGTCACCGCGGCGCCGGGCGTCACCGGGACGGAGGTCGACGGGGCCTGCGTCTGGGGTGCGGTCGTGAGCGTGGGCGGCGCCGGCTGCGTCACGAAGACCACCAGGAAGGGGATCGAGAAGTCCTGTCCGGCAGCATTGAAACGCCAGGTCGTGGAATAGGTGCCCGGCGACGCGTACTGGTGGGTGAGGTCCTGCCCCGGCCAGTACGACGAAGTCCCGTCGGGGCACGGCAAGGTCGTGATCGGCGAGACCGCTCCGTCGCCCCACTCCATCTGGCTGGTGAGGGCGTTTGTTTCGTAGATGGCGAGGCCCGGGTGGAGGCGAATCACCACGGTGACCGGCGCCTCACCGCCGAAGCCGTTCGGCCCGGGCGCCGGTGAGATGATCTCTATGAGGCTCGACGTATCGGCGGGCTCTTCATCGCAGACGTCGAACGCCGCTGACGGAGAGGCTCCCGCGGTCAGGTCTCCGTGTGCGGCCACCCCGAGCAGCAGCGCGACGACGACAGCAGCCCGCGCCAGGATCGAACCCGAAGGCACATCACACCCCGCGTTGGCGGGGATATTACCGGCCCCGGGCTATCGCGAAAGGGGACAAGATCACACTTCGGGTCGGGCGGGCCTCTCCTCGATGCGGATTGGCCGCAGCGCTGCCGCGCCGTACGGCAAGCCAGTCCTTTTCGGCGGACCACCCGCGTGGCTACACTGTGACCACATGGCTAAGACAGTTGGAGTCCGGCAGCTCAAGAACGAAGCGACGCGCATCGTCCGTGAGGTCCGGGAGGACGGTGCCGAGTATGTGATCACCGTCGGCGGGCAGCCCGCCGCGGTGCTGCGCCCGTACAAGGAGAAGCATCCGGGCATGACGCAGGCAGAGGCAATGGACGCGTGGCTTGAGAAGACAGAGGCACTCGCCGCCGAAATCACGGCTCTGTGGCCAGAGGGACTGTCGGCGGCCGAGGCTGTCGCGGAACAGCGGCGCTGATCCGTGGCGGTCATCGACGCGAGCGTGCTCGTCGCCCGGTTCCTGCTTACGGATGCCAATCACCTTTCGGCTGTCAACTGGCTGCGGGCGCTGGCGGCCGCGGCGAGCCTCTTCACTCACCAACGATAGTCCTGCCTGAGGTCACCGGGCCGGTTCAACGTGCAATCGGCGACGAATCTCGCAGCAGACGCGTGCTGGGGTTCCTTCTTGACCCGCTCTTCATCGAGCTCGTGCCCATCACCGAGGCTCTCGCCGCTCGAAGCGCGGATGTCGCCATCCGGGGGAGCCTCAGGGGATGCGACTCCGTCTACGTGGCGCTCGCGGAGCAGCTCGCCCAGCCCCTGGTCACTTTCGATCGCGAGCAGGCCACTCGCGGGGGCACCGTCGTGCGCGTCCTCGCGCCCGGCGAAGTGCCCTGAACCTCTGCGAGCGGCTCGGCGGGCATCATCGTCAGACTGGCTGCAGCGCCACGTGCGGTTCGGCCGGCGCTACCACGCGGATCCCATCGCCGGGCCTCACCTCCCCCCCGACAACAACCACCGCCATAACGCCTGCCTTCCGCACCAGCTCGCCCTCGGCATCGCGGCCGAGGCAGGCCGCCATCAGCCCCTCCGCCACGCCGTTGAGCTGCCCACAGGGGTTCCGCAGGCCCGTGACCTCGATGACAGCCTCCTCGCCGAGATGAAGGCGCGTGCCCGTCGCGAGGGCGAGCAGGCCGACACCGCGCGTGGTGATGTTCTCGCCCATCGCGCCGGCCGCCACCTCGAACCCCTTGCCGCGCAACTCGTCGTGCAACTCCGCGTGGATAAGGTGCACCTGGCGAAGGTTCGGCTGCGTGGCATCCCGCTGCACGCGTGAGCGGTGCTTCACCGTCTCGCCCATGTGCGCATCACTTTCGACTCCCAGTCCCGCCAGGAGCCGAATGAACTCCCGCGTCGGCTTCGACATCGTGTGCCCGGGGCTCGAATGAACCGCCTCAACGACGGCGAGAGCATACGACTCCCCTCTCCCTATGGGAGAGGGGCCGGGGGTGAGGGCGGGATCGCCAGGAGCCGTGGACCGCGTGCGATCTGCAACAATCTCGCTGCCGCTCACCGGAACAGGTCCCGCTCTGAGTCACGGATGATGAGCTGCATCGTCGCCTCCTCGTCCCGCTCCCAGGTGAGCCCGCGAATCACGGCCGCCGGCACGCGGCTGAGGTTGCCTTTCACCAATTCCGCTGCGCCCGCCAGCTCATCCGCCGTGCAAAGCGCCTGCACGCGGAATTCGTGGCCGTGCGGGTCCACCTGGCCGATGTAGCTGGTCACGGGGTTCATCCCCGCGATCCCGATCGCGATGTCGGTCTGCGCCTCCCGCCAGGGACGCCCGAACGTGTCCGAGACAATCACGCAGACGTCCACCCCGCGGGACCTGAGCGCCTGCCGGATGCGGCGCGCCGAGGCGTCCGGGTCTACCGGCAGCAGAACCGCCAGCCCATGGCCGCCCGAGGACGACTGGTCCACGCCGCTGTTGGCGCAGATGAAGCCGTGCCGCGTCTCTGTGATCATGATCGGCCCTACCTGCCGTACGACGCGCTTCGCCTCCCGCAGAACGAGCTCGACGATTGCGGGCTCCTTCTCCCAGCGTTCCGCGTACTGCCGCGCGAACGGGGTCACCTGCACCGTCGCCAGGTCCACAATCTGACCCTCGGCCTTGGACACAATCTTCGAGGTTATGACGAGCACATCGCCGTCCTCGAGCGGCATTCCGGCCGCGGCAGCCGCGTCGAACGACGCCCCCGCGAGGTCCGCGCCCGGCACGATCTCAGGGAGGCCGGGGATGCCGAAGATCGAAAGCCCGCTCATTTCGCCCCCTGCGCAGCTTCGGCGGAGTCGAGGAAGTCGAGCACCACGGCCGCCGCCCGCTCCGGGTTGTGCGCCCAGAAGTTGTGGCTGTTCCCCTCGAGCATCTCCAGGCGAGCTCGCGGGACGGCGGCGTTGAGCGTCCGCGCATTCTCCGGCGGCACGAGCCGGTCGACCGACCCGTGCGCGATGAGCACGGGCCAGGAGTAGTCGTTCAGGCTCGGGTTCGGGTCGGGCGCCGCCTGCGCGGCCTCCATCTGGAACTTGAAGGTGCGCGGAGGCGTCGGCTCGGCCAGGCCGGCCTCGAACTTGGCGATGAGCTGGGCCTCGTTCGCCGCGATCCACTGCTCTGGATGGATGATCGGCCAGCTCTTGCGGGCGTTGTCGAGCGCGCCCTTGGTGCGGTCCCACCAGAGCGCCGCGTTCATGTCCTCCTGCGTCGCCTGGATGCCGTTCGGGGGGCAGAGCAGCGAAAGCGAGCGAAGCTGACCTCCACCCCGTTCGCGCACGTACTGCCGCGCGATGATCGTCCCAAGCGAACAGCCCAGCAGGTGGAACGTGCCCAGCCCGGCTGCGTCGACGACCGCCTGCACGTCCCCGGTCATGTCGTTCATGGCCCACGGCTCCTCGGGCTGGTCGGATCGCCCGGTGCCGCGGTTGTCGAGCATGATGAGCTGGTACTTCTGGCTCAGCAGCCGCGGGAACTCGTCCCACCAGCCCCGGGAGTTGCCGCCAATGCCGTACACCATGACGACGGGCGGTCCGTCGCCCATGACCTCGTAGGAGATGGTGCAACCGCCGTTCTCTGTCGTCGCCATCGCTCAGATCCCCACGATCTTGATGCTGGTCTCGGTCTTGTGCTTGCGATTGAGGTTGATGAGCAGGGACGTCAGCATCTCCACGTAGCGTGATTGCGAGAGACCGCCCGCATCGATGCCGCGAATGCCATCGATCTCGTTCGCGAGTCCGACGATCACCTGCTTCGCCTCGGCGTCGCGGCCACACACGAGCACGTCCGCCTCCACCGGGTGGTCGAGGTGCATCAGGCGCTCCGCGGCCAGGTTCTGGAAGGCGGAGACGACGCGCGCGTTCGGGAGTTGGGCGGCCGCTTCCTGGGCGGCGGAATTGCCCTCCACGTTCAGGGCGACCGCCCCGATGCCCTGCTGGAATTCCAGCGGCGCAACCACATCGCACACGATCTTGCCGTCAAGCTTCGCTGCAAGCGCATCGAGGGTGGCCTGCTGGCCGGAGTAGGGGAACGTCAGGAAGACGACGGCGGCGTCCCCGACCACCTCGCCGTTTTCGCCGCCCGTGACGGAGCCGCCGGGCACCGACTCCCGGACCTTCTCCGCGCCCTCTTCGCCGCGCTCGCGCGAACGGGACCCGATGGCCACCTCGTGGCCCGCCTTCGCGAAACGCATCGCGAGTCCAAGCCCCTCGGGGCCCGTTCCGCCGACGAACGCAAGCTTCATGACCTGTCCTTCGCGATTGAGTTGGAACTCGGAGCTTGGAGTTTCCGCCCAACCGGGTCAAGCAAAGGGAGGTTGGGGGGAGGTTGGAAGATTGGAAGCTCGGAAGGAGTCCGCCAGGGCCTCCGCGCGAGCACGCCCCCGACCTCCCACCCACCCAACCTCCCGGGGGGTAGGGCGGGGCTGATGGCGGCCTGCTACGGTGTCGTTATGAAACAGGAGGGCGAGGACGACAGACGTATAGGCGGGCTTACCCCTATGGGCGGAGCTGTTGTTCGAGTCTGCTATACTGCCGTAGACAGGCGCGGTGTCTCCGCACCGCTCGACCGGAGTTTCTGATTGTATTCAAAATGGCTTCGTAACAGCTTCATCTACCTGCTGATTTTCGTCGCAGTGATCGCAATCGTCTTCGCCTTCTTCTCCAGCGGCGACGATCAGCCCGAGGTGGCGATTGGCACCGTCGTGGAAGATGCCAAGGCTGATCGCATCTCCAAGATCGAAGTCGACGGCCGTAGCCTCGAGGTCACCTACAACGAGGAGAATGCGGACGGGGAGCCACTCGTCAAAAAGTCGCGGATCGGCGAGAACACCGACCTCGAAACGCTCCTCACGGAAGCCAACGTCTCGCTCACGCGGCCGCCGGCCGAAGGCGCCATCGCCGGCGTCGAGCTCGAATACACGGACAGCGGCGGATTCGGCCCCTGGCTCGGCCTGCTGCTGAACCTGCTGCCGTTCCTCCTCTTCGGCCTCTTCCTGCTGCTCATCATGCGCCAGGCGCAGGGCTCCAACTCCCAGGCCATGAGCTTCGGCAAGAGCCGCGCCCGCCTCTTCACCGGCAGCAAGGTGACCGTCACCTTCGCCGACGTCGCCGGCGTGGACGAAGCCAAGGAAGAGCTCGCGGAAGTCGTAGAGTTCCTCAAGTACCCCGAGAAGTTCGCCGCCCTCGGCGCGCGCATCCCCAAGGGCGTCCTGCTCGTGGGCCCTCCGGGTACCGGTAAGACGCTCCTCTCCCGCGCTGTCGCGGGCGAAGCGGGCGTACCCTTCTTCAGCATCTCCGGCTCTGAGTTCGTCGAGATGTTCGTCGGTGTCGGCGCCAGCCGCGTCCGGGACCTCTTCGACCAGGCCAAGAAGAACGCCCCCTGCATCGTCTTCGTCGACGAAATCGACGCGGTCGGCCGCCAGCGCGGCGCGGGTCTTGGCGGCTCCCACGACGAGCGCGAGCAGACCCTGAACCAGATCCTCGTGGAGATGGACGGCTTCGATACCGGTACCAACGTCATCGTGATTGCCGCCACGAACCGCCCCGACATCCTCGACCCGGCGCTCCTGCGGCCGGGCCGCTTCGACCGCAAGGTCATCCTCGACGCCCCGGACGTGAAAGGTCGCGAGGCCATCCTCGCCGTCCACACCAAGGGCAAGCCCATCGCCGACGACGTGAAGCCCCACGTCCTCGCGAAGTCCACTCCCGGCTTCAGCGGCGCCGACCTGGCCAACCTCGTGAACGAGGCCGCCATCCTCGCCGCTCGCCGCAACAAGAAGATCATCACCATGAACGAGTTCGAGGAGGCGATCGACCGGGTGATCGCCGGCCCCGAGCGCAAGTCCCGCGTGATGTCCCCGCACGAGAAGAAGCTCACCGCCTACCACGAGGGCGGCCACACCGTCGTCGCTCACTTCATGGAGCACCACGACCCGCCCCACAAGGTGACGATCGTGTCCCGTGGCATGGCAGGCGGCTACACACGCTTCCTCCCGGACGAGGAGTCGCACTACCGCACGAGCAGCATGTTCCGCGACCAGCTCTCCACCGCCCTTGGTGGCCACGCCGCCGAGGAGCTCGTCTTCGGTGAGGCCTCCACGGGCCCCTCCAACGACATCGAGCAGGTCACGCGCATCGCCCGCGCCATGGTTACCCGCTGGGGCATGAGCGAGCGCCTCGGGCCCCGCACCTTCGGTAAGACCGAGGAGATGATCTTCCTCGGCCGTGAGATCTCCGAGACCCGCAACTACTCGGAGAAGGTCGCCGAGGAGATCGATGACGAGGTCCGCCGCCTGATCGAGGAAGCCCAGGAACGCGCGCGCCACCTGCTCAAGGAGCGACGCCCGATCCTCGACAAGCTGGCCGCGGTCCTGCTCGAAGTGGAGACGCTAGAGGGCGAGACCCTCACGCGCCTCCTCAACAGCGACCCCAACGATCCGTGGCCCCCGGCCGACCTCAAGCAGGACGAGCCTCCGGCCACGCCGCCCGCGACCGAGGATCCCCCGCGGCGCCCCACCTTCGAGCCGAAGCCGGCCACCGGCCTCGCATGGGAAGGCAACCAGGCGACGATCAAGCCCCCGGACGCATAGACAGGTCGCAAGTCCAAAGTCCTCAGTCCAAAGCCGCACTTCCTGACGGGAGCTTGGACGTGAGACTTTGGACGTGCGACCTCGCTTTGACTGAACCGGCCGCCGATCCGTACACTGAATCTTCCACGGGATACGTTTGGAGTGACACATGGAAGCGATCGTTCGCGCCGACGGGCGCCAGCTGCGCCTCATTGAGGGGCAGGAATTCGAAGTCGGCCACCTGGCTGGCGAACCCGGCGACACAGTCAACTTCGATGTGCTCATGCTCCTCGATGGAGCCGATGTCACCGTGGGCACCCCGGTCATCTCCGGCGCCTCGCTCACTGCTCGCATCGAGCAGCATGGCAAGGCTCCCAAGATCCGGTTCATGAAGTACAAGAACAAGGTCCGCTACCGCAGGACCTTCGGTCACCGCCAGCCGGTCACCCGCCTGGTGGTCGAGTCCATCAAGAAGGCATAGCCATGGCACACAAAAAAGGCGTCAGCAGCTCCAAGAACGGCCGCGACTCCAACTCACAGCGCCTCGGCGTGAAGCACTACGACGGCGAGGTGGTGAAGCCCGGCTCCATCATCATGCGCCAGCGTGGCACCCGCTTTCACCCCGGCCAGAACGTCGGCCTCGGCCGCGACTTCACCATCTACTCGCTCATCGACGGGCAGGTGAAGTTCGAGCCGTTCGCCAAGGGCCGGCGCAAGAAGATCTCCGTGTACGCGGCCACCGCCGCTAGCGCATAACTCCGGCCCCTCACGGAGGGGCTGGTGCCGGAAGGCGCCACGGTCCCCGGGAGGGGAGGAAGGAAACAGCGGTGAAGGAAGCCATTCACCCGAAGTACCAGGAAGCACTCATCCGTTGCACGTGCGGCAACGAGATCCACACGCGCTCCACCCGGTCCAGCATGCACCTCGACGTCTGCAACGTCTGCCACCCGTTCTTCACGGGCGAGCAGCGCATCGTCGATACGGCCGGGCGCGTCGAACGATTCAACCGCAGGTACCAGCGCCCCGGCCAGTAGCCGGTGTAGGATAGGGAGCACGTCGGGGGCGCCGTTCGCGCCCCCTTTGCATATGGCGAAGATCGAGCAGCCCCCGGCGACGGTCTACTACGGCGGGCAGGCCGTGCTTGAAGGCGTCATGATCCGCGGGCCAGAGCACATGGCCATTGCCGTCCGCCACCCCAAGGGCCACATCGTCCAGCACTCCGAGAGGCTGTCCACCATCTACACGGGTGGCGCGCGCAAGGTGCCCCTCCTCCGCGGCGTCATCGTCCTCTGGGAGACCCTCGCCCTCGGGATGCGCGCACTCGCCTTCTCCTCCGAGGTCGCGTACCAGGAGGAGGCGAAGGACGGCGAGGAGATCGAGTTCCCCAAGACGGTCTTTTGGGGAACCATGGCGGCCGCCCTGGTGTTCGTGGTCGCGGTGTTCTTCGCCGGCCCTATCCTCATCGCCAGCTTGCTCGAGCTCTGGCACGTCCATCGCGCGGTGATCGTCGCTGTTGAGGGCGTCATCCGGCTCGCCATGTTCGTCGGCTACATCGCACTGATTGGGCGCATCCCCGACATCCGCCGTGTATTCCAGTACCACGGCGCCGAGCACATGACGATCCACGCCTGGGAGGCGGGTAAGCCTCTCACCGTCGAGGACATCCGGCCCTTCCCCAAGGAGCACACCCGCTGCGGCACCAGCTTCCTGCTCGTGGTGGTGACCATCGCACTCGTCACCTTCTTCATCTTCGATGTGGCCGTGGACGAAGGGCTCATCGTGAAGGTGGCATCCCGCATTCTCCTCATCCCCATCATCGCCGGCATCGCCTACGAGATCCTGCGCATCGGCGCGCGCTACGGCGGCAACGCCTTCGTGCACTTCATGTTCATCCCCAACATCGCCCTGCAACGCCTCACTACGAAGGTCCCCGACGACTCCCAGATCGAAGTCGCGGTCTCCGCCTTCGACGCCGTCCTTGTCGAGACCAACCGCCTGGGCGCCGCCGAAGTGGCGGAAGAAGTCGAGAACCTCGAAGCCGCCCCCCCGCTCGACTGACGGGCGGGGCATTGTCGATTTCCGATTGTCGATTTCCGAGTATCGGATCGCGGCCCGGCGACGAAATAAAAATTGCCTGTTGAACAGGGAAATTCCCCTGTTCGGCCCCTGTTCGCGAGCTGTTCGCACCCTGTTCCCGAGGGGGTCGCGGGCTGGTTCGAGATGATGATGATGCGCGCGAAAAAGTGCGTCGGGAGCGCATCTGAGCGCATTCGAGCGCGTCACCCTTAGATGCGCTCGCTGCCGCGCGCGCCGGGGTCTGCGGGCGGGGTGGCGGGGTCGGGCGGGCGGCCATGGGGCGAGGGTGGCACGGGCGGCGCGTAGCGCGGAGGGGCGTGTGGCGCACAGTAGCCGATGGCCCGACCGCTCAGACGGTGCCCTTCGGCGCAAGGCAGGAGTGAGTGCGACGCCAGTCTCCGTGGAGTACATTGCGTTCCGAACGATATTCCACATTCGAATATTACTGCCGAATGCAACATCATTGCAGAACCATCACACTTATTGCTCAGTGTAAATCGCTAACCCTGGCGTCAGCGGTTCCCACGGCACCACTGGTGGCACAGCGGGCAAGTCTCGACCGAACCTGACAAGTTCGCGATGTGCCTTCGCCTGAACGCCGTTCTGCTTCGACTGTAGTGCGGGATTGCAACACCGCCATTTCAGACCCATCAACGCATCGAATCCGTCGTTGACACGGATTCGTAGCCTCCATAGGCTCGGGCACGCGAACGCGGCACTGGGATTGCCACTGGCGCCCAGCGCTGCGACGAGCGTCGCCCAAGAGGAGGGAAGACAAGTGGTCCACGATGAATCCAGCTATTGGCAACGATTCGACCGCTCTCGGCTTTCGCGCCGGCGCGTGCTCAAAGGCGCAGGTTTGGGCAGCGTCGGAATTGCGACGGCCTCCATCCTTGGCTGCGGCGACGACGACGACGATGATGATGACGACGCCGCCGGCCCATCGCCAACTACTCTGAGCCCCGGCCAGGGCGAGCAGCCCAAACCCGGAGGCACGTTCACGCTGCATATGGGAGGCTCGCCCCGCAGCCTCGACCCGCACTTCGACACGTTCCCGTACTGCACGGCGATCGTGAACTGCACGAACGAGGGCGTCCTGCGGTTCAAGCCGGACCTGAGCGCGATCGAGCCGGAACTGGCGCAGGCGCTGCCGGAGAACCCGGACGACCTGACGTTCTCGCTCACGGTCAAGCAGGGCATCAAGTTCCAGGACATCGATCCTGTGAACGGCCGGGAGCTGACTTCTGAGGACGTGAAGTACAGCATCGAACGGCAGATGACAGACGAGGCCGGCAAGTTCCAGCACTCGTACTTCTTCCTCGGCGCCGTCGACAGCATCACCACACCAGACGCGTCGACGGTCCTCTTCAAGATGAAGAAGGCGTACGCGCCGATGCTCAGCTATCTCGCCAGCCCGTGGACGATGGTGATTAACCGGGAGACTGTGGAGCAGTACGGGGACCTCACCGAGCATGCCATCGGCACCGGGCCGTTCATCATGCGGAACTGGCAGAAGGACGTGAAGTTCGAGCTCGAGAAGAACCCGAACTACCGCGAGCCAGGACTGCCGTATGTCGATCGGCTGGAGTACCTCATTGCCATCGACCCGGACACCACGGCGACCATGTTCACGGACCGCCAGGTACAGGCGGCGGTCATCGGTTCGAACCAGAAGGATCGCGTCAAGGGCGACCGCGGCGACGCCAACTACCAGGCGGTGCCGAGCCAGTTCTGGCGGCAGTTCCGCATGTCGCCGACCACGCCTGAGGCTCCCTACCAGGCCCCCTTCGACCAGGTCCGCGTGCGCGAAGCGATCGTGAGCGCGATCGACGCGCAGCAGGTGCTCGACCTCGTGTATGGCGGCGACGGCATCCTCACGAACGGACCGATCCTGCCCATCTACGAGCAGTGGGCACTGAAGGAAGAGGTCGCGCCCTACGACCCGGCCAAGGCGAAGCGCCTCATGTCCGAGGCCGGGCTCAACGAGTTCACCGGCGATATAATCTGGGCCACTTCACCGGAGGCCGACCAGATCGGCGAGATCCTGAAACGGCAACTGGCCGAGATCAACGTCACCCTCAACCTCACACCCATGGAGCTGGCTGCGTACTACAACCAGACGTACTCGTATAAGTACGTGTTCTCGCACCATGTCCCGCTGAACAACCCGGACCCGGACGAGAACCTCTCGTCCTACTTCGGGCGCAACGGACGCTTCTTCAAGTACCACAACCCAGCGGTGTGGGACCTGATCGACAAGCAGGCGAGCGAGCTGGACCTGGAGAAGCGCAAGCAGATCGTCCAGGACGTCCAGAAGAAGATCGTGCTCGACTTCCCCATGAAGTTCATGTTCACGGTCAACCTGCACGAGTTCACCGACCCGGCGGTGAAAGGCTGGTTCTACCCGGTCGATCTGTACGACGGGCGGAAGACGACCGCGTGGCTGGACGCCTAGTCCTTAATTCAACGAGGCGGCCCCACAAATTGTGTGGCCGCCTCGCGCCTTTTGGGGGATCGATGTGACCCAATACGTCATACGGCGACTCCTTCTCGCGATCCCGACGGTCATCCTGGTGATCTTCATGACGTTCCTCATCGTGCGCCTCGTGCAGGGGGACATCGTCGAGCTGATCCTTGCGGAACGCCCATATGCCGACGAGGGGGCGCGCGAGGAGATCGAGAAGGACCTCGGGCTCGACAAGCCGGTGCCCGTTCAGTTCGTCTACTACCTCCGCGACGTGGCGCGCGGCGACCTTGGGGAGTCGTATTGGACGAGCCGGCCAGTCACAGAAGAGCTCAAGGATCGATTACCGGTGACCTTTGAGTTGGGCTTCTACGCGATCGTCATGGGCCTCATCATCGCGATCCCGATTGGCATTCTCTCCGCCACTCGGCAAGACACCCTCGCAGACTACGGGGCGCGCAGCTTCGCGATCCTCGGACTCTCGGTGCCGTACTTTTTCACGGCGACACTGCTCATCGTGTTTCCGTCAAAGTGGTTTGGATGGGCACCCCCGCTGACCTACACAAACTGGGCCGACGATCCCATCGACCACGTCTACTACTTCTTCTTCCCCGCGCTTCTGCTCGCGTTCAGCCTGGCCGGGAGCGTTATGCGCCTGACCAGGACCATGATGTTGGAGGTGCTGCGGCAGGACTATGTGCGCACGGCCTGGGCCAAGGGCCTCCGCGAGCGTTCTGTCGTGACGCGCCACTGCCTGAAAAACGCGTTCATCCCCGTGATTACCATCGTCGGGCTGCAGGTGGGAGTAGCGATCAGTGGAACCATCATCCTCGAGAGTATCTTCAACATGCCTGGCGTCGGTCGCTACCTCGTGGGAGCGATTTCGCAGCGTGATTACCCGTCCATCCAGGGCGTGGTCCTCGTCCTCGCAGTCGCCGTCGTACTCGTCAATATCCTGGTCGACATGACCTATGCCGTGCTCGACCCGCGCATCCGCTACTCGTAGAGGGGACGAATAGATGGCACAGTCACAAACGCCCGCCCTGGAGATCCCATTTTCCGTCGACTACCGGCGCCGGCTGCCATTCTATGCGGACGTGTTGCGGCGGCTGGTGCGCGAGAAGCCGCTCGGACTGCTTGGGGCGCTCCTGGTCCTGATGTTCTTCACGATGGCAGTGGCGGCGCCGATCATCGCCCCTTACGGAAAGGACGAGATCGGTGCCGGTCCTCGGCTCGGGGGACCGACCATGGATAACTTCTTCGGCACTGATAATCTGACGCGAGACGTGTTTAGCCGCGTGGTATATGGCGCCCAGGTTTCCATGACCATCGGGTTTCTCGCCATCCTGCTCGCGACGTTGATCTCGGTGTCCATCGGCGTGATCAGCGGTTACTTCACGGGCTGGTTCGACATGTTCACGCAGAGACTCGTCGATGCCTTCATCGCGTTCCCCGGCCTCGTCTTCATTATCGCCGTGAGTTCGATGTTCCTCGACTATGAGGCTCCGGGACTGCCAACGAGCGGGGTGTTCCAGACCCAGAACGTCATCCTGGCGCTGACCATCGGGGTGCTGCTTGGGGTGGGATCGTCGCGCGTCATACGGGGCGCGACACTGACAGTGAAGAGCCAGACTTATATAGAAGCGTCCCGTGCCATCGGCGCCGGGCACGGGCGAATCATCTTCTCGCACGTCCTCCCCAACGTGATGGCCCCTGTGATCACGCTCGCGACTCTCGGTCTCGGCACAGCCATCCTGCTAGAGGCTTCGCTCAGTTTCCTGGGCCTCGGCGTGACGCCCGACACGCCCACCTGGGGAGGGATGCTGAACCGCGAGGCGCGGACGTTCATGAGTCAGAACGTATGGCTGGCGATCTTCCCGGGGGCGGCGCTGAGCCTGGCCGTGTTCGGCTTCAACATGCTCGGTGACGCCCTGCGGGACCTGCTCGATCCGCGCCTGCGGACCGGGTAGACGTAGGGTTACGCTCACGGTGCCCGTGGGATAGCTGAGGAAACGCTATTCTGGCGGGAGCTTCTTCACGTCGTCGATGACGCCGAGGAGCATGCGAACCTCGACGCGGTCGCCGGGCTGGGCGCCCTTATAAATCGATTCCGCCGCCAGGCGGCCCTGGAACATCTTGTCCGGCTCATCCTTGAGGGCGTAAGCGATGCGGAAGTAGCGGGTGCCGTGGATCTCGTACGGCTCGACGGTCGCAAGGATGCCTTCCATCGTGGGATTGTCGTGCGTGGAATTGCGGTTGTCGATTGGACGTTTCGGGCGTGATTCTTAGTGCCATGCTACCTATTTGTCGTATACACTGACGTTATCGCCGCGCCTGCGGACACAAGGAGTGTGTCATGACCTCACCCGCGTTCGTCGAAACCCCCGGGCTGAACTTCGACTGGTTGAATCTCGACACCGAACAGGATATGCGCGTGCAGGTCGGGCGGCGGGGCCTGACGCTGGAGCAGATTAACAAGCTGACCTACGGGATCGAGGCGAAGGACGAGGCGGGCGCCTCGATCTTCGGCGCTCGTGGGGCCGCCGCTGACCCGCGCTCCGCGCGGCATGCGCGCCAGTATCGCAACAAGGCGGACGTCTGGTCCGAGAGCGCGATGCTCCTCTACGAAGAGGCGAATCAACGCCAGTGGTCGAGCGCGGTGGACATCCCCTGGCACGAGATCAAGGAGCTTCCGGACGACCTCGAGTGGGCGATGTGCACGCTCTGCACCTTCCTCACACAGGTGGAGTTCATCGCGGGCGACTTGCCCGGCCGGTTCATGGAGGAAATCCACCCGGACCACTTCGAGGCGCAGCTTTTCCTGGGCACGCAGATCATGGACGAAAGCCGCCACCTGGACGTCTTCCGCAAGCGCACGCTCGTGAACGGCGGCGGCATGGTGGATGCGGGCTTCGGCGCGATCAACCTGCTGAGCGTCGACGACTTCACGGAGATGACGGCGCTGCTGCACCTCTTCGGCGAGGGCTTCGTGCAGACGCTCTTCCGGATGGGGGAGCTCATCAGCCAGAATGAGGCCGAGAAGAAGATCTTCCGGCTGGCGGCGCAGGACGAGTCGCGGCACCTGGCGTTCGGGGTCACGCACCTGAAGTACGTGATGGACACCGAGCCCTGGCGCAAAGAGGAACTGCACCACTACCTGGACATCCAGGAGGGGGCTCTGGGGCAGAGCCAGCAGGCCGGGCTGACGACGAACCCCATGACGGGCGAGGCGCTCGCCATTCTCGCAGGCGGCGGCATCGAGAACATCGACGAGGGCTTCCAGAAGCTGATGATCATGCGCAAGCGCCAGGTGAACGAGTACATGCACCGCCTGGAAGTCATCGGGCTGGGCGACCGCCGCGAGCGGATGGTGCAGGGGTTCAAGGACTTGCTCGATCCGGTGGCGTAGCGACGGAGGCGAAGTCCAAATTCCAATGTCCAAAGTCCAAAGCGGGTGAGTCGTGCCGTTGGACTTTCGACGTTCGACCCTGGACTAAAGAGGGGCGGGGAACTCGGTTGGGGGGAACATGGAACTTACTGCTGCAACCAAGACACGCGCGAAGATGCTGGAGTGGGGGGACGAGCTCGTCGCCCGGCTGGAGGCGTCGCCGCTTCGGGAACTGACCGTTGCGAACCTTGCGGCCATGAAGATGCCGCGGGAACGCGTCGAGGGCTTCCTCGCGAAAGTCGAAGCGAACCCCGAGCGGATGGCAGGCATGACGTTCAACTTCGTGCGCACACGCAGCGAGAAGGGCCTGCGGGCGGTGCCCGGCGAGCACGGCCTGGGGACGCCGGAGATCAACATCGGCACGTACGGCCAGGTCCCTGACCGCTGGCCCTATGAGAACGACACCCCGCTCGGCAGTCACCCGAACATGGAGTCGTACCTGCCTGGCAGCTACTACATTTATGACAAGGCCGAAGTCTGGGCCGAGGACGTGGACCACCTCTATGAGCAGGCCATTCGCGAGCGCTGGATCCCCGCGACGGACCTGGACTGGGCGAGCCTGAAAGAGCTGCCGGAGGAGATCGAACGCGCCGTCGGCCAGCTGTGTACGGTCTATAGCAGCCACGGGCTGGTGGAGCAGAAGATCATCGCCAAGTGGCTGGAACCGATCAGCTATGGCTTCCACGACGTGAAGCTCTTCCTGGGCACCCAGATCTACGACGCCGGCCACAAGGTCGAAGCGTTCCGCAAGCGCGCACTGGCCAACGGTGGAGGGCTCGGGCGGTCGCCGCTGGGCACGCTCTATCGCGGGTTCTACGGCTCGCTCAAGTTCACCGAGCTGGTGACCGTCATGAACGTCGTTTACAAGTCGTTCGAGCTCACGCTGTTCGAGGCGGGCAAGGACTTCGCGAAGACGGACGTCGAAGCGAAAATGTACGAGCTCATGGCGCGCGACAGCCGCCGCCACCTCGAGTATGGCAAGCGGCACCTCCTCTGGTACTTGCAACATCATGAGCGCGGCCGCCAGAACGTCCGCCTCTGGCTGGACCGCGGCGAGGGCACGCTCTCGGTGGAGCTCCGCCACAGCCATCCGGAACGGGAGGCGCTGGTGCTGCTGCTGGGCGACGGCATGGAGCGCCTGAGCGCGGGCGTGGAGAGGCTCGGTTCCCTGCGCCAAAAGCAGATCGCGGACTACATCGCCCTGCTCGACAGCCTGGGCATCGACCGCATGCCGAACATGAACCCGGGCCTGGCGAAGCTGGCGGACGACCCACTGGCCGTCTAGCCGATAGCCCGTCCGTCAGTCGAACCGTCCGCGCCGGCGGCCGCGTGAGCCCATGGCGAACGGATGCTCGGTGACGGTCACGTGTCGGTTGCCCTTGAAGAGCCCCTTCAGGCGTTTGAGGCCCTGGTTCACGAACAGCCGCTGATATCGGCGCCGCGGCTCGATCACGGGGACCGCCACCTCAACGTCGCGGAGGCTTTCGAACCTGAGGCGATCCACCACATAGGCCGCAACCGGTTCCGCCACGGTGCGATAGGGCGAGTCGATGACCACAAGTGGCACGCCCGGGAACTGGCTCTCCCAACGCAGCGGGATCACGGACGGTTCGTCCGGATCATTGTTGACGTGAACGGCTGTGACCGAGCTCGATCGCTCACACGCCGCGCCCAGTATCATCACGGTGGCGAGGTTGATGTCCTCCACAGGCACGATGATCGGCGCCCGGGAGGGTCCCCGGGGGCGGACGTCGATGACTGCCTCGGGAGCCACGTGGAGGCTTCGTCGGAGCATGGCGTAGAACCGCCCAACGAGCGCCATGGCGACAGCGAGGACCGGGATGAGAACGACGATAATCCAGGCGCCCTCAACGAACTTCGCCTGGAGAATGATGACAAGGACGACAGCCGTGACGGCGCCGCCCGTGCCGTTGACGACCAGCGACCGCTTCCAGCCGCCTTCCCGGCCACGCCACCAGTGCACGACCATCCCGCTCTGGCTGAGAGTGAAGGAGAGGAAAACGCCCAGCGCGTAGAGCGGGATGAGGCGCGTTGTACGGGCATCGAAGATGACGAGGAGGATCGAGGCGAGGACGGCCAGCGTCACGATCCCGGCGCTGAAGACCAGGCGGTTGCCGCGCGAGTGGAAGAGGCGGGGCATGTAGCCGTCGCGTGCAAGGATTGCGGCCAGCCGGGGGAAGTCGGCGAAGGCGGTGTTCGCGGCGAGCATGAGGATACCGGCGGTCATGAGTTGCAGGAAGGCGAAGAGGATCGTCCCGTCGCCGAACGCCTCGGCGCCGAGTTGGGCGGGGATCGTATCGTCCTCGTGGGGCACGAACCCGTGATAGCGCGCGAGGATCGTCACCCCAATGAAAAGCGAACCGAGGATGAGCCCCATCATGGCGAGGGTGTCAGCAGCGTTCTTGTCGGATGGGCGCTTGAACGCCTGGACACCGTTGCTGATCGCCTCCACGCCGGTGAGCGCCGTGCAGCCGTTGGCGAACGCCCGCAGGATGAGCAGGAGTCCGAGACTCTCGGTCGCGGTGATAGGCTCCCGCGGGGCTCCCGCGGCCAGCGGATTCCCGCCGTCCGCGAAGACCTTCGTCAGGCCCACGGCGATGGCGAGCCCCAGCATGACCACGAACGCATACGTCGGGATAGCGAAGATGGTGCCCGATTCGCGCAGCCCGCGGAGATTGATGAGGGTGATGAACGCCACTACTCCCACAGCAATCTCGACAGCAAAGGGCCGGAAGCCGGGATCGAGCGATGCGAGGGCATCCATGGCCGCGGCAACGGAGACGGAGACGGTGAGAACGTAGTCGATGAGGAGGGCGGAGGCCGCGACAAGGCCGGTTTTGGCGCCAAGGTTCTCGTGGGCAACGATGTACGCGCCGCCGCCGTTCGGATAAGCGCGGACCGTTTGGCGATAGCTCACGATGACGATGGTGAGTAGCAACACGATGGCGCCCGCCACGGGCAGGGAGAGGTCGATCGCCCCCGAACCGGCGAGCACAAGGACGAACAGGATCTCCTGGGTGGCATAGGCCGTGGACGACAGCGCGTCGGACGAGAAGACGGCGAGCGCCTTTATCTTCGAGAGCTTCTCGGACTCAAGCTGCCAGTTTGCCAGTGCATTTCCGAAGGAGCGGTCACGGAGATTGAGGAGCCGACCGCGGATGCCTCGTTGGGCCTGGGCGTGCTCGGTGGCCTCGAATCGCCCCGGCGCAAGCTGTGCGAGGCTGGCGTGAGGAAGCTCCACGCGCACACGGCGAACATTCGCCGGTGCATAGCGCTCCCCCGAAGCGGTCTCTGTGTCTATCGCACACCCCCGGCCGGCTTCGCCGGGACATCCGGGTGCTCATTCGCGGGATCCTGCCACGAAAAGAGCGCGCGAAGACGGCCCCTGGTGGCCGCCAATTCCGAGAGCATCCAACCGCGTTCCAACCGGCTCGCGATCTCGTTGAGGCATGCTTCCGCGGAGGTGAAGGACCGCTCGTCGTAGTGAATGTGGGTGACCGGCACTCTGCCAGCGTGCCGCGAGCGCCGTCAGGGTGGCGTCATGCGAAAGCGGTCCGGCCGTCAGGATCCAGTCAGGATTTCGGGCGATGCGAGCCGGTAGCCGACGCCCGGGTCATTGGCGATGACACCCGCTGCAACGGGAGAGGCCTCTACGAGCTTCCGCCGAAGTTGATGCACGAGGGTGCGAAGAATGTGGGCGTCATCGACGTACTCGGCGCCCCACACCTGCGCGAGCAGTTGACGTGTCGTGAGCACACGGCCCTGGTGCGCGAGGAGCAGGCGGAGGAGCTCGAACTCCTTCGGAGTGAGGTGGACCGCTGTGCCGGCCACCAGGAACTGGCGAGTGGCGATGTCGAGCGTGAGCGGGCCCGATTGGAGCACGGGGTCCCGCGCCAGTCCGGCGGACCGCCGCAGAGCGACGCGGACGCGCGCCAGGAGCTCGGCCATGCCGAAGGGTTTGGTGAGGTAGTCGTCGGCCCCTTCTTCAAGCGCCTGGACCTTGCGTTGTTCATCGCCAACGGCGCTCAACACGACGATTGGGCCGGAATATCCCATCGAACGGAGCTTCCGGCAGATGTCGATCCCGTCCCCGTCTGGGAGGACGAGGTCCAGGAGCAGTGCATCGGGGGCCTGCCGCTCGACAGCGGGAAGGACACCGGACGCCTCCGCGAGCGTGGACACCGCGAAGCCGCTGGCCTCCAGGTAACGCTGAACCACGCGCAGTATGGCCGGGTCGTCGTCGACGACGAGGATGCGCGCGCCACTCACGTTGAGCTGGCCGCGATGGGCAGAGTGAGCGTGAAGCTCGTGCCCTGCGGAGATGACCTGACGGCAACGCCTCCGCCGCAGAGCTCAGCAACCGCCTTCACAATCGCAAGGCCAAGACCCGAGCCGCGCACATCTGCGCCCGCGCCGCCGCGATAGAACTTCTCGAAGACGTGGGGGAGGTCCGTCGGGGAGATCCCGGGGCCTTCGTCGGCGACGGTGAGCAAGACACGCGTCCCTGAGCGCTCGGCGGTGAGATGGATGGGGGCGCCGGGGGTGGAGTAGCGCGCGGCGTTCTCGACGAGGTTGGCCACCGCCTGGAGCGTGAGCCGCCAGTCGCCACGGAAGGCAAGTCCATCCGGCGCACGAGCATCCAATGACCGGCCGTTCAAAGCTGGGGCGGCTCCGAGTGCAACCTCATCATACAGTTGCGCCACCGGAATCAGCTCGATCGTGGGCCGGACTGCGCCTCCTTCCAGCCGCGACATCTCGAGGAGGTTGTCGACGGTGGCGGCCAGCCGGGCGCCCTGGGACTCGATCGTCGCGAGGAACGACTCGCGGTCTTGTTCGGTCCAGGCCACGGTGTCATCTCGCAGGCTTTCGGCAGACGCGCGGATCGCCGTCAGTGGTGAGCGGAGGTCGTGAGAGATGCTGGCAAGCAGCGTGGACTTGAACTGGTTCGCCCGTTCCAGCGTTTCGATGCGAAGCGCCTCCTCGTGCAACCGCGCCTGGTGGAGCACGATGCTCGCCTCGGTGGCGAAGGCTGCGAGCAAACGGTCGAGGCTTACGCCCGGCGGTGGCTTGAGGTCGCCGCTCAACCTGAGGACCCCGGGCTCGGGCGCGGAGGGGGCGAAGGGAACGTAGGTTCGCCGGGTGTGGCCGTTTCGCGTGGCGGACCTGCCGCGCCCTGGAACGCGGGACGGGAAGGTCACTACTGCCTGCGATTCGAGCGCACGGGCGGCGAGAGATTGCTCCTCGCGGGAGACGGCTTCCTGGCCACCGCTCGACGCCACCACGCTCCATGCGGGCGATTGGCGGAGGATCGAGCAGCCGGAACCGTGCAACGCCCGGGTGATCGCTTCGCAGAGGCGAGTCATCGAGTCCCGGGGCGAGACGCCACGCGCGGCCTCGTTCGACAGAGAGAGAAGGATCTCAGACTCCGCGCGGGCCGCCTCCGCGAGCAACACTTGCCGGCGAAGCAATGACAGCAGGAGGGCGCCCACGCTGGCGACGGCGAGGAACAGGACGAGGCCGATGAACGTCTCCGGCTCACTTACCGTGAGCGTGTGCAGGGGCGGAACAAAGAAAAAGTTGAAGAGCAGGTTCCCCGCCACCGCGGCGAGGAGACCGATGGCCCACCCCCACACGGCCGAGGCCACGAGGGCGATCAGCAGGTAGCCCAGAGCAACGGGCAGTAGCGCGTCGTCATTGACGAGGGGGGCGAGGATCGCCGTCTGGGTGGCAAGCGCGAGCGCCACGGCGACGGCGCCTGTGGTCTGCCGCTGCGCGAGGGCACGGACGTGCACGTCTGCAAGCGTATCGCTGCGCCGCGCGGCGGTCGATATTCGATTGCGCCGGGGTCGGGACGGCCGGACTGGGCGACAGCGCCGCTGTCAGGGTTCTCCCGAGCATTCTTAGGGGTCAGTTGGCCGACGTTTTACATTGCGTTTGCCTTTGTCAGCATTTCGTAGCCATGCCCAGTGCCGAACTAACCGGTAACCGCTGACCGCGGGAGAGGGAAGTTATGGCGTGGTTGCGCGTGGCGGGGGTGCTATGCGCCCTGGGGGCGTTCGTTGGTGCAGTGGGGGCGGGGTCATGGACCCGGGAGGCAGCGGCGGCGGGGGACTGCTGGTCCATCAACCTGGACTTGGACCCGGAAGAGGTGGAGTTTTACCTCCTGATCAACCAGTACCGTGCGGATTACGGCTTGCAACCGCTCTACATCTCAACGAACCTGACGCGCGCGGCGAGCTGGCACGCGCAGGACATGGGCACCCGCGGCTATTTCGGGCACGACAACCCCGAGGGCCTCGGCCCGCAGGCGCGGGCGAATGGCTGCGGGTATCCGTACCCGGCCGGGGAGAACATCGCCGCGGGCAGCAACTGGACGTCCGCAAAGCATGCCTTCGACGCCTGGCGCGGCTCGCCCTCGCACAACGACAACATGCTACGGCCGGGGTACGTGCAGATCGGGATCGCGCGTTACTACGCCGCCGGTTCGAAGTACGGGTGGTACTGGGCAACGAGCTTCGGTGTCCAGAGCGACGGCTCCAACGGCAGCGACATCGGCATCGCCGAGTCCGGCGTCCGGTCGGCGGGGCTGAAGCCGCAGGCATGGAACATGGCGACGACGTTGCCCGGCGGTCTGCGCGTGGACGACCTCCGGGGCTACACCGCGTGGTATCCGCTCGCTAATGGCTGGTACCAACAGTGGGCGCCCGGCGAAGTCGTCCCCGGTGGGACGAAAGTGGGGCTTCTGCCCATCGGCATGTCTCTGGACAAGGGCCGCACGCCGAGGTAGCGGAAGGCGGCAACCACGGCGATGCCCTTGCAACAGGCGACTTAGACGAGGTTGAAGCGAGGGGCGAGGTTGGAGTCGTCGATGGCCCAGAGCTCGAGCTCGACAGCGTAGAACCGCGTGCTGCTGTCGGTCACGGAATCGAGCCAATCGAGGGCCTTGCGCTGCTCTGGGAGGAACTGGCCGCAGATCCAGACGACGGCGCTGACTTGCTCGCGGGCGGCGTGTGCCAGCAGTTCCGCGAGCTGCGCATGCGTGCTCGGCCGGTGCCAGCTACCCACCACGACGGGCTTCCCCGACTCCTGGTAGAGCAGGAAGGTGGTGTCCCCTTCGGGGATGGCGGCGGGCGCGAACCTCAGCGAGAGCTCGCGACCAAGAAGCAGCACGGTTTCGGGCTTGCTGAGCCATTCCACAATCTGTCCATCGGGATCTGCCCAGACCGTGCCCGGGTCGACGCGCCTCAAGCGCCCAATCTGACGCTGGCCGGGGTGGGTGGCCACCGGCGGCTCGGGGTCCCAGTCGGGCTTGAAGACGCGGCTGAGCGTGGGGCCAGCGAACACGGAGTGCACGCGGCGTTCCTCGAACTGGACTCGCCCATGGACGCGCTCATGGGCCCGGCCCTCGCGATGGCCTGCGTCCAGGGAGAGATCATCGAGACGCTGGATGCTGGCAAGTCGCTCGAGCGCGGCGCGTCGTCCGGTGGGCATCCAGTCCATCACGTCTCCTGGGTCCTGCGAGTGGGGCGAGGCCTCGCCTCGAAGCCGCCTTCTCTCTGGTAGACGGGCCGACGATCCCCCTGTTACGGGCAGGGGCTCGTCTCGCACAGCCGAAGGCGTCGTACGGCGGAACGCTGTCGGGAGGTCGAGGATGCGAAGGCGAGGGCGACCAGCGCCATCGCGTTGCCGAGGAAGTTGACGTATCGCCACCCAAACAGAGCGCGAGGTTGCGTTCGTGGAGGGCCACGGCGGAACGCACGGGGAAGTGTGCGGGCATCCCGCCTTCACCCCGGCCCCTCTCCCAAAGGGAGAGGGGAGAGAAGCTAAGCCATCGCTTCCACGTGCTTCTTCAGCGAAGCGAGGAAGCCCCCGGCTTCGAAGCCGTCCATGGCGCGGTGGTCGAACGAGAGGCAGAGGTTGACCATCGAGCGGACGGCGATTGCGTCGTTTTCGACGACCACGGGCTTCTTCACCACGCGCTCCATCGTGACGATGGCGACCTGCGGGTAGTTCACGATGGGCTTGGAGGCGATGGAGCCGAACGAGCCGGTGTTGTTGACCGTGAACGTGCCACCCTCGATATCCTCCAGCCGGAGCTTGCGGGAGTGGGCACGCTGGGCGATGTCCGCGATCTTCTTGGCGAGCCCGGTGACGCTGAGGTCGCCGGCGGCGTGGATGACGGGCGTGACCAGGCCGGTCTCGGTCGCGACGGCGACGGCGAGGTTGAGATCGTTGTATCGCCGTAGCTCGTCGCCCTCCCAGCGGGCGTTGAGCATGGGGTAGTCGTGGAGGGCCTTGCAGACGGCCTCGGTGAAGTACGGCAGGAGCGTGAGGTCGACGCCCTCCTGGCGCTGGAAGCGGTCCCTCTCACGGTTGCGGAGGGCGACCAGCGGGGTGACGTCGGCCTCGACCATGGTCCACGCCTGGGGCGCTTCGAGGTTCGAGCGCTTGAGGTTCTCGGCGATGGTGCGGCGTGTGGGCGAGAGGGTGACCACCTCGTAGGCGCCGCGCTGAGCCGCGGGGGCGGGGCCGGTGGCGGCGGGCTGGCTGGGGGGTGTTTCGGCGGTAGGGGAGGCGGTCGTTTCTTCGGCGAGAGCTTCGCTGCGTGGAGCGCCGGCACTGGTGGTGGTGGCACCAACCGCTCCCTCCCGGTCGCGGCGCGGACTCGCAATCAGCGCCTCGACGTCGCGGCGGGTGATGCGGCCGCCGATGCCGGTGCCGCTGATGCTGGCCAGGTCGAGGTTGTGCTCCTGGGCGAGGCGCATGACCACCGGGGAGTAGAAGCGCTCGCGAGAGTCGGGCCTGGCAGCGCGCCCGGCGGCGACAACCTCGGGCGTGAGCGCGGGCTTCTGGGCGACGCCGCCATTGCCGGAGACGGCGGCGGATGCAGGCTTCTCGTCGGGCGGGATGGACATGGGGCCACCCGACCAGCGGCCTTCGTTCGCCCTGGCGCCACCTGAAGCGGCGCCCGCGGGCACGGCGCCCTCTTCCACCTCGCAAAGTTCAGCCCCAACCTCGACGGTCTCGCCTTCGGGCACGAGGATCTTGCCCATGGTGCCTGCGTAGGGCGAGGGCAGCTCGGCGGTGACCTTCTCGGTCTCAATCTCGCAGAGGGAGTCGTCGAGCTCGACGGGCTCGCCGGGTTGCTTCAGCCACTTGAGGATGGTGCCTTCGGTGACCGACTCACCGAGCTGGGGCATGGTCACGACGGTCATACCTCACCCCCCGGCCCCCTCTCCACAGGGTGTGGAGAGGGGGAGTTCGAGTGCCTGTTTGTGAACATGGATGGCGGACTACCACCAACCGCTTGCTTATGCGCGCGGCACCAATCGGTCGCCGCCCCGAGCCGTGCCATTAGTAGGCCGCCAGGTCGCGCGCGGCAGCGGCGATTTTGTCTTTGTCGGGCATGAAGAAATCTTCCATGACGTGGTGGTAAGGCATGGAGGGCACGTCGGGCGCGGCGAGGCGGCGGATGGGCGCGTCGAGGTACTCGAAGGCGTGCTCCGCGATGAGCGCGGCGATCTCGCCCCCGAACCCGCCCGTGAGCGTGTCCTCATGGACGACGAGGATTTTGCCGGTCGCCTTTGCCGCCTCGAGGATCGTCTCCACGTCGAGCGGGAGGAGCGTGAGCAGGTCGACGACCGTGCACTCGATGCCATCCTTCGCGAGCTCCTCAGCGGCGGCCAGCGATTCGTGCAGCATGAGCCCGTAGGCGTAGATGGTGAGGTCGTCCCCCTTTCGGGCGATGCGGGACTTGCCGAGGCGGGTCTCCGCCGGCGCACCGTCCATCTCCTGCTTGATGAGCCGGTAGGTGCGCTTGTGCTCGAGGAAGAGCACGGGGTTCGGGTCGGCGATCGAGGCCTTCAGGAGCGAGCGGTAGTCGGCCGGGAACGAAGGCGTGACCACCTTCAGGCCGGGGACGTGGGTGTAGTACGCCTCGATGCTCTGCGAGTGATGCTGGCCGCCGTGCACACCGCCGCCCCACGGCGTGCGCACCACCAGCGGGAGGTACGCGTCGGCATTCGTGCGATAGCTCCACCGTGATGCCTCGCTCACGAGGTGGTCGAAGGCGGAGTGGATGAAGTCCGCGAACTGGATCTCGGCGACGGGCCGCATGCCGTAGTGGGCCGCGCCAATGGCGATGCCGACGATGGATGCCTCCGCGAGGGGCGAATCGATCACGCGGCCGGGGTAGGTCTTGGAGAGGCCCTCGGTCGCGCGGAAGACGCCGCCGGCCTCGACGTCCTCGCCGATGAGGAAGATGCGGTCGTCGTTCCCCATCTCCTCTTCGAGAGTGGAGCGGACGGCTTCGATCACGGTCATCTGCGCCATCGCTTAAAGCTCCTTGTAGACGTGCGTGAGGGCGTCTTCCGGTTCCGGATCAGGCTGCATCATCGCCCACTGGGCCGCGTCCCGGACCTCCTGCTCGACCCGCTGCTCGATCTCCTCGAGGTCCTCACGAGGGAAGATGCCGTCGCTTTCGACGCGATCGCGGAAGGTGGTCACGGGGTCCTTCTTGGCCCACTCCTCGAGCTCGGCCTTGGGACGATAGCGACTGTCGTCGTCATCGGAGGAGTGTGCCCAGAGGCGGTAGCACTTGGCTTCGATGAGGAAGGGGCCGCCGCCGCGCCTCGCCTGGTCGATCGCGGGCTTCACGGTCTGGTAGACCGCGATGCAGTCCATGCCGTCGACCATCGCGCTCTGCATGTTGTACCCGCGGGCGCGGTCCGCGACGTTCGGGACGGCCATGGACTTCGCGGTCGACTCCGTGATCGCGTAGCCGTTGTTCTGCACGAAGAAGATGACCGGCAGCTTGTGGATGGAGGCGAAGTTCAGAGCCTCGTGGAAGTCGCCCTTGCTCGTGGAACCTTCGCCGCAGCAGGTGACAGCCACGATCGGGTCCTTCTTCATCTTGGCGGCCAGCGCGATGCCGGTGGCGTGCAGCAACTGGGTGGCGACCACGCTCGATCCGTTGAGGATGCGGCGCTCGACGTTGCCCCAGTGCGAGGGCATCTGCTTGCCGTGGGAGTTGGGGTCGTCGCGCTTGCCGAGAAGGTTGAGCATCGCCTCGCGCGCGGTCATGCCGAGCACGAGGTTCATGCCGAGGTCGCGGTAGTAGGGCGCGAGGTAGTCCTGGCCCTTGTTCATGGCCATGGCGGCGCCGACCTGGGCCGCTTCCTGGCCCGCCCCGGCGATCACGAACGGTGCGCGGCCCTGGCGGTTTAATACGAGCATCCGCTCGTTCAGCCGGCGGGCGAGGAGCATGTAGTAATACATGTCCTCCAACTGGTGTTCGGAGAGCAGGTAGCTTTCGATCGTCTCGCGCGAACGTGGCTTGCGCGACGTGCGAGTGGTGGTCATGGACACGCCTCCGAGGTCAGCCAGAGACTGCCCGGGAGGCTAGCTGGCGCGGCCTTCCTCACAGCGACGATCGTAGCACAGTGGCGAGGGGCGGCTATGATTCGATAGCAACAATCGATGTTTCGGCGCAGTCGGCCGAGGAGCCTGCATCGTGGACGCCGTAGGCAAGTGGGTCGCTCTCGGTCTCCAGGACCGGCGCCACGGGCACGTCCTGGATGACAAGGCTGTCCTCATTGCCCTCGGACGACCCGAAGTCGACGAAGATGCTGAGGAGCGGTAGCGCCGCCACCGCGAATGGAAGCAGGAACGCGGCTACGAATGCTGAGAGATGCACGTGCTTCTCCTCCCCGGACTTGCCAGACCCGATCTTAACACCCCAACGCAAGGAGTAACAGTTGCCTGCGCAACCTCTGCCTCGCGAAGCGCCTGATTTGGGCTTCAGCATAGGGTACGACGCGCTCGGTCGCGTGGTTTCAGTGGGCTGTAAGCGCCGGAGGGACGGCCTGGCAGCGGTTCGCGCTAGGATTGCCCAACGGGAGGCGAAGTGGCGCGTGGCCGTGTGATCGCAGTCATCGATGTGGGGTCCAACTCCGTGCGGCTGCTCGTGGCGCGCGAGCTGTCGCCGGCCGCGTTCGAGGTCGTGGATGAGCAGCGCTTCGACGCGCGGCTCGGTGAGGACCAGTCGGGCGGAGACCTCACGGAAGCAGGGATAGGCCGGGGCCTGCGGGCGCTGCGCATCATGGGCCAGGTGGCTGCGTCTCATGGGCCAGAGGTCACCCTCGCCGTGGGGACGGAGGCGCTGCGGCGCGCTCCCAATGCCGCCGAGTTCGTGGAGGCGGCGCGGGAGCAAACCGGGATCGCTATCCGCGTGCTCTCCGCGGAGGAGGAGGCGTTCGCCAGCTTCCTCGGAGTGGTCAATAGCTCGCGCATCACCACCGGCCACGTGCTCGACCTCGGCGGAGGCTCCCTGGAGCTCATGGATGTGGCCGTGCGCATGTTCACGGGGTCCCAATCCGTGCCCCTCGGCGCCATCTACGCCACCGAGCGCTACCTGAAGAGCGACCCGCCCACGGCCAAGGAAGTGCGGGCGCTGCGGAAGGCCGTGCGGCAGCAGATCGAGATCGAACGGCCGGAAGGTGAGCTGTGCGGCGTGGGTGGCGCCGTCCGTAACCTCGCGCGGATAGTGCGGCTGCGGCGGAAGTACCCGCTGCGGCGCATTCACGGGCTGGCGATCACCCGCCGGGAGATGACGCGGCTCGCCAACGACCTGCTGCGCACCAACGCGGAGACGCGGCGGCGCATGCCCGGCCTCTCCTCCGCACGCGCGGACATTCTCCCCGCCGCGGCCGTCGTCATCGACGAGACCATGAACCTGCTCGGCGTCGACAGGATGACCGTCGCGGGACAGGGGCTGCGCGAGGGCCTCGTCTGGCAGCAGATCCGGGGTGAGGCGGCTGTGCTCCCGGACGTGCGGACAGCGTCGATCAGCGGGCTCGCACTCGCTAACGGGCTGAACGAGCACTCGGCCGAGCCCGTGGTGGTGGTCGCAGCGAAGCTGTTCGATGCCACGCGCGAGGTGCACGGGCTGGGCGGCGATGATCTCGACCTCCTCCTGAGCGCCAGCCGGCTCGCGGGTGTGGGCATGCATGTGGACTACTACAACCGGGACCGGCACGCGGAGTACCTCGTCCACAGCGGCGACCTGCACGGGTTCACCCATCGCGAGATCGTGATCCTCGGTGCGCTCGTGCGCACCGCTGACACCGGCACCCCGGACCTCTCGCCCTACCGGGCGGTGGTCGAAGCGGACGACGCGCGCAAGGCGACGACGCTGGCGGCACTGCTGGGCACCGCGCGCGCGGTGCGGCGGCGGTTCCCCTCGCCCGTCCACGACGCCGACTTCGCGGTCGATGGCGAGCGGCTCGTGGTCCGGCTCCGGGCGCGCGGTCCGGTGGACGTCGAGACATACGAGCTGGAGCGACAGGCGAGGCGCGTGGAGTCAGCGCTGAAGGTGCGGCTCGAGGTTCAGGTTCGCGGGTCCTCTACTTGAGGGCTCGCAGAGCAGCCGGCTGGAGGAGCCACTCGAGGTGCGCCTGGCCCGCGGCAATCGGCCCGGTGAACGTGACGAGGGCGGAGGTCCCCTTCTTGAAGACAGAGCTCATGCAGTCGGGATCGCCGGTCAGCATGCGCGAAAGCGTGCGCGACATGAGCGGCTCGTGCCCGACGGCGAACACTTTTGACGTGCCGAGCGCCTCCACGTCAGCGATCAGTTGGCGGTCGTCCCCATTGGCCAGGGCGTCGCTGATATGCAGGTCCTCAATGTCGAACGCTTCCATGAGGATCTCCGCGGTCTGACGCGCGCGTAGAAGAGGGCTCGAGAGGATCGCACCCGCTCCAAAGATCTCGGCGAGTCCGCGGGCGGCTTCGCGCATCTTCGTGATGCCTTCGTCCGTCAACGGACGCAGGCGATCGTCTGGCCAGCGGCGAGGGTCGGCGTCGCCGGCGATGCCGTGGCGGACGAGGCAGAGCTGAGTGGCCATCGCAGTATAGGTTACGACGTGCTGTCGCCCTGCGGAGCGGGTTCCGTTGAGAGCAATTGGACGGCCGTGATCTTCCACGCGCCCGTAAGCTGGCGCCAGGTGGTTTCGAGACTCGCGTTCCCCGCGCTCGACTGGAACGTGACCTGGAAGACCTCGCCTTCCCCGTCCTCGGTCTGCCCCATCCATTCGATCTCATAGCCTGTCAGGCCGGGCATCTGAGTGAGGGTAAGCCCGCCAGCGGAGGCGCTCAGTTGCATCATCTGCGTGAGCGCCTCCGCGGTGATATCGGACATCAGCTGTGCGAGGTTGCCGTCCACGACCGCCTGTGCGGTGCGTTCCGCGGCCTCGCGGGCTGTGGTGGGCGTGGGCTGCACCCTAGCGCTCGACCAGGTCGTCGATCTGCCACTTCTCGCCGTTCTGGACCCATTTGCTCCAGATGGTGCGGGTCTTGTCGCCGATGTAGGCGATCTCGGCTTCGTTGTTGCCGAGGTCCTTCACCTCGAACGAGGTGGCGGTGAGGGGGTTGGCGGCGAGGGTCATCGCCTTGGTCATGCCGTTGGGCGTGAAATCGCCCATGAGGCCGGCCATGTTGTTGGAGACGACGTCCTGGGCGTGACGGGACTGGGTTTCCTTGAGGTCTGCCATGTGCTGCGAGTGCTCCTTTCCGAGCGGTAAGTGTCGCGCGGGGGAGGATACCAGAAAGCAGCGGCGGAAGTCTGGCTACCGGCGAACCAACGAGCTGCGGAGGTGGCTAATCCCGGTCACATCCGTCGCGGCTGGAAGCGAACTCGCGGGGGACTGGCATTGTTGGCAGTTTGCCAAGTCTATTCGCGAGCGTCGCCCGGCCGCGAATCTAATGCCGGTTTCAGAGGCCACAGCAACGAGCAGCCCCGAGAGCTCGGAACCCGGTGGTCCCAGCACTTCGAAGTCAATGGGCGCACCCTGATCGTCCCGGTCGGTCTGCCTGATCTGCCAGAACACGGCCTGGTCGTCCCGCATGATTGCCCAGGCAGCCGCCCGACGCCGACCCTCCATGCGGTTCCAAGACTGATCCCGAGACACTCGGTAGAGACAGCTGGTGCAGAAGAAGCTCGTTCGCCATCGACGCCGTATCCGCCAGCCGACCAGTCCCCTGTCGATTACCGCTGCAGCGCTACTCATCGGCGTAACCCACAGAAATGTAAATGCGCTTGCCTACCCGTACGAATTCGCCCTCCTCAACGAGCGCCGCGGGATCGCGAAGCTTATTGTCTTGGATTGTCCGAGAGAGGGAACTCGGGTCGGCCGTGGAGACCGATGTCGTCGTGATCAGCCGCTCCACCGCCCCCTCCCGCAGAAGCCTGGCTGCCGAACGTTTGCTGTCGGCTGCACCCGCGCGCACTAAAAGCTCCGCATAAGTCTGACCGTTAACGTAATCTAGCTTTCGCACGGCATCCTCCGGCACGTCTTCCCGGGTAGCTGGCTTCTCTTGCACGAGCTTCCGGAAGCGCTCTTCCGCCGCCCGGGCGGCGTCGTCGCCCCAGAACTCGGAGACGATAGTGCGGGCGAGGCGCTTCTTCGCGGCCATGGGGTTCGACTGAACCTCCTCCGCCAGCGCGGGAAGGTCCGCGCGGGGGACGTTCGTGGCCAGCGTGTAAAAGTCCATGATGACGTCGTCGGGGAGGGACATCGCCTTGCCGTACTGCTCGTCGGGTGGGTCATTGACGCCGATGTGGTTGCCCGCGGACTTCGACATGCGTGCCTTGCCGTCGAGGCCCACGAGGATGGGGAGCGTGATGGGAACGTGGGGGCGCTGGCCGGCGTCCTCCTGGATCTTGCGGCCCGCCATGAGGTTGAAGAGCTGCTCGGTGCCGCCCACCTGCACGTCGCACTCGAGCGCAAGCGCGTCGTAGCCCTGCATGAGCGCATAGAGGAACTCGTGGAGGTAGACCGCCTCGCCGGCGTCGAATCGTTGGCGGAAATTGTCGCGGCGCAGCATCTCGGCCACGGTGAACTTCGACATCAGGCTGATGACCTGGGGGAAGTCGAGCTTCGAGAGCCACTCCGAGTTGTGTCGCAGTTCGGTCTTCTCGGCGTCGAGGAGGCGGGCTGCCTGGTCGAAGTAGGTCGCCTCGTTGGCGGCGATATCCTCGGGCGTGAGCTGGGGGCGCAGCTTGTTCTTGTCGCTGGGGTCGCCAATGAGCGCGGTGTAGTCCCCGATGAGAAAGATCGCCTGGTGGCCGAGTTGCTGGAACTGGCGCAGCTTCCTCAGGGGCACGGTGTGGCCGAGCGTGAGCGATGTGGCCGTGGGGTCGATGCCGAGGTAGACCCGGAGCGGACGGCCCTGCTGAAGGAGGGCGCGCAGCTCGGCCCGCATCTCGCGGCCGAGGGGGCCGGGCTCGCCCTCCGGCGACTCGTCGCCGTACTGGACGCCGGAGAGGAGGGTGGCGAGTTGGTCGTCGACAGAGGTCATATGGCGACCCCGTAGGGTCGGGGGTGCGACCGACATCCCGCCCTCACCCCCGACCCCTCTCCCGCTGCGGCGGGCGAGGGGAGAGCGGGTTCCACCGCGAAGCCCACTCCCCCACCGGTGACACTCCCCCTCTCCCGCGAAGTCGGGAGAGGGGGCTGGGGGCTGAGGGCCGTCACGCGAGCACCTCCCGGGCGGTCTCGACGTCCCGGGCGATCTGGGCGACGAGGGCGTCGACCGAGGCGAACTTCACTTCCTCGCGGATGCGGTGGACGATCTCGAGGTCCAGGCGCTGGCCGTAGATGTCGCCCTCGAAGTCGAGGAGGTGCGTCTCGATGGAGATGTGGCCGGCGTCGAACGTGGGGCGGCGGCCGATGTTGGTGGCGCCGTTGAGGCGGCGGTCGCCCACGTGTGCGCGGGTCGCGTACACCCCCAGCGCGGGGAGCGCGCGGTCGGCCGCCACGGAGATGTTCGCTGTAGGAAAGCCGATGGTCCGGCCGCGTTCGAAGCCGAGTACCACGGGGCCGCCGATCCGGTACGGACGCCCGAGCAGAGCGGTCACGCGCTCCATGTCACCGGCCGCGAGCGCCTGGCGCACCGCCGTGGAGCTGTAGCGGATGCCGTCGTGCATGAGCGGCTCGACCTGGACGACCTCGAAGCCGATCTCGCTGCCGAGGGCGCGCATGCGGTCCGGGGTGTCCTTCGGCGCCCCGCGACCGAAGGAGGCGTCGGGGCCGAGCACCATGAGCCGCATGCGCAGCGCTTCGTGGAAGGCGGTCGCCAGGGCTTCACCGGTCACCTCGGAGACTTCGGAGGTGAACGTCAGCGGGATGACCCAGTCGGCGCCTGCGTCACGCATCAGCTCCATGCGGTCCTCGAGGGCGGTCAGGTAGCTGGGGGCGATCTCCGGCCGCAGGACCGTGATGGGGTGCGGATGCAAGGTCACGACGCCCGGCGCGAGGGCGCGCTTGCGCGCTTCCTCGCGGAGTTGCCGCAGTAAGTGCTGGTGCCCGAGGTGTACGCCGTCCAGGACGCCGATCGTGAGGGCGGTGGCAGGGCCGGGCGCCCCGGCGCGAAGCTGCGTGAGCGTGAACGAGGGCAACGGCATTGTGCCAACAAGACTAGCAGCGGCGGCGCCACGGCGCGAAGAAGTCGCGGGTCCGGCGGACAGCTAGTCGGGCGTGGTATCCGCGAGCAGACTGAACTGGACGATGAGGCCGCCGCCCTCTCGCGCCTTAATGACGATGTCCCCGGACTGCGCCTCGATCAGCCGCCGGCACACGGTCAGTCCCATCCCCAGGCCGGTCTCGACGGCGCTCCCGCGGAAGAATGGCTCGCCCAGCCGTCGCACCACCTCCGGGGAGAGCGGCGGCCCTTTGTCGAAGTAGGTGATGACGATGCGGCCGTGACTCTCGTGGGCTTCGATGACGATGGGGTGGGCGTTGGAGGCGTACTTCTCGGAGTTGCTGAGCAGGTTGCGGATCACCTGGTCGATGTAGGTGGGCTGCCCGAGGGCCGGCGGGAGCCCGCGATCCACGCGGAAGTCGAGCTCGCGAGCGGGGTATCGCAGGCGATGTTCGGCCGCGATCGCGGGCAGAGCGCGTTGCAGCAGCACTGGTTCCAGGTCCACCTGCTGGCCGGGCGCCACCCGTGCGAGGACGAGCATGTCCTCCACGAGCTCCCGGAGCCGGAGCGCCTGGCCGTGGAGCGCGCGCGTGGCGTCGTCGCGGTCCTCAGGGCCCAGCGTGGCCGAGCGCTCCGCGAGGATGGTCGCCGTGCCGAGGAGGATCGTCAGTGGCGTGCGAAGCTCATGGGAGACCATGGCGAGGAGCTGATCCTTCGCGAGATCCGCGTGGCGGAGCTGTTCGATCAACGCGTCTCGCTCATCCTCGATGAGCTGGCGATCGGTGAAATCGCGGAGGATTTTGACGAACCCCGCGGGATCGCCCGCGTCGTCATGGAGTTGCATGAGGATGCCACTGGCGAAGAAGCGAGAGCCATCGCAGCGAAGGTGCCAGCGCTGGTCGTCCGCGCGGCCTTCGCGGGCGGCAGTTGCGATCTCCAGGAGGTGCACGCCCGCAGCGACGTCATCGGGGACGAAGATGGCGCTCAGTGGCTGCCCGACGATGTCCTCTGCCGGCCACCCGAGCAACCGCTCGGCGCCCGGGTTCCAGAACGTGATGGTGCCTTCCCCGTCGATCGTGAAGATTGCGTACTCGAGCGCGCTCTCGACGATCCAGCGGTAACGTCCGTCTTCGAGCTCCATGCTGACTGCCTGTCTTTATCGACTAATGCACACCGGGAATCGCAAGCGTGCAATCGAATTGCCGGGCCGCTGGAGCCACCGTATCGATGCAAGCGAGGAAAGTCCGGGCGCGTCAACGGCAGGATGAGCGGTATACTCCCGTCACAAACCCTGGAGGCGGACATATGCGCGCCGTAGTGAACGAGGACATGTGTGAGGGGCACGGCAAGTGCCAGCTGGCGGCGCCCGAGGTGTTCGAGCTGGGCGACGACGACGTCAGCCGCGTGAAGCTGGACCCGGTGCCGGAGGAGCTCCGGGAGAAGGTGGAACGTGCCGCCCGGCTTTGCCCCCGGCAAGCCATCAGCGTCGTGGAGGCAGCGGCTGTCGCCAATTCCTGAACCGCCGTTCATTTTTTGTTATAGTTTCCCGACCGACCGGTAAGATCGCGCGACGCGAAGGTCGCAACCTCGGAGGTTTCCCGTGACACAAGAGCTGACGCTCAACCCGGAAGAGCAGATCAACCTGAGCGACGAGAGCATCTTCGAGCGAGGCGAGTCGCACGAGGCGTTCAAGTGGCTCCGCAAGAACGACCCCATCTCCTGGAACCCCGGCAACGAGCAGATCAAGGGTTATTGGTCGCTCGTGCGCTATGCCGACGTGCTCCACGTCTCTCGCCACCCCGAGATCTTCAGCTCTGAGCGCGGGATCGTCATGTTCGAGCCGCGTAACGAGGACGAGCAGACCGCGGCCGCTGCCGGCAACGGCAAGATGCTCATCACCATGGACCCGCCCCGGCATGTGAAGCTGCGCCGCCTGGTGAACAAGGGCTTCACACCTCGCGCGGTCAACGCGATGGAGCCGCACATCCGCCAGATCACCAACCAGTTGCTCGATGACATCGCGAAGCAGGGCAAGACCGACTTCGTGATCGAGGTCTCGGCGCTCCTCCCGCTGGCTGTCATCTGCGGGATGATGGGGCTGGAGAAGAGCGATTGGCCGCTCATGTTCAAGCTTACCAACAAGGTCCTCGGTGGCGGCGACCCCGAGTACCAGGAAGACGTGCCCGAGGATCAGCGGGGAACCCCTGAAGCGGCCCGCATCACCGGCAACATGGGCACGATGCAGATGTTCGGCTACTTCGCTCAGCTCCTCCAGGAGCGCCGCGCCAACCGCCGGGACGACCTCATCAGCCTGCTCACGGAGTCTGAGGTCGACGGTGAGGAACTGACGGACGAGGACATCCTCTGGTTCTGCTTCCTGCTCATCCTCGCAGGCAACGAGACCACCCGGAACGGGATCTCCGGCGGGCTGCTGGCGCTCTGCGAGCACCCCGGCGAAAAGGCAAAGCTCATCGCCAACCCCGAGCTCATGAGCTCGGCCGTGGAGGAAATGCTGCGCTGGACCTCGCCCGTGACGCACATGGCGCGCGTGGCGCTCCAGGACACCGAGATCGCCGGACAGCCCATTGCCAGGGGCGAGAGGGTGGTCATGTGGTACCCGTCGGTCAACCGTGACGAGACGATCTTCCCGGACGGGGACGTGTTCAACATTGCCCGCACGCCGAACGACCACCTGGCGTTTGGCATCGGAGAGCACTTCTGCCTCGGCGCCGGGTTCGCGCGCCTCGAGTTGAAGGTGATGTTCGAGGAGCTGTTCCGGCGCTTCCCGGACACCGAGATGGACGGCCCCGCCGAGCGCCTGCGGTCGACCTTCATCGGCGGCATCAAGCACCTCCCCGTGAAGTTCACGCCGGAGCAGTAGCTGCCCCCACCAGGGCGTTCGGAGCCGCGCAAGGCCCCCTGGCCGACCTGGTGCCGGACGAGATGATCTGAGCAGTCCTCGGTGCGGAGCGCGCGTTGGCGACGCCGGGACGCGGCCACGAATTACAATCGCGAGATCGCGAAAGAAGAGAGATTTGGCAGGTAGCGCACAAGAGGAGCGCGGCTAAGATGAGCCACGTTATGCCGAGTTGGGACGGTGTCGCCGCCTGCCGATGGCGGCGAATTGGGACACGCCAGTCATGACGTACTGTGATGTCACAATAATGCTAAGCCAGACGGACAATTCTTCACAATCAGGGGGCTAATTTCTGTGGACACGCCCGATCGACGGCCCCTATGATAGCGCCGCCCCAAGCACCCACGACCGTTCCGACCAGAGGTGAGCCGACGATGGACGAGTGTATCGCCCAGTTTTTGAATTTCCTGGCGGTGGAGAAGAACGCTTCAAACAACACCATTGCGGCGTACAAGAACGACCTTGCGCAGTTCAAGGGGTTCCTCGTGCGCCCGGGCAACGGGACCGCCCCCTGGACCACTATCCGGGGCGAAGGGATCGTCGATTACGTCGCCGATCTCCGGGACCGGCAATACAAGGATGCGACTGTCGCGCGCAAGGTCGCGGCGGTGAAGTCGTTCTTCGGCTTCCTCACCGCGGAGGGCCTCATCGAGGGCGACCCGACGGAGAACCTGAAGTCTCCGCAGGTTGGAAAATCGCTTCCCAAGGCGCTCACGGTGGAGGAGATGGACGAATTGCTGGAGCAGCCTTCCCGCCGCAACACGCCCGAAGCGCGGCGCGATAAGGCCATGCTGGAGCTGCTCTACGCGACCGGCCTGCGGGTCACCGAGTTGGTCTCGCTAGACCTCGCGGATGTCGCCCTGGAGAGCGACCCCGTAACGGTGCGGTGCGTGGGTAAGGGAGAACGGGAGCGTGTTCTTCCCCTCCTGCAGCGCGCGGTGGACGAAGTGCGGCACTACATCTTTCACGTCCGCCCGAAGCTCGTGCGGAACCGACGCGAGTCCGCGTTGTTCGTGAACCGGCGCGGAGAGCGGCTGACGCGCCAGGGCTTCTGGCTGATCCTGAAGAACTACGCCAGGGAAGCCAACCTCGACAAGGCAATCACGCCACACACGATCCGGCACACGTACGCCACGCACATGCTCTCCGGCGGCATGCCATTGCGTAATGTCCAGGACGCCCTCGGCCATGCCAGCATCTCCACCACTCAGATCTACACCCACCTCACCGACGACCAGAAGCGCCGCGAGTACGACAAGGCCCACCCACGCGCACAGGCCTCCTCTGGCTGAGCCGCTGGTCTCCGGGGGAACCACCGTCGAAGGGCCGGCCGAACCGGCCCTTTTCCGCGCCCCCGCCATCCTCTGTTCGCCGGAAACGAAGTGACCGTGCGCCCGCGAATGGCAGAATGGACCGGTGACTTCGTCCCCCACCGTCACACTCGAAACCATCCGCGATGCGCGGGAGACGATCGCGGGGCGCGTGCGCCTGACACCACTGTGGCCGTCAGCCACGCTCGGGGACATCTCGGGTGTGCCCGTGTGGTTGAAGTGCGAGCACATGCAACGCACCGGCTCCTTCAAGGTGCGCGGCGCGTTCAACTTCGTGTCGAAGCTGCCGAGGGACGGCGTCCGGGGCCTGGTGGCCGCAAGCGCGGGCAACCACGCACAGGGTGTCGCACTGGCCGGCGAGGAAGCCGGCCTTGCAGTCACGGTGGTGATGCCGGTGTTCGCCCCGCTCGCCAAAGTGACCGCCACGGAGGACCTCGGAGCGCGGGTCGTCCTCCACGGGAGCTCACTCGAGGAGGCGCGGTCCGAAGCTCTGGCGATCGCTGCTCGCGAGGGCCTGGTGTTCGTGCCGCCGTTCGACGACGACGCCATCATCGCGGGGCAGGGGACCGTGGGGCTCGAGCTCCTGGAGCAGGCGCCTGACATCGCCGAGGTCCTCGTCCCGGCAGGCGGGGGCGGGCTGCTCGCGGGCGTGGCGGTCGCCGTCAAGTCGCTCCGGCCCGACATCCGGGTGGTGGGCGTGCAGTCTGCGGCGATGGACGGGATCCGCGATTCCTTCCGGGCGCACGAGCTGCGGACCACGCCGCCCGCGCGCACGATCGCCGACGGGGTCGCGGTGGCGGGCCCCTCGGCGCGCACCTTCGCCTTGATCGAGCGATACGTGGACGACGTCGTGAGCTGCAGTGACGAGCAAGTCGCTCGCGCGGTAGTGCTCCTCATCGAGCGCTCGAAAATGGTCGTGGAAGGCGCCGGGGCGCTGGGAGTAGCCGCGATCCAGTCGGGGACCTACCGGCCGAAGGGGACGACGGCCGTCGTGGTCTCGGGCGGCAACATCGACATCAACCTGCTGGGGTCGATCGTGAGGCGTGGCCTCGTGGATGCGGGCCGCTACCAGCACCTTACGATCGAGGTCTCCGACACGCCCGGCGAGCTCGCGCTCGTGTCGCGCGTGATAGCGGCAACAGGCGGGAACGTGCTGGAGGTTGAGCATGACCGGGAAGTGCCGAGCATGCCCGTGGGCGTGGCGGTGCTCGACCTCCTGCTGGAGGTGAACGGGCCGGAGCACTTTGAGGACATTATCCAGGCGTTGCGCGCGGAGGGCCTGCGGGGGCTGCCCGGGAGCGCCGCGCGACTCGCAACCGAGCATGCCAGGCGGCGCCATGCCGACTGATCTGGTTCGCGGTCCGGCTCGTTGGAGCTCTGCGTGACGGCGCCAATTCAGATCCCTGGGAGCCTCGCAGAGACGGCCGCACGCACGTGGGGCGAAGAGGGCCGTGCCTGGGCCGAGCGCCTGCCAGCCCAGGTGGATGAGCTCTGCCAGGAGTGGCGCCTCGTCCTCCGGCCCGCCGATTACACCTTCTCCTACAGCTTCGTCGTCCCCGTCGAACGCGAAACCGGCGAGCCAGCCGTGCTGAAGCTGCGGGTGCCCACCACCGACTTCCAGTGCGAGCTCAACGCCCTCGCGACCTACGACGGCGAGGGAATGTGCCGGCTGCTGGCGAGCGACGCGAAGCGCGGCGCCATGCTCCTCGAACGGGTGAACCCTGGCGTCCCGCTCCTTGAAGTGGGTGAAACGCCCGAGTCAGTCTCCGCCGCCGCCTCGGTCATGCGCCGCCTACGCAAGCCACCATCCCCGGAGCATCCCTTGCCGGCTCTCATCGATTGGTGGCGCTCCGCCCGGGATGGCCTTCGCGAAAGATCAGGGGGCGGACCAGGCCCGTTCCCACCCGCCTTCATCGAAGACACCGACGCCATTTATGCGGACCTCTTCGCCGAACGCGCGGGCCACATCGCCCTCCACGGCGACCTTCACCACTGGAACATCCTGTCCTCCGACCGGGAGGGCTGGATCGCCATTGACCCACACGGGGTCACCGGCCCGGCGGAGTGCGAGATCGGCGCATTCATGTTGAACCCGAACGACGGCGCGCTCGTCCGGCCGGACGTCAGCGCCGTCCTTGGGCGGCGGCTCGATCAGTTTGCTGACGAGCTGGGGTTCGACCGGGAAACGCTGCGGCTCGCCAGCTTCGCCTACGCCATGCTCTCTATCACCTGGTCCACGGAGGACGGAGGCGATGGCTGGAAGCCCGGGCTGGAGATCGCGCGGGCGCTGCGCGACGCCTGAGCGCTATGCGTCCTCGCGCGCGTCGTCGTCGGACAGGAAGATTGCGTCGAGCGCGATCATCAGGGCGGTGACGGCGGTGGCGATGAGCGCCAGCTTCACGAGACGCGCGCCCAGCCGGCCCAGTGCCCGCCCAGCGGCAAGGGGCGCGGACTTAAGTCGTTGGAGCACGGACCATCCCTCCGTAGATGCCGGGCACGCTGGCCCCGATGACCGTGGCGCCGGCGGCTTCTTCGTAGAACGACTCCCGGCCGTCCACGCCGCCGATGATCGCGTAGGCGTAGCCCTCGGCGGCGAGAGCCTCCAGGCAGAGGCGGAGGATGGCGCGCCCGATGCCCGCCCCGCGCTCGGACTCGTCGACGCCGGTAGGCCCGAAGTAGTCCGGCCGCGTCGCGTTGTAGCAGCCGAAGCCGAGCACGGCCCGGCCGCGTCGCGCGATGTACACCGTCGGTGGGACGTGCGCGAAGCCCGCCACGGCCTCGTCCACCCAGTTCGGCCACCGCTCCTGCACGAACTGAAGCACCGCCTGGCGCTCGTAGGACTCCGCACGGCGGCACTCGATGCCCGCGGCCGAGAGTCGCTCCAGCACGCCACCCTCCTCCTCGGGCAACGCATACAGCCGGACAAGCATGTCAGGCACTCCTCACCCCCCAGCCCCCTCTCCGCGGGCTCGCGGAGAGGGTGAGCGGCGCGTGCGGGCGCCCGAGTTGCGGACTCATAGGTGGCGGCCGCCGTCGAGGACGAGCGTCTGCCCGGTCGTGAATGAGGAGGCGGGACTGGCGAAGTAGACGACCGCCCCGGCCATCTCGTCCGGGAGGCCGATGCGCCCGAGGGCGGCGGTCTGAACGGAGTTGCTGAGGATGCCCTCGTTCTCCCAGAGGGCGCGAGAGAAGTCGGTCTTGATGAGCCCGGGGGCGATGCAGTTCACGCGAATGCCATCCTTGCCCCAGTTTTTCGCGCACACCTGAGTGAGCATGATGAGCGCTGCCTTGGAGACCGAGTAGCCGCCAAGCACGTCGGAGGCCTCGATGCCACCGATGGAGCTGACGTTAATGATGGCGCCCCCGTCGCCATGCTCGAGCATGGCCTCCCGGGCCATCTTCGAGAGGAAGAAGACGGCCTTCACGTTCGTGTTCATGATGCCGTCCCACGCTCGCTCGTCGATGTTATGGACGGGGCCGAACACCGGGTTCGTGCCCGCGTTGTTCACCAGGATGTCGATGCGGCCGAGTTGGCGCTTCGTCTCCGCGACAAGGTTCTGGAGCCCGTCCATCTCCCGCACGTTCGTGGGGATTGCAAAGGCGCGGCGCCCCGTCGCCTTGATCTCGGTCACGGCCTCTTCGAGGGCTTCAGGCTTGCGGGCGGCAACGGCCACGTCCGCGCCGGCCTCGGCGAGCGCGACGGCGATGGACTTGCCGATGCCGCGGCTGCCGCCCGTGACAATGGCGACCTTTCCGGAAAGTGTGAAGTCGGCGGTGGGCATGGGCTGCTCCTTGGGGTGTGTGCCCGGATTGTACGCGGGGCTGCCGCACTGCTGAACCGCTGGTCTGTGGGGCAGGTCGCGCGCGGCTGTCCACGCGGGTCGTATGCTTTGGTCTCGATGTCCCAAAAGGAGCTCCGCGTGACCACAACAGCCACTGCCGGCCTCACCGATGTCCTGCCCGCGATCGCCGAACGCGAGCGAGCCGAGCCCGAGACGTACCCCGCCTCCAGCGTGACTGCGCTTTACGAGTCGGGAGTGATCCCGGGTCCGCTCTCGCCGGAGATGGGCGGCAGCGGGTGGCGGCTTCCTGATGCCGTTCACGCCATCGAAGCGATCGCGGCCGCATCTCCCTCGACGGCGCTCATCGCGAGCATGCCGCTCGGCCTCGCGGGCATCTACGGTTTGGGCGTGGGGATTGCCGGGGAGGCACACCGGGCCGCGTGGGCCGGCCAGATCGACCGGGTGGCCGCTGACTACCGCAAGGGGCTCATCTACGCCGCCTGCAACTCGGAGAAGGGCGCGGGAGGCTCGCTCGCGGCCACCCAGACGGTGGCGACGAGAGCGCCAGGCGGCGGATTGCAGGTGAGCGGCGAGAAGATCCTCGCCACGTCGGGGAGGTACGCCGCCACGTTCTTCTCGACTGCGAAGGTGGCGCCGGAAGACCTCCCCGGCGCGGGTATCGTGGAGTTCTTCTTCATTCAGACCGATGCGCCCGGGGTCGACATCCTCGACGACTGGGACGGCTTCGGGATGCGCCCCACGGAGAGCCACACTGTGAAGTACACGAACGCGCCCGCGCGCGAGGTCATGGGCTTCCCGAACTTCGTCGAGGCGGTGCAGCCGCTGCAGTACTGGTTCTGCCTGTTCGCCGCCATCCCGCTGGGCTGTGCGAAGGCGATCCTGGATGCGTCCGGCAAGCCGGCCCCGCAGTCTCCCGCGCTGCGGCTGCGGCTGTCGGAGGCGCAGATGCGCTACGAGTCGATGCGCGCGTACCTGATGGAGACGGCCGAGGGCTTCCGGCCCGCTGCCGGGCCGGCGTACGCCGCGCGTGTCCTGCGCACGAAGACCTACGTGACGCAGGAATCGACGAAACTGTGCGCGGAGCTGTTCGCCCTCGGCGGGGGACGAAACTACCGCCGCACGAGCCCTGTGGCACGCTTGCTGGCGGACTCCTTCGCGGGCACCTCGCTGCGCCCACCGCTCGCCCTCTCGCTGGACCAGCTAATGGAAGGGTTCGAACTGGACTAGGCCCCGCAGGGCTTTCGGCCATCGGCCATCAGCCATCGGCCATCACCGACCACGCGCAGGCACGGATGAGCCCCGCGGCCGTGTGCCTCAACTCCAACATGTCGACGAGCCTCCCTATCAGCCCGTGTCTCGAACCCCAGGCCGACGGCTGACGGCTGACGGCTGATGGCCGACGGGCCTAGTGCGAGAGGAAGTTGCCTTCGCTCGTGCGGAGGTGGTGCGTGTCGTTGAGGGAATGGAGCGCGCGGATGCCTTCGCCCGCGGCCACCACGCTGACGGAGGTGTGCGCCGGGCGGAAGAACATGTCGTAGGGCGAACCGATGATGTGGCCGATAAAGGCGTTGATGACGCCTCCGTGGCAGGCGACGACCACGCGCTTGCCCTCGTTCGTGGCGATGATTGCCTCCAGAGCGTTCACCGTGCGCCGCCGAAATTCGAAGCTCGACTCCGAGTGGGGGTACACATCCCACTTCTTCTCGCGGAGCATGCGCTCGCGGATGCCGAGCAGGAGGTCGCGTCCGATGAACTCGACCGCCGTCTTTTCGGGCGGGATGTCGCGGAAGACCTCGACCTCCCGCAGGTCATGCATGATCTGCGGTTCCAGGCGGTGGTGTCTCGCGATCTGGACGCCGGTGTCGAGCGCTCGCTTCAGGGGGCTCGCGTAGACCGCGTCCACCTTTTCCGTGGAGAAGCGCTCGCCCACGAGCCGCGCCTGGGCGACGCCGCGCTCACTCAGGGGCGGGTCGATGATGTCGCCCACGGGACCGCCGCGCCAATCGGGGACGTGCTGCTCGCCATGCCGGACGAGCACGATCTCGGTGACGTCCTCGGCGTCCGTGAGGAAGGCGCGATCGAAGACTTGCGGCGCGCGGCCGGGACCGTGGGACATGAGTCGACTCCGGAGGGGATGTGCGCCTCAGTATGCGAACCGGCGGTTAACGGCGCTACTCGGCTGCGGCCGCCCGCTACGTCCGCCGCGCGGCGAGCTGACCCCGGACTCAGACCTCGATGCAGGAGAACACAGCTCCGAAGAGTTTCTCGGCATCCTCGTCGCTGATCTCATCCTCGTCTGCGCCGAAGAGGCGGCCGGCGTCGTCACCGAGCTCATCGACCATGCAGGTCGCCTGGTCCTCGCTCAGGCCCTCGTCGACCAGCCTGTCCACGATCTCGTCGTTGGAGGGGTCGCCCCCGCACGCCGCCGCGACGAGGCCGAAAAGCGAGATGGCCCCGAATGACAGCAGGATGGCACGACGCTTGAAAGTGAATACGGACATTGGCGACTCTCCCCTGGCGCGGCATCTGCTGTCGCGCCTCGCACGCCGACCGTCGTCCCGATTCCGCCTCGACTCCGGTATGCGCTGCATGTTGGTTATCGGCATGAGAACCGTAAGTCGACAGCACGTGCCTGCCAGGGCGAGGCCGTTCAATCGACATTCGCAAGTCGACAATCGACAATCCGCCGGATGGAACCACCCAAAGTAGCGAGCATGATCCGGGCGTGGGACGTACGCGTAGGCGCGAGCGGGGCGATGGTGCTGGAGGCGGCCCGCCGCGCGGAGGCGATCGGGCTCGATGGCCTCGTGGCGGGCGACCACGTGACGTTCTACGGGTACGGCAACGACGGGCTGATCACGCTCACCGCCATCGCCGCCGTAACTGAGCGCATCGAACTGAAGACGGCGGTGTACCTGCTGCCGCTGCGGCACCCCGTGCCAGTCGCGCTCCAGGTGGCACAGCTCGACCAGCTGAGCGGCGGCCGCTTCGTGCTCGGCATAGGCGTGGGCGGCGAGGACCCGCACGAGTTCACGAGCTCCGGAGTGGATCCGAAGACGCGCGGCGCCCGCGCCAACGAGGGGATCCAGATCCTGAAGCGCCTCTGGACCGAGGATCACGTCAGTTTCGCGGGCAAGCACTACCAGCTGGACGATGTGACTGTGTACCCGAAGCCGTTGCGGCAGGTGCCGATCCACGTCGGTGGCCGCAGCGATGCCGCCCTCGTCCGTGCAGGCCGCTGGGGCGACGGTTACACGGGCATCTGGCAGTCGGTCGACCGGTTCCGGCAGGCCCAAGAGGTCATCGCGGAGGCGGCCACAACTGAAGGACGCGATGCGGGCGACATCGAGGTGGGCATGCAGTTCTGGACGTCGGTGGCCGGCACCCGGGGAGAGGCACGTGCGTTGGTGTCGCGGGGCATGGAGGGCACCTACAAGATCCCGTTCGAGCGTTTCGAGAAGTACACGCCGTTCGGGACTGCCGGGGAGGTCGCCGAGTTCATCGCGCCGTTCGTTGAGGCAGGGGCGCGTCACATCAACCTCATACCTGTCCAGGGCCCGCCCGAGGAGAACATCGAGCGCGCCGCGGAGGTGCAGAACGCGCTGGGGGAGTTGTGCCGAGCCTAGCCGCTGGCCGGGCGGAACTGGGGCAGCGTTACCTCGGGCGTGGCATCGTGAAATGTGACTTCTACGGGCATGTCCACGCGCACCGAGTCCGGATCGCAGTCGACGATGTTGGCCGTGAGGTGGACTCCTTCCTCCAGCTCGACGATCGCGATCACGTAGGGGATGTCGGCGGCCCACTGCGGGCCGGTGGGACGCCGCGCGACGGTGTAGGAGTACACGACGCCGCGTCCGGAGACCTCCACCCACTCGAGCTCGTCGCCGTGGCCGAAAGGCGAGACGGCGCGCGGATAGAAGACGTGCTTCCCGGTCTTCCTGGAGCGCTGGATCAGCAGCCGGTGATCGCGCGCGGCATCCCAGAACGGCCGAGAGACATCGGTCGGTTCCGGGAGCGGCTTGGTGTATGGGGCAGCCTGTTCGCCGGCCATCACCCGGTCCCCAGGATGAGCGACACCTGGTCGCTCATGATGCCGCCGTTGCCGTTCACGAAGGCCAGACGGGGCTTCTTCACCTGCCTGCCGAGGGCGCGGCGCTGGAGCTGGCGCACAGCCTCGGTCACGTGGGACATACCACCCGCCGTGCCCGCCTGCCCGAACGAAAGCTGTCCCCCGTGCGGGTTCAGGGGGAAATCGCCGTCGAACTGCAGGTTGTGCGCGTCCACGAACTTGCCGCCCTGGCCCTTCTTCGCGAATCCCGCGTCCTCCAGCGTGAGGAGGACGGTGATGGTGTAGCAGTCGTAGAGGCTGGCGATGTCGATGTCCTTGCGGCGCACGCCGGCCATCTTGAAGGCAGCATCGGCGGAGGCGCGGATGGCCGTGTCCGTGAGGCTGGGCGCCCACGTAATCGCCTTGTGGGTTGTGTGCTCGCCCGCGCCAAGGATCTCGACCGGTGTCCGCTTCGACTTCTTCGCGTGCTTCCGGCTTGTGACCACCAGAGCTGCGGCGCCGGCGACCGGCATCACGATCTCGAGCATGTGCAGGGGGTCGACGATAACAGGCGAGTTGAGCACGTCCTCGACGGTGATCGGCTGGCCGAAGAAGAGCGCGTCCGGGTTATGGCAGGCGTTGTAACGCTGGGCCACCGCGATCGTCGCGAGCTGCTCTGGGGTCACCCGGTACTCGTGCATATAGCGGTTCGCGATCATCGCGTAGCCGTAGTTCGCGCCGATCGCGCCGTAGGGCACGCAGAACTCGGCCTCCGGCGTGCGGTCGACGCGGCGCCCGGAGAATCCCGCGGAGGCGCTGCGCTTCGGGCCCTCGGTTGTACGCTTCTCGCGGCGAGTGGCCGTAGTGCAGACCACCGTCTCGCACATGCCCGCGGCGATGGCCGCAGCCGCGCGCCAGACCATCCCCGCGCCCGTGGCGCCCCCCAGGTCAATGACTTCGGAGAACTTCACGTCGAGGCCCATGTACTCGATTACGGCCGCGGGGGCCATAAAGGGCGCTTCCGCGAACGACTCCGTGATGAGCCCGTCCACTTCGCCGGGTTCGAGGCCCGCATCAGCGATTGCATCAGCCGCGACTTTCGCGAGCATGCCGAGCGTGGTCTCGCCCTCGGTGTAGCGGGACGGCTTGAACTCAGCGAGCCCGGTAATTGCCGCTGCGCCTCGAAGTGACATCGTGGGCGACAGAATAACCGCCAAGACGCCAAGCGCGCCAAGTTTTCTTCAAGAGCCGCCGCAACAACGCAAAGAATCCGCCAAGGACGCCGAGCGCTACGTGAGCGGCCGGTCGCCCGTGAACTCCGTGCCGGCTGCCACGAAGCAGATGGGATTGCCCGCTGGATCCTGGCAGTAAAAGGAGCGCTCGCCCCACGGGCGCTGGGCGATGCCACGCTCCTGGTTGGGCACATCGAGACCCGACGGATCCGCGGACTTCACCCGCTCCAGCGCGGCTGCGAGGTCGTCGACCGAGAAGTAGACGTGGTCTGCGTTCGGGTGCGGGTCCGGGGCATTGACCGCGCCGTCGGCACGAGGGTTAACGATGGCGAGGATCGTGGGGCCGCAGTGGAAGTAGTGCCGTCCCGGCGACACACGCGTGCCAGAGTCTTCGAGCACTGCCGCGTAGAACGCCACCGAGCGCTCCATGTCGACGGCGGGTAGGATGACGCGAAACAGCCGGGCGATCATTTGAGCGCATTGAACCGCGGGACGTGCCCGTTGCCAAGGCCTGTGGCGGAGGTGGGATATGGTGAGCGTTTCCGGGGTGGTGGCGCTCACTGCGCTGGCGCTGTCGCTCGCATCCGCCGCGTGCGGCGGCGGCGACGATCAGCCGCAGACGGTCACGGCGATCGGCCTGTTCGAGTTAGAGCTGCCCGACGGCTGGAGCGTGATCGTTCCCACCGCGACCGACGAGGAGCTATCACCCGTCCTGTCGGTGGGGACCAGGGTCCAGCCCGTCTCCGACCGCGTAGCCGTCATCGTCTTCGATGGCACGACGTGGGACACGCCCCAGGCTGCCGCGGACGACTGGACCGAGCGGTCCAGCGTCGCACTCGACTTCGAAGCCTTCGAGGAGGACGGCGTGGCACACCTGCGGGACGGTTTCACCGTCACGAATCCGGACGGTGAGGCGGTGGGCGAGTCCATCATCTACGTGCTCGCCCGCCCGGGAGCTCCAGAAGAGGCATGGCTCGTCGTCGTTTGCGGAAGCGGGCCGGGTCGCGTCCAGGAAGCCACCGAAGGGTGCGACCGCGTGCTCGCCACTCTCGAACCGTGGGAGTTTCCCGAACTGGATCCCTGAGGCTTCAAACGCGGAACCCGATGAGGGCTGGAGCTGTGAGCCACGTGATAGACTTGGGGTGGAATGGCTACGCAAACACGCTTGAAACTAACTGTTGATCAGGTCGCGGCCGCGATCCGCTTGTTGGACCGCGAAGAGCGCCGCGAGCTGAAGTCCCGCCTCGCGGAAAACCGCGAGGCCGATCCGGACGCGTTCGCCTTCTGGGACAGTCCCGCGGAAGACGTCTACGACGACCTCATTCCTGCTGACCGCCCGTAGCCGTGGCATACGAACGCGGCGATGTGGTCCTGGTGCCGTTCCCCTTCACCAACCTCGCGGGAGCGAAGGCGCGTCCCGCTATCGTGGTCTCAGCCGCTCGGTTTAACTCACGAGATGTGGTGCTCGTTGCGGTAACGTCACAGCTGGTTCCCATCGGCGATCCGCTCACGATAGACCTCCCTCCGGACACGCCCCAGTTCGCGGCGATGGGCCTCAGGAAACACTCGGCCGTCCTGGTCGGTAAGCTTGTCTCCCTCGACCAGACGCTGCCGTATCGGGCCATCGGTACGGCGGGCGACGAACTCTTGCGCGAAGTCGACGCTCGCCTTGAGCCGCTCTTGGGCCTGCGTAGCCCCGCAGCCGAATCTCCTCAGCCTTAGAACCGCACCAACCGCACGTTGTGGATACCGTCGATCGCCTCGATCTGCGCGAGCTCTTCCTCCGTGGGAGGTTCGTCCACGGCGATGAGCATGAGCGCACGCGCGCGGCGCTCGCGGCGGCCCACCTGCATCGACCGGATGTTGATGTCGAACTGCCCGAGCAGGCTGCCGACCTTCCCGATCATGCCGGGCCGATCCTCGTTGTCGCAGGCGAGCAGGTAGGAGTTCGGCTCGGGGACGAGGTCCACGTCGAGGCCGTTGAGGATGACGATGTCGGGCTGGCCGTGCTCCACCGTGCCCGCGACGGCGACCTCTGCTTCGTTCGTGCGGATCTTCACGTGGATGAGGTTGAGGAACACCTCGTGCGATGACTGCAGCCGCTCGTCGATGCGCCAGCCCCGCGACTGCGCCACGAGCGATGCGTTCACGATGTTCACGTTCTCCTCGCTGATGGGGCGAAGGAGACCGCGGATAACTGAGGCACGCAGGGGTGTGACGTCGTGCTCCGCGATGTCGCCGTAGTAGTCGATCTCGATGGAGGTAAGCTGGCCCGTGACGAGCTGCGTGGCAACCGAACCAAGCGTCTCCGCCACGGCCATGTACGGGCCGACGACCTTGAGTGTCTCCGGGGCGAGCATGGGCGCGTTCACGGCGTACCGCGCGGGCCTGCCCGAGAGGATGTCGACGAGCTGCTCGGCGACGTCGAGGGCGACCCGCTCCTGCGCCTCGGCCGTGGAGGCGCCAAGGTGTGGCGTGATGATGATCCTCGGGTCGCCGAGGAGAGGGTTCTCGCCGGGCGGCTCGATCGAGAAGACGTCGATTGCGGCGCCAGCCACCTTGCCGGACCGCACGGCGTCCGCCAGTGCACCTTCGTCGATGATTCCTCCGCGGGCCACATTGATAAGCCGCACGCCATCCTTCATGCGCGCGATCTCGCCGGCCCCAATCATGCCCTGGGTCTGCGGAGTGAGCGGGGGATGCACGCTGATGAAGTCGGATTCGGCGACGATCTGGTCGAACTCCACGAGCTCGACGCCGAGCGCCCTGGCGCGGTCCTCGGGTACGAAGGGGTCGTTGCCGATGACGCGCATCTCCATACCCACGGCCCGCCGCGCCACCTCTGACCCGATCTTGCCGAGACCCACGATGCCGAGCACCTTCCCGCGAATCTCGGTGCCCACGTACTCCTTGCGTGACCACTTGCCCTGGCGCATGGAGGCGTCTGCCTGGGGCAGGTGGCGGGCAAGCGCCATCAGCAACGCGATCGTGTGTTCCGCGGCCGCGACCGTGTTTCCCTGCGGTGCATTGACGACGATGACGCCTCGCTCCGTGGCGGCCTCCAGGTCGATGTTGTCGACGCCGACACCCGCGCGCCCAACCGCGACGAGCTTCGTCGCCGCCTCCAGCACGGCGCGTGTCACCTTCGTCTCCGAGCGGACGACGAGCGCATCGTAGTTCGGGATGGCTGCGATCAGCGCCTCAACGGTCAGGCCGGTGCTTACATCGACCTCGCCCACGGCGCGCAGCATCTCCACGCCCTCCTGGGCGACCTGGTCGGCCACAAGGATGCGCGGGCGAGGAGAGACGCCGGGGCCCTTCTCTACGAGCGTGGCGAGGGCGAGGTCCATCGAGGCTGGGATGCGCGCCTTGCCCGCCTCCCAGCGGCTGATGGTGCCCTGGTCGACCCCGAGGGCCGTTGCGATGGCGGATTGCGATAGGCCGAGTGCGTTGCGGACCTCGGTAAACTGGCGGGAATCCATGGTTATGCATTGTGCATGGCGCGCCCGTACATGCAATCTGCATGGCGTTCAGACCGGTGCCCGGCGGGCGTGAACAGAGAACCGCCAGCTAATGCTGGCGGCTCCATGCCGCCGTGCGCGTGGTTGGTGTTGCACCGCCGGCTAACGCCGGCGGCTCCATGCCTGCGCGATTATGCCGTCGTCTTCGCCTCTTCGAGCAGCTTCTCGACCACATCGAGCGCCTGGATGAGGTCTTCCTGGTTGAACCAGCCGAGGTGGCCGACGCGGAAGACCTTGCCTTCGAGCTTGCCCTGCCCGCCGCCGAGGACGACGCCGAATTCCTCACGGGCGCGCTTGCTGATGGCCTTGCCGTCGACGCCATCGGGCCACCAGACGGCGGTGACCGTGTTGGAGGCGTACGTCTCGTCGACGGGGACCAGCTTCAGGCCCATCTCCTTGGCCCGGCCGCGCACATAGCGTCCAGCAGCCTCGTGGCGGGTGAAGATCGATTCGAGCCCCTCGGACTTCATCATCTCGAACGCGGCATCCATCGCGTAATAGACAGAGAGCGCGGGCGTCCAGGGGTTCTGGAGCTTCGCGAGCGACTCGCGTGTCTTCGCGGCGTCGAAGTAAAACTTCGGCATGGTCGACTGCTCGTAGGCCGCCCAGGCGCGCTCGCTCATGGACACGAAGGCGAGCCCGGGAGGGGACATCCAGCCCTTCTGGGAGCCGCTCACGACCACGTCCAGGTCCCAGCGCTCGACCGGGCACGGCACAGAGCTCATCGAGCTCACGGCGTCCACGATGATCAGCCGGTCGCGGCCGCGCGCGCGGATCTCCCTCGCGATGTCTTCGAGCGGGTTCATCACGCCCGTCGACGTCTCGTTGTGAGTCACCATCACGGCCTTGATCGAGTGGTCGGCGTCCAGTCGCCGGCCGACCTCGGCCGGGTCCGCCGCCTCGCCCCATTCGAGTGCGTATGACTCGACCTCGGCGCCGTACGTCTTCGCGATGTTCTTCAAGCGGTCACCGAAGGAGCCGATCGAAACGGACAGAACCTTGTCGCCAGGACTGAGCGTGTTCACGACGGCGACTTCGAGGCCGCCGGTGCCGGAGGTGGTGAAAGAGAGGACGTCAGAGGAAGTGCCGAAGACCCAGTTCAGGCCATCGGTCACGCGGCGAATGATCTGCGCGAACTCGGGGCCGCGGTGGTTCATCATCGGCGCGGCGGACGCTTGCAGAACCTCGTCCGGGACGGGGGTAGGTCCGGGGATACGGAGATTCACGGAAGGGACTCCTGTGGGGGTGCAATTATGGTCGGTTGCGAATGCTGTTTGGGTCAACCGATTTCGATTGGGGAATTGGCGAATTTGCATTGATAATGCCCGCACATGGTGAACGAACGGCTGCGGGCCATACCAAGCGTTGACGCTGTCCTGGAGGCAGTTGGCGTCCCGCCGAGCCCGCTGGCGACGGACTCCGTGCGCGCACTCCTGGCGGCGCTCCGGGCAGAGGTCCGCGCAGGCGGGGACCTTCCCGCACTGGATGTGATTGTCGAGCGGGCGGAGGCAGCCGTTGCGGCGGCGGGCGTCCCGAGCCTGAGGCGCATCATCAACGCCACGGGCGTGATCCTGCAGACGAACCTGGGGCGTGCGCCGCTGAGCGAGCGTGCCGCGCGCGCCGTGGCCGACGCTGCCCGCGGCTACACGAACCTCGAATTCGACCTCGAAGCGGGTGGCCGCGGGAGCCGCCACGAGCACGTCCGCGACCTCATCCGCCGCACGACGGGCGCCGAGGATGGGCTCGTCGTCAACAACAACGCCGCGGGGCTGTTCATGGCACTCCAGGTGTTCGCGCAGGGCCGCGAGGTGATCGTCTCTCGCGGCCAGGCGGTCGAGATCGGCGGCGGCTTCCGGATCCCGGACGTGCTGCGGCAGAGCGGCGCCCTGCTCGTGGAGGTCGGCACCACGAACCGGACGTACGCGTCCGACTACGCCGCCGCGACTACCGAGAGGACCGCGGCCATCCTGCGCGTGCATTCGTCGAACTTCCGGATCATGGGGTTCACCGCGGAGGCCGCGATGGGGGAATTGGCGGAACTGGCGCGCGACCGAGGAGCTCTGCTGCTGGACGACCTCGGGAGTGGCTGCCTCGTGCGGACGGAGGAGTATGGTCTCGCGCACGAGCCGACGGTGCAGGAGAGCATTGCCGCGGGGGTGGACCTCGCGCTGTTCAGCGGTGACAAGCTGCTCGGCGGGCCACAGTGCGGCGTGATCGCGGGGCAGGCGAAACACATCGAGACGCTCCGGCGGCACCCGCTCGCCCGCGCCCTGCGCGTAGACAAGCTCACGATTGCCGCGCTGAACGCCACCCTCATGAGCTACGCGGAAGGCCGCGAGCGAGAGGAGATCCCCGTCTGGAAGATGGTGAGCCGCCCGGCCGACGGGATTCGACGCCGCGCCCGACGCTGGGCAGCCGCGGCGGGAGAGGCTGGAGGAACGGTCGCGTCTATGTCCATGGTCGGCGGCGGCTCTCTGCCCGGCGAAGGGGTGGCAACCTGGTGTGCGTCCATCAGGGCGCCGCAGGGCGCCACCGAGATGGCGGCCGCCTTGCGTCGCGGCGATCCGCCTGTGGTGGGCCGCATCGCTGACGGCGCACTGCTGCTGGACCCACGTACCGTCGATCCTGCAGATGACAGGCTGCTGGAGAGGGCGATACGCGCGGCAATTAGCGGTTCGTGAACGATAGATGAAATCAGGGGATTCCATTTACTTCGCGCGTTGACCCTGTTCTTCGGCCAGAGATATAGTTCTGACACGTTACGGATTTCACAATGCCCGTAGCAGCACGAGATATGACGCTCGAGATTCCAGAAGTCGTCGTTAACCGCCTCCCCACCTACGCGCGCGCCCTCGCCGAACTCGCCGATGACGGCGAGTCGGTCGTTAGTTCGCAGGCGTTGGGCGAGAGGCTGGACGTCACTCCGGCCCAGATCCGCAAGGACCTGAGCTACTTCGGGCGCTTCGGCAAGCAGGGCCGCGGCTACAACGTCCACAGCCTGCTTTCGAAGCTCCAGGAGATCCTCGGGCTCGACCGCCAGTGGCGGGTGTGCGTGGTGGGCATCGGCCGGCTCGGCCAGGCAATCGCCGAGTACGGTGGCTTCGAACCGCAGGGCTTCCAGATTGTGGCCGCCTTCGACAGCGACCCGGGGAAGGTCGGCTCCAAGCTCGGGAAGACGACGGTCACCCACAGCGACGACCTGGACGCGTTCCTGCGCCAGAACCACGTGGACATCGGCGTTGTGGCGGTACCCGCGCACGCGGCGCAGTCGGTGACGGATCGGCTCGTGAACGGCGGCATCCGCGCCATCCTGAACTACGCGCCGATGACGCCGCACGTGCCCAAGGACGTGACGATCCGCCACATCGACCCCGTGCTGGCGATGCAGAGCATGACCTTCTACATCAAGAAGCCCGAGCCGAGCGGCAAATAACCCCACGAATTCGTAGCCGCGACCGGAAGGGAGCGGAACGGCTTTCGCGCTCCAGTGCGATTCCCGCAGCCGTGTAGTCGTCCTTCGCGCTCGGCCGAACTCCGTAGCTCGATGCCGTATAGTCCGCGCCTATGACCTGGGCGAGCGAGGCGCTGGAGCGCATATCGGCCCGGTTCGAGGCTGCCCGTGACCCGGAGCGTGCGGCGCCGATGGCGAAGTACATGCGCGACCAGTTCCCCTTCCTGGGCATCCCGGCGCCGGAGCAGCGCGTTCTCCAGCGCGAGGCGATGGCGGCTCTAGCGCGACCCTCGGAGGGCGACCTGGGCGAGCTCCTTGGCCACCTCTGGGAGCTGCCCGAGCGCGAGTACCAGTACGCCGGGTGCGGCGTCATCGCGCGGAATATCAGCCTGTGCGGGCCGGGCTTCATCCATACTGTGCGCACGCTGGTCAGCACCAAATCGTGGTGGGACACAGTGGACTCGCTCGCAAAGAACGGCGCCGGCGCGCTCGTCTTCCGGAACCCGGAGCTGGGGGCGACGATGGATCGCTGGGTCGCGAGCGAGGATATGTGGCTGCGCCGCACGGCCATCCTCCATCAGCTCGCCTTCAAGGAGCGCACCGACGCTGACCGCCTCTTTCGCTACTGCGAATGGCGGGCGCACGAGCAGGAGTTCTTCATCCGCAAGGCCATCGGCTGGGCGCTGCGAGAGTACTCGAAGGTGGACGCGGAGGCTGTGCGATCGTTCGTGGGGGAGCACGAAGGCGAATTGTCGGGCTTGTCGAAGAGGGAGGCGTTGCTCTGGCTGAACGGCGGGCGCGGCGGGAAGCGGACTGCCACCGTGGTATGATCGGCCCATGACTGTGCGAGTACGCGTGCGCCGCCGGCTCGAGTCCGACACCATCCAGATCCCAGAGCTCAAGGATCTCATCGGGAAGGACGTCGAGATTGTTGTCAGCGAGACGGCGTCACCAGAGCGCCAGCCGGGCCCCATGGCAGGCTCGGTGTTATGGGACGACAGCGACCCATCGGAGCCCGCGGTCGATCCCGATGAGTGGGAAGCCAATCGGTGATCCTGCTCGACACTCACATCTGGCGATGGTGGGTGAACAACGATCCACGGCTCTCTGCCCAGAACCGATCTCTCCTGATGGCGACGTCGCCGGGCGAAGCGGCGATCAGCATGATCACCGCCTGGGAAATCGGGAAACTCGTCGAGCGGGGGAGGATCGGACTTGACCGCTCGGTGGACGAATGGCTCCGTGATGCGATCGGCCGCAGCGGCGTGGCCACCATCGACCTGAGCCTCGAAGTGCTCGTGGCTTCTACTCAGCTTCCAGCACCAATGCACCGGGATCCGGCCGACCAGATAATCGTTGCAACGAGTCGGGTAGTCGACATCCCACTGGTCACTCAGGACCGGCAACTCCTCGCCTACGAGCACGTGATCCACGCAGCATTGCCCGCGCCCGACAACTAACGCTCAGTTGGGTTGGGGAAAAGGCCGACGAGGTTCTCCTCCTCGGTGGGGAGGGAGCGCTTGATGACATCGATGTGGTCGAGGGCGATGCCGGCGCCGATGGCCACGCATTGGAGCGGGTTGTCGACCACGTAGCAGGGGACGCCCGTCTCCTGGGTTAGCAGCTCGTCCATGTGGCGCAGGAGCGCGCCGCCGCCGGTGAGCGAGATGCCCCGGTCGATGACGTCCGCGGCGAGCTCGGGCGGCGTCTTCTCCAACACCGCCCGGACCGTCTGCACGATTGTCCCGAGCGCATCCTGGATGGACTGCGCGACCTCGATGCTCGTCAGCGTGATGGTCTTGGGGAGGCCCGAGAGCTGGTCGCGGCCGCGCACCTGCGTGTTCAGTCCCTCGTCGATGGGCAGCGCGCTGCCGATCGCGAACTTGATCTCCTCGGCGGTCCGTTCGCCGATGATGAGGTTATGCCGCCGCCGGACGTAGGCCACGATTGCCTCGTCGATGCGGTCGCCGGCCATGCGCACGGATTCGCTCACGACAATGCCGTAGAGGGCGATGACCGCGGCCTCGGTCCGCCCGCCGCCGATGTTGAGCACCATGTTGCCGCGCGCCTGGCCGATGGGGAGCTGGGCCCCGATCGCGGCCGCGAGTGGCTCGGGGACGAGGTGCGCGGGCTTGCGCGCACCCGCCTGTTCGGCGGCATCGCGCACGGCGCGCTGCTCCACGGAGGTGACGCCCGCGGGCACGGTCACCATCACTTCGGGGCGGATGAGGTTGAACCGGCCCGTGACCAGCCCAATGAAGTACCTCAGCATCGCTTCGGTTGTCAGGTAATCGGCGATGACGCCGTCTCGCATGGGGCGGATGACGCTGATCGAGCCCGGGGTTCGCCCCTGCATCCCGCGGGCTTCCGTGCCGACCGCCACGATGGCGTTGTCGCGATTATGTCGAGCCACCACCGAGGGCTCGTTCATCACGATGCCCTGGCCCTTCACATATACGAGGATGTTCGCGGTGCCCAGGTCGATGCCGACCTTTTTCGATGCGAGAAACTCGAGTGCCATCAGGCGCGCTCCACTTCCACACCGAGGCTACGCAGTTTTTCGTCGAGGCGCTCGTATCCGCGGTCGAGGTGGTGGATCTCGTCGATGTACGTGGTCCCGGTGGCCACCAGGGCAGCGAGCATCACGGCGGCTCCGGCGCGCACGTCCAATGCCCGCACATGCGCGCCATGGAGGGGCGTCGGCCCGCTCACAATGGCGGATGAGCCGGTCGACACGATCTCCGCGCCCATCTTCCGGAGCTGATCGACGTAAAGCATGCGGTTGTCGAAGACCCGCTCGTGGATGATGGAGACGCCATCGGCCTGCGTGAGGAGGGCGGCCATGGGAGCGTGAAGGTCCGTCGCGAGGCCCGGGTAGGGGAGCGCCTGGAAGTGAATGGCACGCAACTCCTCGGGACCGCGCACGTGGATGGTGTTCTCGCTCGACTCGATCTCGGCGCCTGCATCCCGCAGCTTGGTGAGCAGGGCGTCCATGACGGGCACCGGGGCATCCTCGAGACGCACGTCCCCGCCGGTCATAGCCGCCGCGATGGCGAACGTCCCGGCCTCGATGCGGTCTGGCATGATGCGCCCGGTCACGCCCCGGAGCGACTCCACGCCCTCGACCTCGAGCATCTGTGTGCCGATACCGGAGACGCGCGCCCCCATGGCGTTGAGGCAGTAGGCAAGCTCCTGGACCTCGGGCTCGGTGGCGGCGTTCACGAGCGTGGAGTGCCCGTTGGCCAGTGCCGCCGCCATCAGCACGTTCTGGGTGCCCGAAACGGACGGGTAGTCCATGAAGATGCGCGCGCCGCGCAGGCCTCCGGCTGGCGCGCGCGCGATGTAGCGCTCGCCGTCACGGCTGATCGAAGCGCCCAACGCTTCGAACCCGCCGAGGTGGACGTCGATTGGCCGCTGACCGATCACATCCCCGCCGGGCGGGACGGACGAGGCGTAGCCGTGACGCGCGAGGAGCGGTCCCATGACCTGGAACGAGGCGCGGTTCTCCGTGATGAGGTCGGTTGGGGCATCGCCTCCTGACTCGGACGCGCGTGATGCGTTGAGCCGCATGGTGCCTTCCGCCCCGTGTTCCACCGCGCAGCCTAGCGACGTCAGCAGTTCGCCGAGGGAGTCGGTATCAGAGATGTGGGGGACGTTATGGAGGGTGACGTCGTCATCCGTGAGGAGCGCCGCGCACATCTGCACGAGGCCCGCGTTCTTCGAACCGGAGATGCGGATGCTGCCGCGGAGGGTGGCTCCGCCCTGGACGACATAGCGAGCGGTTCGTAGGCGGGTGGAGGACACGTCCGCCTCAGGATAGGGGAGGGGTGGGGGTGGGGCTACCCGCGGTCGCCCGCATCAGCAGTCGCGGCCCTCCGTGGCCGCTGCGCGCGCCACCAGGAGACCGGCCTGCTACCCACCTACGTGGGGCCGCCCCGTCGTTCGGCGGCGGCGCTGCTCGGCCACGCGAAGGCGCACGAGGGCGCGCTGGAGGGCGGCCTGGGCGCGGACGAGGTCGACATCGCGGACGTTCTGTTCGCGATAGCGGCGCAGGCGCTCCTCGGCGCGGGCACGCGCGGCCTCGGCCCGGGCGAGGTCGATCTCCTCGGATGACTCCGCGGCATCCGCGAGGACGGTCACGCGGTCGTTCTTCACTTCCATGAAACCGCCGCTCACAACGAACGACTCTTCGTTCGCCCCGCGGCGCATGATGATCTCGCCAGCGTCGAGCGTGGTCATGAGCGCGGCGTGTCGCGGGAGGATGGCGAGCTGCCCCTCCGCGCCGGGGGCGACGAGCACCTCGACGCCGTGCTCCGTGCGCACAACGCGTTCCGCGGTGACGATCTCGACCGTGAGAGGCATGGCTCAACCCTCCGCGAGGGTGCGGCCCTTCTCCACGGCGGCATCGATGTTGCCCACCATGTAGAACGCCTGCTCAGGCAGCCCGTCGTGAGCTCCGTCGAGGATCTCCTTGAAGCCGCGGATGGTCTCGCTGATGGACACGTACGCGCCCGGCTGGCCGGTGAACTGCTCGGCCACGAACATGGGCTGCGTGAGGAAGCGCTGAATCTTGCGGGCTCGCGACACCGTGAGCTTGTCCTCGTCGGAGAGCTCGTCGATGCCGAGGATGGCGATGATGTCCTGGAGGTCGCGGTAGCGCTGGAGCACCTGCTGCACAGAGCGTGCGGTCTCGTAGTGCTCCTGGCCAACGATGCGCGGCTCGAGCACGCGGGAGAACGAGGTGAGCGGGTCCATCGCAGGGAAGAGCGCCTGTTCAGCCAACGACCGCTCCAGGGCGACGACCGCGTCGAGGTGGCCGAAGGTGGTGGCCACGCCGGGGTCCGTGTAGTCGTCGGCGGGCACGTAGATTGCCTGGAACGAGGTGATGGAGCCCTTGCGGGTGGAGGTGATGCGCTCCTCGAGGTCGCCCATCTCGGTCGCGAGGGTGGGCTGGTAGCCCACGGCCGAGGGCATGCGCCCAAGGAGCGCCGACACTTCCATGCCGGCGAGGGTGTAGCGATAGATGTTGTCCACGAAGAAGAGGACGTCCTTGCCCTCCTCGTCGCGGAAGTATTCGGCCATCGTCAGGCCTGTGAGGGCCACCCGCAGGCGCACCCCGGGGGGCTCGTTCATCTGCCCGAAGACCATCGCCATCTTCGGGAGCACGCCCGAATCCTTCATCTCATGCCAGAGGTCGTTGCCCTCGCGGGAGCGTTCGCCGACGCCCGCGAAAACGGAGTAGCCGCCGTGCTCACGGGCGATGTTGGAGATGAGCTCCTGGATAACGACAGTTTTGCCCACGCCGGCCCCGCCATAGAGGCCGACCTTACCGCCGCGCACGAGCGGGGCGATGAGGTCGATCACCTTGATGCCGGTCTCCAGCACCGAGGGGGTGGTTTCCTGCTCCTCGAACGAGGGCGGATTGCGATGGATGCCCCAGCGCAAGCCTTCCGCCGGCGGCAGGTTGTCGATCGGGTTGCCGAGCACGTTAAACATGCGGCCCAATGACTGTTCGCCCACGGGCACCGCGATCGCTTCGCCGGTGTCGATGGCAACGGAGTCGCGCTTCAGGCCGTCCGTGGAGTCCATGGCGAGGCAGCGCACCCAGTTGTTCCCGAGGTGCTGCTGGACCTCCGTTACGAGCTCCGTGCCGTCGTCCAACTGGATGTTCACCGCGTTGTTGAGCGCGGGGAGCCGGTCCGGGGGGAACTCGATGTCGATGACCGTGCCGATGATCTGGACGACGCGTCCCTGGGCGGATGGTGCCATAACCATGGGTGCTCTACCTCGGCGTGTGTGGGGCGTCGGGCCTGCGCCCGACGCTAAGGTCGTCGAGCTTGCGCTCGACGCGAACGGCGGCAGGCGCGCGCCTGACGTGATCGATGGCGTGGTTGATTGTGACAGATATCACGAGCGATGGCATCAAGCCTTCGCCCCGAATGACTTCAGCCGCTCGGCCATGTCCGGGCCAGCGCCCGGACTGGTCCTGCGTTCGTAAGAGAGGGCGTCGGCAAGCGTGTATTTCTGGCCTTCGTTCACGAGGCGCTTGTCGGCCCGCAAGGTGTGCCACGAGTTCGCGACGATCGTGCGGGCAAGGTCGTTGGTAGCTGCTTCGAGCTCGTCGTCGGCCACGCAGAGATTGGCGAGACCGATTTCGACGGCCTGCTGGCCGGAGATGGGCGTGCCCGTGAACATCATCTGCTTTGCGCGAAGCGGGCCGATGCGGCGCGGGAGCCGCTGGCTCATTCCCCACGTGGGGGTCATGGACCACTTGCCGTGAGTATCGGCGAAACGCGCCGACTCAGCGGCAACCAGCAGGTCGCATGCCAGCGCCAGCTCCAGGGCACCGGTGTAGCAGTGGCCATGGACCGAGGCGATAACCGGCTGGGGCATCGCCTCGATGAAGTCCAGCGTCTCAGCCTGGAACGTAGGCGAAGGCGCCCGGTCGCCCGCCTGGATCGCCTTGATGTCGTTCCCGGCGGAGAAGGACCGGCCCGTGCCACGCAGGATCACGGCGCCCACCTCGTCGGGCGCGCCCGCAATCGCCTCAAGGTGGCCCCGAAGATCCACGAAGAGCGACGGACTCAGCGAGTTGAGCGCCTCCGGCCGGTTGAGGGTGAGAGTGGCGATTCCGTCAGTGTCGGAGCGAAGGACGAGACTCATGCAGCGACTCCTATGAGCTCCTCGATGGCGATGTCCTCGAGCGATTCGAGGATGCGGTCGGCGTTCGGGAGCTCCAGGTCGCGAGTGTACTCCGTGCGCACGGCCCAGACGGTCATGCCGGACTTGCGCGCGGACTGGATTCCCGCGGGGGCGTCTTCGATGGCGAGACACTGAACGGGCTCGATGCCAAGACGCTCCGCCGCGAGCAGGTAGATGTCGGGAGCGGGCTTGCCGTGCTCCACGTCGGTGCCCGTGATGATCGCGTCGAAGGCGTCGAGGATGCCGATCTTCGAGAGGCACGCATCGACCCAGGGGACAATTGACGACGAGCACACGGCGATGGGCACGCCCGCCGCCTCCAGCGACCTCACGAGGGGTACGGCGCCGGGGAGCGGCAGGCTGCAGTCGCGGTAGCGCTCGGTCATCATCGTGCGGAAGAGGGCCGAATAGTGGTCCTTGGGATGCTTCAGGCCGAGGTCAGCCACCATCTCCTGCCAGCCGTACTTCGTGCCCATGTGCGGCCGGTAATCCTCGAAGCTCATGGCGAGGCCCTCCTCTGCCAGCACTTCGTTCACGGCAGCGAAGTGCATCGGCTCGCCGTCCACGAGGACGCCGTCCATGTCGAAGATGACTGCGGCGAAACGTGCCAGCCTACTTCTCCAGTGCGGCGGCGCCACCGACGATGTCGAGCAGTTCTTTGGTGATCTGCTCCTGGCGGGCCTTGTTATACGTGAGCGTGAGCTCTCGCGTGATCTCGTTAGCGTTGTCGGTGGCGTTCTTCATGGCGACCATCTGCGCCGATTGGAAGCTTGCCGCGTTCTGGAGCACCGCCTCGTAGATCTGCATCTCGATGTAGCGCGGGAGGAGCCGCTGGAGCACCACCTCGGGCGAGGGCTCGAAGATGTAACCCTGCACGAAGGAACCGGCCGCATCGGCGCCCTCTAGCTGCGGCGGCTCGATGGGCAGGAGTTGACGCATGACCGGCCGCTGCACCGCCGTCGAGACCGCCTCCGGGAAGCTGATGTAGACCCGGTCGATCTCGCCCGCCAGGTAGTCGTCCATGATCACCCGGGCGATGCCGAGCGTGTCGGCCTGCGTGGGATAGTCGCCGAGCTCTGTGAACTCAGCCGTGATGTGCACATGGGCGCGCGTGAAGAAGTCGCGCCCCTTCTTCCCGACGGCGACGACCGACACGGGCTCGTGCTGCATGGCGACGAACGTGCCCGCCGCGCGGTTCAGGTTCGAGTTCAGGCCGCCGCAGAGGCCGCGGTCGGGTGTGATGTGGAGCACGGCAACGTTCTGGACCGGCCGCGACTCCAGCAGCGGATGGGCGGCCTCATCGGCGCTCCCCTCAGCCGTCGCGAGCCCGGCGAGGACCACTCGGAGCTTCTCTGCGTAGGGGCGAGCCTGGCCGGCGCGGTCCTGGGCGCGGCGCATCTTGGAAGCGGCCACGAGCTGCAGCGCGTTGGTGATCTTCGCTGAGTTCTTGACGCTGGTGATGCGGCGCTTGAGCTGGCGGATTGTCGGCATCGGTTACTTCCCGGCTCGCGGAGGTGGCTTTGGCGGCGCCCTTCTCAGGAAGGGCACCCTGGTCGGAACGGCTACGGCGCCCTAGAAGGGGACGTTCTGCTTGAAGCTCGTGATGGCGGCCTTGAGCTGCTCCTCAATCTCGGGAGTCAGCTCACGCTTCTCGCTGATCTCCTTGGCCAGCCCGGCATGGTTGCTGGAGAGGAACTTGCTGAGAGCGATCTCGAAGTCGCGCACCTTCGTCACGGGCACGTCGTCCAGGTAGCCGCGCGTGAGCGAGTAAATGACGGCCACCTCGTCGCCAAGGGGCACGGGCTCGAGCACGCCCTGCTTCAGCACCTCGTTCACGCGCATGCCGCGTTCGAGCTGGCGCCGTGTGGAGGCGTCAAGGTCGCTCGTACCGAACTGCGCGAATGCCTGCAGCTCGCGGAACTGGGCGTGGTCGTTCTTCAGGCCCGAGGAGACCGACTTCATCACCTTCGTCTGCGCGGAGGAGCCTACCCGGGAGACCGAAATGCCCACGTTCATCGCGGGCCGGATTCCCGCGTTGAAGAGGTCCGACTCCAGGTAGATCTGGCCGTCGGTGATGGAGATGACGTTCGTGGGGATGTAGGCGGACACGTCGTTCGCCTGCGTCTCGATGACCGGCAGCGCCGTGAGGGAGCCGCCGGCCTCCAGCTTCGCCGCACGCTCGAGCAGGCGGCTGTGGAGGTAGAAGACATCACCGGGATACGCCTCGCGGCCCGGCGGGCGGCGGAGAAGGAGCGAGATCTGGCGGTAGGCCCAGGCGTGCTTGCTCAGGTCGTCGTAGACAATAAGGGCGTCCCGGCCGGACTCCATGACTTCCTCGCCCATGGCGCAGCCAGAGTATGGAGCGATGTACTGGAGCGCCGCCGACTCCGCGGCGCCGGCGGCCACTACGATCGTGTGGTCCATGGCGCCCGCCTCGGTGAGGAGTTGGACGACCTGGGCCACCTTGCCCGCCTTCTGGCCGATGGCGACGTAGATGCAGACGAGGTCGCCACCCTTCTGGTTGATGATCGTGTCGAGGGCGATTTGCGTCTTGCCCGTCGAACGGTCGCCGATGATGAGCTCGCGCTGGCCGCGGCCGATCGGGATCATGGCGTCGATCGCCTTGATGCCCGTCTGCACGGGGGCGTTCACGCTCTTGCGGAGCGTCACGCCGGGCGCGATACGCTCGATCGGGCGTGTTTTCGTGGTGTTGATAGGCCCCTTGCCGTCGATCGGGTTTCCGAGCGCGTCGACCACCCGGCCGATGAGGGCGTCTCCCACGGGCACCTCGATGATGCGGCCCGTGCCCCGCACTTCGTCGCCTTCCTTGATCCCTGAGTAGTCACCCAGGACAACGGCGGACACGGTCTCCTCTTCGAGGTTGAGGGCGATGCCCATGACCCCGGTGGAGAACTCGAGCAGCTCCGAATAGCGGGCGCCGGACAGCCCGTGGATGCGGGCCACGCCGTCGCCTGCCTCGATGACGGTGCCGACATCGGTGGAGACTGTCGTCGTCCCGAAGCCCTCGATCTGCTCACGCAGGATGGAGGCGATCTCGTCTGCGCGTACTGCCATGCGGCCCTACCTTCACTTCCTCAGCTTCCGGGCGCGCTCAGCGCGCGCCCGAGAGTTCTCGTTTCAATTGCCGCAGCCTGCTGCGGACCGATCCGTCGATAAGTCGATCGCCGATTTTGACCACAATCCCCCCGATGATCGCGGGGTCAGTGGTCGCGGTCACGTGGACGCGCTTGCCCATCGACTGGCTCAGCTTCTCTTCCATCGCGCGAACCTGGTCGGGCGTCAAATCCACGGCGGACACAACCTCGGCGTTCGCGACTCCTTCGGCCTCGTCGGCCATGCGAGCAAACGCCGTGGCGACGTCGCGGGCGGCCGGCGCGCGGCCCTTCTGCACGAGCAGCCGCGCGAAGTTCCTCGCCAGAGGCTGGACATCGAGGATCCGGTCCACGATTGCAAGCCTGCGATCGAGCGGAACCTTCGAGTCCATCAGCACCGGCGCCGCTGCCGACTCGGCAAGCACCTGCGCGATGTCCTCCAGGTCCGACCGCCATTGCGCGACGGTGCCGTCGCGCGTTGCGATGTCGAACGCGGCCTGTGCGTAGCGCTTGCCAGCCTGTGGGTCGGCCATGGTCCGCTAGTTCCCCCCGAAGTTCGATTCGGCGAGCGTCTCGTCGATGATGCGCTGGTGGGACTGGCGGTCGAGCGACTGCCCGATGACCCGTTCCGCGGCACGCACGGTGATATCGGCGAACTCGCCGCGAAGGTCCGCGATGGCGCGGTCTCGCTCGAGCTGGATTTCGGCGGTGGCACGCTCGAGCGCGGCGCCGCGGTCGACGTTGGCCTGCTCGCGGGCATCGGCCTGGATGCGGGTCGCGATCTGCTGGGCGTTCGCAACCATCTCCTGGCCTTGCTTGCGGGACTCGTCCAGCTGCTGCTGGATGTTGACCTGCGCCGTCAAAGCCTCGGCACGCGCGATCTCGGCGGCGTTCAGCCCCTCCGCGATCCGCTGCTTCCGCTCGTCGAGCATCCTCAGGATGGGCTTGTACAGCGTCAGCCTGAGGATCACGAGGAGCAGGAAGAAGTTGACGATCTGCGCGATGAGCTGCGGCAGGTTCAAACCAAGGGCTTCAACAGCGGCGCCCATGGGCTACCTTCTTCCTTCGAGCTAGATGACGAACGCGATGACGAGCGCGGTGAGCAACGCGTAGATGCCGATGGCTTCCGCGAACGCAACGCCGAGAATCATGTTCGTCTGGATGGCGGCGCGGGCCTCGGGGTTGCGGCCGAGGGCTTCCATGGCCTTGCCCACGAGCATGCCGATGCCGATAGCCGGGCCGATGCCCCCGATGCCCATTGCAATGCCGGCGCCAATGGCCTTGCCGACGTCCGGGTTGTTGAGCGCGCCGCTCTCCTGCAAGAACGGCAAAAAGCTCAGAACGGTAAGAAGATCCATGACTCGTGAGCCTCCGTGTGCGCCGCCTTTGGCGCGAATTCTTGTAACCAACACCAGCCGCTTAGTGCGCCTGGGCAGCTCCTGTTTGATGGCCGGCCGGGTGAAGGTCGGCGCTGGCGTCTCCGTCGTGATGCTCCTCGTCCCCGTGGTGCTCGACGGCCATCGTGGCAAAGACGAGCGTGAGGAGGGCGAAGACGGCGGCCTGGATGAAGCCCACGAAGAGCTCCAGTCCGTAGATTATGTCGACGAAAATGAACGGCATGAGGAACGTCAGCATCAGGATCAGCACCTCCCCGGCGAAGATGTTGCCGAACAACCGGAAGGTGAAGCTGATGATGCGAATCAGTTCGGAGAGCAGCTCGAGCACCCCAACGAATGTGCCGATCGGGTTCTTGAAGGGATTCACGAAGAATTTGCGCAGGTAGCCGAACCCGAGAGCCTGGAAGCCCCAGAACTCGACGATGAGGAACGAGCAGATGCCCAGCGCCAGCGTGTTATTGACGTCGCTATAGACCCCTCGGAAGAAGGGGATGACCAGGCCGAGCTTCTTGCCGGGGAAGTCCACACCGATGAATGACTGGCCCAGCGCGGGACTTGGCACGGCATGGACCTCTTCGTCGCCCTCCGCGTGCTCCTCGCCCTCCGCTTCCGCGAGGAGGAGCTTTGGCGCATCCGGGTCCGCGTCGAGCGCCGACTTCGCGTCCACAACCTCTTGCTCTGAGGGGGCTGAGCCCTCCGCGACTCCCTCGGCACGTTCGAAGTCGGTGAAGTGCTCCGCGAGCGCCACGACATAGAGGTCGAGCGCCTCTCCGGGCGCCGTCCCTTCGGGAATCTCGAACTCGAACTCCTTGGCACGGTTCCCCGCGATGGCCCAGCCGCCCGACTCCTCCATCTCCCAGGCAGCGAAGTCCTCGTCTTCGAAGACTTCATGATCGGCCTCGTGTTCGGCGATCTCGTGGAAGATGTGGTGGCCAACGTCCTCTGTCTTGCCGATGGCGTTGAAGAAGGGCAGCAGGCCGAACCAGTTGGAGACAATGATGAAGAGGAAGAAGGTCGCAATCACCATGAAGAACCTGCGGCCGTTCTTCTCACCGGCGATCTCGACCACCTGGTCGTAAATGAAGCCGATCGTGGCCTCGATGAAGTTCTGCAGGCCGCCCGGCATGAGCTTCATCGCGCGCGTGGCGAGCAACGACAGGATGATGATGAACGCCATCACCACCCATGCCGTCAGCAACGTGTTCGTGATGTTGAGTGGACCGACTGTCCAGAGGACCTCGGCGGGGACGATGATCTCGGGCTGAGGCCCCTGCGCGAAGAGAAGGCCGAGTGCGAGCAGCACTCCAATGCCGACCAACCCCGCGAGAATGAGAGCCAGCTTCAAGTCAGTCCTTCTCCGACGGCCCGGATCCATATCGCCGCATGAAGGGCATCAGCATCCGGGCGCCACCGTAGAAGGCTACGATGAGTCCCAAGGCTATACCTATCAGCGTGAATAAGGGCTCGAGTCCCGTCTTCGAATCGGCCCAGTAGCCGATTCCGACTCCCAGGACGAGGGCGGTGGCGAAGTACCAACCGATGCCCAGCAAATAAGCAGTGGGGACGACCCAGCTGCCCACGCTAGCCCCCTCCGGAGCCCGGACTCCAGACCCCGCGCATCATATCCAGATTGTGAAGCATTGCGCAAGCGAACGCTGTCGGTAAGAGAACTTACTTCTTGCGCTCGTCGAAATCGTCCAGATCGAGGCCTTCGATGAAGTCTTTGAATGCCCCCAGTCGCTCCAATTCCGCTTCATCGACCACCTTCCGGCCGCCCTCTCCGTCGTCCATGTCGGCGGGCTGGCCTTCCTCGTCCAGCACCACTCCGGCGCGGTCCAGCACGGAATCCTCGGCGAAGATCGGCGCCTCCGCACGCACGGCCAGGGCAATGGCGTCGGAGGGGCGGGCATCCACTTCCATGGTGTCCCCGTTCACGTCCAGCACGATGCGCGCATAGAAGGTGTCATTGGCCAGGTCGCTCACCACGATGTAGACAATGCGGGCGCCCAACTGCTCGATGAGGTTGCGCAGGAGATCGTGAGTCATTGGCCGCGCGACGGCCACGTCCTGGAGGCGGACGGCGATGGCGTCGGCCTCGGCGGGGCCGATCCAGATGGGCAGATAGCGATCCGCATCCTTCTCACGGAGGATGACCACTCGCTGATAGTTCGCTAGCGAGAGGCGGATGCTCTCGATGGACAACTCCCTCAAGGTCCCACCTCCGGAGCCGCGCTCCTGAATTCGATGATAGGAGTCGCCTGATCAGGGCGTCAATGAATCTGGACGGACGCGAAAGGCGCCGCCGGGATTTATAGGGGGAGGTATTCCACCTTGCCGTCGAAGTCGCCCGGCCGCCCGGCGAGCTCTAGCACCTCGATCTCCTCGACGGCCCTCCCGACGCTCAGCGTCCAAGGCACTACCACGACCCCGGGCATCGAGAGCCCATCCGTGAGTCGTCCATACGCAAAGCCCGGCATTGTCTCCTCGTCGTGGGTGAGAAGGACCCATCCCTCCGCTGCCGCTCGCTCAAGTATCACATCGTCGGCCGATGACCTGAGCCCCAACGACTCCACTGTGATGACCTCGAAGCTGGGTGCGCGGCGGCTTACGCCGCGGAGCACTTCGGCACGAAAGTTCTCATCAGCTAGCCAGACTGTCACTGGCCGCGAAGTTCGCGCATTCGGTCGGCGAGCCGAGCTTTCAGCTCCGCTCGTTCTTCATGATAGCCCGGCTGCGATTCGATCAACTTTCGCGTTGCGGCCGCCCGTTCCGCGGCGAGCCGCATGTACTCATCCACCTCCTCCTTGTGCCGAATGGAGTAGGCGATCAACTGGTAGATGTCGGCGAGATCGACCGTCGGGAAGTCACGGTGCAGATCTTCCGCGGACTCCCCCATGCGGTAGAGCCCGACGATGACGTCGAGCGTCACGCGGGTGCCGCCGACACGGGCGACGCCGTGCGCGTCCACGCTGAAGGGCACCGGTTCGGCGGCCGTGCTGAGTGCCATGCACTGAGTATAGCTCACGCCCCGACGGGCTCCGTGCGGAGCGCCCGCGGTTCTCGGAGCATGGTGATGGCGGCCACACCGATCGTCACGCAGACAGCCGCCATCGTGGGGACCACGCCGATCTGGTCACTCAGTGCGCCAGCGATGAGCACGGGGACGGATGAGGCGAGCGCCGCCATTGCCGCCTGCGTGGCGCCGACTCGCCCCTGGAGGTGCAGCGGCACAAGGTCGTTGATCACCGTGTGGCCCGCGACCGACACGACCGAGTACGCGAACCCGAGCGGGAACATCAGCATCAGCGCGAGCACTCCGCCGCCGTCGAAGTTTCCGAGCTCGATGTCATCGAGCCAGGCGAAAGCGCCGAACCCCGCAAGGAACTCCGCTTCCCGGTTCACGAATGTCACCCCTGTGAGCAGCACAGTGAACATGGTGAAGCCGATCGTCGAGAGGAACGCGTGCGGCACCCGGTGCGCGAGGAACCCGGCCACGCGGAGGCCGAGGGCGATGCCCACAGCCGCAGGCAGCAGGACGAGCGCGCCAACGTCCACCGGTAGCCCCAGCACATCCTCGATGTAGGAAGGAATCAGGCCGGCAAGGATGATCAGCGCGGTCGAAATCAGGGTGAGCTCGACGGCGGCGTGGAAGACGCGGCTGTCCGCGCGCATCGCTCGCCAGCCAGCCGCCCACCACGAGCCCACCTCCTGGCCGCCGCCGACCTCCCGCCGGTCGGGGCGCGGGATTCGCCCGATGAGGACGGCCTGGCAGGCGGCGAGCACATAGAGCCCCGCGCAAATCAGAAACAGTGTGTCTGGGGAGTCGAGCAGCCGGAGCAGGATGGGCGCGAGGACAGCGAGACCGAGGACCTGCGCTGCGCCGCCGACCGCGTCTTTAATGGCGTTCGCACGTGCGAGCTGCTCCTTCCGCACGAGGCAGGGCATGGCCGCACCTTCCGCCGACGTGGCGAACTGGCCGAAGGTGGCGAGTGCCACCGCTACCACGTAGTAGCCCGCGACGGAGACATCCGCCCGGAAGAAATAGAAACAGACGGCCGCCCGGGCGAGGTCACCGAACACCATCAGCAGGCGCTTGGGGAAGTGGTCCGCGGCCGTGCCGGCGACGATGCCTACCACCGTGCCGGGAATCACCAGGGCGACCACGAGCAACGCGCTCGCCAACGCCTTGCCCGTCTCGTCAACGATTAAGAGTACGAGCGCGAAGTTGATCGCGTTCTGGGCCACCCGTGATGTGAAGCGCGTGTACTGGAGCAGCCGAAAGGGGCGTTGTTGGAGGAGGGGCGGGGCCTCGTGTGGCGATGGGAAGCTAGCCACCGTCATGAGACACCAGCGTCTTCGCACGGTTCCCGAAGCGGCGCCGCTCCAGCATGACCCTGCGCTTGCACGTGAGGCACTCTATGCCGATGTCCGCGCCGGTACGATAGACGCGCCACTCCCAGCCCCCGCAAGGATGCTGCCGCCGCATCCGGTAGACCTCACCGACTTCGACCGGCGGGATCTCGGTCATGCGGGGGTCGAAGCAGCGGCAGCCATCTCGTCGCGGAGCTCGCGTGCGGCGTTCGCGGCGGCGTCAGCGAAGCCCGCGCCCTCAGCAGCGTAGAGGATGGACCGGGACGCGCTGACGACGAGCGAACCTGGCCCGGTCCACGCGGCCGCAATGGAGTCGGCGGCGCTGCCGCCCTGGGCGCCGACGCCCGGCACGAGGATGGAGGCGTTGGGGACAAGCTCGCGCACCCTGCGCAGCTCCGCCGGGGCGGTGGCGCCCACCACCAGCCCGATGCGCTCGGACCACCCGGTCTGGACGAGCGCCATGTGCTCGAAGAGGGGCCGGCCGGCGACTTCGACGCCACCCGCCGCGGTCACTCCAGACGCCCGCCGGGCAGAGTCCGCGAAGAGTGGAGCGTCGTGGACCGTTGCGTACTGGAGGTCACGAGCGCCGGGATTGCTCGTGCGGCAGAGGAGGTAGAAGCCTCGGTCCGGATAGGCGAGGTACGGCTCGATGCTCTCGAGTCCGAGGTAGCCGTTCAGGGTGATGGCGTCAAAGTCCCACTGGTCGAACATGGCGCGCGCGTACGCCTCGGCGGTGTTGCCCATATCGCCGCGCTTCACATCGCCGATGACCGGGATGTCATCGGGTATGGCTGCCAACGTCACTTCAAGGGCGCGCAGGCCGGGGATGCCCCACTGCTCGTAGAAGGCGATGTTCGGCTTGTAGCAGGCGGTGTAGGGTGCGGTCGCCTCGACGATCGCGCGGTTGAAGTCGGCCACGTCCTCGACGCGGTGCTTGTCGAAGGCGGGGTCGAGCCCGACGCAGAGGGGTGCGCCAACAGCGCGCGTGCGGGCGGCGAGCTTCTCGTAGTAGTTCACGGCACGGCCTCCGACAGTGTTGGTGAGAATCCTAAGCCGCTCATGGCCTCCCGGAACGCTGCCCGGTCGCCCGTGACGATGAGGTCGAGGGCGCCAGCCTGCGATGGAGGCGCGTTGAGAGACTCCTCGCCGAGCACCTGCACGGCCCGGCGCGCCACTGCCTCGCTGGTGTCGACGATGGCGATGCCGGGGAACTCAGCCTGGATGTCTGCGTCCAGGAAGTGGTAGTGCGTGCAGCCGAGCACCACCGTGTCCGCTCCCGCTTCCACTTCCGCGGCGAGCACGGCCCTCACCGCTGCACGCGAGGCCGGTGAGCCCGCCTCGCCCCGTTCCACCAGTTCCGCGAGCCCATGTCCCGGGACTGCGACGATTTTCGTCCCTCGTCCGAATTCCTCGACCACCCGGGCATAGAGCCCTCCATCGAGCGTACCGGGGGTAGCGAGGATAGCGACGCGCCCGCTGCGCGAGCTCGAAGCGGCCGGCTTCACCCCAGGCACCATGCCCACGAACGGGATGGGGAACGCTTCTCTCAGGTCCGCGATTGCCGCTGCCGAAGCCGTATTGCAGGCGACGTTCACCATCTTCACGTCGCTCGCGAGCAGCCGGTTCACGATCGCGAACGACCGCTTGCGGACCTCCGCGGCCGGGCGCGGGCCGTAGGGGAAGAACGCGGTATCAGCGAAATAGATGACCCGCTCGCGGGGGGCCAGGCGCTGGAAGTGACGCAGCACGCTCAGGCCGCCCACGCCGGAATCGAAGACACCGACCGGGCGCGGATCCATCGCCGGTTAGCATAGCACCCGCCACCTGTACGATGCGGCCCAGCGGAGGGTCCGCGCCCATGTTGAAACGCATCGACGTCGCCGTGCTCCCCTCGGAGGCGCTCGCAATGACGGCGAGTGCCTACGTCGTCGTCGATGCCTTACGTGCGACCACCACGATCGCGACCCTGTTCCATCGCGGACTGAACGACCTCGTGGTACTGGACGACATGGCTGCGGCGCGGGCGAGAGCGGCGGAGGACCGTCGCCTCCTCTTCGGCGAGGTCGGTGGCATCCGGCCGGAGGGGTTCGATTACGGGAACTCACCGACCGAGGCGCAGTCGGCGGAGGTGGAAGGCCGCGGGGCCGTGCTCTTCACGACGAACGGGACAAGGGCGCTCTGCGCTCTCGGCGAACACGGCGCCGTCTACGCGGGTGCGCCCGCGAACGCAACCGCCCTGGCGGACGCGCTCCACCGCCACGAGCACGCCGTCCTCGTGTGTGCGGGCACCGACGATGCGCGACGGTTCGCACTGGAGGACTTCGCCGCCGTCGGGATGATGCTGCATGTGATCCAGCGGACGGCGGACGGGGTGAGCCTCGGAGACGCGGCTGGCCTCGCGCTACGAGCCGCTGCTCGGCCGCCAGGGGCGACGCGCGGCCGACCGTTGCCGTCGCCCGGAGAGCTGTTGATGGTCTCCAGCGAGCACGCACGAAAGCTGAAGGCTTTGGGCTTCGAGCGGGACGTCGCCTTCTGCGCCGAGGTCGACACCTCGAAGGCAGTGCCGATGGTTGTCAGCTGCGGTCCGGGATGGGCGCTTCTGCGGGACTCGCGCTAGTCCGCCACGCCCCAGAACGCGGCGTACCTGCATTCGGACGACGGTGCGTTCACCCACTTCGTGCCAGACGGGAGATCCGGCCCCCAGGCGCTGCCGCCGAAGCGGACCCGGTCGCCGAGCTTATAGTCCTCGCCCTTGACGCTGACGATTTGGGAAAGCACGTTCCAGCGCAGGCCGTCTTCCGCGAAGATGGGAAGCAAGCGCGATCCATCCTGCTCAGGATATTCAACCAGCAGTACGACGCACCCGTGCTCCTCTACCAGGCGGCCTTCCACGGCTGCATCGTCTCCATTCCATGTTCCGTCATGCACGGCCAGCGGCGAGCCGTCGTAGGAGTCATGGTCGCATCCGGCGGCAACCAGCACAGCGGAGAGGGCCAGCACGACAAGTCCGGACCTGGTCACGTTTGCGTTACGCCGTGGCGCAGCGCGCCGGTTCTATCCCCGATAGGGGCGTCGGTGATCGGTCGCTTACGCTTCCCGCTTTATTTTGATGAGCGGCTAGGCCCGCTGGATGAGCTGCAGGTTCACGCCGTGGGTTGAGCGCATGGAGACGAAGGCGACGCCGTTGTTCGCGTCACCGGCGCGGTAGCCGAGGGCACGGAGGTGCTCGACCGCGGCCGCGACGTCATCCACCGCAATCGACAGCATGAACATGCCCTCGCCACGGTCCTTCGCGAAGGTCGCGACGGGGCCTTCCTCGGTCATCGGCTGGATGAACTCGAGGTCGCTCTCGCCGACCGGCATGAACGCGTTCTTGATGCCGAGGCGCGCGTTCTCGCCGCCCTTCGAGGTGTCGGCCGCGAACCCGAAGTTGTCCGCGAAGGTCTTCATGCCCTCGTTGAGGTCGTTCACGACGATTCCGATGTGGTCGATCTTCTTTGCTTTCATCGATTGCTCCTGTTCGGTCGCTTACGCTTCCCGCTTCATTTCGTCGGTCGGAATCGCGTTGTACTGGATCATGGCGAAGGGGACGCCGCTGGTGCCGTCCTTCACGGTGGCTATTTTCGCGCCGGGTTGGACCGCGACGCTGGGGTCGGTGACGTTGTGGCCGAGGCCGCGCAGATGCGCGACGGCCGCGTCGATGTCGTCCACGGCGAAGACGATGCCCCAGAGCCGCGCTTTCACCTCGTCGTAGGGCTTCACCTCTCCCGGGCCCGCGAACTCGAGTACGACCTCCTGCAGCTTCGCGAACTCCAGGTGCGCCCGTGTGCCGGGGCGGGACATCGTGCGCTTGATGTCGATGCCCAGGTTTTCGGCGAAGAGCTTCGCCGTCGCCGCCGAGTCGTTCGAGGAGATGACGATGTGGTCGATGTGTGTGGCCCTCACCCCCCTCACCCCCCAACCCCCTCTCCCCGCTTCGCGCGGAGAGGGGGAGCAACGGTGGCCCCTCCGGACGAGCGATGAAGAGAGGACATCAGTGGGCTCCCCCAATCGGGGTGGCGAATTCGACGAGGACGCCATGGTTCGCCTTCGGGTGGAGGAAGCAGATCATGCCGGCGAGGCCCTCGCGGGGTTCCTGGTCGATGACCTCGATGCCCTTCGCCTTCGCGCCCTCGAGCTCGGCGCTCACATCGTCGGACTCGAAGCAGATGTGGTGCATGCCCTCGCCACGGGCCTCGAGGTAGCGGGCGACGCCGGTGTCGTCACGGGTGGGCTCCAGCAGCTCGATCTCCGAACCGCCGATCTTGAGGAGGACGCCGCGCACACCCTGGTCCTCGATGACGCGGTCGGTGGTGACCTCGAGGCCGAGGGCGTCCCGGTAGAACTTGAGGGCTTCGTCGGCGCTCTTCACGACGACGCCCACGTGATGGATTTTGTTGAGCAAGCTGTCCCCCTCCGCAGGTGTGCGGGAAGCGCGATGCCTGAGCCCGCGTGGTGTGGCCGCAGTCTACCGCGAGCCAGGGATTTCTTCACGGCGGAGTCGCCGAGACGCGGAGGAGTGAGGAACACGGGTGAACATGGCCGGTTGTAGCGTTGCGCGGGCCGCGAGCGGCGCGTCGCTCCGCTCTCTCCGGCCACAGGGGGCAAATTCATTCCCGCCCCCCAGCGGCCACGGAGGGCCGCACCTACCTGTGCCGGGCGGTCGCAGCTACCGGATCAGCTGAGGGCGGTCGCCTCCTCTGGGATGGAGCGGCCGGCAGAGCGGGCGCCGGTCATTCCCGCGAGCTTGGCCGCGAGCTGGTGCCAGTGGTCGCGCTCGTGGTCGATAGTGGACTGCACGAGACGGAGATGGATCGACCCCTCAGCGGCCAGTTCCTCGTCCGGCACTTGATCGAGCTCCTCGAGGAGCCGCTGGCGCCCGCCCTTGAGCTGCTCCAGCACATTCCAGAAGTTCAGGTCGCGCTTGCGCTCCACGTGGTCGTGGTTCCAGTGGTCGATGGCCGTGCGGTCGAAGTCCAGCAAGCGCGGGCGCTGCCCTGCTCGCAGCTCGCGGAACGCCGTCGTCACCTCCGCCTCCCAGGTGGACACGTGCCCGACGATGTCCTTCAGCGACCACTCGTCGATAAAGGGGCGCTCGATGTCGCGGATGCGGCAGGTCTCGATGTTGCGGATGAGCTGCTTGCGCTCCAGCTCCAGCTCCGCCAACAGGCGGCGCCGCTCGTCGGCGTTCGTGCTGGTGTTGTCGTCGCTCATCTAGATCACCACCTGCGGGCGGTACTCGCCCCAGACTTCGCGGAGCGTGTGGCTGATCTCGCCGAGGGTCACCTTGCTCTCGACCGCCTCGACGATGAGCGGCATCAGATTGTCGGTACCGCGAGCGGCCTCGGCGATCTTGCCGCGGATGTGCCCCACCCTCGCTTCGTCGCGGTTCGCACGTAGCGTCTGGAGCTTCTCGGCCTGGCGCTGGCCGATCGCGGGATCGAGCCGGAGGATGTCGGGCTCCGCGTCGCCGTTACTGACGAACTCGTTCACGCCCACGATGACACGCTCGTTCTCCTCCACCTGGCGCTGGTAGCGGTAGGCGGACTCCTGGATTTCGCGCTGCTGGAAGCCCTTCTCGATAGCCGTCATCGCGCCGCCGAGGCCGTCGATGGTATCGATGTATTCCTTCGCTTCCGCCTCCAGGCGGTTGGTGAGGTCTTCGATGTAGAAGCTCCCGCCGAGCGGGTCAGCGACATCGGCCACGCCGTGCTCGTAGGCGATGACCTGCTGCGTGCGGAGCGCGATCTGCACAGCCTTCTCCGTGGGCAGGCTGAGCGCCTCGTCCATGGAGTTGGTGTGCAGCGACTGGGTGCCGCCAAGCACCGCGGCAAGGGCCTGCACGGCCGTGCGCACGATATTGTTCTCGGGCTGCTGCGCGGTGAGCGTCGCGCCGCCCGTTTGGGTGTGGAAGCGGAGCATCTGTGAGCGGGCGCTGCGGGCGTTGAAGCGCTCCTTCATGATCTTCGCCCACAACCTCCGGGCCGCACGGAACTTCGCGACCTCCTCAAGAAAGTTGCTATGGCAGGCGAAGAAGAAGCTGAGCCGCCCGGAGAAGTCATCGATGTCGAGCCCGGCGTCGAGCGCGGCCTCCACGTACGCAATGCCGTCAGCGAGGGTGAAGCCGATCTCCTGCGCGGCTGTGCTCCCTGCCTCGCGGATGTGGTAGCCGGAGATGGAGATGGTGTTCCACTGCGGCACGGACTCATTGCAGTAGCTGAAGATGTCCGTGATGAGCCGCATGCTCGGCCGAGGCGGATAGATGTAGGTGCCCCGGGTTATGTACTCCTTCAGGATGTCGTTCTGGACGGTGCCGCCAAGGAGCGCGGGGGCGACCCCCTGCTGTTTGCCGACAGCCACGTAGAGCCCCAGGAGCACTGCCGCCGTCGCATTGATGGTCATCGAGGTGGTGACCTTGTCCAGCGGGATGCCGTTGAAGAGGGTCTGCATATCCTCGATGGAGTCGATGGCCACGCCCACTTTGCCGACTTCCCCGGCGGCCATGGGATCGTCCGAGTCGTAGCCGATCTGCGTCGGGAGGTCGAAGGCGACGGACAGCCCCGTCTGCCCCTGGCCGAGGAGGTAGCGGTAGCGCTGGTTCGACTCTTCCGCCGTGCCGAACCCTGCGTATTGGCGCATAGTCCAGAAGCGGCCGCGGTACATGGTGGGCTGAATGCCCCGGGTGAAGGGATACTCGCCGGGCAGCCCGAGGTCGACGCCTGGCTTGAAGCCGTTGAGGTCCTCGTCGGTGTAGACGGGCTCGATGGGCATCTTGCCCGTCGTTTCGAAGACCTTCTCCCGCTCGGGGGCCTTCTCGATGGCCCTGGCATATGTGCCCTGGAGCCATTCGCGCTTGGAACTGCTCGGCATAGTGGAGAGACTCCGGTAAGCCGGCACCGGGCCGGCGGTTATGTGTGCCGAGATTGTAGACGAATCCAGCCCGCACCGCCCGGTGGCCGGCCGTGATCTCAGGGCACCCGGGTTACGGGTCGCGCGTGTCCTTGGACCGATCCTTCAGTCGCTTCAGGCGCTCAGTCGTGAAGTCGATCGGCGGACGGATGATCGCCAGGCGGCGGCGGCGCTCGTGCAGCTCGTCGTCGTAGGTGTGGATGCGCTCCGGTTCCATACGATTATGTTCGACCGTCTCCATCCGTTTCGACAATGAGCGATCTCCCACAACACGCATGAGGGCGGCGCCCAGGGAAATCCCCGTACGGAACATCCGGGAAGGGCCGTCCCGTTAGGGGTGTCCCGGCCGTCCCGTTAGGGGTGTCCCGGCCGTCCCGTCAGGGGTGTCCCGGATTCGGGTCATAAGGGTATTTACCTTTTGACAAACCTATGTATACTTCTTTCCACATCGGGAGGTGGGCCCGGTGTAAGGGATTGCTTTGGGGACCGGTAGCTCTTTGCGCCCCTTTAAGAGCTGCTTGCTTGTCGCCGAGAGCGGTGTCGACACGCTACCTGCGATCCGCGCGCTGCATGGCGCCGGGATCGCGGTACTTGAGCGCGCTCCGACGGACGCCACACTTTCCCTCGCCCTTTCCGGCGAGTTCGATGTCGTCGCCTGGCACTTCGAGGCCGACGACGCCCAGTTGCGCCCTGTGCTCTCCCGGCTGGCAGCCGAGAAAGTCCCCTGCGTGACCCTCCTCACACAAGCGACACCTTCATTGGCAAGCCGATGTCTAGATGCTGGTGCGGACGCTTGTCTCCAACTCGACGCCGATGCCATGCTCTTCGTCGCCCAGGTTCATGCCGTTCTGAGGAGGCATTCGCCAGCCAGCGATCAGATGTTTGCTGACTACGGTGTGCTTCAGGTGGGGGACCTTGTGGTCGATGTTGATCGGTGTGAGGTGGAACGCGGGGGCGTATTCGTGCCCCTGACGGCGTCGGAGTTCCGCATCCTCGAGTACATGGCTCGCAACGCGGGCCGCGTGCTCAGGCCGCATGAAATCCTGAACGCAGTGTCAGAGGAATACGATTACCTGCCGCGCGAGGCGCAGGAAGTGTTCAAGGTCTACGTCCGACGCATCCGGCGAAAGCTGGAGGTGTCCGAGGACAGCCCGCAATACCTGGTCAATGTGCGGGGCTTCGGATACCGGCTCGAGGGAGGTCCCGGGGTCACCCGGACACGGCGAGCAGCGGCGGTCAGCTAACCTTCGGCACTGAACACGCCCCGGAACGTACCGCCTTCGGGGAGTGGCATTGGCAAAGCGTGGCGCCAACGACGACGAGCGGCTGCTCGAACGGCTGAGAGAAGCCGTCTCGGGCGATCAGGCCATGCGCCAGCTCCGCCGGCGTTATGACTCCCTGCGCCACGACTACGAGTCCCTGCTCGACCGCCTCGCCGACATCGAACAGCGCATCGAGCTCTCCGACGCCGTAGAAGACGACGCGCCCCGGCCAGGCGCAGTCCGGGCGGAACCTGGCCCGGTCCTACCAACTGCCCCGCCCGCGGGCCGACTCACGGAGAGCCTCCTCGCCCCACTCGTGCAACTGCGGGAGGAGTACCTCGCCGCCGCGACGAGCATCCAGGTGATCGTGGGCGGCCTCGAGAGCCTTGCCGCGGGCGCCATGAAGGGCCAGAAGGCCGCGCACCCTGCGCCAGAGGAGCGTCCCGCCCCGGTCCGTGAGCCCCACCCCCAGCGGCCCCGCTCCATCCAGGTGGACGTGAAGGGCGAAGGCTTCGGGAACCTCCTGGACTTCCAGGAGAAGCTATCCGCGATCGAAGGCGTTTCCCGCGTGTCTATCAACGCGATCGACAACGACCGGGCCACGCTGCTGGTCGAGCTCGAGGGCGAAGAGTAGCAGTCTCTCGCCGTCACCTCAGCCGCTTCGTCAAATAGAGCACCAGGTCGTCGTCCACGCGCACGGTGTCGCCCGACTTCACGGGATGGTCGTGGGTGGTCAGTCCGCGCCCATCGGGCACGTAGCCGCGTTGTGGGTACATGCGCTGGGCGTTGCCATAGCCAGGATCCATCCCGAAGCCGATTCCAGCGGTGTCCGACCTCTCGCCGATCCGGCGCTCGGCCTCGTCCATGAGCGCGGATGCGACGCGCTTGCGTCGATGAGAGATGAGCACGTTCAGGTCCTCGACGGTCGGCACACCGGCGTCGCGGAACGGCTCGTATGCCGGCTCCCACCGGATGGTGGCGTAGCCCGCGACCGCGTCGCCGCGGAACGCGACGAGGACATCCCGCTCGCCGGACTCGTGCTCGCGCACGTACCGCTCGAACAAGGAGGCGGGCTTACTCCCACCCCAATCAGGGCCACCGAAGGCCTCCGCGAGCACGCTAACGTCAGCGGGTTCGATCGGCCTGACGTGGATATGCCGCATGCCCGGGATTCTACCGCGAGCAGTGGGCGCCAGGGGCTGTTGCCACGGCCGCGCGCGCCCGCCACGATACTGCCACCTCACAAGGAGGCTCCAGATGGACACCGGCAACTTCCGCGGGTTCGAAATCGCGATGCACGACCCGGGCATCGCGCTCATCACGTTCAACCAGCCCGAACGGCTCAACGGCACGACCCAGGAGATGAAGCGCGACCTCGTGGAGACGCTCATCCAGGCGCAGATGGATGACGCCGTCCGGCTGGTGGTGTTCACGGGCAGCGGGCGCGCCTTCTGTGCCGGCGACGACATGAGCGGCCGGCCGCGCGACTCCGCCGGCGCGCAGGCGCTGGTGCCACCTATCCCCCGCGGTCACGGGAACCCCATCGGCACGTATGAAGGCCTGCGTCACCTCAGCCAGACCGTGAATACGAGCATCCGCAATCTCGACAAGCTGACTATCGCCGCCATCAACGGCATCACCATCCAGACCGGCCTCTCGCTCGCGCTCGCATGCGACTTCCGCATCGCCAGCGACCAGGCGCGGCTCGGAAGCGCGACGCTGCGCTTCGGCCTCCTCCCGGACGAGGGCGGCCAGTACCTCCTGGTGCAGCTCATCGGTGTCGCGAAGACCATGGACTTCCTCATGCGCAAACGCATCGTGGGCGCCGCGGAAGCGCTGGACCTGGGCCTCGTGAACGAGGTCGTGCCCCACGACCAGCTACTCGACCGCACGATGGAGCTGGCGCGCGAGCTCGCGAACGGGCCGCAGGTCTCGATGCGCCTGCTCAAGAAGAGCATCTACAACGCCGCGGAGATGACCTTCGCCCACGCCCTCGATGAGATCGCCGCCAAGACCGCCATCTCTGACCACCACCCGGACGCCCGTGAGGGGACCGCCGCCTTCCGCGACAAGCGCGAGCCCCACTTCAACGCCTGGCTGGAGAAGGAACCGGTGTCCTAGCGCACCGTCAGGAAGCGTGCGATTTGGGTTCCACAATCCGGGCGACAGGGAACAGAACCAGTCGCACAGAAACCTCCGTGTTCTCTGTGCCTCTGTGTCAGATGGAGGGTGCGAGCGATGGATATCGAGAAGTACAACGCGGACTGGCTGAAGGCGTGGAGCGACAAGGACACCGGGAGGCTGCTTGAGTTCTACCACCCGGAGGTCGTCTACAAGGACAACCAGACGGCGGGCGGGATTAACGGCCACGCCGCCCTCAAGGCATACCTCGACGGCCTCTTCGCCGCCACGCCGCCGATGCGCTACGACCCGGACGAGGTGTGGGCGATCGACGGCGGCTACTGCGGCCGCTGGATCTGCACCATGGACCTGCCGGACGGCAAGCACTCGTATCTGCGCGGCTTCGACCTCGTGCTCCTCGACGGCGACCAGATCATCCTGAACGAGGTGTACACCCATGCGCTAACGGCGAAGCCGTAGTCGGCGCCGCGACCGGGAGGGAGCGGTTCCCCCTCTCCCCGAGGTCTCGCGGACGGGCCTCACGCCTCTTCGATGTGGGACTTCACCATCGACACCAGTTCGGGCGTGGCTTCCATTCCGTGGGCCTCCTTGGCGTGCTGGCCAGCGAGGCGGAGCACTTCCTCCTCGGTGTCACCCTTAATGACGTGACCGCAGCCCGACGCCGGGTTCACCTTCCCGCAATCGACGATCTTGGACATGATGTCCTCCTTCTCTTGTGGCGTTTACTCGACTCTACTGCGTGGAGCGCGCTTCCGCTTCGCGCTCTAACACCGCGAGGGCGGCTTCCGGGTCGGGGTGGTCGCCCGCGAACCGGCTGAGGTAACGGTACGGCATACGTCCGTCGGCAGTGATGACGAAGACGCCACCGAGCTGCGTAGCCGAGCCCTTCACACCTGTCTGGCGGAAGCCCCGCGCGAACGCGGACACACCGGCCATCACCGTGCGAGGATCCGGGAAGGCCATCCGCCGCGCACCGACGATGGCATGCGACGCGAGCTTCGGGTCGGTGAAGACGGGCGTCTCCACGTGATAGTCCTCGACGAACCACTTCGCCTGCTCGGGCGTGCCGTTGCCGAGGATGATCAGCTCGGCGCCGGCGGCATGGATACGGGGGACGTAGTCGCGCAACTGCGCGACCTGCTCTTTGCAGAAGATTCAGCCAAAGTGGCGGATCACTGCGAGCAGGATGTTGCGGCCCTCCCACGTGGCGCCAAGGAGAAGGGGCTGACCCTCGGGCGTGAGGACTTCGACCTCGCTCAGCTTCGTTACTACCTCGTCCACCCCGTTAGTTTACCCGCGGCTGATTGTGAGTGGTTACTCACTTCCCCTATGCTTGTGCGAAGCACCTTCGGAGATCGCCAATGACCACGGAGCAGCACATCCCCCTCGGCATGGAGCTCATGCCGATGAACCCCAAGTACCAGGAAGACCCCTTTAGCCTGCTCGACGAGGTGCGGGAATCGGACCGCGTGGTCCACGACGAGATGTTCCAGCGTTACATCGTGTCGCGCTTTGAGGACGTGCACGCCGTCCTCAACGACCGGGACATGTGGGTAGACCCGCGCAAGGCCAGCGAGGGCGGCTTCGCGGCCCGCATGCGAGCCGAGCGCATGGAAGACCGCGATGCTCAGCCGAGCATGCTCTTCCTCGACCCACCAGATCACACGCGGCTGCGAGCGCTCGTCTCGAAAGCGTTCACGCCACGCGCCATCGAACGCATGCGCGAGCGCATCGGCGAGATCGCGAACGAAATGCTGGACAAGGTGGACGGCCAGGAGTCGTTCGACCTGATGAAGGCCTTCTGCGAGCCGTTCCCGACGATCGTCATCGCCGAGATGCTCGGGGTGGACCCCAAGGACCAGGCCGACTTCAAGCGGTGGACCGATGAGAGCGTCGCCGCCGGGTTCGACCCGTTCGCCAGCGAAGAGACGCGCGCAAAGGCCATGGCCGCGGGTGAGGCTCTCAATGCGTACCTCCGGCGCACCGTCGCGGACCGGCGCGAAAGCCCCCGTGACGACCTCATCACGGGCATGATCCGGGCCGAGGAGAACGGCGACTTCCTCAATGACGATGAAGTGGTGACGATGATCGGCCTGCTGCTGGCGGCCGGGAACGTGACCACGACTGACCTCCTCGGGAACGGCATGAAGAACCTGCTCCAGCACCCGGAGCAGGTGCAACTTCTTCGCGAAAAGCCCGAGGGCATCCTCAACGCCGTGGAGGAGATGCTCCGCTTCGAAGGGCCCGTCACGTTCTCGGGCCGCATCGCGAACACTGACCGCGAGGTCGCGGGCTGCCCAGTGCACACGGGGACCTCCATCACCGTCTCGCTCGGCGGCGCCAACTACGACCCGCGCCTGCACAAAGATCCGCACGCCTTCGACATCACCCGCGAGGATGTGGACCACGTGGCCTTCGGCGGCGGCCGCCGCTATTGCATCGGCGCCCCACTCGCGCGCCTGGAGACGCAGATCGGCGTCCTCACCCTCCTCGACCGGTTCCCGAACCTTCGCCTCGCGGAGCAGGAGCTCACCTGGAAGAAGGTCCCCGGCTTCCGCGGCCTGGAGAAGCTCGTGGTAACCACGTAGTCCCAGCGCAACCATCAGGAAGCGTGCGATCGTGCCCTCGCTATGGCCGCTCCCCAGTCCCAGCGCGACCATCAGGACATCCTTCGTCGTCCGTCAAGCTGAAGTGGTGAT
>JBBDMZ010000050.1:0-14409 GCA_040877955.1 Dehalococcoidia bacterium | reverse complement strand
CGGTGTTGATAAAGCCCAGCCGCTGCTTCGCGGTGCGAAGCTTGCGCTCCAGGCTTTCGATCGTGCGGGTTTCGTGGTACTGGCGCCGAAGCTCGAGCCCGGGGGCCTCGGCCTCGAAGGCCCGCTGGTTGGCTCGTGCCATGTCGATAAGGTCCATTGGGGTCCTCCTACGACGTCCAAAAGTAAATGAACGTTCAGTAACTGAATCATCGTTCATCTAACTCCCGGTAGTCAACACCCCTGTGTCAGTTGGTTCACACTGGCCCGAGAGCGGCCGGGCTAACGCCCGCCGTACTGACCGCCCACGGTAGGAGCCTGGTTGGCCCAAGCTGGTGGTGGGCCAGGCGGGCCGGGACGCGTTCGGTACAGCGGGCTAACGCCCGCTGCCCGCTGCGCACAGCAGGGGGCCGGCATCGCGCCGGCCCCCTTGGTGAGTCGTTGCCGTCGAGCGCTTAGTGGCGCCCGTAAGCCATGTCGCGGAGCTTCTTGATGCGGTCATCCAGCGGCGGGTGCGTGCTGAACAGCTTCGAGACCCCGCCGCCCGCGAATGGGTGCACGATGTAGAGCGCCGACACAGCTTCCTGCGTCGGGCTAGGCTCCATAGGGACGTTCTCGACACCCCGCTTCAGCTTCTCCAGCGCATCGGCAAGCGCCTCCGGGTCGTGAGTGACCTCCGCGCCCGTCTTGTCGGCGGCGTATTCACGCTGCCGGCTGATGCCCATCTGCAGCATCGCTGCCGCGATTGGCGCCACCAGGATGACGAGCAGCATGACGATCGGGTTCTGGTTGTCGCGACGCCCGAAGATGCTCGACCACATCACCACCTGGGCAATCATCGAGATTGCACCGGCGATCGTGGCGACGATAGAGCTCGTGAGGATGTCACGGTTCTTGACGTGCCCCATCTCATGCCCGATGACGCCACGGAGCTCGCGTTCCGTGAGGATCCGCCGGATGCCGCGTGTCACCGCGACCACTGCCTTCTTCGGGCTGCGGCCGGTGGCGAACGCGTTCGGCGAATCGCTGTCGATCACATACACGCGGGGCATCGGCATCTTCGACAGGTTCGCGACTTCCCGGATCATGGCGTGGAGCTGCGGCTCCTCCTGTTCGGTCACCTCGTGCGCCCCTGCCATTTTCAGCGCGAGCTTGTCGCTGAACCAGTACGCCACGAAGTTCATGATCGCGGCGAGGACGAGGAAGATGGCAGCTCCGCCGATGCCGCCGATGAAACCACCGACCGCGACCAGCAGGCCGGTGAGGGCTGCCAGGAGGACAGTGGTCCTGAGGGTGTTCATGGGTTGGTGTGGTTACCTCCGTATCCTGCTTCCAATTATACGATACAGAAAGGCTGCATTCGTAAAGTTCCGAGTCATCAGGCTTCCGACGTGCCTCGGCCCCCTCGCCTGTCACGCAGCCGCACCCTTCCTCGTCTCATTCTCAGAACCCGATCGGGAGCAGAAGAGTTGATGGATCGAACGGACCGCCCCCACGTCGTTGTCGTCGGCGCCGGCCTTGCCGGCCTCTCCGCAGCGCTGGTCGCCGCCAGGAGTGGCGCGCACGTAACCGTGCTCGAGCGCGCCGGAGCTCCGGGTGGCCGCGCAACAACCGCCAACGAGAAGGGCTTCCTCTTCAACATCGGCCCCCACGCCCTCTACGCAGGGGCGGAACAGATGCTCGCGGAGCTCGGAGTGGCCGTCGCCGGCGAGCACCCACCGCTAGGCCGCACAGTTGCCTGGCGTGGCGGGAAGCGCTACCGCCTGCCACTTGGCGGCGCCTCCTTCCTTGCCACCGGTCTCCTGGGCGTGCGCGACAAGCTGGAGGCGGGCCGCTTCTTCGCCTCACTCGGCCGCATGGACACAGCCCTACTCCATGGCGTCACGGCACGGGACTGGCTCGCGACAAGCATCCACTCGCCGCGCCTGCGGCAACTCACCGAAGCCCTCTTCCGCGTCAGCTCCTACGCGAACGGCCCCGAAGTCGCCTCCGCCGGGGCGCACCTCGACCAGCTTCGCGCCGCCTCGCGCCGACCCGTCCGCTACATCGACGGCGGCTGGCAGACCATCGTCGACGCCCTGCGCCTGCGCGTGGCGGAGGCGGGCGTCACCGTCCACACCGCTGCCCGCGTCGATTCAGTCACGGCCGACGCCGAGGGCTGGCGTACGCGGCTCGCCAGCGGCGACGAGCTCCGCGCCGACTCGGTCATCCTTGCACTCGGTCCGACGGAGGCCGCGCGGCTGGTCGCCGGCGCCGGTGGCGCCGCCCTCGCCCGCTGGGCCGGCGCGGCCACTCCCGTGCAGGCGGCCACCCTCGACGTCGCCCTCTCCTCGCTCCCCGTCCCGAAGGTGACCTACAGCATCGGCATCGACCGGCCCCTCTATTGGTCCGTCCACACCGCCGCCGCACAGCTCGCACCGGAGGGCGGGGCGGTCATCCACGCCGCCACGTATCTCCCCCACGGCGAGCCTCACGACTACGCCGCCATCGAGCGCGAGCTCGACCAGCTCATGGAGGCGCTCCAGCCGGGCTGGCGCAACCTCCTCGTGCATCGCCGCTTCGTCCCCCACCTCATGGTCACGAACGCCTTCGTGACCGCGGCCGCTGGTGGTCTGCCCGGCCGGCCTCGCCCGGAGGTGCCGGGCGCGCCCGGGCTCTTCGTCGCAGGCGACTGGGTTGGCCCCGTAGGCATGCTGGCCGACTCCGCGCTTGCGAGCGGCATGTCGGCCGGTGAGCTCGCCGCAGCCGTGGAGGCACGTGGGCGAGAACCGGCGGAGGTGACGTAGGATCATGACGAGCATCACCATGGCGCCAGCGTTGGAAGCAGAGGCACAGGCATTCGAGGAGCAACGGCCCCTTCTCTTCGGAGTCGCCTATCGCATGCTCGGCTCCGCCGCCGAGGCCGAGGACATCGTCCAGGACGCCTACCTCCGCTACCGCGACGTTTCCCGCGAGGAGATCCGCAACGAACGCTCCTACCTGGTCACAGTCGTCAGCCGCCTCTGCCTCGACCACCTGAAGTCCGCCCGGGTGCAGCGGGAGCGCTACGTCGGCCCATGGCTGCCAGAGCCGATTTCCACGAGCGAGGCCGACTGGCGCATCGCACCTGAGGGCCTTATCGACCTGCGCGAGTCGGTTTCGATGGCGTTTCTCGTACTGCTCGAAAGCCTCGGGCCGGTCGAACGGGCCGTCCTGCTCCTGCACGACGTCTTCGACTACAGCCACGCGGAGATCGCGCGCATCCTCGACAGGAGCGAGGCCGCCTCCCGCCAGCAGCTCAAGCGCGCCCGCGAGCGCCTCGCCACGCGCCAGAAGCGATTCGCCCCCGCAGACGAGGAGCAACGGCGCCTCACGCTCCAGTTTGTCGCGGCCGCGGCCAGCGGCGACCTGGCGGGCCTCCTGGACCTCCTCACCGAGGACGCCATGGGCTACTCCGATGGTGGGGGGAAGGTCGCGGCGGCCACGAAGGTGATCGAGGGACGGGATCGGATCACGAAGCTCGTTGGCGGCTTCTCAAGGAAGGAACAGGTCGACCGCTTCGAACTCGTGGAGGTCAACGGTCAGCCCGCGATCGCTGCGTGGCGTAGCGATCGGTTAACGAACGTCATCCTGCTGGGCTTCCATGGCGAGCACGTGAGCGCCTTCTACATCCAGCGCAATCCCGACAAGCTGCGGCGTCTGAGCCGCGCCCTGGGCCGCCCCTCAAGCGAAAGCCAACCCGAGCCCGGCTCGGAGCCACCTGCTCAGGCAACCCCGGAAAAGCGCGGGACGGAGCCGCGCGCGTAAGCAAGCGGTCAGCCTCCTCGCCGAACCGGTGCCGGACAGGAACTCGGCTCGCCCCGGGACCGAGCCGCGCGCGTAAGCAAGCAGCCAACCCACCCCCCACGACCCAGGCGGGAACCGCGCGGATCGCCCCACGACGCAAAACAGGCCCCGAATTGGGGCCTGTTGATGTTGTTTCTCATTCCGCTACCGGCCTGGCGGCCAGCCGCGGAGAGTAACCATCCGGGACGCCGTTGTCGATTTCATCGCCGCTCCTTTCAGGAGCGATCCGGGCGCGCCAGCTTCGTGCGTGGCTTGCTGCGTCCGGGCGAAAGCGTGTGATTGGCCCCCGGCTGGTGGCTGTGCTCGGTCCGCTCGATGCGGACCTTACTTCTGCACAATCCATACTCCAAAGAGGCCATGGAGCTTGCTTCGCATACTCGTTAACCCCCTTAGATCCGCGAACGCGGAACCCTTGTCCGGAGCCCCGGATCCATTGTCTCCAGGGGAGCCCGGAGCGGGTTTTCCGCCGCTGGTCTCGCCTTCCACACTACACCCGGAGAGGGGCATGTCAATACATTCGTAATGCCAAAGTGCCGTCTCCGTTGGGGGCGTTCACAGGCGCCGTGCGAGCCGCCCATCCCACCGCAGCCACTCCAATTTCCCGCCACCGTCTCGAAGGAATTCCACGCGTTCCCCCGCGTGCGGCCCGGTCATCACCGCCGTGCGATCCCGCTCGGTGAATACCAGTGTCGCCGGCGACGCAGGCAGCGGCCTGTGCTGCCGCTCCGCGAACTGCCGCTCCGGCGAGATGTCCGTGGCGACGAGCGCATCGCCCGCCACGCGCACCTCCACCGTGGCGAGCGTCGCGCGATAGGTGCCCGCGTACTCGGCGAGCGCCTCGGCGCCTATCGCTCTTGGGACAACGGCGTCCGGTTCCAGCCCGAGGAAGTGCTTCCGGCAGGCCGCCGCCACGGTCTCGCGCGCCTCCCGGCCGCCGTCCGAGTTCGTCAGCACGGTGCAGGCGTAGCCCCTCGCCGGAAACAGCTCGAAGGCCGACATGTGCCCGTTCGTCGCGCCGCCATGCTTCACGATGCGCTCGCCGCCCATCGTGTCCAGCATCCAGGACACGCCCATGGCCTCGCACATGCTCCCCGCCGGCGCCAGCTCGGCCTGCATGAACGCCACCGACTCCGGCTTCAGCACCGGCTCCACGCCATCGAGCGAACCCGCCGGGAGGTGCGAGGCCGCGTACCGGAGCTGGTCGTCAACCGTCGAGATGACGCCCCCGCCACCCGCGATGCTGCGCGGCACGGGCCACGGGCTCGCCACCTTCGGCCCGCCCGCCGTCACGATGTGGCCCGCCGCTACGCGCCCGGTGAGCGTGTCCTCGGGGAAGTAGGTGGTCTGCTGCATGCCCAGCGGCCCGAAGATGTTCTCCCGCACGAAACGCTCGAACGGGATGCCCGCGAGCGTCTCGACGATGTGCGCCAGCACGTAGAAGGCCGAGTTGCAGTACGAGAAGGCCCTCCCCCGCGGCACTAAGAGCGGCGACCTCGCCAGCTTCTCCACAATCGTGCGAATGGCATCGTCGCCCCGGCCCGTGTCGCGGAAGTAGTCCCCGTCCCAGCCGGCGTGGTGGGTCACGAGGTTGCGCACCGTGACGTGCTCCGCGTGGTCCTCCGACATCAGCTGGAACCCGGGCAGATATCGCCTCACAGGCGCCTCGATGTCGACCAGTCCCCGCTCCCGCAACAGCATCAGCGCCGTCGCGGTCACCGTCTTGGAAGTCGAGCCGATCTGGAAGGCGGTCTGGGCCGTCACCGGCAGTGGATGCTCCACGTTCGTGATACCCACCGAGCCCGTGTGCGCCCGGCCATCGTGCACAACCCCGAACGAGAGCCCTGGCACCTGCAATCGCTGCGCCTCGGCCTCCGCGAACTCCATCAAATCGCGATGCATGGCCGGGATTCTACTCAGTCCAATCAGCCATGCACTACCGCGAGGGTAGGTAGTGCATGACGCGCCCGCTCCTTGTCAGTCGCGGCTCTGATTCGTCATCGCTGATACCCGGCGTCCCGCAGCCGGCGCCAGACTTCGCCCGACCTGCTGTACCGCTCCATCAGGTAGGGATACACGGCCGGGATGTTGAAGAGCTTCTCCATGCACAGCTGTCCCAGGTAGCGGTCCAGCAGCGCCGGGTGCTCGTCGGGGTTCACGAGGTCGATCTGGAGGCCCGCCTCGAACCCGCCGGCCGCGGCCGGCATCCCCGCTGGCTGTTGCGCCACGAGCCCCTTCTCCGTCAGCGCCAGGATCGTGTCCCGCAGCATGCCGCGGAAGCCGGGCGTCACGGTGACCCCGTCCGGCAGGAGGTGGACCTCCCGCCGCGCCTCGGCGGCCAATCCCGCGACGACCGCAGTCACGTGGTCCACCCGGAATGTGTCATCCCCCGCCGAACGCGAAGGCGGCAATCCCACGGACAGCACGCCAAGCAACGCCAGCTCGAGTGGCTCCAGGTCATCCGGTCCGTACGCCATGGGCGTAGCGTACGAGATCCGCGGGTACGAAACGGCCCCCGGCAACTTGCCGGGGGCCGTCCGAAAGGGGTCCCGCGCTAGCCCACGAGGGCTACCACGGGTTCAGTGCGATGGCGCCGTCCGCCGCCGCGTCGCCGTTTACGAGGAGGCTGTACGGCCCGAAGATGCCGTTGTCCTCCTCCGCGGGAACACCCGAGACGATGGCGAAGACCTCGCCCGACGCGCTCAGCGCGGCGAGGTCGCCCGCCGTGGCAGCTCCGGCGTTCAAGGCATCGAGCGGAATGTCGACGACAACCACGCTCGTCGCGTTCGTCACGTGCCCGAAGCCGTCAACGACACCGCTCACGCCCACCAGCCTCAGGGTGAAGTCCAGCGGCGTCGACGGGGCGAAGAACATCTGGTTGTCCCAGCCGGTCAGGTCGCCGTTCGCACCGACGGGCGTGCCGTCGATCGCGATGTCCTTCACGAACCAGCCCCCCTGCTCGACGGAGGCGTCGCTCATGAAGCGGAACGAGATCAGGACAGCGCCGGTGTAGGCGGAGATGTCACAAGTGGCTGCGAGCGGAGCCGCCTCGGTCCCGGCCGTGCCCGTGTAGCCTGGCATCTGATCGACGATGTTTGGAGCGGCGTCCGGGTCGTGAACTGACGTGGTCCCGGTGCAGGCCACCGAGCTCCAGGTTGCGCCACCGTCATCGGAGACCTGGACGAACCCGAAGTCCCACGCGAGCTCCGCGTCATGGTAGTGGCTGAAGGACAGCTCGCTGCCTGCGCCGAGGGTCACCTCCCGTGCGATGCTCAGGTCCGCGTTCGAGGGGTAGGTTCCTGCGGCCACCACCCCGAAATAGTCTCCCGTGACGACCCACTCCGGGCCGGGCGGAAACACAACGGCGTCGTCTCCGTCGAAGGCCACGCTCGCCAGGTCTCCGCCCGCGCCCAGCGGGATGTAGTCCGACCCCCACGGCGGCGCGCCGGCCCCGGCATACGCATCGTCCGTGAAGTGGATTGTGGAGTTCGTGCCGTCGTTCGATACGTCCGCTGGGTCCGCGCCCGTCACGATCGCGTCCGTGTCCACGAAGGCATCAACGAGTGCCGCCGTCTCCATGTCGAGGAAGAGGCTGGCGAACGTGTCCGCGCTCCCCGCGCTGGCCAGGGTGTCGTTCAGTCCGTCGATGCCATTGAGCGGGTTGTGCGCCCAGTTCGTAAAGAATGCCTGGTCGTACCCCTGGCTCTGGAGGTAGGTCATGAAGTAGTAGGCGTGCCCGTAGTCGGCCAGGATCTCGAGCGGTCCCTGGTCCTCCCACACCGTCAGGCTGTTCTCGGGGCCGCTCGGCCGCGGGATCGTGTTCCATTCGGGATGGAACACGCTGGCCCACCCGAGGAAGTTGAGGATGTGGCTGTCAAAGCCCTTCTCGTCGATGTGACGCTCGGGATGCGAGTAGCCCGTCAGGATCTCGGCAAGGTCCGACAGTCCCTCATTCACCCAGTTGAACTCGTCCCCGTCGAAATCGCTGTGGATGAGGTGCTGGTACTCGTGGGCGAACACACCCTCGTAAAGGTTCGGACGCGCGGGCGCGTTCAGGCACGGATCGGTGCTGGGGGCGTGCGGCGGGTTTTCGCCGGTGCGGTGGGCCCAGTCGTAGGAGTCGATGGTGATCACGTTGCGGTCGTGATAGAAGGGCATCGCCGTCGTGAAGAACCCGGCGATGTATGAGAGCGAGTTCTCGTTGTCCGTGTCGTAGTAATTGTCGTCGCGGACGTTATCGACGAGGACGACCTCGCGGCCACCGGCGTCGAAGTAGGAGTTGTTGCCCTTGGCGAAGCTCTGTGGGAGCACCACAGGCAGTTGCGCGTCGGCGCCGTCGCGAACGTCGGGCTCGCCGAACCAGGCGGTGTCGACGGGCCGAATGTTCTCGTCGAATTGCTCCACCAAGTAGTCGAGCTGCTCTTCCGTGACGACGTTGCGGACGCCGTCGTTGCGACAGTCGCCCCTGGGAAAGTCGAGATTCAGTGCGACCCAGATCTCGGTACCGTCGCTCTGAGCCCGGAGCTGGTACTTCTTGAGGTAGAAGCCCACCGTGTCGTCGAGCGCGAGCCAGTATTTGACGCTGCCCACGCTCACCGGTTTGTCGTCACCGATCACTTTGACGGGCGCGCCGCGCTCGTCCCTCAGGCGGAGCGGGGCCTTGCCGTTTCTGACCTTTTCACTGACCTCTTTGGTGCCGTTGCCCCGGTCTTCGGGCGGGTCAGCGTTGGCGGTATCCGGGCTGACAGCGTTCAGGCCGCCCAGCAGCATCACGGACAGCGCGATAAACGCCGTCCCAATCTTGAGGAGCGTGCCGCTCCTCCTCGCAGTGGTACGCATCAGGTTCCTCTCCTGTTTGGCGCCGATGGACCCGGAGTCAGCGGGTGTCCCCCATCAGCTCGATCGATCCGGCGATGGGCGGCCGGAGAGCGGCTCGAGTTGAGCGTGAGGGATGATGGATGGATCTATCGACTGTGCCAATACCTTGGAGGCCCCGTCCGCGCAGAATTTACGGATTCGCAATTCCCTTGCGGCGTCTGCCACCAGATCGTCGCGCAATCGAGAATTGGGGAATAAGAAGGGAGGCCGTGGGGGAATTCCACGGCCTCCAGGAAGCAGGGGAAGCTGCTTTTCATCTCGCCAACCGGCATACAGCCGGTTTCATCTACAACTACCCCACGTCCCCCGCGCGCGTTACGGGTGCGGTGGACATCTGGTAACACTTTTCACGTTTCCGGAGCCCGCCTCGCGTATCATCCCGGCCCATGACCACAGAGCCGCGCCACTCCACGATCTCCACCAACGGCATCCGCATGCACATCGCCGAGATGGGCGATGGTTTCCCCGTAATCATGCTCCACGGCTGGCCCGAGCTCTGGTATTCCTGGCGCCATCAGCTTCCCGCCCTCGCCGCCGCCGGCTACCGTGCCATCGCCCCCGACATGCGCGGCTATGGCGGTACCGACGCCCCCGCCGATCCCCGCGAGTACACGATGAAGGCGGTCTGCGCCGACATTGCCGGCCTGATGGACACCCTTGGACTCGAGCGTGCGGTGGTTGCCGGACACGACTGGGGCGGCGCCGCCCTCTGGCAGTTCGCCCTCCGTTACCCGGACCGCGTGGCGGGGCTCATCGGGCTCAACACTCCGTACTCCCCGCCTTCGAACGCACGCACCACGGAAGTCGTGCGCGACGCCTTCGGGCTCACCGATCGCACCTTCTACATGCGCTACTTCCTCACCGAAGCCGCCGAGCGCGAGTTCGAAGCCAACGTCCGCACCAATCTGGCCAAGACCTTCATGCCCTATACCCGGTGCGAAGACCTCTGGACGTTCGCCACTGTCGGCGGAGACGGTAGCGGCTGCTGGACGAACATCGCGCCCCCCGACACGTTCCTCACGTCCGCGGAGCTCGATGTCTACGCGGAGGCGTTCGAGCGCACCGGCATCCGCGGCGGCTTCAACTGGTACCGCGCCGCCGACCTCAACGCCGACGAGGTCGACCGGCCAGCAGGCCTTGTGATCGACAAGCCAGCCCTCATGATCACGGCCGAGCACGACCGCATCCTCCGGCCGGAGATGGCGGCCGGCATGGGCCAGTTCATGCCCAACCTCAGCACAGAGATGGTGCGCAACTGCTCCCACTGGACCCAACAGGAGCGCCCCGACGAGACCAACCGCCTCATGCTCGACTTCCTCAGCAGCCTCGACCTGTAGCGAAGGAATGCAGTTCTTCCTCCCCCGCAGGGTCAGCGCCAAGCCACACAAGGCCGGTGCGACAGTGTCCAAACAACCGCGTATTGGAGATAGCAGATTCCCAATTCCATGGTGGCTCCTGTATAAGTACATGAAGAGGAGGCCTCCTTTGGAAACTGCCAAGCTTCACGGACAGCTTGATGATGGGTTGTTCCAAGCCGAACGCCTGCTCACATTCACGGACTGCACGGGAAAAGAGGTCGCTGTGGTTGTGCCAGCGAGCCGGCTGACTCCCACTGGCGAGCACCGAGGGACGATCACCGTGCGTCTGCTGGGTTCGAAGGGCGACCTCTGGCTCGTCGAGCTCCCTGGGGAAGTGCACGGGGCGGGCCGAGAAGTCACCGTAAGGGGTAGCCAACTGCAGGAAGCGCCCGCGTAGGGGAGTCAAGAGTCGGATGATTCTGAGCGACACATCCATCTTCGAAGCACTGGATGATGGACGACTGATTCTCACTCCCGAGCCGTCTCCCCGTGTGCCGTCAGTCGAAACTCCGACCAGACCCTTTGACCGCACGGCAGTGAATTTGCGCCTCAGCTCGACGCTCAGGATACCGGAGCAAGATCTCAGCGTTGTGATTGACCCCACGATAGGGAGCGCGGTCCGCACTCTCCAACGGCTCTACCGTGAACAGGCAATTCCAGTGGAGGGCTTCAAACTGTCACCCGCAATGTTCGTCCTTGGACTTACCGAAGAAGGGGTGACGTTGCCGCTCCCCGAGGATGTCTCGGCGGACGCCAGGGCCAAGGGGTGCCTGGCAGCACGAGTTGAGGGAAAGAGCTCCTTGGCGCGGTATGGCCTCCTGGTCCACTTCACCGCCCCCACAATCCATGCGGGATTCGATGGCCATATCGCGCTTGAGATCATGAATCTTGGCCCGGCGCCCATTCTCCTGACGCCGTCTATGCAGATCTGCCAACTCATAATCGAACAGGTTCACGGCGAGCCTCAAGCGGCCGGAAGCCAATTCCATGGACAGATGGACGCCGCCGGGCCTCGATCCGGCTAGAAGCGTTCAACACCGAGTCCGTCCCAAGCCACCACCGGCTATCATGCCGCCATGGAACCCGTCCGCTTCGAGGTCGACGCACGCGGCGTGGCGACCATCACGCTCAACCGCCCGGAGCAGCTCAACGCCATCAACCTGGAGATGCGCGATCTGCTCTGGACGTACCTCGAAGCGTGCCGCGACAACCCGGACGTGCGCCTCATCCTCTTCCGGGGCGAAGGCCGAACCTTCAGTGCCGGCGCCGACATCTCCGAGTTCGGCACGGCCCGCTCTGTCATCGAAGCGCGTCGAGCCCGTCACGAACGCGATGTCTGGGGGCTGCTCCTCGGCCACCGCTGCATCACCATGGCGGCCATGCACGGCTACTGCTACGGCGCCGGGCTCGAGCTGCCGCTGTGCTGCGACTACCGCATCGCCGCCGAGGGCACGCAGTTCGCCCTCCCGGAGGTCACGCTCGGCTACATCCCCAGCGCGGGTGGCACCCAGACGCTCCCACGCACCGTCCCGCCGGGCATCGCCGCGCGCATGATCCTCACGGGCGATCCGATCACGAGCGATGACGCCCGTCGCTGGGGCCTGGTACATGAGGTCGCGCCGGGAGACGGATTCGAAGCCGCGCTCCGGGCGGCCGTCGCCCGGCTCCTCGAAGGTGACCCCGACCGGGCCACCTTCGCGCGCACGGCTATGGTCGAGGGCACGGTCGTCGCCGGAACGCGCGCACCGTGACGTCCGCCAAAGGCAACGGCGCGAGCGGACCAATTGGCTACACGCGCGGTGATGTGCCCTCCCGCCCGCCGGTGCTGCTCGGGTGCGCGGCCCTGGTTGCAGTCGTCGTCGCGGTCATCCTCGGGGGGGTGTGCGCCGCCGTCTTCCTCGAATCCGGCGCCGATTCGGGCAAGGTCCAGCTCGAGGATGCGGACGCCTACGCACCAGGCTCCATCACCTACAACGGCGAGTTCAACTTCTTCGTGGTCCGCTCGCGGGAAGGCGAGTTCTTCGCGCTTGACGACCTGGACGCAGCCAATCGCGCGAACCAGGGCCGCCGCTGCCGCGCGCTCGCCCTCTCCCCGCGGGACCCGGACCGCGAACAACTCGTGACCCGGTACCAGGCAGCCATGAGCCCGCAGGGCCGCAGCCTCGGCATCATCCTGCGCGAGAACTGCAACGGCGCGGTCTACGACGGGCTGGGGGTGCGTCTCGACACGCCGGGCGAGCGAAACCTCGACCGCTTCGCAGTCCGCGAGGCGTCCAACGGCCGCCTGGAAGTAAGCACCGGCGAGCGCCTCTGCAGCCATCGCGAGGAGGGCAACCTCGTCTCGGCCGTGGATTGCGACTGAGCACGGGCGGCATGTAAGGCAGCACCTCGCCGTGGGCAAGGCGGCGGCAGACGATGGACGGAGTCTTTCGGGGAGTAGTCCTCCATGCTAGAACGTTATCCCGTGCTCACGATCTTCCTGCTCTTCGCCGCCCTCATGGTGTTCGGGATCCTCGCCACCTGGCTCTGGCTCAGCGTGGGCCTCATCTGGGCGTCGGTGCTCGTCATCGGAGCCCTGCTGTTTGTCCCCTGGCTCTTCCAGCACCGCCCGCGCTTCCTCGGCGGCGGTCACTCCGGCCACGCCTGACGGCAGTCCCAGCGCGAGTGTCAACGAGCGTGCGATGGCCGGCGTACCTCGACAGCCGCGTTTGCGGCCCGTTTGCTCCCCTCAGAAGTCAGTCCCAGCGCGAGTGTCAACGAGCATGCGATGGCCGTCGCACCTCGACAGCCGCGTTTACGGCCCGTTTGGTCCCTGAGGAGTCAGTCCCAGCGCGAGTGTCAACGAGCCTGCGATGGCCGTCTCACCTCGACAGCCGCGTTTACGGCCCGTTGGCTCCCCTCAGAAGTCAGTCCCAGCGCGAGTGTCAACGAGCATGCGATGTCGGGCGGCGCGGTCGAGCGGCCTACCGCACCGGATCGCGTGCTTAGCCGTCGCGCTGTGTCTTCAGCACTCCAGCGACATCCTCCGCGAGCATCGCGGCGACGTTCAGCCTCAGCCCCGGAAAGGCCTCGCTCCCGATGAGACCCTGCTCGTCTGGCTCCACTCGGTCGAACGCTCCCTCGTGCAGCCGGAACCAGTCGATCGCCTGGTCGAGCACGCGCCAGACGATGTACTCGCGCACGCCGTTGCGGCGGTAGGCGTTCAGCTTGTCGTGGAGGTCGATCGACACCGAGCTCGCCGCCACCTCGACGATCAGCTCCGGCGCACCGGCGATATATCCTCCCTCGGTCAGGCTCGTTTGTCCTCGGATGTAGCGCAGCGATGCGTCAGGCTGGGGCTCGTTGTCGGCATCAAGAAACACCGATGCGTTGTCTGAGACGCGCACTGTCTCGGGGTTCGCCTCCCAGTACACGCCAAGCCACGCCAGCACAAGGGCGTGCTGATCACCATGGAAGTTGGCCCGAAGTGGAGACGACAGGTAGACAACTCCCTCGATGAGCTGCGCGCGGATATCCGGCAGCTCACAATAGCGGCGGTGGAACTCGATGCGGGTCATGCGGTCCCCGCTCTGCAGCATCACGGGCGGGGCCGAAGAAGCAGTCACCATGGCTCCCTCAGTGTATCACTCAGCCATCCGCATCCGCGGACACCAAAGTGCCCCGCTCTCCCAGAGGCGGGGCACTTCGTACGAGCGCACATCGCTGCCGGCAACGGGCGCGAATGGCGCTACGGAAGGCGGAAAGCTACGCGGCCGCAGCGGTGCTGCGGTGCTCTTCGTTCGTGATGAAGTCCGAGTCTTCCAGCCAGTTCTTGAACTGCTTCTCGGCCCCGCAGTATTTGCAGGTGCCAACGCTCCGGGGCCCATTGGCCTCTTCGATGCGCCAGTGGTGGAAGTGGTGGCTCGTGGTCACGACGTTTGCAGTTTGTGTGCTCATCTCCAGGTCCTCGGTGTGCGACTTCTCGCTTGTTTTGGTTATCGGCATGTTGCGCCTCCTCGGCAATCCGTCACGACCGACATTTGGCGCCGGAGATCTCCTACCTTTGGGGGAGAATCGTGATCCGCCTCACGCTACCCACGTTCGTGCCGGCCGCGATGTCAGGCCGCTTCCCTGTAGGCCCAGTCCCAGCGCGAGCGTCAGCGAGCCTGCGATGTGCCCTGGCATGCGATGTCCATCGCGGACATCTCGCCGACGCCTGACAATCTCTGCGCCCCCTGGCGGGTTGGTCCAGTCCGTTCGCGGAACCAGCCCTCTTCCGGTAAAATCCCGCTTCGCACACAACCCACCGTTCCCTCGGTTTCACCGGAGAGGTCATGAATACAGTTGAGTTCCTGCAGATCTCGTCCGCGGTCGT
>JBBDMZ010000049.1:10018-14927 GCA_040877955.1 Dehalococcoidia bacterium | reverse complement strand
ACGATATGATCGGCAACAGCTGGGCGCGAGGAGATGTCGGAAATCCGAAACGGAGGTACAGGGTTCGCCGTGATCCGCACCAGATCCTTTCGGCGATCCGATGGCTGGCAGCCGAGCTCGACCGACCCATCATGCGGAAGGATCTGGTCCCTCCGCATCCATCCTATCGGGCCGTCGCACGGGCCTTTGGCACTTGGCAGGACGGTGTTGAGCTTGCCATCTCGGGAGCCGATCACAGCCAAACGGCCACACGCCCGCGAAACGGGCGATCTGCCAGTTCAACAGATCCGTGACGACAATCGCATCGTCCGCCTCAGCCGTACGCTCTCCGCTCATGCAGCCTCCTGCACCATCGTGCGCTGCTTGGTCCCAACTATCTGGTCTACTTCTTCCTCGGGCACCTCCTCGAATGTCGAAAGGGCGAAATTGTAGCGGACGTAGACCTCGCGGCCGTCCGCGTTGTTGCGACACTTGGCGACGAACACACGGCCGACCTTTTCCCTCTTCTCTTCGTTGGTCTGGGAGAAGGCGAAGATGTAGTCAGCGATCTTGGCCTTGTCGAAGCTGTCTGCAATGTGCTCGATGGTGACTACATTCCGGCGGAGCGCGGCGCGGTTCGCCTGTGAGGCGGTCCAAACGGGGACTCCCAGTTCCTCCGCCATCCGCCGCATTTCGAGGTAGACCTCTGCCTGCGCTTCCCTGCGATCGATGTGCTTGGTGGAGGGCGCGACGATGTCGCCGTAGTCGACGATGACAAGGTCGACCGGAAAGCCCTGGGCCCTGCGGTCCTCGAGGTAGGCAGTCATGTCGCGACAGGTCGCGCCCTTGTCCGGGTAGCGCTTGATACGGAGCGAGCCGTAGTCGCCAGCGGCGACGAGCTTGTTGAAGGTCTTGAGGGCTTTCTTTGTGTTCATGGCCAGCTGATCGCTGTCGATGCCGACGGTGCCCGCGTAGAACCGTGCTGCGACCCGCTCGGCGCTCATCTCGAACGAGAAGTAGACGATATTGATCCCGATCTCCCAGGCTGCCCTCGCGACGTGGACGAGCCACTGGGACTTGCCGTGCCCGGGAGGTGCGAGGAACACTCCGAGCTCGCCCGGCCGCAAGCCACCCACCATGAGCGAGTCCAGCAAATCGATCGCCGTCGGAATGGCTGTCCCGTCGTCGGAAAACAGGGCCTTGATGTCGGCCAACACGGTCTTGGCGTCCATAACGTCGACGCCATCATCCACATCCACGAGCGCCGTGAGCTGAGTGACGCCGGCGCTCAGCACCTCGACGGCGTCGTCCATCTTGCCCGCCCGCACCAGGTCGGCGAATTCGCCGACGGTGTAGAGGCTGTCCTCCTTGCGGAAGTAGTCGTGGGCGTAGTCGCTGATGAAGAGCCGGACGGAGTCCTCTGGAGCGTCGGCGTAGAAGAGGCTCTCGACGATGTCGGGGTCGAACTGCTTGTCGCTTGAGAGCCGGACCTTCTCCGCGAGGAGGATGGTGAGCGCGTCCTCACTGAGGGGCGCGCGGTACTTGTTCCAGTGCTCGACTGCGTTCTGGCTGAGCCACTTCTCCTCGGGCGCGTCGATGCGATCCGCCCGGACGAACTTGGCGTACCGGTTCAGGAACTCGACGTCGTGCGTCAGCAGCCAGTAGAGGTGCTGCTTCAAAATGCGGTCGCTGGATGCGGTCACTTGGCCGCCTGTTCTGCTGCCAACCGCTCCTGGCGCTTACGCCGCTTCTCACGCGCCGATCGGAAGTCAACCCTCCGGAAATAATCCTCGAGATTCATCGTTCCTCCTTGCCTGGTTGGGTGCGAGCGGCTGCCCTGGGCAGCTGCTGCACTGGCCGGGGCGATGAGGCTAGCCACACGCCCTTCCGCAGTTTGGTGACGCACCCGATGCCATCCTATGATGGACGACGAGTCATACAACTGGCAACTATAAAGACGCATTCACAGTAACCGCATCACCAACCACCAACGGTAGTGCGCGAGGACAGCCAAAGTTGGTAAGGGCATGCCTTTGCGTGCGTTCCCTGGGACGATCACTGGACTGCGGCGGGCCGGTGAGGCCATCGCCTTGCGAGGTCTAGCAACAGGTCTAGTAACCGGGGCGGTCTAGCACGTACTTCTGGCGACGGATCTAGACACCGTGCCCTCGCTCTCGAACCTAAACGTACTACCGGACACAGGCTGAGACGCCCGGTTGTGCGTTTTCAAGACGGATCCCTTAAACCACTCGGGCACCTCTCCGGGATCGAGTGTACAGGACTGGGGACTGGGGACTGAGGGGCGAAGTCCAAAGCCGATAGTCCAAAGTCCAAGGCGACGGGGATTTTGGACTTCGACATTGGACTTGCGACCTTGAGATTGTCCTGAGTCCAAAGCCGATGGTCCAAAGTCCAAGGCGGTGCGGCTTGGACTTTCGACGTTGGACTTGCGACCTTGGGATTGTGCTAGCGTTCGCCGCAGAACTACGGGAGGTGCGCCATGAGTGACTACGCGGACATCGAGGTCGAGATTGAGGACCCGGTGGCGGTGATACGGCTGAACCGGCCGGAGAAGCTGAACGCGGTGACCTACCCGATGATGGCCGAGATACGGCGGGCGATCGACGAAGCGGCGGCGGACCCGCGGGTGGTGGGCATCGTGATCACGGGCGCGGGACGAGGGTTCTGCTCGGGGCTGGACTCGCAGGCGCTGGTGGACGTGACGATGGCGGAGGCGTCCGGGAACACAGGGAGCCGGAGGGAGTCGGCGACGGACGAGACGCCCGGCATGTGGACGTACTTCTATAAGGTGCCGAAGCCGATCGTGGCAGCCGTGAACGGCGTGGCCGCGGGCGGCGGGCTGATGCTGGCCCTGATGGCGGACGTGCGCATCGCGTCGACGAACGCGAGCTTCGTGACGGTGTTCTTGAAGCGCGGGCTGATTTCGGAGCATGGGTCGAGCTGGATCCTGTCGCGGCTGGTGGGACCGGGACGCGCCTTCGACCTGTTGTGGACGAGCGACCGGGTGTCGGCGTCGCAGGCCCTGGAGTACGGGCTGGTCGAGCACCTCGTGGAACCGGACGAGCTGCTGGCGACGGCGAAGGACTACGTGCGCAAGATCGCGGCCAACTCGGCGCCCAAGGCGATCGCGGAGACGAAGCGGCTGGTGTATGCGGCGATGGGCAAGGGCATCGACGAGGCGATGCGTGAGGCGGAGGTGGCGCAGTGGAAGGCGGTGGCATCGCCGGATGCGACGGAGGGCGCGCGGGCGCTCATGGAGCGGCGGGAGCCGGCGTTCGAGCGGCTGGGGGCCGCGAAGGTCTGAGGCTGAGGGCGAGCGCGCCCTCACCCCCGACCCCTCTCCCAGAGGGAGAGGGGAGTACATGCGATGTTCGCGGGTAGTTGGGGGCGAATGTAGGATTCGGGGACATACGTCCGGGGAGTTGTGCGTGAAGATCCACGAGTACCAGGCCAAGGAACTGTTCGCGAAGCATGGGGTGCCGGTGCCGCGTGGGCGCGTGGCAGCGAGCCCGGCGGAGGCGCGCAAGATCGCGGAGGAACTGGGCGGCAAGGTGGTGGTGAAGGCGCAGATCCACGCGGGCGGGAGGGGCAAGGGGCGCCTCGTCGCCCAGGGTGAGACTGAGGCGATGTTCCACAAGCTGACGACGGACGCCGGCGCGAACTCGGGGCAGGTGAAGGGCGAGCGCGTGGGCGGCGTGCGGCTGGCAAGCAGCGCGGAGGAGGCGGAGCGCGAGGCCGCGAACATCCTCGGGAAGTACCTGGTGTCTATCCAGACGGGGCCGGAAGGCAAGCTCGTGAAGAACGTGCTGGTCGAGGAGCAGTCGGCGGTGGCGAAGGAGTACTACCTCTCGATCATCGTGGATGGGGGGACCGCTTCGCCGCTGATCCTGGCGTCGACGGAGGGCGGACAGGAGATCGAGGTGGTCGCGCACAACAACCCGGAGGCGATCGTGCGGCTGCCGATCAGCCCGGTGGTGGGCTACGAGCCATACGTGGGGCGCGTGGTGGCGGAGCGGCTGGGGCTCATGGGCGAACAGGGCACGCAATTCGGCGCGCTGCTGGCGGGACTTTCGAAGACGTTCGAGGCAGTGGACGCGAGCATGGTCGAGGTCAACCCACTGGTGGTGACCGAGGACGGCAAGGTGCTGGCGCTCGACGGCAAGGTGAACATCGACGACAACGCGTTGTTCCGCCACAAGGACCTGGAGGCGCTGCGCGACAAGGATGAAGAGGACCCCCTGGAGGTGCTGGCGCAGGATCTTGGGGTGGCGAACTTCATCAAGCTGGACGGCAACATCGGCTGTGTGGTGAACGGCGCGGGACTGGCGATGGCGACGATGGACACGATCAAGCTGGCGGGCGGCGAGCCGGCGAACTTCCTCGACATCGGCACGGTGAACGACCCGCAACGCGTGGTGAACGCGCTCAAGGTGATCCTCGAGGACAAGAACGTGAAGGCAATCCTCGTGAACATCTTCGGTGGGATGGCGCGGGTTGACATCATCGCCCAGGGCGTGATCGACGCGCACAAGCAGATGGACATCGGCGTGCCCGTGGTCATGCGGCTGGTGGGTACGAACCTGGCGGAGGGCGAGAAGCTGCTCGAGGATTCCGGGGTTCCAGTCATTCGTGCGAGCGAGCTGGCGGACGCGGCGCGCAAGGCGGTCGAGGCGGCGAATCGCGCGGCGTAGCGAGTGCTCAGTGCTCGGTGCTCAGTGCTTAGTGCTCAGTGCTGGGGGGAACGTGGCGGGGCGCTCGTTACATCGCATGCTCGCTGATGCTCGCGCTGGGACGGGGAGATCTGTGGTCACTCCGCCCGAGTGTTCGTGGGAGCGACATCGCACGCTCGCTGATGCTCGCGCTGGGAGGGGAGATCTGTGGTCACTCCGCCCGAGTGTTCGTGGGAGCG
>JBBDMZ010000049.1:0-9918 GCA_040877955.1 Dehalococcoidia bacterium | reverse complement strand
GTGGGAGCGACATCGCATGCTCGCTGATGCTCGCGCTGGGAGGGGGAGATCTGTGGTCACTCCGCCCGAGTCTTCGTGGGAGCGGCATCGCATGCTCGCTGATGCTCGCGCTGGGAGGGGGGAGATCTGTGGGCACTCCGCCCGAGTGTTCGTGGGAGCGACATCGCATGCTCGCGCTGGGACTGCGGGATTCTCTTGCTCGTGCCGATCTTGATCTCGTAGGGAGTGGGGTCGTGGACAGGAGCATCGAGGTCGAGATCGAGCAGCCGACATATACGGCGCGCGAGCTTTGGTTGGCGCGGGGTGTGTGCCTGGCGTTTGCCGCGCTGGTGCTCGGGGTGTCTTTCGTGGCGTGGGAGACGGGGTCGGGTGCGTGGTACTGGGCGTTCGTGGCGCTGTACTTTGGAATGTGCGCGCTGACGACGGTGGTGGCGCAGATACCGCGCCGCATGCAGCGCAAGCGCGACGGCGAGTGGGCGGCGAAGCTGCACGAGATGGCCATCCGGGACGAATTGACGGGGCTCTACAACCGCCGGTACTTCCACGCGGCCCTGGCGCGGGCGATCCGCGAGGCCGAGGCGGAGGGGTCGACGCTCGGCGTGGTGGTCATCGACCTGAATGACTTCAAGCGAATTAACGACACGCTGGGCCACGCGGCGGGCGATCTCGCGATCCGGATCGCGGCGGCCGCGCTGAAGGCGGCTGCGGCGGGCCGGGTGGTGGCGCGGAACGGTGGCGACGAGTTCGCGGTGCTGTTGCCGGGGCTGACGGAGGGCGAGGGCCACACCGTCGCATTCGCGTTCGAGGACGCGATCGAGAGTGCGCCGTTCGTGGTGGAGGCGGGCGCGGATGTCAGGCTCGGGGGCTCCGCGGGGCTCGCGTTCTGGGTGCCGGGGATGGATGTGGAGGAGCTGCTTCACGCGGCGGACGAGGCCCTGTACCGCGCGAAGGAAGAACACGCGACGCGCCACGAGCGGCGCCGCGCGGGATAGTCGGTTCGCTCGTGACGACTAAGTGGCAGAGCGACGCGTGCCTGGATTGCGAAGGGATGAGGCAGCCGGACGACTGCAGGGACGGCGCGATGTCAGGGGGACGAGCACGCGCCTGCTCCTTGTCAGTCGCGGCCCTGATCGCGGGTGTGGTGGTTAGAGGTCATCGCTGACTGTCGGCGTCGATCGCCGGAGCGCCATCGCACGCTTGCTGACGCGCGCGCTGGGATTCCGTTCGCTACAAGATGCGTGCCTGGATTGCGAAGGGATGAGGCAGTCGGACGACTGTAGGGACGGCGCGACGTTGGGGGGACGAGCACGCGCCCGCTCCTTGTCAGTCGCGGCTCTGATCGCGGGTGTGGTGGTTAGGTAATCGTTGACCGCTGGCGTCGATCACCGGAGCGCCATCGAACGCTTGCTGACGCGCGCGCTGGGATTCCGTTCGCTACAAGATGCGTGCCTGGATTGCGAAGGGATGAGGCAGTCGGACGACTGTAGGGACGGCGCGACGTTGGGGGGACGAGCACGCGCCCGCTCCTTGTCAGTCGCGGCTCTGATCGCGGGTGTGGTGGTTAGAGGTGGTCGCGGAACCAGGCGAGGGTCTTGGTCCAGGCGTCCTCGGCGGCGGCCTGGTTGTAGTTGCTGCCGGTGTCGTTGAAGAAGGCGTGGTTCGCGCCGGGGTAGATCTCGATGCCGAAGGGGCGGCCTGATTTCTCGAGCTCGGCGCGGACCTGCTCGGCCTCGCTGGTGATGCGGGAGTCGTTTGCGCCGTACATGACGAGGATGGCGGCCTGTGTGGTCGCGAGCTCGGAGAGGACGTTGCGGGCGGTGCCGTAGTAGGGGACGGCGGCCTTCACCTCCGGGCTGGCGACAGCGGTCTCGAAGGTGTATCCGCCGCCGAAGCAGAAGCCCGTGACGCCGATGCCGTCCGCCTGTACGCCTTCGAGTCCCTGCAAGTGGTCGACGTAGGCGAGCATGTCGGCGACGAGGTCGTCGGGGTCGGCGCTGCCGAGGAAGCCCGTGTTGCGGGCGGTGTCCGTGGTGGAGCCGCCGTTGCGGGAGCAAAGGTCGACGGCGAGCGCGATGAATCCCTCGGTGGCGTAGCGGCGGGCGATGTCCTTGGTGTGCTCGTTCAGGCCGCGGTTCTCGTGGATGACGAGGATGCGGGGATGGACGGCGTCGTTGCCGGGTCGAGCGAGGTAGCCGAAAAGGTCTGAAGCCGGCCCCTGGAAGCTGAAGTCCCCCTCTTCGACCGTGACCACTCCGGCGCCGGCATTCGTGGGCGACGCGGACGGTGTCGCTGAGCCTTCGGGGGTTGCCGGCGTCGTTGGCGAGCCGAGGGCCTGCGTCGCCTCCTCTGTGTCGTCATCGTCGTCGCCGCCGCAGCCGACAGCGGCGAGGGCGGAGAGCCCGGCGGGTACGCTGCCCATGATGAGGACCGCGCGCTTGAGCAGGTCGCGCCGGGACATCGTGCGTTCGTGGTAGTCGTCGGCGAACTCTTCGATGAGGTAGCGCTGATAGGTGTTCATGAGCTGCCCCTCCCGCCCGACGCAAGCGAAGCCTACATCGAGCGGAGGTGCAGCCGTGGGAAAGGGGTCTAGGTTCCCGTACAGGAGGTGGCGTCGATGCCATCGACCGAGGCGAGGAACGTCCCGAGCTCAGGCACCGAGAGTCCGAAGAGGGCGGCAGTGTTGCCGAGGCCCATGCGCGGCTGTTCACGTTCGCTGGCGCGGGCGTGTTCTCCGATGTCGTGCTCCGTGCTTGCCCGCTGGCCGCTGACGATGCCCCAGCAACTTGCTGACGGGGTGTGGTCTCCGGAGAGCCCGTTGCCCTCTGCGCCAACCGGACCGATGGCGGCGACGGCAAACGCGCCTGATGCGATGAGGACGGAAAGCTTGCGAAGTGCCATAGAGGTTCCTCCAGTGGATCTCATTGGCAACGTACGGCGGGTGGACTGGGAGCGATCACGATGGACGTTGCGGAACCGTCACAGGCCCTGCAGGCCCTGGAGCGACGTTCACTCCTGCGCTTCTTCCTTCTTTGCGAGGGCTTTGGCGAGGGCGCGGCCCTGGTCGGGCGTGGGATCGGGGACGACGCCGTAGATTTCGCGGCCTTCGTGGCCCTCGGGGAGGTGCTCGGTGATGGGCATGCCCTCCTCGTTCACGAAAAGGAGGCAGTGGCAGTACTTATAGATCTGCATCTCGTCGCAGGCGCAGATCCAGGTGCGGCGCTTCACCTCCTCTTCGCGCGGGAGGTAGAGGTCGTCGGGCCAGTCCCCGTTCTCGTCCTTGGTGGGATAGAAGTTGCAGGGGCAAAGGGGCCGCCCGAAGTTGTCGATGTTGGAGGCGAGGCCGAGGACGACGCCCTCCGTGATCGCACGGTCGGGGTGGAGGTGGGTGCCGGACTTCTCCGCGAACTTCTCGGCGTAGTTCCACATCTTCTTGATGGACTCAGGCTTGGGGTCTTCCATGGGCGCCTCCTGATGTGGCCCATTATGCGGGATGCGGCCAGCGGGTTCACCGCCAAGACGCCAAGAGCGCCAAGCTTTCTAGAGGGCGGATGGAGCGTGGGCACGGTTGCAAGATGCCGCCGAGGGCGCCAAGAGGTAATCGTAGGCGTTCCTGACGCCCATGGGGGGCCTACAAGTACGATGGGCCGATGGTGAGCGAGGCGGAGATGCATGCGAACTACAGCTACGCACTGCGGCGGGTGGGTACGCTGGCGGAGGGGGCCGCGTCCGCGGAGATCGGGCCGTGGTCGCTGATGTACTCGGGCCTGCCGGACGGGCGGTCGAACATCGGAGTGCTGAGGCGGGAGCCGGAGAACGTGGTGGACGCGCTGGTGCGCGCCGAGGAGTGGTTCGAACAGCATGGTGTGACGTCGATTCGGCTGGATCTGCGGAGCAAGGACGATGCGCCCATGCTGGCGGCGGCCGAGGTGAGCGGATACAGCCGCTGGTGGGTCGAACCGGCGATGTCGATGGACCCGCTGCCGGAGCGATGGGAGGGCATCCCCCGGTTGGAGGTGCGGCAGGTGGAGACGGAGGAGGAAGTGCGGGCGTACGTCGAGCTAGAGGCCGAGGAGCATGCCGAGTCCTGGTTCCAGGCGGCGATGACGCGGACGGCGATGCGGATGGAGGGGCACGTCCTGTTGGTGGGGAGCGCTGACGGGGCGCCGGTCGCGCGGTCGATGGCGGTGGTGCGGGACGGGGTCGTTGGTGTGCACAACGTATACGTGCCGCCGTCCGCCCGGCAGCGGGGGTACGGGGCGGCGATCACGGCGGCGACGGTGGACGTGGGACGGGAGCTGGGCGCGAGGGCGGCGTGCCTGGAGGCCTCGGAGATGGGCGCGCCGGTGTACCGGCGGATGGGTTTCGTGCGGCGGTACGACTACGTGGTGGTGGGGAGGCGGGTGGTGGAGGGGTAGGAGGGCGGGGCCCTTTCGCGGGTGCGATATCCCCGAGCTAACGCTCGGGGCTCCATTTGGCGGCGCGTATTTCGCGGGTGAGCGCTCACCCCTCGCTAACGCGGGGGGCTCCTGGGTGTGCTCTCAAGACCTCGTCGGGCTCGTAGGGCGCAGCGGCCGTCTTTTCCCTCACCCCCGGCCCCTCTCCCAGAGGGAGAGGGGAGTTCGGTTCTCGCGCGTTAGATCGTGAGGCCGCCGAGGCCCTGGACGCCGCGGACGTATTCGATTTCGCCGACGTGGCGGTAGCCGTGGCTGAGGCACATGCCGTAGAGGCCGTCCCAGAGGGACATCTCGCCCACGGGCTTGATCGTGACGCGGCGGGATTCGAACTCCTCGGGGGACATGGAGGCGAGGTAGTCGTCGGTCGCCTTCCAGACCTGCTGCTGGTAGTCGTGCCAGGCGGGGACGTCGGCGATGCGGACGGCGTTTGCCTCCTCGGCGGTGAGGCCGGTGCCCTGGCCGGTGCGGTGGAGGCCGAAGCGCTGGTCCCATTCGCCCTTGAGCCAGACGGTGGGCTCTCGCTGGACGACGAAGTTCACGATGTTGTCCTCGGTGCGGACGTAGTGCCAGAGGCTGAAGAAGGCGCTCACGCCGCCCTCCCGCGGGCGGAAGTTGAAGTGGTCGGCGGTCATGCCGTCGACGGCTTTGTCGAGGAGGTCGTGCATGGAGACGAGGTTGCGGCGGAGGATGGCCTGCGGGGTCATGTCGGGCATGGGCGGATTGTCGATTGTCGATTGCCGATTGTCGATTGGGTCGCATGCCTGACGCTGTCGGGAGACTGGTCGGGGCCCATCGGGAGACTGATGGCCGACGGCTCACGGCCGACGGCAGCCGGTCGATCCCAGCGGACGAGGGGCGTACCTTCGCGGGGATGAAGGTGCTGCGGCTGGGGAACAGCAACGATATGGTGACGAGCGTGCCCGAGGAGTTGATGCAGGCAGGCGCCACCTACTCCGAGCTTTAGACCCTCCAGGCCCGACAGTATGAGCAGGTGAGGGGAGGCTTCGGCATTATCCGATCCACCGCCGCCACGTCGCTGGGAGATCCGACGCGTAGAAGGCCAGTATCTCGATCTGCCTGCGCGTGTTCGGTCGTCCTTGCCCCCGTGGGGTTGACTCGCCGTTCCACATCGAGATCGCCGCGCCGAGTTGGTCAAAGAGGATCCGGGCTTCGGCGGTTTCGTCGTCATCGAACGGTGCTTCCTCGCGGTAACCGTCGACCGCGTACGGAAGAACGCGTGCGGGCATGCTGTAAAAGTCAATGGTCCCGTCACACCAGCCAGCGCCGCCCCAATCGATCAGCGCGACGAACTCGTGATCGCGGATCAGGACGTTGCTGGATTGCGCGTCACCATGCGTCAAGCGACGAAACGACGAAGCGTTCTCGACCGCGGGACGGAGACGATCGAAGCAGCGTCGGAACCACCGCTTGTGGTCTTCACTCAGAAAGTCCGCGGCTTCAAGGATCGCTTCGGGGTCGGGCCGTGACGTGTCCCGCAGAAGATGCTGCGGATCATCGACGTCCACGACCCCGTGGTGGAGTCGGGACAGTTGACGACCGACCTGGCGCCAAACGTGAGGGAGCTCGTGTGCTGAGACATCGATTCGTGTGAGGTCGATCCCATTGACCCGCTCATAGATCGTGTAGGGGGTGCTGAGAATCTCCCGCGAGTTGTCGAACGCGATCAGTCGCGGTGTACGAACGCCAGCGCGGCGCGCCGCGGGCGCAGCAATGTGCTCGGACATCGTCCCGCGAATCGCTTCTGGAATGTCCTTTGAGACGCGAAGGATGAGATCCGGCCCGAGAGCGAAGATGGCGTTGACGTCGCCCTTGGGCGTGATCGTTTCCAGGTGAAGGCGTCCGAGATCGTGCCGGTCGCAGATCTCCTCGGCCTGGGCAGCGGTCACCTCTGGAAACGGAGCTGTGTCCCAGAGAGAATCCGGGGTTGTCACCGGAGGCGCACCGCCTCGACGAGGTTGATGAGCCGGCGAAGGATCTCTTTGGGGGTGGAGTCAGGCATTGGCGGATTTTCGAGGCTCGGCTCGCGATTGTCGACGGCTCAAGGCTCGATGTGCGGCACTCCGTCGAGGCCGGGTCGCCCGCATGGGGAGGCGGGAGTACCTTCGAAGCATGAAGCTGTTGCGGCTGGGAAACAGCAACGACACCACGGAGAGCGTCCCCGAGGAACTGAAGTCGTCCGCGGTGGCGAACGCGATCCTGGAGGCGGCGAGCGGGGAGCCTGTCGAGCTGGTGACGCGGATGATGTGGCCGTCGGAGCAGATTCCGGGGCTGGTGGAGAAGTGGCTGCGCGAGTATGAGCCGGACCTGGTGCTGGTGGTCATCAACGCGTTCTGGTTCACGTATGAGTCGGTGCCTGCGAAGTTGAAGCGCAGGCTAGGCCCGATGGGTCGGTCCGCATCGAGGGCAGGAATCAGGTTGGGCGAGGTGGAGATGTTTGCGCGAAACCGGGCGTGGCAGGCGGCGCGGCGCCAGCTCGTGCGGACCGTTGGGGGCGACCCGCATTTCACTCCCGCGCAGGTGGCGGAACGGATGGACGCGGTGCTCCGCGTTGTGCTGGCGCACGAGCACATGGGGGTGGCGCTGCGGGGCTCGATGACCTCGTTCGACATGGCGATCGGCGGAGCACCGGCGCGACGGAGTGAGGCGCGCTTCGTCGACGTCAGCCGAAGGCTGAGCGAGGTCTGCACGCGGCTGCACGTGCCGTACAGCGGACAGGACGTCCCGCAGGCAACTGAGCTCCAGGGCGATTCGATCCATGCGACGGCGCAGACGCACCGCCGCCGGGGGGAAATCGAGGGAGAGCTGCTGGTGCGGGCGTGGTCGCAGGTGCGGGAGGGCGTTTCTGGATAGCGATTCGGAGACGGGAACGCCGCGGACGGCGGAGCCGGTGAGGATCCTGCGGTTGGGGAACAGCACGGACATGGACTCGAATGTGCCCGAGCGGGAGCGGTCGGCCTGGCTCTCGGCGGCGGTCTTCGCGAGCGAGACGGGCGTGGACCCGCAGCTCACGGTTCGCACGATCTGGCCCTCGAAGCGGCTGCCGGGCCTGGTCGAGGGCTGGCTCGGCGAGCACGAGCCCGAGGTCGTGTTCTTCATGGTGAACGCATTCTGGTTCACGTATCCGTCGGTGCCGTTGCGCCTGAGGCGGTTGCTGGGCCCGGTGGGCAAGGCCGTTTCCGACTTCGGCCTGCGAGTCGGTGGGAACCCCACGTTCACGCGGCGGCGGTTGTTCCAACTCGCCCGGCGATGGACCGTGCGGGCCATCGGAGGGGACACGCACTTCACCCCCGAGTCCGTGCTCTCAACGGTGGAGGCATGCCTGCGCGCCATCGTCGTGCGCGAAGACATCGTGCTCGTGGTGCGCGGGCCACTGGCGTCGCATGGGGTGGAGATCGGCGGCCGGATGGAGCGGCGCAGCAACGACGCCTGGAGACAGGTCGACGGCGGTCTACGGAGGCTCTGCGCCTCGCTGCACGTCGAGTACGGGGGACTCGACGACCCGATGGACACGCGCGGCAGCCTCAGTGCGGCCGACCTGGTGCATCCTGATGCGGCGGGGCATCAGTACCGTGCTGAGCTGGAGGGGATGCTCATGGTGCGGGGCTGGGAGCGCGTTCATGGCCGGGCGACGATGGGCCAGTCGCATCGCTGAGTAGCTCGGCACGCGCCCTCGAGCGGGGACTTGACAAACGAGCTCGCATTCGCGCCATTGACTTGCCCGTGCCGGGCTCGAACACTGCGGCTGCGCCGACGAGCCGCGAGCGCGTGGAGGCACGATGTACGACGTCATTGTGGTGGGTGCGCGCTGCGCCGGCTCACCGACAGCGATGTTGCTGGCACGCGAGGGACACCGCGTGCTGATGGTCGACAAGGCCACGTTCCCGAGCGACAAGCTCTCGACGCACTACATCCACCCGCCGGGAGTGCAGGCCCTGGAGCGGTGGGGTGTGCTGGACACGCTCCTCGCGACGAACGTGCCGCCAATCACGAAGTTCAGCGTGTCCGCGGGCGGGGTGGCGCTGCCGATCCCGCCGATGGAGGGCGTGGCCTACTGCCCGCGACGGTACCTGCTCGACAAGATCCTCGTCGACGCGGCCGTGGAGGCGGGGGTCGAGATGCGCGAAGCGTTCACCGTGGACGAGGTGCTGATGGACGGCGAGCGCGTCACGGGGATCGCGGGGCACTCCCGCGGCGGCGAACGAGCGACGGAGGAGGCGCGCTATGTGGTGGGGGCCGACAGCCACCACTCGCTGGTGGCGAAGGCCGTGAAGGCGCCGAAGTACCGTGAGCGCGAGGCGCTCACCGGCGCCTACTACTCGTACTGGAGCGGCGTGCCCACCGACGGCGCCGAGATCCACATCTCCGACCTGGGCGGGGTGCTCGCGTTCCCCACGAACGACGACCAGCTCTGTGTCGCCGCCGGGCGCGCGATCGACGGCTTCAAGGAGTACCGCGCGGACATCGACGGGGTCTTCATGCAGATCGTCGATGGGGCGCCAGAGTTTGCGGCGCGGCTTCGCGGGGGCAAACGCGAGGAGCGCTGGATGGGCTCCGCCGACGTGCCCAACTTCTTCCGCAAGCCGTGGGGCGATGGCTGGGCGCTGGTGGGCGATGCCGGATACATGAAGGACCCGGTGACGGGCTTCGGGATCACGGACGCCTTCCGCGATGCGGAGTTGCTGGCGACGGCGCTCGACGAGGCGCTCTCGGGGTCGCGGCCGGCGGACGAGGCGCTGGGGGCGTACCAGGAGCAGCGCGACGCAGCGGCGGGGCCGATCTACGAGATGACGCTGGCGATGGCGAGCGGGGAGCTCGCGTCGCAGTTTGGGGCGGCGGCGGGGTAGTTCCTCACCCCCCAGCCCCCTCTCCGCGCGCCCGCGGAGAGGGGGAGTCGCGAGTGGCGTGCCGCGTTAGCCGAAGTTGTGGGCGGTGGGGGCTTCGATGTGGCCGGGGAGGGGGCAGGGGCGGAAGCTGGTGGCGATGATGTTGGGGAAGCCGCTTTTCACGTTGTCGACTTTGCCTTTGATGATGACGAATGGCGTGGCGCGGACGAGCTCGCGCTGGCGTTCCTGCAGCGGGGTGTAGACGACGATGTTGGCGAGGCCGAACTCGTCTTCGAGGAGCATGAACATGACGCCGCTGGCGGTGGCGGGGCGCTGGCGGGTGACGATCATGCCGGCGATCTCGATGGTGGCGTCCTGGGGGAGGCGGTTGGGGTTGAGGGGGCCGCCGAGGTGATGTGTGGTGATCACACCTTCGTGCAAGAGGGGGCGGACGAGGGCCATGGGGTGCTTCTTCCCGGTGGTGGCGAGGCGTTCGTAGTCCCAGGCGAGCTCTTCCCAGTCGGAGAGGGCGGGGAGGTCGGCCATGTCCTGGGCGGTGGGGAGGGGGAGGGGTGGCTGGTAGGCGGTCACCCCCCTGCCCCCGGAGCGCGCGGCCCCCC